>JBCDGE010000052.1:0-52361 GCA_038757895.1 Planctomycetota bacterium | reverse complement strand
CGCCACGTTGAGCTGCTCGGAGGCCGCCAGCGTGACCGTGTAGTGGTCCGGGTCGGTCAGCGTGGCCACCAGGTCGACGTAGGTGCCCGGGGTGATCGCGGCCGCCGTCTGACACGTGTCGTTGTCCTCGAACATGTCGTCGAGGCCCGCGGCGCAGAGGTCCTGGGACTCGGAGACGATGATCGTGCCCGTGCCAGTGGAGCCGTTGAATCCGCCGACGCGGATGAGGTACGTCGCGCCAGCCGCGGTGTTCGCGACGTCGACCGTGCTCTGGAGGCCGCACGCGTCGTCGTTGCACTCGATGAGGTTCGGCGCGGCGCAGGAGCCGTCGAAGACCTCGAGAGCCGTGTCGTACGCCGAGCCGCACGTCTGGACGGAGACGTTGCTGCCGGCCATCGTCGACGTGTACGAGTACCAGAGGTCGGGGCCGCCGCCCGCGGCGCAGGCGAAGGCCGCGCCAGCGGTCGCAGCGGTCGTGTCGAAGGCAACGGCGGTGCCGGAGGTCAGCGCGATCGCGCCGCTACAGTCGTCGTTCGCCTGGGCGAACGCAGCGCCCGTGGTCACCACGGCACATGCCGCAAGCGAGGAGAAGCGGAGAATCATGGAAGCTGTTGGAGAAGGAGGATTGTCTATCGGGGAAGAGAGGCCGCGCGTGTGCGCACGTCCACGCACAACCATGCAGCCTCTGGCCCCTGGATGATGCACCGACTTGGTCGTTTCTGACCTCGGTCGGGCGTTCGACCGCGGATCTTCCTCCGGTGATGTGGGCGAGCCGCAGCAGGCTCGGACAGGTGTGCAATCGTCCCGCCCCCGCTCGCAGCACCGCGAGTCGAGGTGAGCACTGTTCAGTGGCGAATCGAGCCGGCTCCCGCGTCTCTTCCTGGTGCACGATCGCCTGGATCCAGAGGCGGATCGAGGCTCCGGTCGCGTCGTTTTCTGCAACTCCTCGCAGTACGCTCGGACCGCGCGGCCATGGATCCATCGAACGCCATGTCCCCCGACCTCGAGACCCTCCTCGACCGCTCCGGCTGGGTGAACCGGCTCGCGCGCAGTCTCGTCGCAGACCCGCACGCGGCCGACGACCTGGTGCAGGAGGCGTGGATCGTCGCGCTGCAGCGGGGGCCCGAGGGCGTCGATCGCCCGGGGCTGGAGCGCTGGCTCTCGGCCGTCGTCCGAAACCTCGCGCGGGACCGACGCCGCGGGGAACGGCGGCGCCGCGCGCGGGAGCTCGACGCTGGCGAGCGTGACGCCGAGGCGGGCGCGCTGGACGGAGCGGCGATGCTGGACCAGCTCGACGCACACCGGCGCGTCGTCGAGGCCGTCCGTTCGCTCGACGAGCCGTACCGCACGGCCATCCTCATGCGGTACTTCGACGGCGCGACGCCTACGCGCATCGCTCGGCGGCTCGGCGTCCCCGTGCGCACGGTGCATTCGAGGCTCCACCGCGGGCTGTCGAAGCTGCGCGAGCGGCTCGGCCGCGACTTCGAGGGCGACCGCGGGGCGTGGATGCTCGCCCTGGCGCCGCTGTGCGAGCGGAGCCGCTGGACCACAGGAGCCAACCGTTCGACCGGAGCCAGCTGGGCCCATGGGGCCCGCTTGGCCACCGGATCACTCTCTGGAGCGCTCGTCATGGATGCCAAGCTCAAGGTCTCACTGGCCGTCGCCGCGCTCGTCGGCGTGGCGGCCGTCGCGACGTTCTCCTCGGCCCGGGTCGTCCCGGAGGCGGGACCCGCACAGGTCGCACGGGCGAGCGAGCCCGCCGAGCTCGCGGTCGTCGAGGGCGCCGGTCCGGACGCACTGCCCGGCGACGTTGCGCGCGCGGCGGTCGACGTCGAACCGGCGCGTCCGGAGCTCGCTCCGGAGGCCGAGCCCGTGGCCGCGCCGCCCGAGGTGCTGTCCGGACGCGTCCTGTCCGTGTCGGGCCGACCGCTCGCCGGAGTGCGGGTCGGAGTTCGGCCCGTCGGATCCGACCCCGCGCTGACTCTCCCCGATGGGGCTATCACCCGTTCGGGGCCCGACGGGACCTTCACGCTGCCGCGGGCGCACGAGGCGCAGGGCGGAGGCACCTACGGGGAGATCGAGGTGCTCGACGACGACCTCACGCCGGTGCTACAGCCGACGACGCACTTCGGCGGCACCTCCGAGGCCGAGGAGCTCGTCCTCGTCGTCGCGCCCCGCCAACCGCTCGCGGGGATCGTGGTGGATACGCAGGGCAACCGACTCGCCGGAGCGACGCTGACGGTCGACGTCGCCCGGAGCTTCCACGCGCGGTTCGACGAGCGGCTGGAGCGCTCACGGGTCGTCCGGTGGATCGAGACGACCGACGAGGAGGGGCGCTTCGACCTTCCGGAGGCGCCGCGCCTCGACGACGGGCTGCTCGTCACACGCTGCCCGGGGTTCGCGCCCGATATCCGTTCGCTGCCCTCCACGCCGGACGCGTCGCTGGAGATCGTGCTCGGGGCGCCGCGCACGGACGCGGGGCTCCTCGAGGGAGCCGTCCTCGACCTCGACGGCCGCCCCGTCGAGGGCGCGCACGTGGCGCTGGAGTTCGCGAGCGGGAAGACCGACTCCGAGGGACGGTTCGCGCTGCGCCTGAAGGGTCCCGGGAAGCGTGGCGTGCTCATGGCGCTCAAGCCCGGCTCGCTCCCGGCGCGGCTCGAGCGCGCGACGGAGTCCAACCTCGACCCCGAGGCGTGGCCGCAGCCGCTCGTGCTGAGGCTGGGAGGCGCGCCGCTCTCGATCGAGGGGCGGGTCGTCGACGTGGACGGTGAGCCCGTGCCCGGCGCGCGCGTGTGGACCTCCGACCTGACGCATTTCGGCGCGGTCCAGGCGCCGGAGTTCGGTGCGATGACGACGGTCGCGGCCGACGTCGAGTCCCTCCTGCGGGACGGCGGTCGCAGGGAGGACGTGCGCACCGACGACGATGGGTTCTTCGCTCTGGACGGGCTGATCGACCGCGACTATCGGATCTCCGTCCACGACGAGGAGGAGGTCGCGTTCCTGCAGAGCGAGCCCGTGCGCGCGGGAGCGGCTGGACTGGTGCTGACGCTCCCGCGGGAGGAGCGCGTCCCCCGCGTCGCGGGCCGAGTCGTCGGCACGGACGGGAAGCCGGTCGCCGCGGTGAGCGTCGCGCTGTGTCGGATCGTCAGCGTGCGCAACGGCTACGCCGACGACATCTCGACGCCTGCCGTCCAGACCGACGAGGAGGGACGATTCGCGTTCGTCGACGTGCCGCGCTCGCTCGATCACGCCCGCATCTTCGGGGACGGGATCGACTTCGCGGACAACCGGAACCCGATCCCGGAGGGCTCGGACCTGGAGGAGCTGGAGCTCGTCGTGACGCGCCGCTGCCAGCTCCGGATCGAGCTCGACGATGCCGACGAGGCCGACTCGTTCCAGGTCCTCGACGCCGAGGGAGACGTGAGCATGCTGACGGTACTCCGCGGCAACGTCGCCTGGACGACGGATCGCGGCCGCCTCGTCGACGGGCGGTCGGAGTCGATCAACGCGTCGGAGCGTGTGACGACACTCGTGCTGTTCCGGGGGAGCGAGGAGGTCCGGCGGGTCCCCCTGCGCCTCGGACACGATGGCGTGAACGTGATCCGGCCGTAGTGATCCCTCGGTCACGTCGAGGAGCTCGCGCGTACGTAGGTTCCGCAGGGTCGCGGCAGGCATCTCCCGCATCGGCGGAGGGGTCCGAACGGCGTCGCGTGCGCCGTACGCTCGGTCATCCTGCTATCGTTTGCGGCTCGTCACCGCCCTCCCACGACCACCCACGCACATGCTCCGCCGGACCGCGGCCCCCGGGCCCGAACGAGTCAAAACCGCCGACCCCGAGCGCTTCGCCCGCGTTCGCCGCACCACGCTCGACCTAGCTCGAACGCTCGAGCCCGAGGACATGCAGGTGCAGTCGATGCCGGACGTCAGCCCGACGAAGTGGCACCTGGGGCACACGACGTGGTTCTTCGAGACGTTCGTGCTGGAGAGCGAGGAGGGGTTCGAGCCCTTCGATCCCGCCTTCCGCGTCCTCTTCAACTCGTACTACCAGCAGGTCGGAGCGCGACATCCGCGCCCGCACCGCGGGCTCCTGACGCGGCCGCGCCTGGCCGAGGTGCTCGCCTATCGTGCGCACGTCGACGAGCGCATCGACGAGCTCCTGCGGCGCGACCCCGAGGACCTCGGCGAGCGGCTCGCGCTGATCGAGCTGGGGCTCCAGCACGAGCAGCAGCACCAGGAGCTCGTGCTGATGGACATCAAGCACGTCCTGTCGTGCAACCCGCTCGATCCGGCGTTCATGGACGGCGCGGCCCCGACCTCGCCGGAGTCGGCGCCCCAGGAGCTGCACCGGTTCGGCGGCGGACTGGTCGAGCTGGGGCACCGCGGCGAGGGCTTCGCGTTCGACAACGAGGGGCCGTCGCACAGGGCGTACGTGGACGAGTTCCGCCTCGCCTCGCGCCCGATCACGAACCACGAGCTCCTGCAGTTCGTCGACGACGGCGGCTACCGGACCCCGACCCTCTGGCTGAGCGACGCCTGGGATCGGATCCAGACCACCGAGCCCTGGGACGCCCCGATGTACTGGGAGCGTCGCGACGAGGGCTGGATGCAGTTCACCCTGCACGGCCTGGAGCCGCTGCGGCTCGACGACCCGGCGACGCACCTCTCGTACTACGAGGCCGACGCCTTCGCCCGCTGGGCCGGCTCGCGCCTTCCGCGCGAGTCCGAGTGGGAGGTCGCCGCCGCGGGCCGACCCATCGAGGGGAACCTGCTCGAGCCCGACCTGCGCCAGGGCGGCCAGTGGCACCCGCGCGCCTATGGAGGGGCGTACACCGACGCGGCCGACGCGCCAGTACAGCTCTTCGGCGACGTCTGGGAGTGGACGCAGTCCCCGTACGCGGCGTACCCGGGCTACCGGGCGAGCGAGGGCGCCGTGGGGGAGTACAACGGCAAGTTCATGGCGAACCAGTTCGTGCTGCGCGGCGGCAGCTGGGCGACGTCGCGCGAGCACGTGCGGGCGACGTACCGGAACTTCTTCCATCCGTGGACGCGATGGCATTTCGGCGGCCTGCGCCTGGCGATGGACGCGATCCCCGGGAGGGTCTCGGCCGGATGAGCATGGCGTCGATCGCACTCGCGGCCGCAGCCGCCTCCGCCGCCGCGCAGGGCGAGGGCTCCCTCCTGCCCGGTGGCGCGGAGGGGCTCTTCCTGGGCATGATCGTCATGACGACCATCGCCGGCTGGCTGGACGTCGTGCAGCAGTTCCGCAGCGAGTCGGCGTTTCCCGTCCCGCTCGTCGTCTACACGACGATGTTCCCGGTGATCTCGTTCATCGTCCTCCTGATGTTCGTCAAGGAGGAGCAGGCGCCGCTCGCGCACTACGCCGCGGTCCTGTCGCCGCTCCCGCTCATCGTGATCCCGCGCGTCCGGGCGTTCCTGCGGGCCGAGCGCGAGCAGGACGGCCCCGGCGGCGACCCGGCGTAGCCACGCCGGGCGATTTCGCGGCGTTTCGTGCGCCCGATCGGGCGCGCCGGGGTCTTCTGGTCTTCGAGCATGTCCCGCTGCCCCCGCCTCGTCCTCGCGGCCGTCGCGCTCGTCGCGCTGGCGCCGGATCGATCCCTTGCACTTGCGCAGGAGGAGTTCGGATTCGGCGAGGTCTTCGACCAGCACTGGGAGCGCCTGCGGGACGACTACGCCTACTTCGATCTCTACGGGGTCGACTGGGAGGCCGAGCGCGCCGAGCACAGGCCGCGTGCGCTCGCGGCGGAGTCGCCGACCGAACTCGCGTGGGAGATCGCGCGCATGCTGACCGTGCTGAACGACGCGCACGTCGCGTACGTCCCGCCGCCCGAGGTCCTCGCGAGCTGGGCCGTCCCGACCCTTCGCATCGGGATGATCGGGCGCAGGCCGTACGTGCTCGACTGGGGGGACGCACCGCCCGAGCTGCCGGCCGCCCTCGCCGACGATCCGCGGGCCTACCCCGAGGTGACCTCGGTCGCGGGTGCGCGCATCGGTTGCGCGGTGGAGATCCTCGCCGCCGGGCCGGCCGGCACCTCGGTGGAGCTCGGGCTGCGGTGGCCCGACGGGTCCGAGGCGACGGTGGAGGTGCCCAGGGCTTCGACGCAGACGATGCCGCCGAAGCGCAAGCACTACGGCGAGCGGTGGATCCATGGCGGGAGGGTCGGGTCGATCGGCTACCTGCGCGTGAGGACGTTCGATCCGTCGCGGGGCACGCTCGGTCAGGAGGGCAAGATGACGCCCATCCTTCGCGAGCACCTGAAGCGGCTGAAGGACACCGCGGGGCTCGTGCTCGACCTCCGCGGCAACGGCGGCGGGCTCGTCGCGGCGTCCGATCCGTTCCTGCGGCACTTCGTGCCGAAGACGCTGCGCTACCGCTGGGGCAACTCCGACGGGCGCTCGCGCGTGATCGCGCCGCGGTCGCCGCGGTACCGGGGCGACGTCGTCGTCCTGGTGGACGGTGGGAGCGCCAGTGGTGGCGAGTGGGCCGCGCGCATCCTGCGCGACGCGGGTCGCGCGGTCGTGGTCGGAGGGCGCACGCAGGGAGCGGAAGCGGCGGTCCTGGACTCGGTCGCAGCCGACGGCTCGAAGGTCCACTTCAGCGGCTGGCCGATGGTCGAGCCTGGCGTCACGCCGTTCCAGCGGGACGGGGTCGAGCTCGACCACGACCTCCCGCTGACGATCGAGGACGTGCGCGAGCACGGGTACGACGGCGCGCGGGAGCGCGTACGCCGGGCGCGGTTCGCCAGGGCGCTGGAGGTGCTCGGTGCGCCGGCCGAGGATCTCGACGCGCTCCTCGCCCTCGCCCGAGAGGCGGAGCCCGAAGAGCCGGCCCGCTGAATCGGCCCGCTGAATCGGCCCGCTGAATCGGATCGGAGGGGGGCGGTTACGCTCTCGGCATGGCAGCGGGCAAGACTCCCGAGCGCGTGGCCCTGCGTGCTCGATCGAAGTGGGTGCACGGGCATCGCCCGCAGACTCCAGCCGAGGTCCTGCGACGGGCCGCGGACTGGTGCGAGGATCGCGGGTACGACTTCGACGTCTACGGCTCTGGCCCTCTGATCGAGGAGTTCGAGGCGAAGGTCGCCGAGCTCCTGGGGTTCCCCGCGGCGCGCTTCATGCCGACGGGCAAGGTCGCCCAGAACGTCGCCATGCGCGTCTGGGCGGAGCGCGCGCGCATCCCGCACTTCGGCATGCCGCCCACGTCGCACCTGGAGCTGCACGAGGAGCGCGCGTACGCGCACCTCTTCGGTCTGCGCGCGACGCTCGTCGGTCCCGCCGACCGTCCGATGCGGGCGGAGCACCTCCGAGCGGTGCCCGAGGCGCTCGCCGCGCTCCTCGTCGAGCTGCCGACGCGCGAGGCGGGCGGGCAGCTCCCCACCTGGGACGAGCTCGTCGAGCTGAAGCAGGAGGCCGCCGCGCGCGGTGTTCCGCTGCACCTCGACGGCGCGCGGCTCTGGGAGTGCGCCGCGCACTACCGCCGCGGCTACGACGAGATCTGCGCCGGCTTCGACTCGGTCTACGTGTCGTTCTACAAGGGGATCGACGCGCTCTCGGGCGCCATGCTCCTCGGATCGGAGGACTTCATCGAGGAGTCCGCGGTATGGCAGGCGCGGGCCGGCGGGCGGCTGTACACCCTCGCGCCGAACGTCGCCACGGCGGCGATGCAGTTCGACGAGCGGCTGGCCCGGATGCCGGAGTACCACGCCCACGCCGTCGCGATCGCAGAGGCCGCAGGCGCGGTCGAGGGCGTGACCACGCTTCCGCGCGTCCCGCACGTCAACCTGATGCACGTCTTCGTCGCGCTGGACGCCGACGCGGCCTACGTGGCGCGGGACCGCGTCGCCGAGGAGCACGGCGTCTGGCTCTTCAACCAGGTGAAGGACGCCGAGATCCCCGGCCACGTCCGCTTCGAGTGGTACGTCGGCGACAACGCGCTGGAGATCGACCCGGCCGTGTTCGGGGCTTGCTTCGCGGACCTGATGGCCCATTGAGGTCTGCTCGCATGCCCGTCTCCCAAACACTCGTCGCTCTCCCCGCCGCCCTCGTGGGGCTGTCCATGGCGCTCGTCGGCATCGAGCGACCCGACGCGACGCCCGTGACCGTCGAGTCGAAGCGCCGCGGCTTCGAGCTGCTCCGCGACGGCGAGCCGTACTTCATCAAGGGCGTCGGCGGGGATCGCTACCTCGAACAGCTCGCAGAGGCCGGCGGCAACTCGATCCGGACGTGGAGCGTGGGTCGTCGTACGAAGCGTCTGCTCGACGAGGCGCACGCGCAGGGAGTCTCGGTCACGCTCGGGATCTGGCTGGCCCGGGTCGGCACGGGCTTCGACTACGGCTCCGAGCGCGATCTGGAGCGGCAGACGCGCGAGGTGCGCGAGGCCGTCGAGCGCTATCGTGACCACCCTGCGGTCCTCCTCTGGGCGCTCGGCAACGAGGCCGAGGGAGACGGGAGCGACCCGCGCTACTACGAGCACCTGGAGTCGCTCGCGAAGCTCGTCGCCGAGCTCGACCCCGACCATCCGACGATGACGGTCATCGCCGAGCTGGGGGACGGCGGCAAGAAGGTGCGCGACCTCGGCCGGCTCGCCCCGTCCGTCGACGTGATCGGGATCAACAGCTACGGCTCGATCGAGACCGTCCCGGAGCGCTACCGGAGCGCCGGCGGCGACCGCCCGTACGTCGTCACCGAGCACGGGACCCGCGGGCACTGGGAAAGCCCGCGGACCGCGTGGGGGACCCCGATCGAGTGGAGCAGCACGGAGAAGGCCGACCTGTTCCGCTCGGGGTACGAAGAGGCGGTGCTCGACCAGCCCCTGTGCCTCGGCGCCTACACCTTCCTGTGGGGCCAGAAGCAGGAGACGACGGCCACCTGGTTCGGCATGTTCCTGGCCGACGGGACGCGGCTCGCTCCCGTCGACGTCATGACCGAGCTTTGGTCCGGGAAGCCGCCGAAGAACCGCGTGCCCGAGATCGTGTCGCTGACGGTGGATCGGGATCGAGGCGAGGCGGGAGACGCCGTGCGGGCCCAGCTGAAGGCGAAGGACCCGGACAAGGATCGGCTGAAGGTCGAGTGGGTGCTGCGCGCGGCCTCGCCCGGGAACGGCTCGTACGGCGCGCGCGAAGACGAGCTGGAGGAGTTCCCACGCGCCGTCGTCACTGCGAAGCCGAAGAGCGCGAAGATCCGCCTGCCGAAGGCGCCGGGGCCGTACCGACTCTTCGCCTACGTGCGCGACGGGAAGGGCAACGGCGCGGTCCACAACGTGCCGATCCTCGTCGAGGAGTAGCCCGAGTAGGCTGGGCGGTCATGCACTCCGTCCTCCTTGCCTCTTTCCTGTCGTTCGCGCCCGCCGCCGAATGGGGCGACCCAGCGCGCCCGAACGTGCTCCTCGTGATCACCGACGACCAGGGCTACGGCGACGTCGCCGCGCACGGCAACGGGATGATCCGGACGCCGCACCTCGACGCGCTCCGCACCGAGTCGGTCCGGCTGACGGACTTCCACGTCGACCCGACGTGCTCGCCGACGCGGAGCGCGCTCATGACCAGGCGCTACTCCACGCGAACCGGCGTGTGGCACACGATCATGGGGCGGTCGCTCATGGACGGCGACGAGGAGACGCTCGCCGAGGTCTTCCGCGCGAACGGCTATCGCACCGGCATGTTCGGCAAGTGGCACCTGGGCGACAACGCGCCGACCCGGCCCCAGGACCAGGGCTTCGAGCACGTCGTGTGGCACCACGGCGGCGGCGTCGGCCAGGGCCCGGACTACTGGGACAACGACTACTTCGACGACACGTACGAGGTGAACGGGTCGTGGAGGCCGTTCGAGGGCTACTGCACCGACGTGTGGTTCCGGGAGGCGACGGAGTTCATCGAGCGCGAGGACGCGCGACCGTTCTTCGCCTACCTCTCGACCAACGCGCCGCACGGGCCGTTTCTGGTCGACGAGTCGTACTCGAGCCCGTACGAGGACAAGGGCGTTGCGCCGACGATGGCCCGCTTCTACGGGATGATCGAGAACATCGACGAGAACGTCGGGCGGCTCCGCGCGCGGCTCGCGGAGATCGGGCTCGCCGAGAACACGGTCATCGTGTTCATGACCGACAACGGGACCGCGGCGGGGCACCAGAAGCGCGGCAAGGAGGAGGGCACATGGCCCGGATTCCGCGCGGGCATGCGCGGCCACAAGGGGTCGGAGTACGAGGGCGGGCACCGCGTGCCGTTCTTCGTCAGCTGGCCCGGCGGTGGAGTCGGCGGTGGAGTCGGCGGCGGGCGCGACATCGAGGCGCTCGCGGCCCACGTCGACGTCCTGCCGACCCTCGTGGAGCTCTGCGGACTGGAGGACACCACCGAGCGTCCGCTCGATGGCTCGTCGTTCTCGGCCGCGCTGCGCGGTGACGGCGAGGCTCCGGCGAATCGCACTCTCATCGTGCACTCCCAGCGGGTCGAGCATCCGCGGAAGTGGCGCAAGAGCGCCGTGATGACGGAGCGCTGGCGGCTCGTGAACGGCGAGGAACTCTATGACGTCATCGCCGACCCCGGCCAGGCCAGTGACGTCGCGGGCGATCACGAGCGCGTGGTCGCCGAGCTGCGCGCCGCGTACGAGCGCTGGTGGGCGACGCTGGAGCCCGTGCTCGGGGAGACGGTGCACATCCACGTCGGCGGCGCCGAGGACCCGGTCGCGCTCATGTCGCACGACTGGCACACGAACGACCAGGGCACACCGTGGCACCAGAACCACGTCCGGAACGGCTACGTCGGCAACGGTCCCTGGGCGGTCGACGTGCGCGAGGCGGGGCGCTACGAGATCACGCTCCTGCGCTGGCCCGAGCACCTCGAACGAGCGATGGGCGCGACGACGGCGGAGATCGAGATCGGCGGCGTCGAGCGGACGATGGACATCGATCCCGAGGCGATCCGCGCCACGTTCAAGGTCGAGCTGCCGGCCGGGCCGACCGAGCTGCTCACGACCCTGACGCGGACGGACGGCGAACGACACGGCGCGTACTTCGCGCGCGTGCGCCGGGCCGTGGACTGACGGTCACTCTGACTGCCCGCGGAGCCGATACGGATCGTCGAGCCGCTCCATCTCGGACAGCAGCAGCGCGCGCATCTCGCCCAGGACCTCGGCGTGCTCGGGGTCCTCGGCGAGGTCGCGCTGGTGGCCCTCGGGCGTGACGCCGGTCAGCGCCGAGACGACCTGGACCGCGTGCGCGGTGAGGAACTCGGACGGGTTCTTCGACAGGTCGAAGAGCTGGGTCTCGCGGACCGCGCCGTCGAGCACGTCGTACTCGATCAGCTTCCAGTCGCCGCGCCGTACGCAGCGCATCCCGGGCTTGGTGCCGCCGCAGTACACGCCGTACAGGACATCGCGGATCGTGTCACGCTCGCCGCGGAGCACCGGGGCGAAGCTCGTGCCCTCGTTCGTGGCCGGCGGCTCGACGCCGGTCAGGTCGCACAGGGTCGCGAGCACGTCGAGCAGGTAGACGTTGCCGCGTGCGCGCGTGCCCGGCTCGATACCCGGTCCGCGGACGATGAACGGCACCCGCCACGTGTGCTCGTAGAGGTTCTGCTTGCCCTGCAGGCCGTGGCGGCCGATCGCCATGCCGTGGTCCGCGGTGTAGACGACGTAGGTGTTGTCGAGCTCGCCCATCGCCTCCAGCCGAGCGAGGACGCGGCCGATCTGGCGGTCGATGTTCTCGCTGCACGCGAGCTGGCGGCCGATCTCGTTCCGGATGACGGCCGGATCGCGGCGCCGCTTGACGCCCTGGACGTTGACCTCGTCGCGCAGCCCCGGCTGCCCGTCCGGGAACGGATGCGCGGGCAGGTAGTTCTCGGGGAGGGGCGGCGCGGCCGGGTTCGGCGCATAGCCCTCGAACTCGTTGACCGCGCCGTACTTCTCCAGCAGCTCGTCGCTGGCCCAGCGCGGGTCGTGCGGATGCGAGAAGCCGAAGTAGATCAGGAACGGGTCCTCGTCGCCCGTGCGCTCGCGCTCGTCGAGGTACTCCAGGACGCGGTCGGCGTGCCAGGCGCTGCCCTCCTCCGCCGAGGCCTGACGCCGCGTCGCCTCCTGGACGACCTGGAAGCGCTGGTTCGCAGCCTTGTAGCTGTTCCCTTTCTTGCACGTCCGCATCGTGTCGTAGCCGCCCTCGGCGAACACGACGGGGAGCGTGTGGTCGGCGAGATCCTCGGGGCAGAGCGGGTTCGGGCCCGCGCCCTTCACGCCGTTGCGCGGCAGGTGCCAGACCGTCCGGCCGCTCATGATCATGTGCCGCGACGGTGTGCACACCGCACCCGACCACGAGCCCATGTGATAGGCCCCGTCCAGCGTCATGCCCTCTGCCGCGAGCCGCGCGATGTGGGGCGCGTCGAGGGGCGATCTCGGGTCGTACGCCTGGAGGTCGAAGGGCGACTGGTCGTCGGCGAGGATGAAGAGCACGTTCGGCCGCTCGCTCCGCGGTTCGACGTGCGTCGGCGCGACGGAGAGAGCGGCCGTGAGGGCGAGGAGCGGGAGGCAGATCTGCATCGCCGCTCACCCTACCGCACGTGGTCTCACTGGAAGGCGACCGAGAGCCCGTCCGTGAAGTTGCTCGTCGCCGAGCCACCGACCGAATCGCGGTACCAGGCGGTGAAGTTCCAGGTCTCGCCCGCCTGCACGGGAACGAGCCCGTTTGGCGTCGGAGTCTGGGTCAGGTCGAGCATCAGTGAGAAGCTCCCGAAGCTCCCTGAGTTCAGGATCTGGCCGCTACCGACGTAGCGCCCGATCGAGCCCCCGAGGCACAGGTTGCCGCTGCTGCCGCCCGGCGTCTGCGCGAAGCCCTGCGTGCGGCTGGTGAGGAAGAACCCGAACGAATTCGTCGGCAGCGAGGCCGCCGTGAGGGTGACGTTGTTCGCGGATGCGACCGTCGATCCCGTGCCGCGCGTGGTCCCGATCGCGCCGGTCGAGTTCGGGACGGCCGTGCAGTAAGGGACGCCGAAGCCTCCGCCGCCGCCGCCGAGGTCCTCGAAGCTCATCTGCGTGCCCTGCAGCCCGATCAGGATCGTGCTGGCCGCGTCCTGCATTCCGCCGATGATCGAGATGCCCTGGGGCGTGTTCGGGTTCAGCGTCACCCCGTCGAGGGCGGCGATGTCGGGCGTGGAGAGGGTCGCGCCCGTGGGGTCGCTGAAGCTGACGCCGAGGGTCAGGCCGGGCCCGGGCGTCGTGACCTCGGCCGCGAGGACGATGGAGTCCAGGCCGACCTGGTCGTCGAAGAGCGTCAGTTCTCCGAACATCTGGAGGTACGGGTACGTGACGCCGGCGATCGTGACGCCGCCCGTGGACGTGTCGAGCGGATACTGGAAGACGCTGGCCGTCACCACGACCGGCGGGCTCTCGACCTCGGCGACGATCTCGAACGGGGCGCCCACGACGATGTTCGTGAACGGGGCGCCGATGGGCGCGGGGACGGTGAAGAACACGTCGCCCGTGATCGTCACGCGGTGGTCGCCAGCAAATGCGGTGGCGGCGGTGAGGAGCGGGAGGGCTGCAGCGAAGAGGGGAAGGCGTGCGCGCATCGAACTGTGTGCGAGGAAGGGGCGTGGGGTGCTTGCCCGACCGTGCGTCGGGGCCATGGGGGAGGAACTGCCCCACGCTCCGGCCCTCCACAGGGATTCGGGGGATTTGCTGTGCGCGCGGCCGAGGCGCGCACGGCGTCCGCTCAGCGCAGTCGTCGAAGCGGGACCTCGATCTCCGGGATGGTGCCCGGCGCGAGCGTCACCTCGAGCGACTCCGGCGCGACGTATCCCGGGAGCGCTGCCGGCCGGATGACGTAGCGGCCCGGCGCAGAGAGCACGAGGATCTGGACGTCGTTGTCGACCGACCACTCCGCCGCGGAGCGCACGAGGCGGCCCGGCCCCTTGACGTCGGGCGTCCGCGGGGTGGCGCTCTCGGTCGCGACGGGGTGGGGGCGGCCGCGGTACGTCGTCCGGAGCCGCACCGAGACGCACTCGTCGAGCGTCAGGAACGCGCGTCCGCCGCCGACCCGGCCCCTGCCGCGGAACTGCTGGCCGCCGGGTCCGAGGAGCGTCAGATCGACGACGCCCGGCGGGGCGACGAAGCGCTGGAGGAGCGGGTCGCCCTCGACGCGCTCTGCCGAGCCGAAGGCTCCGGTGTCCTCGGAGCGGAACGAGACCGTCCAGCGGGACGCGGCGGCCTGCTCCTCGGTCAGGCGGATCTCGGCCTCCGCCGGGATCGGCAGGGTCACCGTCACGGCGTCGTCGCGGTCCACCACGATCCTCTCGCGGTGCGCGAACTCCTGGATCCAGAGCTCGTACTCGCCCAGCGGGAGCCCCTCCACGTCGGCACGGAACCGATCCGTGTTCTCGACCGGCGCAGCCTCGACGGTGCTCTGCTGGCGGTCGGGGTGCCCCACCCCGACGGCCGTCAGGCGCACGTCCACCGCCTCGCGCGGCCAGGCCTCCGGCACGACGAGGTCCAGGGTGACGTCGGCCGTCGTCGCGGCAGACGCGAAGGCCTCCGGGATCGTCAGCCGGACGGTCTCCGTCGCGCCCGGGGTGACCGTCGCTCCGGCGCGAGCCACGACGGTGGGCAGCGTCGTACGGTCACCGTCAGCGTCGACCGCGATCGAGATCTCGTACTCGGTCGGCAGCAGCGACCGGAGCGTGAGCGGCGCGGCCTCGACCGCGTCGCGGAGCGGAGCGTTGAACGAGAGCCCCCGTCGTCCGTCACCGGTGGGCCGCACGCGGAGGAAGGCGTTGGTGAGCCCCGCGGCGTCGTCGACGAAGACCTCCAGGGACCCGCCGGGCTCGAGCAGCACGACGCGCTCGACCTCCTCCTCCGCCGTCGCCATCGTGAGCTGCCACGCATAGCCCGGCGCGCCGACGTAGAGGCCGAGGGGGTAGTCCTTCCAGGGATCGAGCTCCAGCTCCAGCGGCGAGTCGACCCCCTCGACGAGGAGCGGAGCATCGTCGCCCGGGTAGACCGGCACGACCGCGAGCGGCGCCCCGCGGACGAAGCGGACACTCGTCACGTCGTCTCCGGTGCGCGCGTCGAGGACCGCAAAGCGGGCGCGCGTCCGGAGCCGGACGCGCAGCGGAGAGACGGGCGCGCCAGCCGCGTCGGTGCGGAGCGCGTCCGTCGCGGGGGACACGCTCCGTCCGGCGAGTCGCCCCTCCAGGACGTCGATGCGACCCGGTCCAGGCACGCTCGGTGGGCGGAAGGCGCCGCTGGTGACGTCCACCCATCTCTCCACCGGTTCCGCACCGGGGACCCTGGGCCGTACCCGCAGCCGGAGCCGTCCGTTCGCATCCGTTCGCTCGCCGCCCCGGAGGTCGATCGCGACGACCCGGCCGTCGCGGGGGCGCACCGTCCTCGCGACATCGCGCGATCTCGCGCCGGCCGAAGCCGAGGGGGCCGTCGATGCAGTGATGAGCGACAGCGAGGGGGCGGCGTCGACGGGGCCAGCGCGATCGACCGTCCGGCGGTCTCGCTCCGCTGCGGAGTCACCCGCGTCGCTCGCGCTCAGGAACGCCACCGCACCCAGGCCCGCGAACGCGATCCCGAGGGCGACGATGAGCGGGCGATGAGTGGGACGGGCCATCGCTGCGCGCTTCGGCCGCGCGTGGCCCGTCGATGAAAGTCCTGCGTCAAGACCGGCCGCGCGCGGGTCGCTCACGTCCCCGCGCCGAGGCCGGTGTCTGGCTCTATGCCTTGCTCGGATCGAGCGCTGTGACGAGCGCCTTCACCTCGGCCGCGTACGTCGTCAGGGTGGCCCCCTCGGCGATCGGCTTGTTCTTCTCCGGGAGGGTGAAGCACATCGACCCGTTCTGCTCCTCACCGATGTACCCGAAGATGTTGAGGGCCATCACCTCGCGCTGCGTGACGCGCAGCGGGTACTGGGACGTCGGATCGGCGACGAAGTCGAGCTGCCGCGCCGCCTCCGTGCGGCCGTCCTTGTTCGTGAAGGAGCCCTGGTCCTCGTACGTCTCCTTCCACTTCGTCTCCTGCTCGTACACGGAGACCAGCTCGAACGTCCCGAGGCTGTGGATCCCGCCGAGGATGAAGGAGTCGTTGTGGTGGATCTTCCAGCGGTTCACCTTGCCCTCGCGCTCGTCGACGAAGATCTGGCCGCCCGACTCGAGGACCGACCCGAGCTGGAGGAGCTTTTCCCTCAGGTGCTGGATGAGGCCGATCGTCAGGCCCGACTTCGCGCCCTGCTTCAGGCCGTGGGTGTAGTAGCAGTGGGCGAGGAACGCCTGGGACTCCTCCGTGTTCGGGTAGGCGGTCTGGAAGTCGAGCTTGAAGTCGTTGAAGTTCGTGTAGGCCATGGCGGGCAGGGTCGGGCCGAGCAGGGAGGGCCCAGTTCGGAGGGCTCAGTTGGGTGTGAGTGGATGCGAGTCGTTCAGGAGGCCTCCGATCGCTCTCCTGTGCAGTGGGAGAGGGCTGGACCGGGCGAGCGACGTCGACCGTCGGAGCGCCTACGAGGACGGACAGGGGAAGGCCGATTCGATTGCCACGCGGTGTCTCGGCCGAAATCCGATTCGACCGTGCCCCTTGATGGCGCCTTGACGGACCGGTGCGCGGTGTGTCGCGCTGTCGCGTGGGGTACCGTCTCGGAACGACCCTCTCCGGCACCTCGATGGCGACCGCTCCGACCCCCGTTCTCCGCTGGCCCGCCCGCGCAGCGCGCCTCGCTCTCCCCCTGCTCGTGCTCGGCCTGGCGGCGCTCCTGTCCGGCCAGCAGCAGGACATGAGCCCCGACGGCGACCCCGGGCTCCGTCCGTACCTCCACGCGCCGACTCCGGACTCGATCTGGATCTCGTGGAAGACCGAGCCCGGCGACGCGGCGGTGGTCGACTGGGGCCCGGACGGCTCCGCGCTCGACCGACGCACGACGGGGACGACCCGTGTCCTGAGCGACACGGGCTATCCGGCGAACTACGCCTACCACACGGTCCAGCTCACCGGGCTGCAGCCCTCGACCGGCTACCGCTACCGCGTCCGAGGCGGCCGGACGAGCTCGACCCTCTTTCGGTTCCGTACGCCGCCGGCGCACGGGAGCGACGAGGTGCTCCGGCTCCTCGTGCTGGGCGACCACCAGATCCTGGCGAGCGATCGCTACGAGCGCCTCGTGCGCGCCGCGGCCGACCGGGTGCAGGCGCGCTTCGGTCGCCGCCTGGAGGACAGCATCCACGCGGTGCTCAACGTCGGGGACCAGGTCGACGTCGGCACGCTCCAGCACTACGAGTTCCTGCACTTCGGCAAGTCGGACCTGATCTCGCCGTTCCTGCCGATCATGCCGCTCGTCGGCAACCACGAGCTGTACGGCTCGCTCGGGCTCCAGGCGTACCACGACCACTTCGAGCTCGACGGGATGGTCTACGGCGCGCCCAGCGGCACCGAGAACTACTACTCGTACCAGCTCGGACGCGTCGTCGTCCTCGCGCTCAGCACCGAGCACACGGGGACGCCCCAGGAGACGTGGGCGCGCCAGGTGATCGACGCGGCCGACGCCGATCCCGACGTCGACTGGATCCTGACGCTCGGGCACCGTCCGAGCATCGCCGAGCAGTACATCGGCGACATCTCCACCTGGGTGCGCGACCGGATCCAGCCGCGGCTGGAGCAGTCGCCCAAGGCGGCCCTCGTCATCGGCGGGCACCACCACCTGTACGCCCGGGGCCAGCGTCCCGAGGCGCCGCTGTACCACATCATCTCGGGCGGAACCGCCTGGGATCAGCGGTGGGGGATGTCGACCGAGCGCGACTTCCAGGAGGTCCAGAAGACGATCGACTACTGGCCGTTCCAGATCATCGAGTTCTTCCCGGCCGAGCGGAGGATGCGGGTCGAGACGCACGCGATCGGGAACGCGCTCGTCAGCCTCGACTCCGAGCTGATCGACGTCTTCGAGCGCACGCTCGGCGACCCCGCGCCCGAGACGCCGACGATCACGGCGCTCGGGACGGGGCCCCTCCAGCTGCCGCTGACGATCGAGAGCAGCGCATTCGTCCAGCCGGCCGGGCACGAGCTGCACTCGACCTGGTTCCAGGTGGCGCCGACCGCGGCGTTCGCGGAGGTCGAGATCGACGTGCACCGCGCGTTCGAGAACCTCTACGGGACGACCGGTCCGCCCGACTACGACCCGGTCGACCTGCATGCGGGGATCGACCTCCTGCGCTCCGAGATCCCGGCGAACGCGCTCATCAACGGACAGCACTTCGTTCGCGTCCGTCACAGGGACAAGAACCTCGAGTGGTCCGCCTGGTCCGACGCCGTCCCGTTCACGGTCGAAGGGAGCGTGGGCGGCTATCCCGAGATCGCGCTCGACGCCGCGACCTACGACGTGGGGGCGCCGATCCGGATCACGTACGAGCACGGGCCCGGGAACGCGGACGTCTGGATCGGCCTCTATCGCGACGGCGACGTCCCCGGCCAGATCCCGTCGCGGACGTGGAGCTACGTCAACGGGACCTCGGGGGCGGTCACGCTGTCGCTCGACGAGCCCGGGCCTTACTACGCCGCGTTCTTCGAGTCCGGCGGCTACGGCGAGCTGGCGGCGCGCGTTCCGTTCTACGTCGGCCCCGTCCCTGACCTCGACGTGGATCCGCACTTCGTCCTGTCCGGGGCGGACGTCCGCGTCGAGTTCACGAACGCGCCGGCCCTGGCGGACGACTGGATCGGCGCCTACCGCGTCGGCGAGGTGCCGAGCACCGTCGGATCGTCGAGCTGGCAGTACGTCCAGGCCGCCGCCGGGGTGATGGCGCTGAACGGGCTCTCGGACGGGCTGTACTTCGCGGGCTACTTCCTTCGAGACGGGTACACCGAGGCGGGCCCGAGGACCTACTTCGTGGTCGGGCCGAGCCCGGTCACGGTCGCGACCGACGCGGCGACCTACGCCGCGACCGGGACGATCGAGGTCACGTTCGGCGGCGGGCCCGGGACGGAGGGCGACTGGTTCGGCGTGTTCCCTGCAGGGTCGGAGCCGAGCGAGGTGTCGGTCGCCGCGATGATCCCGATCCCCGGGGCCGCGGACGGTCGGGTGGACCTCCCGGCGGTCGGCTTCACGGCGGGGGACCATCAGGTGGCGCTGTTCGTGGACGGGTCGTACCACGAGGTGTCGAACCGCGCCTCGTTCACCGTGCTCCCCTGAGGGCCGTGGATCGTCGATCGCGCCGTCGCGCACGCTGACGAAACAAAGTTGCAACGTAACGAGGGGGCTGCGGCCGGGTTCACTCCTTCAGCGCCTCGCAGCCGACGCCGTGTGCCTCCTGGCGCGGCGCGCACGCGAAGCGCCCCCTGCCTGCCGCTCGCCCGTCCATGGACCGTCCTGCCAAGCCCCTTGCCACCGCTGTGCTCGCGCTGCTCGTCGGCGCGTGTGGGGAGACACCCGACCCGGTCGCGCCCGTCGCGCGCGGGCTGTTCGACCGCCCGATCCGGTCCGTCGTGCGAGCCTCGGCCGACGCCGCGTCGGTGGTGGAGCTGCTGCGCGAGAACGAGTCCGTCTGGTTCGTCGAGCAGTCGTTCGACCCCTGGCGCTACCACGCCCAGCCCGGCGATGACGGAGACGAGGCGGCCGTGTGGCGCGCGGTCCAGAGCTTCCCGGTGCACCCGGGCGGGGTCGTGGCGACGGTCGAGGACGTCCGGAGGGGAGCGCCCAGGACGGCGTTCGAGCCCATGGCGGCCCGTATGGCGCTCGACGAGCTGGCGCCGGGGCAAGTCCTCGTCGATGGCCGTGGCGTCCACGTGGCGACGCGCTCGAAGGGCGAGAAGCCGCCCCGGATGCGTCCCCGCTATCCCGCGCCCTCCGACGCGATCCTGCGGCGGCTCATGACGCCGCTCCCCGAGATCGGCGGCCTGCTGGAGCCGATCGAGGAGCTGCTCTCTGGCGAGACGCGCCGCGCCGTGCGGGTCGAGTGCGGGACGACGATCGAGTGGGCGCTGGAGGCCTCGGACGCGGGGGGGGAACTGCGCTTTGCGCACGCGCTCCAGAACGTCACCGCGGTGCGGAGGGGCGCGAGCGTCGAGCTGGTCGACGGAGCGCAGGCCAGCGCGCGGTTCCGTGTCTCCCTGCGGACGGCGGACGGGGCCGCTCGGGAGCTCTGGGCCGATGAGCTCGACCGGACCGAGGCTGGTGAGGCGCACGACGTCTCGCTCGGCCCGTTGCCCGAGGTCGGCCCCGGCGCCGTGCTCTCGTTCGCCGTGGATCCGGGGACCACTCCCGCGGGCCCCCCGGCCCATCCCGTGTGGCTCGAGCCGTCGATCACGCACGCGCGGGAGACCGAGCGGCGGCCGAACGTGCTCCTCATCGTGCTCGACACGCTCAGGGCGGATCGGTTGGGCTGCTACGGCTACGATCGACCCACGTCTCCGTACCTGGACTCGTTCGCCCGGGAGAGTGTGCTCTTCGAGGACGTCTGGAGCGGCGCACCGTGGACGCTCCCGTCGCACGCGTCGCTGCTCTCCTCCCTCCACGCGATCGAGCACGGCGTGTTCGACGCGGGGTCGCGCCTGGCCGGCGAGGTCGAGACGCTTGCGGAGGTGCTCTGGAAGGCCGGGTACGAGACCGCGGCGTTCACCGAGGGGGGCTACGCCCGCGCCGAACTCGGCCTCGCGCAGGGGTTCGAGCGCTTCCGCGTCCACGCGCCCGAGGTCGAGGAGACGTTCGCCGACGCAGCGCGGTGGATCGGGGAGCAGGAGCGACCCTTCTTCGCGTTCGTGCAGACCTACAAGGTGCACGCTCCCTACGACCCCGAGGCCGAGTTCCGCGCCCGGTTCGTCCGCGAGGCCGAGGGGGCGTCGGACGAGGAGCTCCGCGTCCCCGCCGCGCCCAGGCCGGCGAGCCCCGAACCCGTCGATCCCGCGCTCGCCGCGCGGATGTCGGACCTCTACGACGCCGAGATCGCCGAGCTCGACGTGGCGCTGGAGCAGCTCCTCGAGGGGCTCCGCGCGTCGGGCGTCCTGGACGAGACCCTCGTGGTGATCACCTCGGACCACGGAGAGGAGTTCGGCGAGCACGGCCAGTACGGTCATGGGAACAGCCTGTACGAGGAGCAGCTCGCAGTGCCGCTCCTCGTCCGCGGGCCTCGCACGTACCGGGGCGGCCGCCGCGTGGCGCGCCCTGTCCTCGCGCTCGACGTCGCGCCCACCATCGCGCGCGCCGCCGGCGCGCCCGTGCCCGCGGCGTGGTCGGGCGTGCCGCTCGACGGATCGGGCCGCCGGAGGGTGGCGACGCTCTGGGTCCCCTTCCGGCCCGAGGGCTCGAACGCCATCGCAGCGGCTGTTCGCCAGGGGGACCTGAAGTTCATCGGGTACCCGTCGGCGCTCCGTCCCAACGACACCAACGGGGACGCGATGGTGTTCGACCTCGCCCGCGACTCCGGTGAGCGCGACGACCTGTGGCCCTCCTCGGAGGAGGACCACAGGGCCTGGCTACGGCTGGTCGACGCGATGCGCGCTCGCTACCCCCTGTCGGACCGCCCCGAGCGTTCCACGTCGAACCCGGAGATCCGCGCGCAGCTCGCCACACTCGGGTACGCAGCGGCGGACTGACGGCCATCACTCGAACGGGATCGCGATCCGCTTTCCCATCACTCGAACGGGATTGCCACCCCGTTCGAGAGATTCGACGTCGCGCTTCCGTTGATCGAGTCGCGGAACCAGGCCTGGAAGTACCAGGTCTCGCCCGGCAGGGCGCCGACCGAGCCGTTCGGCTGCGCGATGGCCTGCGGGTCGAAGTACAGCTCGTAGCGGCCGAGGCCGTCCGTGTTCGACAGGAAGTTGCTGAAGCGGCCGAACCCGCTCCCGCCCAGGCAGAGGTTGCCGCGGCTGCCCGCCACGAGCGGGACGAAGGCGTCCTCGCGCGAGACGAGGATGAAGCACGGAGCGGTGGGCGCCGCGTCGAAGACGATCAGTCGCTTCGTGTCCGTGACGTTCGAGTTCCCGAACGCCGCGATCCAGCCCGGGCGGCCGCTCGAGTTGACGTTCGCCTCGCAGTACTGCTGGCCGCACGTGAGCAGCGGGTAGGCACCCAGGAAGCCTCCCTCGATCTCGTCGACAGGTTGGTCGTTCGTCCATGCGGCGAAGCCAGCGTTCGTCAGGAACTCGCTACCGCCCTCCCAGTGCGTCGTGACCGACGGGCCGACCTCGTCGAACGGCGTCGACGTGAAGAACTCGCGGCGCTCGGCGAGGCCGAAGAGTCCGTTCGAGATGCTCCCCGAGCACATCACCATGTCCGCGGGGCCGTTCAGGTCGTCGCTCTCCTCGTAGACGACGACGAACTGGTCCCCTTCGGCCGCGACGACGGGGTGGCGCTGGAGCCGGTCGCGCCCCTCATCGCTCATCTCGGAGAGGCTCGTCGTGCCGTAGGTCTCGATCCCGGCGCAGACGGTCGCGCGGATCCACCGACCGTTGCCGAAGAGGGCGCGCGTGCCGTACACGAGCAGGAACGGGTTCTCTCCGTTGGGCGCCAGCTCGTCCGAGGGCCCGGCGACGTCCACGTCGGTCACGAGCGTCGCTGGCACGGCGACGTACGGGTTGATGAGCGGAACGCCGTCGTGCCCGCGCTGGTCGACGACGATCTCCGATCCGAGCGTCGCGGAGTCGCGGAGGTACGCGATCGTGAACCTCTGCGACGCCACGGAGCCGCGCGGCCCCGCCGTTTCCGAGATGCACGGCGAGTGGTTCCCGGCGAGCGGGATCCCGATGCCGAACGGGGTCGAGAGCGGACCCCCGGTCGTGATCACACGCCCGCGTACGAAGCTGTTGCCGGAGAGGTCCAGCTCCTCCCACACGGCCATCCAGACGTTCGTCTGGAAGAACGAGACGACGTGATCGGCGCCGACGTCGGGGCCGAACGCCTCGCGTCCCGCGGAGAGCGCGAACTTCGACTCCAGCGACCAGCTCGCGCCCCGCGCCGCCTCGCGTGCCCAGATGCGACGCGACTGCCCGGTGCCGCGCGTCGCCACGACGAGGAACTCGTCGTCCAGGTCGCGGCCGCAGACGCTCGGCTCCTCCCACGAGAAGGCCGACAGGTCGATCGTGACCGCGAACGTCCCCGACGGGTCGTTCGACGGACCGTCGACCGTGTAGAGGAAGACGTCCCCGTCGGTCGCGCTGAACGTGCGCTCGATCGCGACGACGAACCCCACGTCGGGGTCGCTCGCCACGTCCGCGGAGACGGACGGGATGCCCGGCATGCCGCTGACCGTGCCCGACGAGAAGACCGGGTCGATCACGAGGGGACCGTCGACCCCCGCCACGAACGCGGCGGGTACGACGAGGTCGAACCCCCGGTCGTTCGGCTCCGCGCTCACCTCGCACGTGCAGCCGTCGGGCGCGATGGCGATCGCGGCGGAGTAGCGCACCTCGCCGTGGTCGCCGACGAACCGGAGCCCGGCGCCGTCGGCCTGCAGCGAGAGCTCGCTCTCGACGTCGATGGACACGCGCACGTCACCGCCCGCCGTGACGTCGTCGACGACGAAGATCTGCTCGACGGACTCCAGGGCGAGCTCGTAGACGACGTCGACCGGGCCGCGATCGAGCGTCCACACGTCCCCGTCGGCCGAGACGCGAGCGTCGCCCTCCAGCGCGACCTCGCGGCCACCGACCTGCACCGACGTGACCCGCATCGCGACCGGGAAGTTGCGCGGCGCGTCGGCGCCGAGGAACGGGACGTAGGCGAAGCCGTCCGCCCCCGCGCGGGCCTTGTAGGTGTGGCCGAGCGCCCAGTGCGTGCCGTCGGCCTCGACGTCGTGGAGGACGCGCTCGGGCAGCGGGAATCGGGTCGGGGCGGGCTGGTCCGCCTGCCGGGCTGCGATCGAGGGCAGGGCGAGGCCCAGCAAGAGGCCCGGCAAGAGGCCCGGCAGAAGGCCCAGCGAGAGGCCCAGCGAGACGAACGAACGGGTCGTGTGCTGCATGGCGTGTGGTCCGGGGTCTGGAGGGATCCGGCTCGTTGCCGGCGCCCCGCCATGCCGATGCGATCCCCGGCGTCACGCTCCGAAACGAGGATCTTCGTCGGGACGAAGCGTCCGCGTGCCGCACCTGGAACCTCGCGACGGAACGAGCGCGCGGAACTTAGGGTAAGGGGAACTCCCCAGCCCACTCGACGCATGACCGCAGCCGCACTCGCTCTCCCGCTCCTCCTGTCGACGCCCTGCACGACGGTGCATCGCCACGAAACGGAAGCGCCTCGCCCGGCGATCCAGGAGCAGGAGTCCGCGCCCCAGTGGATCTGGCTCGGCGAGCCCGAGTCGTATCGGGACGTCATCTTCCATCGGTCCTTCGAGGTCGAAGCCGCCCCGAAGCGCGCCTGGCTCCACGCCACCTGCGACAACCGGATGACCGTGTTCCTCAACGGAGTCGAGGTCGCGAAGGACCAGCGCTGGGAGGAGGTCACGCGGGTCGACGTCACCGCCACGCTCAAAACGGGCACGAACAGGTTCGAGATCCTCGCGGGGAACGACGGCGGCCCTGCGGGCCTCGCGCTCCGGCTGACGATGGACGGCAAGACGAAGCTCGTCTCCGACGGCTCGTGGAACGCTTCGAGGGGCGTCAGCAACCAGGTCTCCCCCGTGACGGCCTTCGGACCGGTGGGCGGCGACGTCGTCTGGTCAGGAGTGGTCGACCGCGAGCACTTCGGGCTCCGCGACGACCGCGAGGTGCCGCCGCAGGCGCCGGAGAGCGGGGTCGACCTGAATCTGCCGGAGGGGTTCGAGGCCGAGCAGCTGTATCGGGTGCCGAAGGCGATCCAGGGCTCCTGGGTGTCGCTCGCGGTCGGGGCCGAGGGCGAGCTCTACGCGAGCGACCAGGGGAAGCAGGGCATCTACCGCATCACGCCCGCGCCGCTCGACGACCCGGACGGGGTCACGAAGGCAGAACGGATCGGCGTCGACGTCAGCGGCGCGCAGGGCATGTGCTGGGCGTTCGACTCGCTCTACGCGAACGTGTACGGCCAGGGCGTGTGGCGCATGCGCGACACGGACGGTGACGGCGAGCTCGACGACGCGGAGAACCTGATCGAGCTGGGCGCGGGCGGCGAGCACGGGCCGCACGCCGTCCTGCCGACGCCCGACGGTGAGGGCCTCTACTTCATCGGCGGCAACCACGTGAAGCCGCCGGCGTTCGACGGTTCACGCGCGCCGTCGAACTGGCGCGAGGACCTGCTGCTGCCGCGCCTGTGGGACGCCCGCGGGCACGCGCGCGGCAAGCTCGCCCCCGGCGGCTGGATCGCGCGCTGTGATCCGGACGGGACCGGCGTGGAGATCCTCAGCAGCGGCTACCGCAACCAGTACGACATCGCGCTCGACCGGAACGGCGAGATGTTCACGTACGACGCGGACATGGAGTGGGACCTCGGCTCGCCGTGGTACCGGCCGACGCGGCTCGTGCACGTGACCAGCGGCAGCGAGTTCGGGTGGCGCAGCGGCACGGGCAAGTGGCCGACCTACTACGAGGACTCGCTCCCGCCGACCCTGGAGATCGGACCGGGCTCGCCGACCGGCGCGCTGTTCGGCACGGGGGCGCGCTTCCCCGCGCGCTATCAGAACGCGCTCTTCCTGCTCGACTGGACGTTCGGGACGATCTACGCGATGCACCTGGAGCCACGTGGCGCGAGCTACGTGGCGACCAAGGAGGAGTTCGCGTGGGCGAAGCCGCTCGGCGTCACCGACGCGGTCATCGGTGCGGACGGCGCCATGTACTTCGCCGTCGGCGGACGCCGCACCCAGTCGTCGCTCTACCGCATCGTCTACCGCGGCGAGGAGTCGACCGACGTCGCTCCGCTCGTGGCGGACACGCCGGGATCGGCCGAGGCCCGCGCGACGCGCCGCGCGCTGGAGGCGTTCCACGGCCGCGTCGATCCCGCGGCGCTGGACGCGTGCTGGCCGCACCTCGCCAGCGAGGATCGCTTCGTCCGCTTTGCCGCCAGGATCGGCGTCGAGAACCAGCCGGTCGCCACGTGGCGCGAGCGCGCGCTCGCCGAAGAGCGTCCCCGCGCCGCCGCCACCGCGCTCGTCGCGCTCGCACGGCAGGGCGCACCGGAGGACCTCGAGGGCGTCGTGTCGGCGCTGGAGCGGCTCGACCTCGCCGCGCTCCCCGAGCCCGTGCGGCTCTCGGCCCTGCGCGCCTACGCCCTCGCGTTCATCCGACTCGGCCCGCCCCAGACGGCCGTGCGCGAGCGCGTCGCGGCGACGCTCGATCCGCTGTACCCCGCGTCGACGGACGCGACCAACACCGAGCTCGCACGGCTCCTCACCTACCTGGGCGCGCCCTCGGTCGTCGAGAAGACGCTGGCGCTCATGGCGAAGGGCGACGCCGCGCCGCTCCCGCCCTGGGCCGAACTGATCCAGCGGAACGACCAGTACGGCGGGCCGATCGCGAAGATGCTGGCGGACATGCCGCCGCTGCAGGACATCTCGTACGCGCTGATCCTGCGCAACGCGACCGAGGGCTGGACGCTCGACCGGCGCCGCGAGTACTTCGCGTTCTTCCCCGGGGCCGCGCAGCACCCCGCCGGGATGAGCTACACGGGCTTCCTGGAGAACATCCGCGCCGACGCCGTGGACCTGCTGTCGGCCGCCGACTTCCGGTCGCTGGCGAGCGTGCTCGGCGAGACCCTCGTCGCGGACGTCCCCGTCGACGTGAAGCCTCCCGTCGGCCCGGGCCGCGCGTGGTCCCTGGACGAGGCGACCAGCGTCGTCGGCGCCTCGCTCTCGGGGCGCAACTTCGCGGCCGGTCGGAACCTGTTCCACGCGACGTCGTGCAGCTCGTGCCACCGCTTCGACGGCGAGGGCGGAGCGATCGGCCCCGACCTGACGACCGTCGCGAACAAGTTCTCGATCGACGACCTCCTGGAGGCGATCGTCGAGCCGAACGCGGCGATCTCGGACCAGTACGGCTCGCACCTCGTCCTCGCGAAGGACGGCGAGATCGCCGAGGGGATCCTCGTCGAGGAGGAGGACTCGATCGTGATCTACCCGCGCGATGTCGACGAGGACCCCTGGGTCTTCGAGCGCTCCGAGATCCAGCAGATCAAGGAGTCGCCGACGTCGCAGATGCCGGCCGGGCTCGTCGACGCGCTCAACCCGGAGGAGCTGAGGGACCTCGTCGCCTTCCTGCTCGCCGGGGGGAACGAGAAGGCGAAGGTCTTCCAGGACTGAGCGCGCGTATGGCCCTCAGCGGTTGAAGAGGAACGCGGGGCTGTTCACCAGCGCCCACGCCAGGTCCTGGGTCGCGCCGAGGCGCACCAGGTCGATGAGCTCCGGCGCGGTGCGCACGTAGCGGCGGTGGATCACCGCGCGCTGTTCGTCGGTCCGCTCGGCGGCCGGGGTGCGCAGCGCGACGCGCTCGTCCTCGGTCAGCGCGAGGTGCCGGACCGGGCGCGGGTCGCCGGTCGTGGACAGGCGCAGGTGCCCGATCACGTGCTTCGAGCCGTAGTTCTGCACGAGGGTCGCGACGAGCAGCGTTCCGCCCTCGAACCCGACGTCCTCGGCGACCTCGAAGACCGCGGTGTGCGGCTCGCCGAAGCGCGCGCTGACGGCCCAGCCCGTGCCGGCGTTGCCGTCGACCGCCGCCGCGACCGGCCATCCGCCCTGCGAGAAGTCGGCGGTGGCGCTCCGGAGCTTCAGGGGCTTCGTCTTCGTCGGATCGAGCGCGGACACCGCCGCGACGCGGAGCTCGTGGAGGACGAAGTTCCCGTTCTCCGCGCGGCCCGGACCGCCCGCCGCGAGCGACTCGTGAGGGAGCACCTCCAGCCGCAGTCCGGTGATCGGTCCGTCGCCGGCGAACGCGACGAGCGTCGTCGTGTCCTTCTCGGGGTTGGCGTCGGATGCAAGGACGGCGCCATCTTCGGCGATCGTGAGCGTGGCGCCGCCCGCCGAGCGCGCGCTGTCGGGGACGAGCCGCGTCCAGGCGTGGGGGACCTGGGTGGCCTCCCACTCCGCGCGCGCGGTCCGGGTCCGGGCGAGCTGGTCCGGCGTGAGCGCCAGCAGGTTGGCGGGTACCCCTGCGTCGAAGCTGGGGACGAGCGCCGCGACCTCGGCGTCGGACGGGGGGCGGCAGAGGAAGCGCATGTAGAGCTCGCGCACGATCGCCGCCGGGTCCTTCTCGTAGCGCGCCAGATCCGTGAGCGCGCCCTCAGGGTCCTCGATCGCGTCGGCGACCGTCGGCCCGTTGACGAGGTTCAGCGCGTGCCCGAGCGAAAGGCCCGTCGCGCGCTCGCACTCGCAGACGCTCTCGCGAGGCGGCCGCCCGAACAGGCCGAGGAAGCCGTCGGGCGCCTCGACGTCCGGTCCGACGAGTTCGCCCGCGCGCGTCCCGGGGCGTGCGCCCGGCAGGCGGGGACGTGACCCGGTGGCAGAGTGCACCGCGTCGAACAGCGTCTCGGCGGGCAGGCGCCGGGCGAGCCCGTGCGCGAAGTTGACGTCATCGCCCTCGTTCCAGCGATTCGTCTCGATGGACCGCTGGTAGGTCCGCGAGCGCAGGATGAGCTTCATGAGCGCCCGCGTGTCGAATCCCGACGCGACGAACTCGTCGGTCAGGCGGTCGAGCAGCTCGGGGTGGCTCGGCGGGTTGCTCGCGCGGATGTCGTCGACGGGATGGATGATCCCGCGGCCCAGGAAGTAGCTCCAGAGGCGGTTGACGTAGCTGCGTGCGAAGAGCGGGTTCTCGCCCGCGGTGACCCACGCCGCGAGCCTCGCGCGGCGCGTGCCGTCCGCGGGCACGTCGCCGCCGTGCTGGTACGGGAACGCCGGAACGCGCGTGACACCGGTGTCGGGGTCCACGACCTCGCCCTCGTCGCGGTCGTAGATCTCCTCGTTCTCGGTGGCGCCGCGCGTGACGGCGGTCGATGCGAGCCGGCGCGATCCCTCGACGTCGCGCCGCCCGACCTGACCGAAGTAGGCGGCGAGGTCCCAGTGCTGGTCGCGCGTCCACCGCTCGAACGGGTGGTCGTGGCACTTGTTGCAGTTGAACCGAACGCCCAGGAAGAGCTGGGTCGTGTTCTCCATCGCCGCGTCCGGCTCGCGGAGCACCTTGTGGTACGCGGCCGGCGGGTTGTCGAACGTTGCGCCCGATGAGTCGAGGACCGCGCGGGCGAAACCGTCGTAGGGCGCGTTGCTCGCGACCTGGCCCCGGACCCACTCGCGCAGACGGCGAGAGCCCTCGCGGCCGAGGTTCTTGTCGTTGACCAGCAGCAGGTCGCACCACCGGTTCGTCCAGTGCTCGACGAACGGCGCGCCGCCGACGAGGCGGTCGATCATCTCGTCGCGCTTGCGCTGCGACGGACGCGCGTCGAGCAGGAACGCCTCGACCTCCGCGGGCGTCGGCGGCTGCCCGGTCAGGTCCAGCGACAGGCGACGCAGGAACTCCGCGTCGGTGCACTGCGGAGACGCCTGCGAGCGGATGCGCTGGAGCTTTGCGTTCACGAGCTCGTCGATCCAGTTGCGCGCGGGCTCGGGCGTCCACGTCCAGCCCTCGCGATCGCCCATGACGAACAGGCTCGTCGCGGCGTAGCGGCCCTCGTAGCGCGCGAGGATCGCGCTCTCGCCGCGGCGCAGCGCGGTGACGAGCCCACGGTCGTCGACGCTCGTGACCTCGATATCGCCGACCTCGACGAACGCGCGCGCGCTCACGTCGCGCTCCCGACCGTCCGAGTAGGTGGCGAGGATCGCGAACTGCTGCTGGAGCCCGGGGACCGAGAGCACGGGGTCTTCGGGTACGACGCGGATCGACACCAGCTCGGCGTCTTCCGCCTCCATGCGCGCACCGTCGGCCACCCAGTCGGCGAGGAGGCGGTGGGCGACGGAGTCGGGCGCGATCGCCTGCCCGCCCTCGTGGGGGACCTCGGCGGTCGGCTTCAGCAGGAACAGGCTACGCGCCGGCACGACGCGGTCGACGCGTCGGCCCTCCAGGTCGTCGGTCAGCGCGCGGAAGTCGGCGACGGGGTCGTAGCCGCGCAGCGAGAGCTGGAAGCCGTTCTTGCCCTGGGCCGAGCCGTGGCACGAACCGCTGTTGCAGCTCGCGCGCGAGAGGATCGGCATCACGTCGCCGGCGAACGTCGGAGGCGGCGCCTGGGCGAGGTCGTCGACCGAGTAGGGGACCTCCACCTCGACGTCGTCGATGCGGAAGCGCAGCGTGCCGCGGCCCGGCTCGACGGGGCGGACGAGCCCGCGCTCGTCCACGGTCACGTGCGTCCCGGCGCCCGTGAGCTCGGCGTCGCGCGTGACGTCGAGGACCTTGCCGTCCTCGGTGCGCCCGAAGAGCAGGAGCTGGACCGAGGCGTAGGGCGAGCTGAGGTCGACCCGCGCCGGGTGGACGTCGACCGAGGTGATGACAGCGCTCTTGGCGCCTTCGCCGCCGGTGGCCGCACCCGTCAGCGCGAGGGTGAGGAGGAGCGTGACTGCTGCACGGATCATCGGCTGGAGTCCTCGGGCATGGGGACGGGGACGACCTCGCGCAGCGTCTCGCCCGTCGTGGCGTCGAGCTCGACGACGAGTCCCGACTGGCCTGCGCACAGCACGCGGTCCCCAGCGGGGTGAACGGCGACGGCGTAGATGCCACCGTCCGCCTCGTAGGTCCAGGCGGGCTCCTTCGTCCCGATGGTGTACCGCCGCACGTGGCCCTGGCCCTCGTGGCTCGACGAGGTCACGAAGGCGTCCGTTCCAGGAAGCCAGCGCACGTCGTACAGGCGGCCGGGCAGCCCGGCGTAGGCCTCGATGAGGTTGTAGTCGTCGCCGATGACGCGCTTCTTCTCGCGGTACATCCGGTAGAGCCGCGGCACGCCGTCGGCGCCCGCCGCGAGCAGCTCGTCGCGCGCGGGGTGCCTGGCCACCGCCGCGAGGCCGCCCTTGAGCGCGCCCGGCGTGATGCTGGTGATGTTGTCGATGAACTGCGACGTCGACACCTTGACGAGCTTCATCGAGCGGTCACGGCTCACGGAGATCAGGTGCGACGCGTCGGTCGACCACGTCGTGTCGAGCACCCAGTCCTCGTGGGAGCCCTGGAAGAGGACCTCCTCGCCCGTCGCGGCGTCGATCGCGCGCAGGCTCCGGTCGGCGCCGCCGAAGGCGACGCGGGTCCCGTCCGGCGACCAGGACACGCCGCGCAGCGTGTCGAACGTGACCTGCTTCGAGAGGGCGAGCTCGCCCTTCTCGACGTTCCAGACCTGCACCTCGCCGAACCGGGCGGGGCTGCCTCCGATCACGGCGAGCCGCGCGCCGTCGGGGGAGAACGCGAGCCCCTCGACGCGCTCCGACAGACCGGCGAAGCGCGCCTCCAGGCCGCCGTCGTAGCGGTGCACGAGGACCTCGCCCGAGCCGGCGACGGCGAAGCGCGCGCCGTCGGACGAGACGTCGACGTCGGTGATGACGGGCAGGCGCTCGTACACGTCCGGCGCGCCGCCGCTCGCAAGCCCCTCGGGCGTGTCGTCGGGCGCGCCGCCGGCGATCCAGCTCTCCAGCAGCGCGACCTCGTCCTCGGTCAGGGCCGGCCCGTCCGGCGGCATCGACGGCGGGTCACCGTCCTCGGACGTGACGACCTCCAGGAGGAGGCTGTCCGCGGGCACGCCTGCAGCGATCACGCCGTCGGCGGCGAGCAGCGCTGCCTGCGTGGTGACGTCGAGCCGTCCCTTCGGCTTCGCGGGCTGGTGGCAGCCGGCGCAGCGCGCCGTGAGGAGCGGACGCACCTCCCGCCAGTAGCTGACGGCGTCGGGCTCTTCGGTCGGAACCTCGGCGGCGGGAGTGAGACTCGCCAGGAGGAGGGCGGGGACGAGGCTCATCGGTCGAACAGCTCCGTCACCGGGTTGCCCTTGACCAGCTCGCGCGGCTGCTCCAGGTGGTTCATGACCATCGCGTGCGGCTCGATCCCGAGTGCGTGATAGATCGTCGCCAGGAGGTCGGTCGGGTGCACGACCGCGTCGCCCACGGGGGCGGAGCCGGTCTCGTCCGACTGGCCGTACACCGCGCCGCGCCTGACGCCCGCGCCCGCCACGACGGAGGTGAAGCAGTACGGCCAGTGGTCGCGCCCGTCCGCGTCGTTGTCGTTGCCGGACGTCGACAGGCCCTTGCGCGGACTGCGCCCGAACTCGCCGACCGCGACGACGAGCGTCTCGTCGAGGAGTCCGCGCTCGTCGAGGTCCTCGACCAGCGTCGCGAGCGCCGGATCCAGCATCGGCGCTGCGTCGTCGCGCATGCGCTTGTTCAGGGCCTTGTGCACGTCCCAGGAGTGGCGGTCCGAGTTCGCGACCTTGGGCCAGTTCACCTGCACGAAGCGCGTCCCCGCCTCGATGAAGCGCCGCGCCATCAGGCACGACTGACCGAACGTCGTCCGGCCGTAGCGGTCGCGGAGCGCGTCGGGCTCGCGCGCGAGCTCGAACGCCTCCTTCGCGCGGCCGGACAGCACGAGGTCGAGCGCCTCCCCCGTGTAGTGGTCGAGGTCGTAGCCCTCGGTCGCGCGCTCGATCGCCTCCATGTTCCCGTTCACGACGTCGCGCAGGTTCGCGCGCCGCTGGAGGCGCCCGACGGAGAGCTCGGGACGCAGCGCGAGGTCGGCGGCGTTGACGCGGTCGAGCTTCGTGTTGTCGAAGTCGTCGCCGGACGGGTAGAGCGTGTACGGGTCGTAGGCGCGGCCGAGGAAGCCCGCGTCGCCTCCCTTGCCGACCACGTTCGACTCCTGGAGCGGCCGCGGCATCATCACGAATGGCAGCATCGGCACCTCGGGCGGGCGCATGCGGACGACGTGGCTGCCGACGGTCGGGAAGTCCTTGGGCGACGGCGGCTCCAGCTGGCCGGAGGGGCTCACCTTGTCGGCGGTGTAGCCCGTCAGCATCTGGTAGTGCGCCGCCGTGTGGTTGAAGAGCCCGATCGGCGAGTAGCTCATCGAGCGGATGAACGTCAGCCGGTCGGTGACCTGTGCGAGCCGCGGGAGCAGCTCGGTGACCTCCATCCCCGGGACCTTCGACGGGATCGTGGCGAAGGCGCTCTTGACGTCGTCCGGTGCGTCCGGCTTGGGATCCCAGAGGTCGAGGTGACTCGGACCGCCCTGGAGGAAGACCAGGATCACGTTCTTCGCGCGGCCCCAGCCGGGGGCCGTGAGCGGCGACGGCTGGGCGAGCGAACGAGCGGCGAGGAGGTCGGCGAGGCCGAGCCCGAGGAGACCACCCCCTCCGACCCGCAGGAGCTCTCGACGAGACGGCGATCGACCGGATGAGGGGAACATCACCGGCCAGCGTAAGTGCGGCCGGCGGGGTCCGCCAGGATGCTCTATCTCGGCGACCGCCCGGATGTCCCGGCGCCCTCGGGCCACCACGCATCGAGTTCCCTTTTGAGCTTCGCGGCCCGTTCCGGATCCTCGAGCGAGCGCTCCTCGGCGGGGTCGACGCGGACGTCGTACAGCTCGTCTGGCGTCTCTGCGTCGCCGTGCACGATCAGCTTGTACGGATCGCGCAGCACCCACCGCGACAGCACGCTCCGCGACGGATCGTCGAGGTCGACGACGTCGTGCGTGAACGCTGCACCGAAGAGCGGGCCGCGCGCGCGAAGCCGCTCGGGCGCCGCGCGGAGGTCGACACCGGACCAGCTCGCCGGTACTTCGACGCCGCAGACGTGAAGGATCGTCGCAGGAATGTCCACGCTGCTGACCGGAACGTCGACGCGACCGGACGCGATGCGTTCGGGGAGCCGCAGGAGGATCGGCGTCCTGACACCGCCCTCGTAGGGCGTGCGCTTGCTGCGCGCGGCGTACCCCTGGCGATCGGGCCGCTGGATCCACCCGTTGTCGACGACGAAGACGACGAGCGTCTCGTCGGCGACGCCCGCAGTCTCCAGGTGCCCCAGGAGCGCGCCGCACGTCTCGTCGAGCCACGCGCACATCGCGCGGTATTTCGCAACCGGCTCGGTCACTCCGTCCCGACGCTCGCGCTCCAGCAGACGCGCCGGCGGGTCGTGCGGACGGTGGGGGAGGAACGGCGCGTACCAGAGGAAGAACGGCGCGCCATCCTCGACGCACGCGTCGATGAACTCGAACGCGGGAGCGAGCGTCTTCCGACCGATCTCGAGCCCCTCGTCGCCGTGCCGCCCGCCGCGCTTCGGATCACCGTGGGTCATGCCCTCGGTGAAGTCGCCGCAGCGGCAGTTCCCCTCCCACCACTTCCCGGTCTGCAGGCTGCGGTAACCTGCGGTCGCGAGGAGCCCCGGGACGGTCTCGACGGACTCGATGTGCGCGAGCATGTGCGCGCGGGGTACGCCGTCGGGAGGATCGTTGCCCGTCAGCTTGTGCTCGTGCGGATAGAGCCCGGTGACGAGCGTCGCGAGGCTCGCGCGGCAGAGCGCGGTGGGCACGTAGCCGCGAGGGAAGACGCGGGACTCGTCTGCAAGCGCGTCCAGGTGTGGCGTGCGGACGTGGTCGCCGCCCATGAAGCCGAAGTCGCTCCAGTGCTGGTCGTCGGAGATGATCAGCAGGACGTTTGGACGCGCGACCTCGGGCCTCGGGCGCGGCACCTCGGCGTGAGAGAGGGCGAGGACGGAAAGGGCGAGGAAGAGCATCGGGCTTCGAGGCTACCCCATGCTATGCAGCGGGTATCCCCCAGTCCCTCCCGCCTCGTCGCTCGGCGATGCTGAGCCTCGCGCACCGTCGTCAGAGGATGCGCCAGAGACGTCTTCGGGTCCTCGGCAAACAACGCTTCAGCGAGTTCTGCCCGGGCTATGACACCCTTGACCATGGATGGACCGAGCACCGACTCCGCCCCCTCGCTCCTGGACGACCTCGGTCGGCGCGAGCTCCTGCAGGCGCTGACCGCGCTTGGCCTGGCGAGCGCCGCGGGCGGTGGCGCGTGGGCGTTCCTGGAGGCGACCCTGCCGAAGGGCCGGGTCGAGAGCTGGCGCAAGAGCGTGTGCCGCTACTGCGGCACCGGGTGCGGTGTTCTGGTCGGAACGGCGACCGACGAGACCTCCGGGCGGCCCGAGGTGCTGGAAGTCCGAGGCGATCCCGAGGCGCACAACGAGGGGCGGCTGTGCATCAAGGGAACGCTCCTCCCGCTGCTGATGAAGGCACCGGGGCGCCTGCTCCATCCGCAGATCCGCGAGAACGGCGAGCTTCGCCGCGCGAGCTGGGACGAGGCGATGGGCCTCGTCGCGCGCAGGTACAAGGAGGCGATCGACGCCCACGGGCCCGACGCGGTGGCGTTCTACGGCTCCGGTCAGCTCTACACAGAGGAGAGCTACACGGCGAACAAGCTCTTCAAGGCCGGCATCGGGACCAACAACGTCGACGCGAACGCACGTCTGTGCATGGCCTCGGCCGCGGTTGGATACACGAAGACCTACGGGAAGGACGAGCCAGCGGGGAGCTACGAGGACATCGACCATTCGAACGTGTTCTTCCTGATCGGGGCGAACATGGCGGAGTGCCACCAGCCGCTGTTCGAGCGCATCAAGGCGCGCCGCGCCAGCGATCCGAGCGTTCGCATCATCTGCGTCGATCCGCGGCGGACGCTCACCGCCGAGCGCTCCGACCTGCACCTCGCTCCGCGGCCGGGGAGCGATCTCCTGCTCCTCTGGTCGATGGTCCAGGCGCTCGACGAGGCGGACCTCCTGTCCCGCGCGTTCATCGACGAGCACGTCGGCATCGTCGGCGCCGACGGTCCGGCCGACTTCCCGGCTCTCCGGGAGTTCCTGAAGGGCTACACGCCCGAGGCCGTCGCCGGGCGCGTCGGCGTCCCCGCGGCGCAGATCCGTGAAGCCGCCATCCTGTTCGCCGACTCCCCCGCGACGATGTCCTTCTGGACGATGGGGCTCAATCAGCGCGTCGACGGGACGGCTCTCAACACGACGATCAACGCGCTGCACCTCCTGACCGGACAGATCGGCCGTCCGGGCGCGACGCCGATGTCGCTCACGGGGCAGTGCAATGCGTGCGGCGGGATCCGGGACTCGGGGAGCCTCTCGCACCTCCTGCCGCACGGACGGCTCGTGGCCAACGCGAAGCACCGCGAGGAGATGGAGGGACTCTGGGGAGTACGCACTGGAACGCTCAGCCCGGACCCCGGACTCCACGCCGTCGGGCTGTTCGAGGCGATGACGCGGGGCGACGTGAAGTGCGTGCTCACCATGTGCACCAACCCCGCCCAGAGCATTCCGAACCTGGACCGCTACGAGAGCGGCATGCGCGACGCGTTCCTCGTCGTCGCGGACGTCTTCGAGAACACGCGGACGAGCGCCTTCGCAGACGTCGTGCTCCCCGCCGCGCTATGGGTCGAGAAGGAGGGAGTGCTCGGCCAGAGCGAGCGTCGGTACCAGCTCGTCGAGAAGCTGCTGGACGCGCCGGGCGAGGCGCGCTCCGACCTGGAGATCCTCGTCGACCTGGCCGAGCGCCTCGGCCACGGCGACCTGATCCGGGCGAAGACCGCCGAGGAGGTCTGGGAGGAGTACCGGGAACTCTCGTCCCACTCGCTGTACGACTTCTCTGGCATGACGCGCGAACGGCTCCGCCGTGAGCGCGGCCTCCAGTGGCCCTGTCCGGACGAGGATCACCCGGGCACGGTCCGGCGCTACGCGGCGGGCGACCCGTTCGTCGACGAGGGCCGCGCGACGCACTTCTACGGCCAGGGCGACGGTCGGGCCAAGGTCCACCTGACGCCCTACGAGGCGCGGTCGGACGCGCCAGACGACGAGTTCCCGCTGGTGCTGAACACGGGCCGGATCCTGGAGCAGTGGCACACCGGCACGATGACGGACAGGATCGCGGAGATCCGGGACGGCACGCCCAGGGGCCACTTCGTCCTCCACCCGTACGACGCGGCTGCGCAGGGCATCACCAACGGGGATCGGATCCTCGTCGAGAGTCGCTACGGCCGGCTGTCCGGGCCGTGTCAGGTGCGCCCCGAGCCGACGGCCGGGACCGTCTTCGCGCACTTCCACGACGCGGAGTTCCCGATCAACCGACTCGTGACGGACAAGGTCGATCCCTTCTCCAAGGAGCCGGACTACAAGACGACCGCCGTGCGCGTCAGGAGGGAAGGATGACGAGTCTCCAGGTCAACGCGCTCCTCGGCACCGTCTGTCTCGTCGCGCTCGTGATCGCCGCGCTCTTGGCAGCGCGGCGGAGAGAGACGGAGTGGAAGTCGCTGCCGCCCGTGCGTATCGGCGGAGCGTCACTCAGCGCGGCGGCGCTCTACAAGATCTCGGCGGTTCTCGCCTTCGTGCTCCTGCCGACGGCGGCGATGGGGACCGCCACGTTCAAGCTGCTCGAGGGCACGCACGAGACGCCCGCGTGCGCCTCGTGCCACGTGATGCAGCCGATGGTGACGGACCTCCACGACCCGACGAGCCCGACGCTCGCCGCCCTGCACGCGCGGAACGGGTGGATCTCGAAGCGCGAGTGCTACACCTGCCACACGGGCTACGGTTTCGCGGGCGGAATGGCGGCCAAGCTCAGCGGCTACCGCCACCTCGTGCGCTACACGACGGGCACTTACGAGGAGCCTATCCGCGCGCGGACGGGCTTCGACCAGTCGAGCTGCCTCGCCTGCCACGCCAGGACGGCGGCCTTCGCGGCGGTGAACTCGCACGTGATCTGCATCTCCCGCATGGTGACGAACGAGGTTCGGTGCACGAGCTGCCACGGTCCCGCGCACCCGTCGCGCGAGGACCGAACGCCGGGCAGCCCGGTCTACGACCGACTCATGGCGGGCGTGGGGAGGGACGGATGAACCTCAAGCTGGAAGCCCTGTTAGCCCTCGTCGCGTCCGTGATCACGCTCATCCACCTGTGGATCGACGATCCCTATGCGATGGGCGCGTACGTCTTCGTCGCGCAGCCGCTCTACCTCGTGGCAGGCGTGTTCTACGTCACGCACGTTGCGCGTCGAATCCGCGTCCGGGACGTCTCCTGAGGGGACGGTGCGCGTCAGGTGCGACTGCGAGCGGACTCGCTCAGTCAGGGAGGGCCGCTCGACAGGACCTCGATTCGCGCCCTTCGGCGGTCTTCGCCGCTGCCGTGGGGCATGGGTGCGGTGACCTCCACGACGCCCGCGGCGAGGTGCTGGACGCGCTCTTCCGCGTGGTACTGCCGTCGCTTCTCGCGGTAGCGCTCCACGCCGCGACCTCGACGGATCGCCTCGACACCGGCGAGGAGGAGCATGAAGCCGAGCAGACCAGCGACCGCGCCACCGAGGCAGGCGAGCGCCGCGCCGCCCACGAGGGACGCGACGAAGCCCGCCATCGCGGCGACCGGCTCGCCACGCTTGGGCCGTCCGTGAAGTGGGCCGTCGAGACGCCTCGGAACGCGTGGCGGTACCACGTCTGGAAGCTCCACGTCTCGCCCCCGGTCGCACTGACGTCGCCGGCCGGGCGGGGCATCTCGTCCAGTTCGATCTGGAGCAACGCGGCCCCCGCCGCGCTCGTTCCTCGGCCCCTCGGCTACCATCTGCGCGATGCTGGCTCTCGCCGCGACCTTCGTACTCACCGCCGCCGGTGGGATCGAGCCCGCCTCGCGGGTCCAGGTCACGCCTCTCGTGCGCGAGGTCGTCACGGATGCTGGACTTCGGGTCTGGTCGTTTCCCGACGACGGGGGCGACCGGTTCCTTCTCATGGTGCTCGTCGGTGCGGGCTCGCGGCACGAGGACCCGGCAGGAACCGGCGTGGCACATCTCCTGGAGCACGTTCTGCTCTCGTCCACCGAGCTTCGGTCGAAGCGCGAGGCGAACCGCCAGCTCGACGCGCTGGGAGGGAGGTTCAACGGCTACACGGCCCACGAGGTGACGACGTACCACATCGCGTGCGATCCCGATGACTGGGAGTTCGCGGTGGAGTGGCTCGCCGAGCACGTCGTCACGCCCGGCTTCGACCCCGACGACGTCGCGGACGAGCGCGGCATCGTCTACGAGGAAGTCCGCGTCAGGGAGCCGCACGCCTCGGCCTCGACGATCGAGGAGCACCTGTACCCCGGCCACCCCCTCGGCGAGCCCATCGGTGGCGCACAGGAGGGGATTCGTCGACTGTCGACGGACGATCTCAGGGCGTTCTACGGTGCGCATTACCGGGCCCCGAACATGGCGGTCGGGTTCGCCGGGCGCGTTGACGCCGATCGGGTCATGGCGGCCGTCGCGGACGCGTTCGGCGGCCTCCCGACCGAAGGCGGCGTGGCTCCGATCGAAGCTGTCGAACCGCGGTTCGGTCGCAAGCTCCTGGGCAGCGCGGACCGCCTGGACCGGCCGGGTTTCGTCATCGCCGGCTACCACATGCCAGCGGGGGCGACGGCCGACACGGCGGCCCAGATGCTCGTGGCGCGGTACCTCTCGACGCGACTGTTCGAGGAGATCCGCGAGGCGAGGCAGCTCTCGTACGGACCGCGCGCGCACCTCCAGCTGCGGTCCGACACGGCGCGGCTCGACCTCAACGTCGAGGTCTCCGACAGCCGCAAGCTACCGACGGTGATGGCGGTCTTCGACGACTTGATCTCGGAGCTCGCGGCCCCCGACGCCGAGACGTTCGACTCCGCGGCACGTTCGGCCGCGGGCGCATTCGACGTGAGCACTGCCGCGCGGCTGGGCGAGGCGATGGAGCTCGGCTGGCTGATGCGCCGCGTCGGGGCGTCTCCCGTGGAACTCCAGGCGGCCCTGGCGGCGACCGGGCCCGACGACGTGGCGCGCTACGCCGAGGCACATCTGACCCGGGACCGGAGCTTCGCCGTCTCGAACGCACCGCTCGGAGGCGGCCGCGCGCCGGTCCTGGCCCTGCTGCTCGGGATCGCGCTGCTCTTCGCCGTACTGGACGGGGCGCGCGGGTTCCCGATGGCGCGGAGGCTGCGGTCGCTCGGCTCACGCGTACCTTCTGGGAAGCGGCGGCCCAGGCCCTCTCGGCCTGGCAAGGCACCGGATGCGATCCGTCCGGTCCACGTCGACGAGCAGGAGCGCAGCATCCAGGACTTCTTCGCGGACGAGGATCGGAAGGGAGAGTCGTCGGAAGGGCGCTGACGTCGGGACGCGACCTGCCATGCTCTTCGGCATGAAGACGATCGTGATCCTCAACAGGGCCCAGATGGGGCACGGCGCGCCGGAGCTCGGCGAGCGAATCCTCAAGACGTTCCTGCAGAAGTCGATCGCGCTGCAGGACCTCGACTCGATCGTCCTCTTCAACGAGGGGGTCAAGCTGACCGGGGCGGAGTCGCCGGTGCGCGGCGAGCTCGCGATGCTGGAGGAGAACGGCGTCGACCTCGTGCCCTGCGGAACCTGCCTCGACTTCTACGGCGTGGAGCCCGCGATCGGGTCCGTCGGGTCGATGGACGAGATCATCCGGGCGATCCAGTCCGCCGAGAAGGTCATCACGCTCTGAAAGGAGGCGGGTTCCGCGGATGCGTCACCGCGGCTCTCGGCTCGCCGAGCACGCATTCGAATACCATCCGCGGGCGCGTGAGGGTGATAGGGCTGCGTCCGCTCGTCGCATCTTCACGCCCGACGTCCGCACAGTGCTCCTGCTCCCCGGCACGACCATGCGCTCAGTCCTTCGATCCACTGCTTCGTTCCTGCTGGCGGCTCTCGTCGTCGCGTGTTCCTCGCATCCGGACCGGAACCCGCCTCCGGTCGAGCTCCGCTTCCGCGGGCAGACCCCGGGCATGCCCGACGTCCGCTACTGGGGCGACGAGCAGATCCCCTTCTACTCGAAGTGGGTCGCGATGTCGGACGAGGACATCGCGCGCGACTACGGCTCGGTGATGAACACCGAGCATCACTACATCACGATCTCGGGCGGGGGACAGCGCGGTGCGTACGGCGCCGGGCTCCTCGTGGGAGCGCCGGAGATCGGCCAGAGGCCGCGCTTCAACCTGGTCACGGGGATCAGCACCGGCGCCCTCATCGCACCGTTCGCGTACCTCGGCGAGAAGTACGACCCGGTCCTGGAGGAGATCCACACGAGCTACTCCACCAAGGACCTCGTCGAGGCGCGCCCGAAGACCGCGATCCTCAACGAGGACGCCCTGAGCGACACGGCGCCGCTCGCTGCGCTTCTGGAGAAGTACGTGACCCAGGAGCTCATGGAGGAGATCGCGGAGGAGTACTCCCACGGACGCGACCTCCTCATCGGAACCACCAACCTCGACGCCGCGCGGCCGGTCATCTGGGACGTGGGCCGCATCGCGGCGTACGGGACGCCCGAGGCGCTCCAGCTCATCCGCACCGTGATGCTCGCATCGGCCTCGATCCCGGGCGCGTTCCCGCCGGTGATGCTCGAGGTCGAGGCGGACGGGCAGCGCTTCGACGAGATGCACGTGGACGGCGGGGCGACCAACCAGGTCTTCCTGTACCCGACCCAGTTCGACTTCGATCTGCTCGTCGACCGGCTCCAGATCGTGGGCCGCCCGAACGTGTACGTCCTGCGGAACGCCTATCTCTCACCGAGCTGGAGGCCCGTCGAACGCCGGGTGATGCCGATCGCCGAGCGGACGATCCTGTCGCTCCTGCGCACGCAGGGCATCGGGGATCTCTATCGGATCTACGTCCAGTCCCTCGAGGACGACCTGAAGTTCCACCTCACCGACATCCCCGACGACTTCAACGTCGGGGCCAGCGAGGCCTTCGATCGGAAGTACATGACCGCGCTCTTCGAGCTGGGGCGTCGGCGCGGCCGGAGTGGCGAGGGCTGGACGAACGTACCGCCGGGCTACTCGGTCCCGTACAAGTCCGAAGCCTAACCCGTGAATCGTCAGGGGGCCGGGGTGAACACCAGCGCCGACGAGAAGTTCGCCGACGGCCCGTCGCGGTAGATCGTCTGCACGTAGAGGGGCAGCCCGACGGTCGCGACGTGCGTCAGTGGCGCAGCCCCGAGCTCCAGCGTCCAGCTCGGCGCTCCAGCCGCGCGCGTCGGTGCGATCCACAGGCGCTGGCTGCCGGCCGGGGAGATGCAGCGCACGCCCGCGGCGATCGGGATCCGCGCGGGAGCCGTTCCGACGAACGCCGACGCGAACGTGTGCGACGGGAAGCCCGAGCCGGCGAGCGTCAGCGCGCCCGTCGAGATCGACGCGCTTCCTGAGAGCTCCAGCGCGGCGCCCGGTGCGCCGCCTGTCTGCGGCTCGCCCTCGCACTCGACCGCGGCGCCCGACGGATCGGTGATCCGAAGGTCCTCGATGCTCAGGCCGGCGAAGCCGCTGTTCCAGGCCTCCCACGAGTCGTAGTGCAGCTCGACCTGCACGCGACCCCAGGTCCGATCGAGCGGAAGGCCGATCTCGACCCACGTGCCCCATACGCCCTCGTCCGAGATGCACTCCTCGAAGAGGACCGCTCCGCTGTTCGCGTGCACGATCCGCGCAGAGACGTCGACCCAGACGTTGCAGCCGCCCTCGCCGTAGAGCGTGTACCAGAACGACAGCTCCGGGTCCGCGAGCGCGCGGCCGAGGTCGACGACGGGTGAGCGCGCCGTCCCGTCCCAGGTCCCGTCGACGAGGCCGTGCACGTCGTGGTTGAAGTTCAGCGAGCTGGGCGCGCTGCGGATGATCGCGGGGTCCGCGGGGAGCGCGTCGACGTCCCACGCCGGAGCGCCCCACGCCGTGGACGAGTGGCCGGTCCAGAAGGTCCAGCCCCCCTGAGCGTCGAAGTCCGTGGCGTAGAGGTCGACCTGAGCAGGTGCGGACGAGGCGAGCAGTCCTGCGAGTGCGAGCGGAGCGAGTCGGCGCATGAGGGGTCCTCCTGTGGACGACCGGATCCCGCACCCCCCAGGTCGCCACGCACGAATCGGGGATTCTCCGCGGGTCCCGCTGCGCTCAGCCGGGCGAGCGCTCTCCGACCGAGCGGTAGAACGCTCGTTCGACCCGCGCGACGCTGATCCTCTTCTGCCATGGGCCCCGCCCGAGGACGCGCGGGGCCACGACCGTCGGCCGCCTCCACGCGGCGCGCCACGTGGGGAAGCGCCCCCGGTGCCGGAACAGGACCACGCTCGGGAGGCCCACCAGCGACGCGACGTGCGCGTTGCCCGAGTCGTTCCCGATGAACGCGCGCGAAGCGGCGTAGTAGTCCGCGAGCTCGACCTCGTCCGCGAATGTCACGACCTCGGCGCGGCCCTCCGCGAGCTGCAGCCAGCGTTCATGCTCCCACGGAGCGACGGTCAACACTGGCGTCCATCCGTTCGCGCCGAGCGCAGACGCGAGCTGGAGGAAGCACTCGGGATCCCAGCACTTCTTCGGCATCGACGCCTCCGGGTGGATGCACACGCGCGTGCGACGGGACGGCGCGTCGGGTCGAGGCACGACGACCCCGAGGTCGATCGAGGGCGCTCCGAGGCCGAGTCGGCGCGCGACCTGCGCCGCGACCTGACGGGCGAGCGGCGGTCGCGGCCACCGGAGTGGGCCGGCTCGAAGGGACCGGTTGAGGGCGACCAGCGGAGCGCCCGTTCGGGTCGGGCCGATCTCCGCGCGGGGAGGCGCGTCGCGCCCCATGCTGTAGCCGATCCCGTGCTCGATCATCCACGCCCGGAGCAGCGGGGAGGCGGTCAGGAAGTAAGCGCCGGCGTCGAAGAGCACGACGTCGTACGCGGCGAGCGCCTCGAGCATCGCCGATCGTTCCGGGAGCGGGCAGGTCCTGAGCCCGGGGAGTCGCTCGCGCAGGCGGTGCACCCCGTCGTGGTAGTACGTCACGTCGTACCCGGCCGCGCGCAGCCCGTTCGCCAGGACGATCTGGATCAGCCCGTCGCCCAGCCCCGACGAGGGGACCACCGCGACGCTCGTCCCCGCGGGCGCCGGGTCGGCGTCCAAGCGGCCGGGAGCGTCATGGGGGGACGGCAGCGACGGCGGGATCATCGCCCCATGGGATCCGCAGGGCGGGTCGATGCGGGGCCAGGATGTCGTAATTTCGTCGCGCAGGGCGCTCGGTCGTCGCCCCGGCCCGCTCAATCGATGCTGAGCTGAGACCGGTGGTACCGCATCACGATGTCGGGGTCCGGCGCGAGAGACGTGTCCGCGTCGCCCTTCCCGTCGTACTCGAGGCGTGACAGCACGTGGCGCATGCTCTCCAGGCGCGCCTTCTTCTTGTCGTTCGCCTTCACCCTGATCCAGGGCGCGTAGGAGGTGTGCGTTCGGCTGAACATCTCCTCCTTGTAGCGCGTGTAGACGTCCCAGCGCTCCTGCGCGCGTTCGTCGACGGGGCTGATCTTCCACTGCTTCAGCGGGTCCGTCCGTCGGGCGTCGAAGCGTTCCGCCTGGACCTCCTTCGAGATCGAGAACCAGAACTTCACGAGCTCCAGGCCGTCCTCGTAGAGCATGTGCTCGAACTCGGGCACCTGCCGCAGGAACACCTCGTGCTGGCTCTGGCTGCAGAAGCCCATGACGGGCTCGACGACGGCGCGGTTGTACCAGCTCCGGTCGAAGAACACGATCTCGCCGGGATTGGGGAGCTGCTCCGTATAGCGCTGGAAGTACCACTGCCCCTTCTGGAGCTCGGTCGGCTTCGGCAGCGCCACGATCCGCGCGCTGCGCGGGTTCAGGTGCTCGATGAAGCGGCGGATCGTCCCGCCCTTGCCGGCCGCGTCGCGTCCTTCGAAGAGGATCGCCACCCTGCGGCCGTGGAGCTGCACCGTGCGCTGGAGCTTGACGAGCTCGATCTGCAGCTTCTCCAGCTCGTGCTCGTAGCGCAGCTTGACGAGCGCCTTGCGAGCGTTGACCTTGCGGCTGTCCAGCAGCTTGAGGAGGCCCTTGCGCGTGTTGATCGACTCCAGGTCCTCGGTCGAGAGCTGCGCGCTGCGCTTGAGCGACTTGCCGAAGATCTTCTCGTCCTGCGTGAGGGCGTTTCCTCCGCTGGAGACCTGTTGCTTGCGATCGGAGTCGTCGAGGGGGAGCTCCGGGCGTTGCGCTCCGTTGGGCTCGACGTCGAGGGCAGGGCGTCGGTGATCGTCGTACATCCCGGGAGTGTCGGCGCCGGGCCACGACCGCGCGACACCGTTGCAGCAGGGTGTTGCGCGCTGCGAACAGGTCGTCGGCGGACTGCGCCGCGGGCGGATCGCCGGTACGACGAAGGGCGTAGGCGGCGCGCCCTCGCCGCTCCGCGCGGCCTCCGTCGCTACCAGCCCGCGGGCACCGAGGAGCAGGTCGCTCGCAGGATCTCTCGCGCCGCCCCACGTCGCACAGGATCCAGCGCGGGGCCGTCGGGAGCCTCCTCGTCGAGCACCTCGTCCAGCCTCTGCCAGATCCGCTCGCGCAGGGGTGCCGGCAGGCCCGCGAACGCCGGCGAGTCGATCGTGTAGCTGACCGGGTACCGGAAGAGCCGCGTCCGCAGGTCGAGGTCGCGCAGGCTCCGGCCCCGCTCGTCCCGGACGCCGCGCGCCTCGAATTCCGCGGTGAACGGCGATCCGGCGCCGATCGGCCCCGGCAGCGCGGGCTCGTCCGTGAACAGCAGCGCGTCGACGACGTCACGCGCCGCCCCGTCGAGCCTCGTGCCCGTCGAGGCGACCGGTGTCCCGGGGGGATCGCCGAGCGCCTCGTTCAGCGCCCTCTGGTAGTCCAGCGCGACGCGCGCCTCGTACCCGGCCAGCACGATCGCGTTCTGCGCGTGCGTCTGGTGCTCCATCACCATCAGCGCGACGACGTCGCTCGTGGTGGCGGCGTACGAGGCCGAGTCGCACACCTCCGCGAGATCCGCGTGCGCGCCGGTCGCCGCGACGAGTCGCTCCTGGTCTGCCTCGAGCATCTGGTTGCCCAGGTGCTCCATCTCCCCGGCGTCGCCGGTCACGTACCAGCCGCCCCAGCGCTCGGCGATGGGCGTCGCGTGGTCGACGTGGGTGGAGCCGGCGCGGAGACGCGGCTGGCCGCTGCGCTCGGGGTGCAGCGAGCGGACGAGGTGCGAGGGGAGACCGCTCTGGCGCGACGGCGCGTGGCACTGGAGGCAGCGGTGCGTCTCGCGCTTGAAGCGCGGCGCGTCCGCGGTCCGGTCGAGCGTGTAGAAGACGAGGCCCTCCGCCGGATCCACCGCGGTCAGCTCGAGGACGTCGCCGCCCGGCACGAACCCGACGTACACGTCGTCCGAGAAGTAGATCGCGCGCGGCCGGCGCGGCGAGATGCGCTTCGCCTGGAAGCTGGAGCGCGTGAAGACCGCGAGCTGGGAGGACGCGGGGACCTCCAGCGCGGCGAGCACGTCGAGGAGCGTCGGTCGCTCGCCATCGGCGCCGAGCCGGCGTGCCCCGGACGCGAGGTCCGCGTCGAGGCGCGCGACGCGGTCGGTCGCCGGCCGCGTCCCGTACTCGAGAGGCGGCCGCGCCCAGGCGGGCTCCTGCGCGGGAGCGAGGGCGAGGAGGAGCGTGGTCAGCATCGCGCGTGCGCCCCGAGGGTAGCGGCGGGCACGCGGGTTCGCGTCAGCGCCGCGCCTGAAGAGCGCGGAGCTCCTCCTCGAGCCGTGCGATCCCCGCCGCGTCGGCTCCGGCGAGGCGTGCCCGCTCCATCTCCAGCACCGTCGCGAGCTCCTCCTCGGCCTCGTCGGTTCGCCCGCACGCCGCGAGGCATCGGGCGTAGCCGAGCCGGTACGAGCTGCGGACCTCCGCGTCGAGGCCCGGCGTCAGGTCGATCGACGACGCGAGTTCCTCGAAGTACGGCAGGGCCTCCTCGGGGCGCTCCAGCGTGAGCAGCTGCGCGCCCACCCGATCGAGCGCCGCCAGCCGCCGCGGGTCGTCGCTCGAGAGGTGCTGGTTCCGCCACTCCAGCACGTCGAGGAGGCGTGCGAGCGCGAGCCTCGACTCGCCGCGCTGGACGTGCGCGAACGCGATGTTGCTGAGCATGAGGCAGATCCGCGGGTCGTCCTCGTCGAACTCCTCGCGCATGTCCGCGAGGGTCCCGATCATGACGTCGAGGGACTCGCTCCACCGGCCCGACTCCATCAGGCTGCCGGCGTAGTTCATGCCGAGGACGAGCGTCTCGGAGTCGAACGGGCCCTCGGTGTCGGCGAAGCCCTCCCAGGCGAGCACGAGGAGCTCGGACGCTTCCGCCGGGCGGCCCTGCGCCAGTCGCAGCAGCCCGAGGTCCGAGTTGTACCGATGCCGCGGCGTGCTCCGCTCGGGGAGCGCCCGCTCGGCCCGCGCGACCAGTTCCACCAGCAGCGGCTCCGCTTCGTCGAGGCGTCCGTTCCGGCGCAGGTGGTGGGCCCACTGGAACAGGCCGTACAGCGTGCGGGAGTCGTCGGGCCCGAAGATCCGCTCGCGGCCCTCGTACGCGCCGCGCAGCAGGTCCTCCGCGCGCGCGTCGCCGAGCCTGGCGAGCGCGCGGGCGTGGTTCGAGCGCGCGGTGAGCGTCTCGGAGTGCTGCGGGCCCACGCGCTCCTCCCAGGCGTCGGCCACCGCCTCGAAGATCGGCGCTGCGCGGGCTGCGTCGCCCGTCATCAGGTAGGACGACGCGAGGCCGGCGAGCGCGACGCGCGTGCGCGCGTGCTCGGCGCCGTACGTCGCGCGCGTCGCCGGGACGACGTCCTCCAGCATCTCGAGCGCCTCGGCGTGCCGGTGCTGAGGCGCGAGCGCGCGCGTCAGGAGGAAGCGGACGTCGAGGAGCTGCTGGGCGCTCGAGGGAGCGTGGCGTCCGGCCTCGATCCGCGCACGCAGGAGCGCCTCGGCGTCCGCGTCGCGCCCGGCGGCGATCTGCGCCTCCGCGAGACGGATCTCGATCCCGACTGCGGTGAAGCTGTCCTGGCCGAGCTCGGCGCGAGCCTCTGCGAGGAGGGCTCCCAGGCCGTCCGCTGCCTCCGCCGGCGCGCCCTGTCCTGCCCTGGCGACGTACCCGACCCTGCGCAGCCCGAAACGGGTCATCGCCTCGGCGCGCGAGAACGCCGGGTCCTGGATCCACCTCGCGGCCACCTCGCCCGCCTCGGCCCAGCGGTCGAGCGCCTTCAGGCACCGTGCGAGCTGCAGCGCGGCCACGATGCGCTCTGCAGGCTCCAGCGCGTGAGCCAGAGCGAGGGCGCGCCGCGCCTCGCGTTCGGTCTCCTTGTGCAGCGCGAGGCTTCCGTAGCTCTGCGCGACGGTCAGATGCAGCGCCGCCTGCAGGCGGGGGCGGTCGGAGAACGCCAGGACCTCCTCGGAGGCTCGGTCGAGCAGCTCGACCGCGCGCAGGTCGGCGCCGCCCTCCTCGACGCGCACTCCGGCGAACATCCCCGTCAGCACGTCGTTGATGGCGCGGAACTTCTCGGCCTCGTCGTTCGCGCGGAGCATCGACGTGAAGGAGACGGCGGTCCCCAGCAGGATCACCAGCACGACGCACGCGACCGAGATCGACGCGACGCGGTTCCTGCGCACCAGCTTGCGCAGGGCGTACGTGCGGCTCGGGCGCCCGGCCTCGACGGGGCTGCCGTCCAGGAAGCGGCGCAGGTCCGCCGCGAGCTCCGACGCGGAGGGATAGCGACGCTCGGGCTCCTTCTCCAGGGCGCGCATAACGATCCACCCGAGGTCCTCCGGGATCGGCTGCTCCAGCCGCGCGAACGGCCGCGGCGGGGTCTCGCGAATCACGCGCGCGACCTCGGTCAGCGTCAGATCGTCGAGCTCGTACGGCGCCTTGCCGGCCACGAGCTCGTAGAGCAGCAGCCCGAGCGCGTACACGTCGGTCCGCGTGTCGACGTTCCCGGAGCCCTCGAGCTGCTCGGGCGCCATGTAGCGCAGCGTCCCGACGATCTCACCCGTCCGCGTCGCCTGCTGATCGTCGTCGTGCGATCCGTCGACCGCGCGAGCGACGCCGAAGTCGATCACCTTGGGCGCTCCGTTCCCGTCGACGAGGACGTTCGCGGGCTTCAGGTCGCGGTGGACGACGCCCTGCTGGTGCCCGTGCTGGATCGCGTCGCACACCGTCGCGAAGAGCTCCAGGCGCTCCTCCAGGTCGCGACCGACGGCCCACGACACGAGGTCGCGAGCGCCGTCGACGTACTCCATCGCGAAGTACGGCAGGCTCGTCCCGTCGGGCGTGACCTCGGTGCCCGCCTCCAGGACGCGCGCGATCGCCGGGTGGTCGAGCCGCGCGAGGAGCTGGATCTCGGAGTGGAAGCGTCGCTCGGCCCTCGGCTTCACGAACGTGGACGCGAGGGTCTTGAGCGCGACGCGCCGGTGGGGGACGCGCTGCTCGGCCTCGTAGACGACGCCCATGCCGCCCGACCCGAGCGTGCGAACGATCGTGAACGGGCCGATCGTCGTCCCGGCCGCATCGGGAACGACGGGCATGGTCCTCGCCCGAGTCGGGTCCACGTCGAGGAAGTCGCCGCTCGATTCGACCGCGAGCATGCGCTCGACCTCGTCGCGCAGGCGGGAGTCGCCGGCGCAGGCCCTCTCGATCGCCGATGAGCGCGCGTCGCCCTCCAGGCCCACCAGCGTCTCGAAGACCTCGAGCGCGCGCATGCTGGGGCCGGCGGTCATGCCCCGTCGCCCTCCGCGCCGGCAGCGTCCGGATCGGAGAGCCGGACGAAGAGCCACGCTCGAGCCGCCTGCCAGCTCCGTTCGACCCGCCGCAGCGGAAGACCCTCGACGCGGGCGATCTCCGGGTGCTTCATGCCGGCGAAGAAGCGCAGCTCGACGACGCGCGCGAGCTCGGGACGCTCGGCGGCGAGCTCCTCCAGCGCCTCGTCGAGCGCCACGACGTCGGTCGCCCCGTGCTCCAGCATGTCGACGACCTCGTCGAGATCGATCCTACGGAATGCGCCGCCGCGCTTCTCCGCGGTCCGGCTGCGAGCGCGATCGACGACCACCGCACGCATCGCCTTCGCCGCGATGGCGAGGAAGTGCTCCCGGTCGTGGATCTCGCCGCCGGGTCCGCCTTCGGGGCCGCGGTCGATCCGCATCCACGCCTCGTTGAGGAGCGCGGTCGTCTGCAGGGTCTGACCTGCGGGAAGGCGGGACAGCGCCCTCCGCGCCAGGCGGTGGAGCTCTTGATGGACGAGCGGGACGAGCTCGTTGGCGGCGTCGGCGTCACCCTGCTGGAACCGGAGCAGGAGCCCGGTCAGGTCGGGAGAGCTGGGCATCGATCGCATGCTACCTCGGCGCTGGGTGCCCTGGACGCGGCGCACGCGGCGCCTGGAAGGGACGACGTCGATAGATCGCTTGTCGCGGGGCCGCATGGGCGGGGAGTGGCTCGGGACTCGGGGAGAGGGGGGCGGCCGGGAACTCGATCCCGGAACGGGAGTCACCTCGCGGTCGCCGCTCGGACCCCGCCGGGATTCCGTGGATCCGGGCGAGGTCCCTCCTGAAATCCCGTCGGGGGGCCTCCCACGGAGTGCCCGTGGCCCCCCGTCTTCGGCGCATCACGCACGGCCGCTCGCTCTCCAGCGCGCGGCTCGGCCCCGGCGTGCGGGCACATCCGGTGCTCCATCCGACGCGGGTCGAGGTCCCCGAGCACGGCCACGCCAGCGCCTCTCTGTCGCTCGTCCTCACCGGTGCGTTCCGTGAGCGACGGTCCGAGGCGACTCGCGACTGCGGCCCCCTCGACGTGCTCTTCAAGCCGCCCGGCCTCCCGCACGCCTCCGCGACGGGCGCGTGGGCGACGCGGACGATCACCCTCTCCCTCGATCCCTCGACCCTCCCCGCCGAGCTCGCCGGCGCGCGACGCGCGATCCAGACCACCGGCGGGCCGGTTGCGACGGGGCTCCTGGAGGTCGCCCGGACGCTCGCCGACGCGAGTGAAGACCCCGTGTGCGGCGCCGTCGTCGACTCGGTGCTCGCCGAGCTCGTGCGGCATGCCCGCGCTGGACGCGCCGAGGTCGCTGAGGAGCGGAGTACCGCGCCTGAACGGATGGCGGACGCCGCCCGTCGGCTCGCGCGGGGTGCTTCCGTTCGCAGCGCAGCCGAGGTCGCGGGGATGCACCCGGTGTCGTTCGCGCGCGCGTTCCAGAGGAGGTCAGGGCTGACGCCGTCCGTCTACCGTCGTCGCCGACTCGTCGCGCGTGCCGCTGCGGCGATCCCGGGGGCCGAGGGGCGGCTGGCGGCGGTCGCTCACGACGTCGGCTTCGCCGACCAGGCGCACATGACGCGGGCGTTCCGGGCCGAGACGGGCCTGCCTCCGGGCGCCTATCGGTCGCTCGTGGCGGAGCTCTTCCGGGGGGCCTGATCCCGAAGCGGTTGCATCCGTTCAAGCGCGCGGAGGGAGCGGCGGGAGAATGGTGGACGACCCACCTCGCCCCGACCCCGCCTCGGCCGATGATCCAGACGATCCCGCTCGCTGCCCTGCTCCTTCCGTTCGCATCCGCACCCGGCGACGAGATCGCGCCGCGGCCCCTCGCCGAGGACGAGGAGCTCGCGCCCCTTGCGGCGCTCTGGGCCGATCGGATGGACACCTTCGATGTCCCCGGCGCGGCGGTCGCCGTCGTGCGCGACGGCGAGGTCTTCGTGCACGCGATGGGCGTCCGGGACGCGGACGGCCGGCTCGCGGTCGACGCCCACACGATGTTCTACATCGCGTCGATCACGAAGACGTTCACCGCGATGGCCGCGTGCGCGCTCGTCGAGGACGGACTCGTCGAGCTCGACGACCCCGTGGCGGAGCTCCTCCCGCGCTTCGACCTGCCCGACGGCCACGAGGAGATCGAGGAGAGCGCGACACTCCGCGACCTCCTCTCGCACCGGTGGGGGATCAACAGCGGTCCGGTGGTGCTCCTCGACGCGTACACGGGAGAGATCACGGACGAGCGGTACTGGCACTGGCTGGCGCGGGGCAGCGTCGCGGGCCGGCCGGTCTACACGAACGTGAACTTCACGCTCGCCGGTCAGATCGTCGAGGAGGCCGCTGGCAAGGACTGGCGGGACTGGCTGCAGACCCGGGTCCTCGAACCGGCGGGCATGACGCGCACGACCGGCTACGCGTCGCGCCTCTACGGCGATCCGAACTCGGCCGTGCCCATGGAGCGCGGCGCGGACGGATTCGTCCCGACCGCGCAGAGGAAGACGGACCGCACGATGCACGCGGCCGGCGGGCTCGGGATCTCGGCCGCCGACGGGGCGCGCTGGGTGCTCCTGAACCTCGGCCACGGCGCGATCGCCGACGCCAGGGTGCTCGACGCCGACCTGATGGAGGAGATGCACTTCCCGCACCAGGAGCTCGACCGCGGTTCGATCCTCCGGGTCGTCGAGCAGAAGGGCTTCTGTCTCGGCTGGCAGCAGGGGGTGATCGAGGGCGTCCCGGTGCGGATGCACGGCGGCGGCTACGTCGGAGCGTTCGCCTTCGTCGCGCTGCTCCACGAGCACGACGCCGGATTCTTCCTTCTCGCGAACTCCGGGGGGCTCGCGAACGCGTGGGGCATGGCGGTCGCGGCCGACATCACGCGCGCGGTCACAGGCGCCGAGCGGACTTCGGCGCGCTGGGAGCAGCTCGGACGGCTGGCGGAGAGGTCCCGCGAGGACGGCGAGGGCGACGGGCCGGCGACGACGACGT
>JBCDGE010000051.1:0-52663 GCA_038757895.1 Planctomycetota bacterium | reverse complement strand
GGGGCCTAGGGGGGGGGGGGGCGGGCTGACCGCGCGCGCGCCGCGCGACGGTCAGTTCACTGGCGGCGCGTAGCTCGTCAGCTTGATCCCGTCGACCGCCTCGAGGTACTCCTCCATCGTCGGCGTGCGACCGAGGATCGTCGAGAGGACGACGACGGGCGTGGACGCGAGGAGCGACTCGCCCTTCTTGTCCTCGCTGTCCGCGACGACCCGACCCTTGAAGAGACGCGTCGAGGTGGCCATCACCGTGTCGCCTCGCTCCGCCTTCTCCTGGTTGCCCATGCACAGATTGCACCCGGGTCGCTCCAGGTAGAGCATGTTGTCGTAGTCCGTCCGCGGGGCGCTCTTCGGCGCGAGGTCGTCGAACTCGAAGCCCGAGTACCGCTGCAGGATCGACCAGTCCCCCTCGTCCTTGAGCTCGTCGACGATGTTGTAGGTCGGCGGCGCGACGACGAGTGGCGCCTCGAAGGTCACGCTGCCCTGCTGCTGCTCGATGTTCTTGAGCATCTGGGCGAGGATCTTCATGTCGCCCTTGTGGACCATGCACGAGCCGACGAACCCGAGGTCGACCGACTTCTTGCCCTCGTAGTACGAGACCGGTCGGATCGTGTCGTGGGTGTAGCGCTTCGAGACGTCCTCGTTGTTCACGTCGGGGTCGGCGATCATCGGCTCCGCGATGGCGTCGAGGTCGACTACGAACTCCGCCGAGTACTCCGCGTTCGGGTCCGGAGTGAGGGTCGGATCGTCGCCCGACCGCAGCCCCGCGATCCTCGCCTCTGCCCGGTCGACGAGCCCGCCAAGGACGCGCGACTCGTTGTCCATCCCCTTGTCGATCATGATCTGGATGCGATCTCTCGCGATCTCCAGGGATTCGACGAGGGTGCTCGGCTCGGAGATGCAGATGGAGGCCTTCGCCTTCATCTCGGCCGTCCAGTCGGTGAACGTGAAGGCCTGATCGGACAGGAGCGTTCCGATGTGGACCTCGATCACCTTGCCCTGGAAGACGTTCTCTCCGAACTGCTTCAGCATCTGGGCCTGCGTCGCATGCACGACGTCGCGGAAGTCCATGTGGTCCTTCAGCGTGCCCTTGAAGGTGACCTTCACGGACTCCGGGATCGGCATCGTCGCCTCGCCCGTCGCCAGCGCGAGCGCGACCGTGCCGGAGTCCGCGCCGAACGCGACTCCCTTGGACATCCGCGTGTGCGAGTCGCCGCCGATGATCACGGCCCGGTCGTCCACGGTGATGTCGTTCAGCACCTTGTGGATGACGTCCGTCATCGCGGGGTACGCGTCCTGGGGATCGCGCGCCGTGATCAGCCCGAATCGGTTCATGAAGCCCATGAGCTTCGGGATGTTCGCCTGCGCCTTGCGGTCCCAGACCGACGCCGTGTGGCAGCCCGACTGGTAGGCGCCATCGACGGTGGGGGAGATCACCGTCGCCGCCATCATCTCCAGCTCCTGCGACGTCATCAGGCCGGTCGTGTCCTGCGACCCGACGATGTTCACCTTCACCCGGACGTCCGACCCCGCGTGAAGCACCTTGCCCTGCTCCACGCCGACGGCGTTGCGGTTGAAGATCTTCTCGACGGCGGTCAGGCCCTGGCCCGCGTGTGAGACCTCCTTCGAGGGCGCGTACACCTGCGGCGCGTCGATGCCGAGGATCGCGGCCGCGGTCGACTGGAGCTTCTTGCCGAAGACGACGGCATAGGAGCCACCGGCGCGGATGAACTCCAGCTTCTGGGGAGTGAGGGACGAAGCGATGTCGCACAGCTCGACGCTCCCGCCCTCGTCGTAGAGCTTCTTGGTCGTCGTGTTGATCGTCAGCACCGTCCCGGTGTCGACGGAGTACACCTGCTCCAGCACGGACTCGCCGTCGTCGTCGCGGATCGCGTCTCCGTTCCCGTCGAGCTTCTTGACCCAGTTCTTCAGGTCGACGCCAATGCCTCCGGTCACGCCCACGGTGGTCAGGAAGATCGGCGAGATGCCGTTCGTACCCCCGACGATCGGCGCGATGTTGATGAACGGCACGTAGGGGCTCGCCTGGACGCCGGTCCACAGGGCGACGTTGTTCACGCCCGACATACGCGACGAGCCCACGCCCATCGTCCCCTTCTCCGCGACGAGCATGACGCGCTTGTCGGGGTGCTGGGCCTTCAGCTCCGACAGGGCGGCCTGGGCGTCACGGTCGTGCTCGAACAGGCACTTCCCGTGGAGCTCCCGGTCGGACCGGGAGTGCGCGTCGCTGCCGGGCGACAGAAGGTCGGTGGACACGTCGCCGATCGCGGTGACGAAGGTCACCACCTGGATCACCTCGTCGACGGGAGGGAGCTGCGTGAAGAACTCCGCGTTCGCGTAGCTCTGGAGGATCTCGGTCGCGAGCGCGTGACCGCGCCCGTGCGCCTCCTCCAGTCGATCCGTGTCGGCCTCGTACAGGAAGACCTGTGTCTTCAGCACGTCGGCGGCCTGCCGCGCGACCGCCTCGTCCGCGTCGAGCGCCAGATCCAGCAGGACCTCCACCGAAGGCCCGCCCTTCATGTGGGAGAGCAGCTCCAGGGCGAAGGCGGGGGTGATCTCCTCGACCTGGACCTCCCCGAGGACGATCCGCTTCAGGAACCGCGCCTTCGCGCCCGCGGCGCTCGTGGTTCCGGGGAGCGTGTTGTGGACGAAGAAGTCGAGCGCCTCGGACCGGCTCCCGTGGCCGGGCTCCTCGATCCTCTCGATCAGGGCCTCGACGAGCGCGGCGTCCTCGATCGGCTTCGGGCGCAGATCCTGGCCCTTCCTGGCTTCGATCTCTTCGAGGTACTCGCTGTAGACGCCCTTGCTCATGATTTCTGCGCTGTGATTCAGGCCTACGCGGGGCGGATCTGCCCCGGGAACCACGTTTTCGCCGCAAGATTCTAGCGCAGAACGACCCCGCTCCAAGCCGCGCGGGGCGCGGCGGTGCAGAGCGCGACCGACCCTCGGGCGGCTCCAGCGTTTCGCCGGAGCCGAAAGCCCTGTAACGAGCCGCGCCCGACTCGGATGGAGCGCCGTCCCTACGATCGAACGGAATGACAAACGACGACGACCAACCCGCCCGGACCGTCCGCGACCTGGTCTTCGAGTACCTCGAGCGTGCGGAGGAAGAGGGCCACGGCGTGCTGGACGAGCTCTGTGCTCGCGAGCCGGCCCACGCCGACGCCCAGCGCGCACGCGTCGGCGTCCTGCACGGCACCGGGCTGTCGGAGACCACCGCCGGGGCAACGGAGCCCCCCCAGACCCTCGGGCCGTTCCGCCTGCTCGAGCCCATCGGCGGCGGTGGAATGGGCGTCGTCTACCGCGCGCTGGACGAGCAGCTCGGCCGCGAGGTCGCGGTCAAGGTCGTGCGGCCCGGCGAGCTTCTCTTCCCGAACGCCCGCGCTCGGTTCCAGCGCGAGGTCGAGTCCGTGGCGCGCCTCTCGCACCCCGGCATTGTCCCGGTGTTCTCGGCGGGAGAGGAGCGCGGGATCCCGTACTTCGCGATGGAGCGCGTCGACGGATGCACCCTCGGGGAGGCGCTCCGCGTGCTCGTCGACGACGGGCGCGGCGCGACCGACCTCGCCGGAGCGGATCTGGGTCGCGCGGTCGAGCGCGCGACGGGCGCGGACGAGGGAGCCGCTCGCGACGTGCCGCTCTTCGCCGGCTCGTGGACGGACGCCTGCGCGCGCGTCGTGCACCTCGTCGCCGAGGCCCTGGCGCACGCCCATGCGCAGGGGATCCTGCACCGCGACGTGAAGCCGTCGAACGTGATGGTCACGCCGGCGGGGCGCGTGATGCTCCTGGACTTCGGCCTCTCCTCGAACGAGGGCATCGAGCGGATCACGCGGACGGGGTCCGCGCTCGGCTCCCTTCCCTACATGAGCCCCGAGCAGCTCGAAGGGGACTGGGAGCAACTCGACCACCGGAGCGACGTCTACTCGCTGGGCGTCACGCTCTACGAGCTCCTCACCCTGCGGCTCCCCTTCGACGCACCGTCGGTCGAGCGCATCCGCGCGGCGATCGCGGAAGGACGGCGCCGGCCCGTCCGCGACCTGAACCCCCGCGTTCCGTGGGAGTTCGACACGGTGACCGCGGTCGCGATGGAGCCGGAGCCCCGCAGGCGCTACGCGACGTGCGAAGCGTTCGCCGCCGACCTCGCCGCGGCCCTCGACGGGCGACCGATCGCGGCGCGCCGCTCCAGCGCGTGGCACCGCGCACGGCGCTGGACACGGCGCCGTCCTGCGGCGGCGGCGCTCGTCGCGCTGACTGCCCTGGTCGTCATCGGTGGCCCGCTGGCGTTCGGGTTCCAGCAGCGCAAGGCGCGCCTCGCCGCCGAGGCGCAGGGGCGGATCATCAGCGGGCAGCGCGCCGAGCTCGCCGACAAGAACACGGAGCTCGCCGACACGAACGCCGAGCTGGCGACCACGCTCGACGCGCTCCAGGACGCCCTCGACGAGGCCCGCGACCAGCGCGACGCCGCGATCCAGCAGGAGGGCCGCGCAGGTCGCAACCTCGATCGGGCGATGCGCGCCGTCGAGGGTTTCCTCACGCGGATCGGCGACGAGGACCTGCGCGACGTCCCGCTCGTCCACGAGCTTCGTGGCCGCGTCCTGGAGGAGGCGCTCGCGTTCTACACGGAGCTGCTCCAGGACCAGCAGGACGACCCGGCGCTGCGCCTGGAGGCGGCGCGCGCGGCGCGGCGCGTCGGAGACGTGCAGGCCATGCTCGATCGCAACGACGAGGCCGAGACGTCGCTGCGGCGCGCGATCGAACTGCTCGTCGAGCTGCAGCTGGAGCGACCCGACGACGTGACGGTGGCGGTGGAACTGGTGGGGACGAGGCGGATCCTCGTCGTCCTCCACCGCGTCCGGGCGCGCCACGCGGAGGCCGAGCGCGAGCTGCGCCGGGCCCTGGCGATCGCCGACGGCTCGCTCCAGGACCCCGCGCTGAACGCGATGCGTAGGAAGCTCGGCGTCTCCCTGGGCGCCACCCTGCGCGAGCTCGGGCGCTACGACGAGGCGCGCGATGCCGTCTTCGAGGTCCTCGACGAGCTGGAGGACGCCTACGCGGCGAACGAGGACGACGAGTCGGCGACGGGCGATCTCGCTCAGGCCCACCTCGAGCTCGGCGCGCTCGCCGCGTTCGCGATCGCCGTCGACCAGCAGCGCGGCGGGAGCGGGGCCGACGCCGTCGAGCTGTCACGCCTGCACTACGAGCGGGCTGTGGAGGTCCTGAACGCGGCGCACGAGCGCGACCCCGAAGACACCGTCTTCCGACGGGATCGGGCTCGCGCGCTGATGAACCTCGCCAACATCCTGATTGCGGTGCCGGTCCCGGAGGATGCGCAGATGCTCTCTGCCGAGGGCGTCGCCGCGGCGCGCGAACTCGCGGAGGACTATCCGGGCGTCCCGACGTACGTCGAGGACCTCGGCGTGGCGCTCGGGATCCAGGGAGCGGCCCTGATGTTCGTCGGTCAGCCCGGGGACGGCGTCGCGTCGTTCGAGGAAGCGGAGGACGTCTTCCTGGAACTCGTTCGCTTGCAGTCCGGCCGCCCCAACGCGCGCGGCCGGCTGGCCCAGGCGCAGTTCTTCCAGGGGCAGTACCTCTGGCAGCCGACGGGCGACCAGGAGGGCGCGCTCGACCGGCTGGCGGCCGCGATCGAGAATTACGAGATCGCGCTGGAGATGGAGCCGGGCCTCACGCGCCGCCGTCTGGAGCTCCAGCTCGCGCACGAGTACTCGATGAAGATCCACCTGCTACAGGACGAGATCGGCGCCGCGGTCGAGCACGTCCTCCAGTGGGCCGACCTCGCGAAGGACCCGCTGCACCGCCGCCGTGCGGCGCACTGGCTCGTCCAGTGCGCCATCGACGCCGAGGCGTCGCCGTCGCTGGACGAGGAGGAGAGCGCCGACGTGGCCGGCCTGCTCGACGAGAGAGCAGCCGAGGTCGTGCAGTCGCTGCTGGACGACGGCGCGACCGCGAACGCGCTGCGCGGCGACCCGCTCTTCGAGGACCTCCAGACCCGCCCGGTGGCCGCCGCACCGCTCAGCACGGACTGAGGCGCAGTCAACCGCAGTCGTCGCAGCCCGGTGACTGGCGCCGGCGCCAGTCGATGACGTGTCCGCCCGCGTCCAGCTCGATGTCGCAGCACGCGAGCAGGTCGTCGCGGACGGCGGCGCGACCGCGGTGGATGCGGGTCTTGACGGTGCCCGCGGACACGCCGAGCTGCGCGGCGATCTCGGCGGGGGGGTGGCGCACCAGTTCGAAGAGCCGGCGCGCCTCGCCGTGGGGCTCCGGCAGCGTCTCGATGCGCGCGCGGATCCAGCCGCCGACGAGATCGTCGAAGTCCTCCGCGTCCTCCGCCGCCGCCGCCGGCTCCTCCGGAGCCGTCACGGGCGCGGGCGCGCCGCGGTGCGTGTCGAGCGCCAGGTGGCGGGCGATGCCCTGCACCCACGCGCCGAGCCGCGCGTCGTCCGGCGCGGTGTCGATCCCGCTGACGACGCGCAGGAAGCACTCCTGCACGAGATCGTCGGGGTCGGCGCCGCGCCGCGCGTGGCGAGCGAAGTAGGCCCGTAGCGGCGCGGCGAGGTCGCCCCACAGCGCAGCGACGCGTTCTTCCACGGCGTTCATCCTACGGGCAGCACGACGCGTCGCTCGCGCAGCACTCCGTGGCGGGCTCGGAGTGGACGTCGGCGTCCTCGAGCAGGACGTAGAACTCCCAGGGGTTCCCGTCGGGGTCGGTCGCCCACAGCTTGTCCTGGACCGCGTAGCAGCACGTCGTCATCGGCTCCTCGCGCAGGTCGACGCCGGCGGCCTCCAGGCGCTCGCGGGCGGCGAGCAGGTCCGCGGCCGACGGCAGGCGAACGCCCATGTGCGAGAGCGCCCCCCGTGCCACGTCTCCTCTCGCGGGCTGGAGCGAGAGGATCAGCGGCGGGTCGGCGACCTCGAACTTCGCGTAGTCGTCGTGCTCCTTGGCGGCGGGGAGGCCGAAGAGGGCTCCGTAGAACGCCGTCGAGCGCGCCAGGTCCGCGACCTCCAGGGCCACGTGCATCGTGTTCGTCGTCATGCTCCCCTCGTCGGAGGGCGGCCGCGCAGGTTCCCGGTCGAGTCCAGGAAACCGCTTCAGGGCCGTGCTCGGAGGAGGTATCGGTTCGGCACGGCAGCGCCCGGCGGGACGCTTCGCGACCAGGCTCGCGGCATGTTCCACGCTCCGATCCTGCACACGCTCGCCGCTATCCCGTCCATCGCCCCCTCGATCGAGCCGGCGCACGACTGGCCGCACTGGCGCGGCCCGGGGCGTACGAACGTGTCCGCCGAGACCGAGTGGAGCTCGGTGGGGGCGCCGGAGCCGCTGTGGCGCGCGTCGATCGGGACCGGGTACTCGGTCCCGATGGTCGCGGACGGGCGGGTGTTCACCGTCGGCTACCTCGCGTCCGAGGAGGACCCGAACGTCGGGGAGGACGAGGTCGCCTGCTACGACGCGATGACCGGCGAACGCCGCTGGGCCGTGCGTTACCCCTCCCGGGCCTTCGCGAACGAGCACCGGGGCGGCGTCATCGCCTCGCCGACCGTCGCCGGCGACGTGCTGCTCGTCGCGTCGAGGCAGGGTGAGCTGGACGCGCTCGACCTGGAGACGGGCGAGGCGCGCTGGACCGTCGACGTCGTCGAGCGCCACGAGGTCGAACCGGGGCGCTACGGGTTCGCCAGCTCGCCGTTCGTCGACGGCCAGTGGGTCATCGTGTGCATGCAGCGAGCGATCGCGTTCCACATCGCGAGCGGCGACACGTTCTGGGTCAGCGAGGACCTGGGCGCGAGCTTCTCCACGGTCGCGCGGATGGACCTGCCGTCGGCCGAGGAGGGCGGCGGAGCGCTCCCTGCCTACTGCGCCTTCGGCAAGAACGGCGTGTACGCGCTCGACGCCTCGACCGGGGAGACCCTCCGGCGCGCCACGTTCAACAAGTCGCCGCGCAACGTGGAGGGAGCGACGCCGATCGTGCTCGGGAGTGAGGTCTTCATCTCCAGCGGCTACGACCACGGCGGCGTGATGTTCGACATGGCGGCGGACCCGCCGACGGAGCTCTGGCGGTCCCGGCGCATGCGCACGAAGATGGCCGGCGCGACGTACGTCGGCGGGCACTTCTACGGCTACGACGAGTCGATGCTCGCGTGCATCGACGGTGAGGGCGCGCTGAAGTGGCGCGAGCGCGGCCTCGGGCAGGGCGCGCTGATGGTCGCGGGCGATCGGATGCTCCTGACGACGTCGGAGGGCGAACTCGTCGTCGCGGAGGCCTCGCCGCTCGGCTACACCGAGCTGTCGCGCCGCGAGGTGATCGACGGCGGCGTGTTCTGGGCGGCGCCCGTGCTGGCGAACGGGCTCGTGTACGTGCGGGGGAGCCTCGGCGACCTCGTCTGCCTCGACCACCGCGGGGGCGGCGCCGCGGGCGGTCCTGGCGCGGCGCCCGTGACGGCCGAGGCCGCAGCGATCGACCCTGCCGCTCTGGAAGCTGCCTACCTCGAGTCGACGGGCATCCGTGGCGCCCGTGAGCGCGGCCTCGCGATGAAGGGGACGCTGCACGTCGTCGCGCTCGGGCTGGAGGACGTCGCGGCGGTCTGGGAGGTCGATGGCCAGGGACGACATCACTCCAGCTTCGACCTGCCGCCCGGCTACCCGCCCGGCACGATCCACACGGTCTTCGACGGTACGCACGGCTGGAACGTCGACCCGATGCGGGGGGACAGGCTCCTTCCCGACGATCGCGTGGACCAGCTCCGGTCGACCTCAGGCGGCACGACGCTCTTCGACCCGCTCCCCGACGGCAAGCCCGCCACGTACGCCGGACGCGCGTCGTTCCGCGGTGTCGACTGCCATCGGGTCGACGTCAGGCTCGACGGGGACCGAACGCGCTCGGCGTTCTTCGACGCGCAGACGGGGCGCTACGCGGGCCGGACGGCGGAGGACGAGAGCACGCTCGTCCTTGCGGACTGGCGCGAGGTCGACGGCGCGTGGGTGCCCTTCAAGCGCACGGAGTTCGATCCGGAGCAGGGGCTGGAGAACCGCTGGTCGTTCGCGGAGGGAGCCCTCGCCGCTCCCGAAGCGGACTGGTTCGCGATGTCCGACGCGATCGCGGAGGAACTCGCCAGGCGCGAGGCCGGCGGGGAAGCCTCGGACGGTGCAGCGCTCGAGGGGCCCGATGCGGACTTCCTCCGGGCCGCTGCCTCCGTCGGCATGGTCGGCGGCAACTGGGACTCCCCCGAGTTCATCGCCGTGGCGATGCCCCACGCTTACAGGTTCTCACACAGCTACACGCTCCACAGTGGCGACTACGTGCACGAGCTCGCGAGCGGAGACCCGCTCGACCTGGGTGAGGTGATGGTCGAGGACTTCGACGGGCCGATCTCCGCGACCGAGTTCCTCGCGAACCGCATGCAGAACCACAACGCCGTGATCCTCCAGGGCGGCAGGGTGGTTCACGAGCACTACGGGAATGGCCTGGACGAGTCCTCGACCCACATGTGTATGTCGGTCTCCAAGTCCTTCACCTCGATGGCCGCGGCGATCATGGTCGGGCAGGGCAAGCTCGACATGGAGAGGAAGGTCGTGGACTTCCTCCCCGAACTCGCGGGCACGGCCTTCGAGACGGCGACGGTCCAGGAGGTCGCCGACATGCGCACCGCCGTCGTCCTGGCGGCGGGGACGAAGGAGAAGTACTGGGACACGCGCCTCTCCGACGCCCAGGGCTACTACGGGCAGGAGGCGTCGGAGCCCTACCCGAAGGGCACGCGCGACTTCTTCCAGCTCATCACGGAGCGGCAGGCGTTCGAGATGGGGGAGAAGTACGACTACCAGGACGTGAACAGCCAGATCCTCGGCGCGGTCGTCGACGCGGTCGCGGGCGTTCCGTTCCCGAAGGTGCTCGAGGCGGAGCTCCTACAGAGGGTCGGGGTTGCCGCCGACGCGCACTTCATGTCCGACAGGCTCGGCCTCGGCATGGGGTCGACCGGCATGAACATGGCGACCAAGGACCTGGCGCGCGTCGGGCTCCTATTCCTGAACGACGGGAAGAACGCCAGGGGAGAGCAGGTGCTCCCGCAGGCGTACGTCGACGCGCTCTGGCAGGGCAACGACGAGGTGCGGAGTGCCTGGGCGCTCGGCAAGGAGTCCGCGCTCGCCGACGGGTACTACAAGGACCAGTTCCGGGTGCTGGAGGTCGGCGAATACCGCTTCCTGGCGATGATCGGAGTGAACGGTCAGATGTGCGTGATGCACCGGGAGACCGACGTCGTGATCGCGCTGCACGGCGCCTATCCGATGGCGGAGACGCCGCGGTTCGCATCCATGCAGTTCCACCAGTTCGTCCCCGCGATCCTGGACGCGCTGGCTTCGGACGACTGAGCCGGGAGCCCCTTTCCCCAGGCGGGTCGGATCACGGATCGCTGTGAACGGGCGGGCGGGGTGACTAGCATGCACCTGCGCTCCCGTTCACCTTCGCCTCCCCGTCTCCGCCATGTGGTCCCAAGTCAGTCGAATCCTCCTTCGACCGCTCTGCTGGTCCGGGCTCCCCGGCGTCAAGTCCGCGGCCCGGCACCTGGACTGGGAGCTCAAGATGGACGCGCGGCACCGGCGGGCTCGGCGCGAGCTCGCGCGGAACAGGCCCCAGGGACCGCTGCGCCTGCACCTCGGTTGCGGACCGACCCTCAAGCAGGGGTGGGTGAACGTCGACCTCGAGGACCCGGGCGCGGACTACCGCCTCGACATCCGTCGGGACTGGCCGTTCGAGGATGGCTCCGTCGACACCATCTACAGCGAGCACTTCTTCGAACACCTGGAGTACCCGGGTGAGGTCGAGTCGTTCCTGCGGGAGGCGCTGCGCGTCCTTCGCCCCGGGGGGCGGCTCAGCTCGGGTGTGCCGGACACCGAGTCGATCCTCTCCGCCTATGCGTCGAAGAACGGGGAGCACGTCGATAGCGCGCGCGAGAAGGGGTGGCACCCGACCTGGTGCGACACGCCTCTGCATTCGGTGAACTACCACTTCCGGCAGGGCCACGAGCACAAGTACGCCTGGGACTTCGAGACCTTCGCGCGCGTCCTCGAGCAGGCCGGGTTCACGCGAACGTCCGAGCGGGAGTACGACCCCGAACTCGACAACGAGGCCTGGCGAGCCGGGACGATCTACGTGGACGGCTACAAGCCGGAGTAGGCATGCAGCCGCACTTCGACGTCGGCGGGCGACTGGCCTGGGACCGGGCGCGACATCCCGATCCCGGTCACGATCGGGCTCCGATCGTCAGCCATCGGTAAGCCCGTAGCGCGGGGCGGCAGGGAATCGACCCCCGCGGGCTGGTCGGCGCCCGCGGGCGGTCCAGAATAGGCGCATGAGTCGTTCGGTGATCCCCTCCGCCCTCCTCGCGGCGACGGTGCTCCTCGCGTCCGGGTGGGGCTCCAGCGATGCCCGTGAGGCGTCCCGTCCCCAGGACCGCGGCGGCGTTGCCGCCATGGACGACGACGCACCCGAGCCCGCGCCCGGCCGGGCGACGTGGCCGCTCTTCCGCGGCGACCCCAGCCTGTCCGGGATCGCGGACACGACCCTGCCGGCCGACCTCGACCTCGCATGGACCTACGAGGCGGGGGGCGCGATCACCTCCTCGCCCGTCGTCGCCGCGGGGCTCGTCGTGTTCGGATCCGACGACCAGAAGGTCCACTGCGCGAACGCGAAGACCGGGGAGCCGGTCTGGGCGTTCGAGACCGAGGACCTCGTCGAGGCGCCGGCGCTGATCGCCGACGGCACGGTCTTCATCGGCAGCAACGACACGTTCTTCTACGCGCTCGACGCCGCCACCGGCGAGCTGAAGTGGAAGGCGCCGACGCTCGACAAGATCCTCGGTGGCGCGAACATCGTCCGGACCGACGAGCGCACGATCGTCGTCGTCGGCTCGTACGACGCCAACCTGTACGGCTTCGACGCGACGACCGGCGAGCAGCTGTGGGTCTACGAGACCGACAACTACGTCAACGGGACGCCCGCGATCCACGAGGGGCGGGCGATCTTCGGCGGCTGCGATGCCGTCCTGCACGTCGTCGACGTGACCACGGGCAAGCGCGCCACCGCCGTCGAGATCGGCGGCGAGTGCCACATCGCCGGATCGGCCGCATTCGTCGACGGACGCGCATACTTCGGCCACTACGGCAACCAGTTCGTGTGCGTCGACGTCGCGAAGGGGGAGGTCGTCTGGGCCTACGACTCGCCGCGCCAGGCGTTCTTCTCGTCGCCGTCCGTGACCGCGGATCGGGTCGTATTCGGCGGCCGCGATCGACACCTGCACTGCGCGCGCCGATCGGACGGTGAGCCGCAGTGGAAGTTCAAGACGCGCCGCAAGGTGGACAGCTCACCCGTCGTCGCGGGCGACGCGGTCGTGTTCGGATCCGGCGACGGGCGCATGTACGTTCTCGGGCTGGAGGACGGCGAGGAGCGCTGGACCTACGACATCGGCGAACCCGTTCTGTCCTCGCCGGCCGTCGTCGGCGGGCGCGTGTACGTCGGCGCGAACGACGGGCAGCTCTACTGCTTCAGCGCCGCGGGCGAGACCGAGAAAGGGGAGTCGCGGTGACGGACTCGGAGACCGGCGAAGAGACCGGGGCGTCGTCCCAGAAGACCAAGGTCGGTAACTACTTCATCTCGAACTACCCGCCGTACTCGTTCTGGAACGAGGACGCGCTGGGATCGCTCGAGGCGAAGCTCGGCCAGCCACCCGTCGACGACCGGCCGCTCGGGGTCTACGTCCACATCCCGTTCTGCCGGAAGCGCTGCGACTTCTGTTACTTCAAGGTCTACACGGACAAGAACTCCAAGGAGATCCGCCGCTACCTCGACGGCGTCGCCGCGGAGCTTCGTGCGTACGACGGCGTGCCGTACCTCGCGGGTCGCGCGCCGCGCTTCGTCTACTTCGGCGGCGGCACCCCGAGCTACCTCTCCAGCGAGGCGCTGCGGCGGCTCTTCGGCACGCTCCGCGACGGGCTCGACTGGAGCGCGGTCGAGGAGGTCACGTTCGAGTGCGAGCCGGGCACCCTCTCGCTGCCGAAGCTCCAGACGCTGCGCGAGCTCGGCGTCACGCGCCTCTCGATGGGGGTGGAGAACTTCGACCCGAAGATCCTGGAGCGCAACAACCGCGCGCACCGCGCCGCAGAGGTGCACCGCACCTACGGCTTCGCGCGCGAGGTCGGCTTCCCCCAGGTCAACATCGACCTCATCGCGGGGATGATCGGCGAGACGGACGCGAACTGGCAGGATTGCATCGCGAAGACGCTCGATCTCCAGCCCGACAGCGTGACCATCTACCAGATGGAGGTGCCGTACAACACGACCATCTACGCGCGGATGAAAGACGACGAGGTCGACGAGGCGCCCGTCGCGGACTGGGCGACGAAGCGGCGCTGGGTGTCCGAGGCATTCGCTGCGCTGCGCGAGGCCGGCTACGGCCAGTCGAGCGCGTACACCGCGTACCGCGGCGACGGCACGAGCTTCATGTACCGCGACTCGCTCTGGCATGGCGCCGACATGCTCGGGCTCGGCGTGTCGTCGTTCTCGCACCTCGGAGGCGTCCACTTCCAGAACCAGCCTTCCTTCGGCAGCTATCTGGAGCACGTCGAACGCGGTGATCGTCCGTTCTGGCGCGCGTACGAACTCGACCCGGACGAGGCGCTGATCCGTGAGCTCGTGCTGCAGATGAAGACCGGGTCGATCGACGGCGAGTACTTCCGCGCCAAGTTCGGCGTCGATCCGCACGAGCGGTTCCGCGACGCGATCGCCGGCCACGTCGCCGACGGCATGCTGACCGTCGACGGCGACCGGATCGTGACGACGCCCGACGGGCTCCTCGTCGTCGACACGCTGCTGCCGGCGTTCTTCCGGCCCGAACACGTGTCCGACCGCTACGTCTGAGGCGACAACCGCCGTGCGGATCCTCCAGCTCACACCGGGCACCGGCACGTTCCTGTGCGGGAGCTGCCTGCGCGACAACGCGCTGGTGCTCGCGCTCCGCGACCGCGGCCACGACGCGACGATCTCGCCGCTCTACCTGCCGTTCGCCCTGGAGGACGACGCCGAAGAGGAGGCGATCGATGCGCCGGTGCACATGGGCGGCATCAACGTCTACCTGCAGCAGAAGCTGCCGCTCCTGCGCTGGCTCCCGCGGTTCCTGCACGACCGCCTCGACAGCCCGCGCCTGCTGCGCTGGGCGGCGGGGCGGTCGAAGATGACGGAGACGCCCGGCCTCGGCGCGATGACGCTCTCGATGCTGCGCGGCGAGGAGGGGCGGCAGCGCGCCGAGCTGGAGCGCCTCGTCGAGTGGGCGAGCGGGCTGGAGCGGCCCGACGTCGTCATCCTCTCGAACGTCATGCTGATCGGGCTCGTGCACGAGCTGAAGGCGGCGCTCGGCTGCCCCGTTCTGTGCACCGTCCAGGGCGAGGCGCCGTTCCTGGACGCGCTGGAGCCGCGCTACCGCGACGCGTGCTGGGAGACGCTCGCCGAGCGCGCCCAGGAGGTCGACGGGTTCCTGCCGGTCAGCCGCTACACCGCCGAGCTGATGGGGGAGCGCATGCGCGTCCCCGCCGATCGGATGCACGTCGTGTGGAACGGCGTCGACGTCGAGACGCTGTGCCCCGACCCGTCGCAGCGCGACCCCGAGCGGCCCGCGATCGGCTTCCTCGCTCGCATGTGCCGCGACAAGGGCATCCACACGCTCGTCGAGGCGTTCGTGCGCGTGCGCGAGCAGCACCCGAACGCGCGGCTCGTCGCGGCCGGCGTCGTGCTGGCCGAGGACCGTCCGCTGCTCGACGAGCTGGCGAAGCGCCTGGAGGCGACCGGCTGCGCCGATGCGGCGGAGATGCTCGGGCCGGTGTCGCTGGAGGAGAAGATCCGCCTGCTGCAGCGCGTCGACGTCTTCTCGGTCCCCGCGACGTACGGCGAGTCGTTCGGGCTCTATTTGGCCGAGGCCTGGGCCGCCGGTCTGCCGGTCGTCCAGCCCCGCTGCGGCGCCTTCCCCGAACTGGTCGAGGCGACGGGCGCCGGCGTCCTCTGCGAGCCGGACGACCCGGAGTCGCTCGCGCGGGGCCTCTCGGGCCTCCTCGCCGACCCGGTGCGGCGGGAGGAGCTCGGGCGGGCGGCGCGGACCGCCGCCACGGAGCGCTTCACGACCGCGCGCATGGCCGAGGAGGTCGAGGCGGCCCTGGAGCGAGTCCTGACCCCGCCGCCGGCCGGCGTTCCTGCGGGCTGACCAGGCTGGAATCCGGCCTCATGCCCTCCAGAGGGCCGTTCTTGCGGGGCTTGCATCGCTACGCTTAGCTCTCTAAGCTTGGCGCCCATGGATCAGCCGGTCCCCACCGATCGTGAGCTCACGATCCTCCGCGTGCTCTGGGCGCGCGGGGAGGCCACCGTCCGCGAGGTGTACGAGGCGCTCCGGGACGACCTGCCGATCGTGCAGAACACGGTCCAGGCGTTCCTCCGGGCCATGGCGGACAAGGGCCTCGTCACCTTCCGGACCGAAGGGCGGTCGTTCGTCTACCGGGCGACGGTCGAGCCCGAGACCACGAGGCGCGGGCTCCTCGGGCGCGTGCTCGACCGCGCGTACGACGGTGCGATCGATCAGCTCGTCGAGGGGGCGGTCGGGATCCAGCGGCCGTCCCGCGACGAGCGCGACCGCATCCGCGCTTTGCTCGACCGCCTGGACGCGAGCGAGGAGGAGGTGTGGTGATGGACCACCTGACGATCGGCCTGCCGAACAGCCTGCCGAATAGCCTTCCCGGGCTCGCGCTGGGCCTCGCGGCATTCCTGGCGCTCGGCGTCCTCGGCCTCGTGCTCCAGCGCGCGCCCGCTCGCCGTCACGCCTGGGCGGAGTCCGTGCTCGTCGCGTCCCTCGTTTGCGCGGCGCTACTGCTCGCACCGCTGCGGCGGCCGCTCCAGCCCGACGCGCTCGTCGCACTCGCGGAGGCCGCGCCGGAGCTCGCTGGAGCGCCCGTCGCGGAGCTCGCCACGGCTCTGCCGGACACCGCCCCTGCCTCGGCAGAGCGCACGCGTCTGCTTCCCGCGCGATCGATCCTCACCGTCGGTCTCGCGATCGGTGCGGGAGCGATCTGTCTACGTCTGCTCGTCGGTGGCGTACTGCTCGTCCGGCTCGTCCGGCGCTCCACGTCACTCCCGCCGCGCGACGACGCGCCGGGTCTGCGCTTGGTCGCCAGCGAGCGAACGCGTCGGCCGTTCTGCGCCGGCACGAAGCGGTTCGGTGTGATCGTCGTGCCGCTCGACCTGACGTCCGAGGACAGCGTGCACGAGCTCGACGCCGTTGTCGCCCACGAGCGGGCGCACCTCGAGGCCGGCCACGGCCGTGCGCGCCTGACGGCTGCGCTCGCGGCGCCGCTGCTGTTCTGGAACCCGCTCTACTGGCTCCTCGTCGCCCGCATGCGCGCGGACGCGGAGCTGTGCGCCGACGACGCGGCCGCTCGCGTCGTGGGCCGTCGCCGCTACGCTCGCGCGCTGCTGTCGCTCGTCGAGCGCGCGCCGCGCACGCGGATCCAGCCGCTCCTCCCCGTCCTCGGTGTGCTCGCGCCGACCCCGTCCCTCATCGATCGCCTGGAGAGCCTCATGTCTCGCTCGCAGCCCCTCGACCTCTCCCCGTCCCGTCGGAGCCGCGCCGCGTCGGTCGTCGTCGCACTTGCCGCCCTGTCGCTCGTCAACGCGGCGTGCGGCACGACCGGCGCTCCGCGCCCGGAGGTCCGCGATGGACGGACCGTCCTCACGTTCCAGACGCTGGACCTCGAGGGGACGGCGATCGAGAGGGCGCTGGAGACGCGCACGCGGACCTCGGCGGTGTTCCCCACCCGCGTTCAAGCGCTCAACGGGAGGACGGTGACGATGGAGGGCTACTTCATCCCGCTCCTGTTCGAGGACGATCGCGTCTCGGAGTTCCTGCTCCTCCGCGACAACCTCGCGTGCTGCATGGGCGGTGCGCCGAAGTGGGGGCACTGGGTGCACGCGCGGGCGGACGGCGTGTCGTCCGCGGAGTTCCTGGGCGGCGGGCGCGTGCGGGTCGACGGCGAGTTCAGCCTCGTCCATCCGAACGAGTGGGTGTCGGAGGAGTACACGGAGGGCGTGTACCAGCTCCGTCGCTGGACGGTGCATCCGGTCGATCTGTAGAGAAGCCGCGCAGGAACGTGAGCACGCGTTCCTCGGGCATCTCGCACGGCTTGAGTTGCCACTGGCCGCCGACGACGTAGGCGTTCGCGCTGACGTACGTCGTGCCGCCGAGCTCCTCCGCGTACAGGCGCACGGCGCGTCCGCCGGCAGCCGTCACCTTGGTCGTCGCCCAGCGGCGCCCTTCGAGGAGCGCTTCGCTCGCGCCCTCGGGGAGCCGCGCCAGGAGCTGGTCGAGGGGATCGGTCATGCAGGATTCCCGGCGGTGCGTACGCTCAGCGTCCCATGAAGAATGCCATCGCTCGCCTCGCACTGCTCGCCGCGCTTCCGCTCGCCCCGCAGGCGCACGCGTCGCCCTTCCAGGACGACCCGCCGGCTCCCAAGCCCGCGCCCGGTCTCGTCGACCTCATCGTGCTCGACGAGGACGGCGAGGGCATCTTCAAGGCCAGCGCGTCGGTCGTGCTGACCGAGGCGGAGAAGGCCGAGAAGCTCGCCGAATCGAAGTCTGGCAGCTACCGAATCGACAGCGTCTCCACCGACCCCGATGGGTTCGTCACGATCCAGGTTCCGTCGAGCGAGCAGCGCGCGATCCGCGTCGACAAGTGGCGCGAGGCCAAGGCCGTCGAGGTCGAGATCGAGCCGCTGAAGCCCGGGGAGCGGCGCGAGGTCGAGGTCACGCTGCTTACGAAGCCGGATCTCGACGTCTCGGGAACGGTCGTCGACGCGACGACGAGCGCGCCGCTGGAGGGTGTCGAGGTGCACCTCTCGGAGCGCGGCTACGGGATCTCGGGCGCGCGGACCAAGCCGCTCGCGACCGACGATACGCCGGATGCGGTCACCGGTCCCGACGGGACGTTCACGCTGCGCGTTCGCTCGTGGCTCAACGGCCCCGTCACGCTCGTGGCGCCCGGGCGCAGCCCGTTGCTCGGGTTCCTCTCGCCCCGTGGGAAACCCCGCGTCGACGGTGAGGCATTCTCGATGCGCCGCGCCGCCACGCTGCGCGGAGCCGTCCGTCGCGCGGCCGGCGACCTCCCCGAAGGGGCAACCGTCACGCTCGAGGTCAAGGGCTACCACCTCTTGCAGGAGGGAAGCCGTCTCGGATTCATGGCCCAGGACGCGCTCTTCATCTCTCGAGTCGACGCGGACGGGAACTACCGGATCGACGATCTCCCGAGCGAGGTTCCGCTCGTCCTGCGGGTCGAACACGGGCGCAAGGTGCTGCTGTACGAGGCCTCCGCGCGGCGCCTCGCGGCTGGTACGGAGACGGTCGCGGACCTCGTGATCGGCGCCGGCAACCGCGTCCACGGCGTCGTGTCGGAGTCCGACGGCGCGCCGGCAGTGGGAATCGAGATGTGGCTGCGCCGATCGAGCGGGATGAAGGCCGGGATGAGGGCCGGGCTGATGGACTCGTACCCGAAGCCTGACGCGCGGACGACGACGGATGTCGAGGGGCGCTTCGCCTTCGACGACGTGAAGGCCGGTCAGTGGGAGGTCGGGGTCGGCGCGAGCTACAGCCTGAACCGGCTCCCCAAGTCCGACCGGTTCGCGCCCGTCTCCAGCCTCGTCGAGCTGGAGGAACAAGACGCGAAGCGCGACTTCGTTCTGCACCGCGGGCTGTACATCGAGGGATCGCTGGAGGGGCCGTCGGGCGCGGCGTTCACCGGATCGGGAGCGAGCGTGTTCGCCTCCCGCGACGGAATGTTCGTGCACAACGTCCAGGTGGCGGACGGAGCGTTCCGCGTCGGCCCGCTCGTCCCGGGCGAGTGGAAGCTGGGAGCGAGCTGCTGGGGGAGTACGGACGAAACGCGGACCTTCGCCCCGCCTCCGCTCACGGTCGGCGCCACAGGCGGCGACCCCGTCGTGCTCCGCTTCTCGAAGGGCTGCGGCCTGCGGATCCACGCCGTCGACGCGAAGAGCGGTGAGAGGGTCGAGGCGCGATTCTCGATGTTCGGGACCGCCTCGACGTCACGACGCTTCGCGGGAGATGTCCGGGTCGTCACGGAGGTCTGGAACCTGGAGCCCGACCGGTACACCGTGTCGCTCGTCACACTCGACGATCGCTTCGGATTCGGGACGTACGACCTCGAAGCCGGCGATCTGCTCGACGGCGCCGAGATCGAGGTCCGGCCTGGGGCGACGGTCGAAGTGGCGTACGGCGGAGCCTGGGAGTACCCGGCCGCCGAGCTCGTCGTCGACGGGCGCGCGATCGCGTTCGACGAGGTCGGGACCGACGGCGCAGCGTCGCTCCTCGGACCGGAAGGGCCGGTCACCGTCGTTCTGCGCAAGAGGCGCCTGAGCGAAGACGAGAGTCCCGAGCTTGTCACCCGCGACGTCGAGCTCGTCGCCGGGTCGACGGTGCGCGTCGCGTTCGACTAGCCTGCACTATTCACGCCAGATCACGCCGATCCCGCGCACGAGCGGGCCGGTCTACTTCTGACCGGCGACGCTCTCGGCCTTTTCCCGACGGACGAGCCACACCAATCCGTGGGGCTTGTTATCGATTCGCCGGTAGTCGCCCACGACCAGGTCTGCGTCCCCGTCGCCGTCGTAGTCGGTGACGTGGACCTGCGTCCGCAGCCCCGGTGCGTTGCTGGAGGGATCCCCCTCGACCTCGTCGAGGAGCTGCCGCGGCGGTGCGAAGGCAGGCTTGCCCCGTTCCCCGACGTTGAGCCAGACGATCACCCCGCCCATTTTTGAGCCCGAGACGATGTCGAACAGCCCGTCGCCGTTCCAGTCGGCAGCGACCGGCGTCGCGTCTCCGCTCCGCACGTAGAGGCTCCGGCGACCGTACTTCACCTTCTCGTTCTGGACGGTGAAGCGCGGCCCGCCCGAGCCGCCGACGTTCCTGCGCAAGAAGATGCGCCCGTCCGTGCAGCCGATGAGCAGGTCGATGTCGCCGTCGTCGTCCCAGTCCACGGGACCGACGGACATGCCGTGCGCGTCAGCGTCACCGGACGCGTCCGTTTCGGTCCAGACCTTCGCGTCGAAGTCCCAGTACTCACCGGCCATCAGCTCGGTGCCGTCCTCGTGCAGAGCCACCCGCGGCGCGCCGAGCGAGCCGTCCTTCGCGCGCGGCGTCCAGTACACGCGGCCGCTGTAGGAGCCGCACGCGAGGTCGAGTGTCCCGTCACCGTCGAAGTCCGCGAACTGCGGAGCGATGCCGATGCATCACCAGTTCGGAACGGCGAAGTCCTCGCCCGCTGCCTTCAGCCGCCCGCGGACCCTCCACGCCGGCGACGTCGACGCCTCGTCCCGCTCGTACACGTCGATGTGTCCGCGGAAGTTCCCGACGAGCAGCTCTCGCCGCCCGTCACCGTCCAGATCGTGCAGCGCGGGGCCGGCATGGCCGACGTCAGCGGCGCAGTCGATGGGGGCGTCACCGACGACGAGCCGGACGGGATCCGCGAGCTCGTCGGCGAGCGAGCGTGAGGGATCCTGGGGGGGAACGGGCGAGAGCGTCAAGAGGGTTGAAGCGAGCATCCACATGGGCGTGACACTACCTCGCGGAGCTCGAAATCGGGGGGGAGCGGGCTTCGATCGCGCTTCCTGCGTACCCTCTGCGGCATGAAACACCCGATCCTCGCGGCGGGCCTCCTGCTGCTCTCCACGTCCTGCTACACCATGGTCCACGACTATGGTGGGTCCCGGGAGATCACGCCCGGAACCACGTTGAGCCGGCCGAGTGAAAACGTCGGCACGATCAACACGTCGAAGAACGCGTACTTCCTGTTCTGGGGGCTGCTGCCCACGAACGACGCCTCCGGCGCGACGCAGGCCGAGACGGCCGCGATCGCCGACTACGGTGAGAACTTCGACGGCATCTCGCACGTCCGGATCCACGAGGAGCAGGGTGCGCTCGGCGTCATCGTCGAGATCATCACGCTCGGGATCTTCTCGATGTACACCGTCGAGAGCGAAGGCCAGGTCCGCCGATTCCAGGGAGGTGATGCGTGAGCTCCCTCCTTCGCCGCGCATCCTGCGCTCTCCTCCTGACCCTCCCGCTCTCGGCCTGCTACAGCGTCGATCACTTCGCGGGGGACCAGTCCAAGTACGACGGCCTCTACTTCGGCTCCGAGGGCGCGAAGCCGCTCGAGCCGGCCCTCGAGGACGACAAGTGGCGTCACTACGCCATCCTCGGCCTCATCCCCTGGGACAAGGACCAGATCGAGTTCTCGGGTCGTCGCCTCGCGCAGGTCGGCTCGGACTCGAAGCCGATGAACATCGTCGTCGAGTCCGAGATGACCTTCGTCCAGGGTCTCATCAACGTCGCGGTCGGGTTCATCCCCTTCGGCAGCCTGATCTTCCAGACGCGCAACGTCGAGGTCTCCGGCTGGGCGAAGCAGTGAGACGCGTCTGACGTCCGCTTTACCTTCGCGCCTCGCTGGCGACGGACCGCCCGTCCGAGCGAAAGCGCTCTGGTTCGCAGGACGAACGGCGTTCCCCGGCCTCCTGGGGGGCGGCATGCGAGTTGCTCGCGTGCCGCCCCCCGTGCGTTTGGCGCGCACGGATCCTCCCAACTCCAACCTCTCTGCCATGAGCCTCCGCGCCCCGCTCGCTCTCCTCGCGGCCCTCTCCGCCGCCGCAGCGACCACGCCCCTCGCCTCCGCGCAGGACGTCCGCGTCACCTTCACCGGCACCGTCTCCTCGGTCGTCGCCGGCGGCGTCGGCACGGCGCCGTTCGACGGCGCTGCCGTTGGCGATCCGGTCACGATGGTCGTGGACGTCCAGCTCGCGAATTCGCTCCCGTTCGGCCGAGCGCTCGGGCTTCTGAACTGGCCGACGTCGAACCTCACCGTCGGATCGGCGTCGGATGGCCTCGCCCCGACGCCCGACTTCCAGCAGGTCAACCTCGGCGACGACGCCGTCCAGTACGGCGACCTCGTCGGCGTCCAGGCGTTCCTCACGACGGACGCCACGACGCAGATGCAGGTCTTCTTCTCCGATCCCACCGGGCAGACCTGGGCGTCGGATCAGTGGGACGACCTCGTCGGAACGACGGTCTCGACCGCCGGGTTCCTCTACACGTTCCAGATCTGGAGCCCCCAGGGAGCCGTCAACTTCGACCTGACGACGATCCAGTTCGAGGCCGCGCCCGGTGGTCCGATCGGCACGCGGTACTGCATGGCCGAGCCGAACTCCGCGGGCGACATCGGCCTCGTCTCCGCCTTCGGTCTGAACACGCCCGCGAGCAACGACCTGACGCTCGTCGCGTCCGAGCTCCCGCCCGGCGCCGTCGGCTACTTCCTCGTCAGCATGGACCAGGGCTTCGTCGCGAACGCCGGCGGTAGCTCGGGCAACCTCTGCCTCTCCGGCGCCATTGGCCGCTACGTCGCGCCTGGCCAGGTGAAGGGGCGCGACTTCGCGGGCGAGATCGCGCTGCCGATCGACCTGACCGCGATCCCGGCCCCTACCGGGGCCGTGTCCGTGCAGGCGGGCGAGACCTGGAACTTCCAGCTCTGGCACCGCGACCAGGGCGCGATGGGGGCGACCTCGAACTTCACGCGAGCGCTCTCGGTGTCCTTCCAGTAGCACGGGGACACCGCGCTGCGTCTCGAATCGGGACGCGCCGCGTGAGGGCGGCCTTACCCGTCTCTAACATTGCTCCGGGTGCCGCGTAGGCGCTTGCGGAGGGCCCGTCGGCCCCTCGGCTCCTTGACCGGGGGCCGATCGCCATTCCCCCCGCAGCGCCTCCCCGGCGTTCCTGCCCCGTGCACTCGGACCTGCTCCTACGCGCAGTCCTCCTCGCCGCCGCATCGTTCTCGCTCTCCGTGCCCGCGTGGGCCCAGTTCGAGTTCAGCGCCTACGGCGGATTCCAGTCCTCGCCGCACAGCCGCGTCGAGGGCAGCGACCCCAGCGGCGCCGGAGAGTTCAACGAGCTCTTCGGATGGGAAGGACGCTCCTTCGCCCCGCCTCCCTACTACGGCTTCCGCGCGACCTACTGGCGCGAGAGCGGCTTCGGCTACGGCCTCGAATTCACCCACGCGAAGGTCTATGCCGACGATGCGTCGCGCGCCCGCGCGGGCTTCGAACGATTCGAGATGACCGACGGGCTGAACCTCGTGACGGTCAACGGGATGTACCGCTGGGACGATCCGGCGCGCCGCTGGACGCCCTACGTCGGCGCAGGCTTCGGCATCGCCGTCCCGCACGTCGACGTCCAGTCCGCCGCGGGCCGCACGTTCGGCTACCAGGCGACCGGTCCGGTCGGCCGCGTCGTCGGCGGCATCAGCTACCGCATCGCGGACGCGTGGACGCTCTTCGCCGAGTACGAGGGCACCTACTCGACCCACGACGTGGACCTCGACAGCGGCGGCGGCTTCCGCACCGACATCATCACCAACGCCATGAACGTGGGGGTTTCGTTTTGGCTCTGATCATCCGTCCCCGTCGCTCTCGCCCGTTCCCGCACCCGCTCTCGCTCCCGGCCCGGACTCCAACGGGATGGGGCTGACCTCCGTCCCGTAGACCGCGCCGAGCGACTCGGCGTACTCCGCCAGGGTCTCCAGGCCGACCGCGGCTCGACGCTCGTCGACCGCGGTCGGTTCTTCGATGGGGAGCGGCCGGCTCACGCCGGCCTCGTCGCTGCCGAACTGCGTCCCGTAGAGCTGCGGCTCGCCGCGGGCGACGCGCACGCGATCGGTCAGGTACGCGAACTCGGTCGGGTCGACCTGTTCCGACGCCACGAGCGGTTCCATCAGCGCCAGCACCTCGGCCTGCAGGTCCGGCGCCGCGTCCGCGTGCTGCGCGAGGAGCCACGCCGCGTGCGACGCGTCCCGACCGACCCGATCGATCGTCGGCCAGCCCGATGTCGCGATCACGTCGCGGAGGAACGCGGTCGACTCGGCGTCGATGTCTCGGACGGCGCGCATGACCTCGGCCTGCTCGCCGGAGAGCTCGAACGAGCCGTCGGCGGACCGCTCGACGCTCGCCATCGTCTCGACGAGCCGCGAGCGGGCGGCCTGGTCGCGCTTCGAGAGCTCCAGCAGAGCCGCCGCGAGCTCGTCGTCGGTCGGCGGCTCGGGCGCGGGGGCGGCCTCCGGCTCCGGCGCGCTCGCCGGCGACGGCGTCGCTCCGCAGCCGAGCGCGAGCGCCGCCGCGGCGCAGATCAAGAGCGAGGGAAAGGCCCGCATCAGTGCGAGTACCCGAGCTCGCGGAGGCGCTCGACCTCCTCCGGCGTGTTGACGACCGGGAGCGCTTCGGACGCACCCGCCTCCAGCCACATGCGCGCCTGGCCGGGCCCGGGCCAGCCGAGGTCCTCCGCGCGCATCTGGAGGATCTCGTCGCGCGCGACCCGCGTCGGGAAGGCCCGCGGGCCCTCCGCGTCGTCGAGCGTGAGACCCTGGAGCGGCACGCCATCGAGGGTCGCCTCGACGTCGAGGTCGCTGCCGCGGCACCAGAACCGCAGCTCCAGCCGATCGTTCGCCAGCACCGTGTCGAGCGCGAGGTAGCTGCGGTCGAGGTCCATCTCGAAGTCCGCCTCGTCGATCGCCGGCCGCGTCAGGAAGTTCGCGTCGAACAGGTCGTTCGTCCGCACGCGCAGCTGGAGCCGCTGGCCCTTCTTGCCGCGCAGCCGCATGTGGAACCGGCCGGCCGACAGGTGCTCCACGCGGAACTCCGCGAGGGCCTCTCGCGCCCGCATCACGACGTCGGGGTGCTCGGCGGCGACGTCGATCGTCTCCTCCGGGTCGGCGACGAAGTCGTAGAGCGCCTCGGTGTGGAAGACCGGGTCGTGGAGGAACTTGAATCGTCCCTCGACCCACGCCTTCTGCGCGCTGGAGTCGTAGGTGGGGTACTCGATGAACGTCGCGTCGACCGCCGGCGCGTCGGCCGCGAGGCGATCGATGCCGTGCACGTCGTCGGGCGCCGGGATCCCGCTCGCCCCGAGCAGCGTGGGCATCAGGTCGACCGTCGACACGGGCCGCTCGACCACGCGCCCCTGGTCGCGTCCCGGGATGCGGAGGAGCATCGGCACGTGGACCTGGTCGTCGAAGAGCGTATAGCCGTGGTGGTAGTGCCCGTGGTCGCCGAGGCCCTCGCCGTGGTCGGCGACGAACGCGACGATCGTGCGGTCCCACTGGCCGGAGTCCTTCAGCGCCTGGATCACCGCTCCGACGCCCTCGTCCATCTCGGCGATCTCGGCGTCGTAGTAGTCGACGACGAACTTGGCGTCGGCCTTGGTCAGGTCGGGCGCCGGCGGCGGCCCCTCGTGCGCGTACCAGCGCCGACCGGGGCGCGGGTCGAGCACCTGGAACGGCACCGCGGGACCCTGCCGTCCGCCCTTGCTGAAGCGCCCGTCGTAGGACGCATCGGTGAAGCTCGTGCGCTCCTCCTCGGGCGTCATGTACGGCAGGTGCGGGTCCATGATGTGCCAGAACATCAGCCACGGCGTCGCCGTGTGCGAGGACACGAACTCGGCCACGCGCGGCGCGTCGCTCGCGACCGACTCCATCGACCAGCCCGAGCGATACCGGTCGAACCCCTGATCGAGCCCGTAGCGCGGCGAGATCAGCCCGTTCGCGACCACGCCCGCGGTCTCGTATCCGTTCCGCGCGAGCACCTCGGCGACCGAGACCGTCGTCGGGTCGATCGCCTCCCACTCGTCGTGCCCGCCGCGGCCCGCGCCGTGCGCCGACGGGTACAGCGAGGTCAGCATCGACGAGAAGCTCGGCAGCGTCCACGGAGCAGGCGATCGCGCCATCTGGAACCGCACGCCTTCGTCCGCGAGCGCCTTCAGGTTCGGGCTCGTCGGCCGCTCGTAGCCGAACGCGGAGAGGTGGTCCGCGCGCAGCGTGTCGACGCCGATCAGGAGGACGTTCATCGCCAGCGGCGACGCCTCAGCGGGCTCGATGCGCGGCGTCGCGACGAGCAGCGCGTCGAGCTCGTCCGGGTTGTTGTCCACGTCGCTCGCGCGGAACGCGAGCGCGCCCGTGCGTCCTCCGACGACCGTCAGGTCCACGAGCGTCTCGCGCCACGCGCGGTCGCCGCGCTCGTTCTTCGGATCGAGCTCGAAGACGCCGAGCTCGGTCTCGTTCGGTCCGTCGGAGTCGCCGCCCAGGAAGGCGACCGTCATCCGCGCGCCGTCGCCCTTCACGCGCGACGCCTCGGGGAGCGCGCCGAGCCCGAAGCGCAGCTGCGGGTTCGACTCCGCCGGCGGGACGGTGCAGTCGATCGCCACCTCGCCGCTCGCCGGCACAAGGACGCAGTCGCGCACCTCGCCCATGCGATCGACCCGCAGTCGCCACGGCGTCAGCGACTCCTGGCCGTCGCGCGGCCGATACCGCCGGACGAGGTGCGCGAGGTACGCGGCCTCGTCCATCGGTGTCATGGTCACGCGCAGGTCGTCGAAGCGCGTCACGACGCTCTCCGATCCTCCGGTCCGGTGGAGGAGGTGGATCTCCAGCGTCGCGGCCGCGCGGCTCGTGACGACCTCCGCGCGGACGTGGTCCCATCCGTTCGGCTCGATCCGTCGCATCGCGCCCTCGATCCGTCGGCGGCGCACGCGCTCGCCCGCCAGGTCGAGCTCCGCCGTCGGGTCCTCGATCCCCGCGCCGCGGTGCTCGTACAGGCGCAGCGCCTCGCGATTCGAACCGCGCTCCGGAGCGTCGAGGCCCTCGATGCGCACGCGCGCCTCCACCACGACCTTGTGGCGCCCCGCGACGGGCACCAGCAATGATGCTCGGCTGTAGTCCTCGGCGACGCCGGGGCCCAGCCGCATCGCGCCGCCCTCGCGTCCGCCCTCCGCGTCGATCGTGGCGCCCGACTCCAGCCAGCGCAGGCGCCGCCGCTCCGGCGTCGCGAACCACACCGACGTGGGCGTTGTCTCGGCCGCGTCGAAGTCGAACGCGAGCTCGCGGGGCACGACCTCGGTCGCGGCCGCGGACGGCGCAGTCACGCGCGCCGTGTCCATCGCGTCGAACAGCCGGACGCGAACGGGCGGCGGTCCCTTCTCGGCAGGAGGTGCGGCCTCGTTCGAGCCGCAGGCTGCGAGGACGAGGACGAGCGGAAGAGAGCGGCGGAGCATGGGGCCAGGCTATCCGGGTCGCGCAGGATCGGCGCCCCGGAGACCCATTGTCACCGCGCCGTTCGGATCGTCACCGCGACGGGATAATGATCGGACACCTCGTCCAGTGGCGCTCCACGCGAGAGGCGCGCCGCGATGCAGCGCCGCGCGAGGGTGGGCGACAGCAGTACGAAGTCGATACGTTCGAGGAACCCGCGCTGCGACTCCTCGGTCGCGGCGTGATCGAGCGCGCGGGAGGGGTACGTACCGATCGACGCGGCGGACGGGCCGAGGTGTCGATGCACCGGGTCGGTGACGCCGGCCTCCGCGAACCGCGCGAGCACCCCGTAGTCGAACACGCGTCCGTCGATCAGGTTCGCGCCGGTGGAGCGACGTTCGATCAGGGGCGCCTGCTTCGCGAGGTGCGCGCAGTCGAGCGGGTGGTGCGCGTTGAAGTCCCCGAGGACGACGACGTCGCGCTCCTCGGCGACGAGGCGCTCGACGAGCGGCGCGACGACCTCGACCTCGCGGCGACGAAACTCCCAGCTCCCCGGGTGCAGGTGCACCACGACGACGTCGAGCCCCGCCGTCCGTGCGTGCAGGTAGCCGTGGTGCATCCCCTCCAGCCGCCGCTCGACGACCTCGATGGGGGAGCGCGACGTCAGGCCGACGGGGTAGCCGGTCTCCTTCGCCATCACCGCGTGGGGGTGCCCCCAGCCCGCCGAGGCCGCGCGGAGCGCCTCCTCGTCCAGGCCGCACAGCTCCTGGAGAGCGACGACGTCGGGCGCTTCGCGCGCGAGCCACTCCGTGGCCGCCGCGAGCTGGCTCCCGCCGCTGAATCCGTTCCAGACGTTCCAGGCGACGATCTCCAGCGCGTCCTCTTCAGCGCCGGGGGAAACAGCGGCCCTCGTCGGCGCCGGACCCAGGAGACCGACGACGGCGAGCGCCAGCGAAGCGCACGGGACGGCAATGTTCGAGATCCGCATGGTGCGAGCACCGTAGCCCGCGTCCCCGGTCCGTGCCGCCGATCGGGATCGGCTACCATCCCGCCCCGCCCGCCCATGCCGTCCGAGTTCCGCACCACCCGCCGCGTCGAGTTCGCGGACACCGACATGGCGGGGATCGCCCACTTCGCGAACTTCTTCCGCTGGATGGAGGAGGTCGAGCACGAGTTCTTTCGCTCGCTGGGCCACAGCGTCCACGACGGCGAGGCCTGCGGCTTCGTCCGGGCCCACGCCTCCTGCGACTACGCGCGCCCGGCCAGGTACGAAGACGTCCTCGACGTCCGGCTGCTCGTCGAGAAGAAGACGGCCAAGGCGCTCCACTACCGCTTCGAGTTCGGCGCACCCGCCCCGGCCGGGCGGGCGAAGGACTCCGAGGCGGCGCCGCCCCTCGCGGTCGGCCGCCTGGAGGTCGTATGCGTCACCCGCGACGCCCCCGGCGGTCCCCTCCGCTCCACCGAGATCCCGGCCGCCATCGCCGATCAGCTCCAGGCCGCGCCCTGAGCGCCGTCCCGCCCCCCAGGTCCCCGACGATTCACCCGGGGCCACCCTCGACACCATGCCCGACACCAATCCGGCCGCCAGCGGCGGCAACCTCTGGCTCGTCTTCGCCCTCATGACCGTCGCGAGCTGGGGGCTCTACGGCGTGTTCCTCCACATGGGCCAGGTCGGGATGAAGGACCCGGTCAACGGGCGCTACAAGGCGTTCCTGATGGTCGGGATCGCGTACGTCCTGATCGCCGTCCTCGCGCCCGCCGCGTTCATGATCGCGAACGGCTCGGACTGGAAGATGCCCTTCGAGGGCTGGACCCGCTCGCTCATCGCGGGCGCGGTCGGGGCGGTCGGTGCGTTCTGCGTGCTGCTGGCGTTCGGCGCGAAGGGCCAGCCGGCGGTCGTCATGTCGATCATCTTCGCCGGAGCGCCGATCGTGAACGCGGTCGTCGCGCTGTCGATCCACCCGCCGAAGGGCGGCTTCGGCGGCCTGGCCTGGCAGTTCTATGCCGGGATCCTGCTCGCGGCGTGCGGCGGGATGCTGGTGACGCTCTACAAGCCCGCGCCGGGCGCGCCGGCGAAGGTCCCCGCGGCCGAGGTGCCCGCCGGCAGCGCGGCGGAATCGGGTCACTGAGCGCAACGCGGCCATGGACGCATCCCTGCTGCAGCTCGAGGGCATCGCGAAGACGTTCGGTGAGGGGCCTGGCGCGACCGAGGTCCTGCGCGGCGTCGAACTGACGCTCGGCGCGGGGGAGTCGCTCGCGGTGCTCGGCCCGTCGGGGTGCGGGAAGAGCACGCTCCTGAACATCGTCGGGACGCTGGAGCCGCCGAGCGCGGGCCGCGTCCTGTTCGAGGGCCGCGACCTCACCGGCGAGTCGGCCGACGCGCTCGCCGCGTTCCGCGCGCGCTCGCTCGGCTTCGTGTTCCAGCACCACCACCTGCTGCCCCAGCTCACCGCGCTGGAGAACGTGCTGCTGCCCGCGCTCGCCGAGCCCGGCCGTGGCGTCGACGCCGCGCTGCGCGAGCGCGCCGAGGCGCTCCTGGAGCGCGTCGGGCTCGCCGACCGCCGAGGGCACAAGCCGGGCACGCTCTCGGGCGGCGAGCGCCAGCGCGTCGCCGTCGTGCGCGCGCTGATCCTCGGGCCGCGGCTGCTCCTGGCGGACGAGCCGACGGGCTCGCTCGACGCGACGTCGGCGGACAATCTCGGCGAGCTGCTCCTGGAGCAGAGCGCGGAGGAGGGCGTCGCGCTGCTGCTCGTCACGCACTCGGCGCGGCTCGCCGAGCGCATGTCGGGGTCGGTCACGCTCGCCGAGGGCCGGATCGCGGACGCGCCGGCCACGCTCTGACCAGCAGGGCGATCGCATGAACCTCCTGCGCCTCGTCCTCGCCGGGCTCCGCCACCACGCGCGGACGCACGCCGGAGTGCTCCTCGGCGCGGCGGTCGCGAGCGGCGTGCTCGTCGGCGCGCTGGCTGTGGGCGACTCCGTGCGCCACACGCTGCGCGGCGCGGCGACCGCGCGGACCGGCCGGATCGACGCCGCGATCGCGGGCGGGGACCGGTTCTTCCGCGACGCGCTCGCAGACGAGCTGGGCGCTGCCGAGGACGTGGAGACAGCGGCACCGCTCGTGCTGCTGCCGGCGGTGGCGTCGACGCCGCGCGGCGACCGGCGGGTGCTCGATGCGCGTGTGGTCGGCATCGACGCGCGATTCCACGCCCTCGCCCCCGATGCGCCCGCGGACCTGGAGCCGCCGGGACCGCGCCAGGCGCATCTCTCGGACGCGCTCGCCCGTCAGCTCGAGGTCGCCGAGGGCGACACGGTCGTCCTGCGCGTCGAGCGGCCGAGCGCCGTGCCGCGCGACCTCGCGCTCTCGCCCGACGACAACGCGGCCGCGCTGCGGGTGAAGGTCACGCGAATCGTCGACGCCGACGCGTTCGGGCTGTTCGCGCTCGACGCGTCGCCGAGGCCTCCGGGCAACGCGTTCGTCGACCGCGCGTGGGTCCAGAAGCAGCTGGAGATCGACGGGACCTCCAACCTCCTGCTCGCCTCCGTCGCGGGGGACGCGGATGGACTCGACGCGGCGCGCGCGCGGCTCGACGAGGCCTGGCAGCTCGCCGATGCGGCGCTCGACGTCCGCACGCTGGCTAGCGGTGAGCGCGAGCTCGTGTCGAAGCGAATCTTCCTCGACGAGCCCGTCGTCGAGGTTCTCGACGACTTCGAGGCGGCGTCGGTCACCGGCGTCTTCACCTACTTCGTCGACTGGATCCGGATGCCCGCCGCGGCGCCGGAGTTCGGCGTTCCGTACTCGATGGTCACGGCCGTCGGGCCGCTCGGCCGCGCGCCGGCGCGCGACGATCCGATGCTCGCGCTGTGCGAGGGCATCGCGCCGGGCGGGGTGCGCTTCAACCGCTGGACCGAGGACGAGTTCCGCGCCGCGGGCGCGGCTCTGGAGAGCGGCGAGGTCGAGCTGGAGTACCACGTCGTCGACGCCTCGCGCCGCCTGGTCACGCGCAAGTCGAAGTTCACGTACGCCGGCCGGATCGTCGACGTGCCGCAGGAGAGCGGTGCGACGGGGCCGCTGGAGGGCACCGCCTCCGGCGAGGAGCTGATGCCGGACTTCCCGGGTCTCGCCGACGCCGACAGCTGCCGGGAGTGGGAGCCGGGCACGCCCGTCGACCTCGACGCGATCCGCGACCAGGACGAGGCCTACTGGGACGACTACCGCGGCACGCCGAAGGCGTTCATCCGCCTCGACGAGGCGCGCACGCTGTGGTCGAGCCGGTTCGGCGCGATGACGTCGGTGCGGTTCGACGCCGAGGCCGTGGAGGTCGTGATCGGCGCGCTGCGCGCGGGCCTCGACCCGGCGTCGGTCGGGCTCTTCCTGCGCGACGTCCGGGGCGCGGCGCGGCGCGCGGGCGACTCGCCGACCGATTTCGGGGGGCTCTTCCTCGGCCTCTCGTTCTTCCTGATCGTGGCGGCGCTGCTCCTCACGGCGCAGCTCTTCCTGTTCGGCGTCGAGGCGCGCGAGAGCGAGATCGGGCTCTACGTGGCGCTCGGATTCGGCGCGCGACGGATCGGGCGGATCCTGTTCACCGAATCCGGTCTCGTCGCGGCGGCCGGGGCCCTGCTCGGCGTTCCGCTCGGCCTCGCGTACACGCGCGGCGTGCTGCTCGGGCTGGAGGGCCTCTGGGCGGACGCGGTGGCGCGCCAGGCGATCGCGTTCCATGCGACGCCGCAGACGGTGATCGTCGGTGCCGGTGGCGCGCTGGCTGCGACGCTCCTCGCGATCGGGTTCGGGCTGCGGCGCGCGCTGCGGCGCTCGGCCCGCTCGCTCCTGTTCAGCCGCCAGGGCGTCGACGGCGGCGCGGTCGAGGTCCTGGACGCCCGCGGCGGCGTTGCCGCACTCGTCCGCTGGCTGCCGGCCGTGCTGGTCGTCGTGGCGATCGCGGTGGGGGCGACGGTCGACCCCGCCGGCGGCCCGGCGGCGTCGGGTGCGTTCTTCGGCGCGGGCGCGGCGCTGCTCGGCGCAGGGCTGCTCGTCGTCCGCGGGCGGCTGCGCCGTTCGCAGCGCGCGAGCGCCGCGCTGGAGAGCGTCGTCGCGCTCGGCGCGACGAACGCGACGCGCCGCCCCGGCCGCAGCCTCGGCACGGTCGCGCTGATGGGGATCGGGACGTTCCTCGTCCTCAGCGTCGGCGTGAACCGCCTCGGCCCGCCGAGCGACGTGTACGCCCGCGACGCGGGTACGGGCGGCTTCGCGTTCTACGGCCGCACGAGCCTGCCGCTCCTTCACGACCTGAAGTCGGTCGAGGGGCGCGACTGGTACGCGCTCGACGAGGACGACCTCGACGGCGTCGAGTTCGTGCGCATGCGCGCGCGCGACGGCGACGACGCGAGCTGCCTGAACCTCGCGCGTCCGTCGACGCCGCCGATCCTGGGCGTCGACCCGGCCGAGCTCGGGGACCGCGGCGCGTTCCCGTTCGCGAAGACCGCCGAGAAGGTCGACGACCCGTGGTCGCTGCTCACCGCCGCGCAGCCCGACGGCGCGGTGCCTGCCATCGGCGACGCGACGAGCCTGACGTGGCAGCTCAAGCTCGGCGTCGGCGACACGCTCGACTACGTCGACGAGCGCGGGCAGCCGTTCCAGGTCCGGATCGTCGGCGCGCTGGCCGACACCGTCCTGCAGGGCGACCTCGTCATCGCCGAGGCCGAGTTCGAGCGGCTCTACCCGAGCCAGGGCGGGTACCGCCGGCTGCTCGTCGACGTGCCTGCCGACCGCGCGGACGAGGTCCGCGCGACGCTGACCGAGGCGCTGACCGACGTCGGGCTGTCCCTGGAGTCCACGTCGGACAGGCTCGACGCGTTCCACGCGGTGCAGAACACGTACCTGTCGATCTTCCAGATGCTGGGCGCGCTCGGGCTCCTGCTCGGCAGCGTCGGCCTGGGCCTCGTGGTCCTGCGCAACACGCGCGAGCGGCGCGGCGAGCTCGCGCTCCTCGCGGCGCTCGGCTTCGCGCGGCGGCGCGTGGGGCGCGTCGTGCTGGCGGAGTACGGCGGACTGCTAGTCGCGGGGCTCGGTGTCGGCGTGCTCGCGTCGCTCCTGGCGGTCGTACCGATCCTCTTCTCACCCACGGGTGACGGATCCCTTACGCGGCTCGTCGCGCTCGTCGGCATCATCGCCGCCAACGGCTACGTCTGGATCCGGCTGGCGGTGCTGTCCGTGGCCGACCGCGATCCGGTCGTCGGTCTGCGCGAGGACTGAGGCGCTCGCCCGGCGCCGGTCGCGTGTGCGCGTAGACTCTCCCACCGAACCGGCTCCTTCCCCTCGCCCCTCCCATGAGTACGTGTCTGATCGCGGCGCTGCCGCTCCTCGTCCCGTTCGCTCCGCAGGACCCCGCCCCCTCGGCGAAGCCGAACTCCGCAGCCGACTCCGCGGCCGCGGTGGCGAAGCGCGAGAAGGCCTTCGCGGAGCTCCTCACCAGCTCTGAGCTCGTCGGCTACACGACGATCACCGGCGGTGACGGCAAGCTCCAGAGCGAGGAGCTGGAGAAGGACAGCTATTCGCTGACGTCTGTCGAGAAGCAGGACGACGGGCGCTGGCTCTTCCGCGCCACGATCCACTACGGAGGGACGCCGATCCCGATCGCGTTCCCGCTGCCGGTCGAGTGGGCGGGCGAGACGCCGATCATCTCGGTGACCGACATGAAGGTGCCGTTCATGGGCACCTACTCGGCGCGCGTGATGTTCCACGACGACCAGTACGTCGGCGTGTGGTCGGGCGACGGCTACGGCGGGCACATCTTCGGACAGGTCGTGAAGCCGCAGACCGTCGACATGGGCGGCGGCGAGGACGACGAGCAGGCCGCCGTGAGCTGGCCGCAGTTCCGCGGTCCGAATGCGTCGGGCGTCGCCAACGGTTTCGAACTGCCGCCTGCGTTCGACGTCGAGTCCGGCGAGAACATCCGCTGGCGCATCGAGGTCCCCGGCATGTCGCACTCGGCACCGGTGATCTGGGGGGACAAGCTGTTCCTCGTCACGGCGGTACGCGTCGACGGCCCGCAGGAGCTGCGCGTCGGCCTCTACGGCGAGATCGCGCCCGTCGAGGACGAGAGCGAGTTCCGCTTCGAGGTCCACTGCTACGACAAGGGAACGGGCACGCAGCTCTGGAAGCGCACGGCGTGGACCGGTGTCCCGGCGATCAAGCGTCACACGAAGGGCAGCCAGGCCCAGTCGACGCCCGCCTGCGATTCGAAGCGCGTCGTCGCGTTCTTCGGCTCCGAGGGGCTGTACGCGTTCGACCACGACGGCAATCCGCTCTGGGACCGCAACTTCGGCGTCCTCGACTCCGGGTTCTTCATGGTGAAGACCGCCCAGTGGGGCTTCGCGAGCTCGCCCGTCCTGCACGACGGCAAAGTGATCGTGCAGTGCGACGTCCAGGAGAACAGCTTCCTGAGCGTGCTCGACGCCGCGACCGGCAAGGACGTCTGGCGCAAGGAGCGCAAGGAGGAGCCGGGCTGGTCGACGCCGACGGTGCACGTCGGGGCCGAACGGAGCCAGATCATCTGCAACGGCTGGAAGCACATCGGCGGGTACGACCTGGCGACGGGCGACGAGCTGTGGACCGCCGAGCCGGGCGGGGACATCCCGGTGCCGACGCCCGTCGTCGCCGAGGGCCTGACCTACATCACGAACTCGCACGGTCAGTTCTCGCCGATCTTCGCCATCGACCTCGAGGCGACGGGGCACGTCTCCTTCGCCGACGACGAGGACGAGTACCTCGCGTGGGGTACGCCGCGCCGCGGCAACTACATGCAGACGCCGATCGTGTACGGCACCGAGGCGTACTTCTGCCGCGACAACGGCGTGCTGACGTGCTACGACGCCGTCTCGGGTGAGAAGCACTATTCCGAACGCCTCGACGAGGGCCGCTCGGGCTACACGGGCTCGCCCGTCGCGTCCGAGGGCGTGCTCTATTTCACGAGCGAGGAGGGGACCGTCATCTCGGTCCTCGCGGGACCGAACTTCGAGGTCATCGCGCGGAGCTCTCTCGGCGAACAATTCCTGTCGACGCCCGCGCTCTCGGAGGGCGTGCTCTACTTCCGCTCCCGCGGCCACCTCACGGCCGTCGGGTACGACTGAACCCATGGACTACGAGTACTGCACCGTCGAGAGCGACGGCTATCTCCTGATCGTCACGATCGACCGACCTCAAGTGCTCAACTCGCTCGACGAGCCGTCGAGCATCGAGCTCGGCAAGGTCTTCGACGCGTACGAGCAGGACGACCAGCATCGCGTCGCGATCGTCACGGGCGCCGGCGAGAAGTCGTTCTGCGCCGGCCTCGACCTGAAGGCGCAGTCGGGCAACGAGGGGCTGCCCCAGTGGCCGATGTCCGGCTTCGCGGGTCTGACCGAGCGCTACGGCGGCACCAAGCCGATCATCGCCGCGGTCAACGGGATCGCGGCAGGCGGCGGCTTCGAGCTGGCGCTCGCGTGCGACATCGTGATCGCCGCGGAGAACGCGAAGTTCTCGCTCCCGGAGGCGCGGATCGGCCTCGCGGCGCTCGCCGGCGGGATCCACCGCCTGTCGCGCCAGATCCCCCTGAAGCACGCGATGGGGATGCTGCTGACGGGGCGCGCCGTGCCGGCGGCGGAGGGCGTCCAGCTCGGATTCGTCAACGAGGTCGTGCCGCAGGCCGAGCTGATGGAGACCGCGCGCAAGTGGGCCGAGAAGATCGCCGCCTGCGCGCCGCTCTCGATCCTCGCGACCAAGGAGATGGCGATCGAGGGCATGCGCTTCGGCACCGTCAAGGACGCGATGAACATGCGCTACCCCGCCGTGGAGCGCATGGTCGACAGCGAGGACTTCGTCGAGGGTCCCAAGGCGTTCGTCGAGAAGCGCAAGCCCCAGTGGAAGGGGAAGTGACGGGCCCCACCTGCTGTTGACTCCCGTGCCGGTGACCCGCGGTCTGGCGGCCGTCGGACTCCTGGCCATCGGGGGCGCGTGCGCCTCCGACGCGCCCGAAGTCGACGCTGCGCCTCTGGCGGCGCCTAACGGGACGACAGCCCTGGAGACGTCGCCGGACCCCGTCGTCGTCACCGATGTCGCGCTGCGCGCCGCGATCGTCGAGACCGGACTGCCCTGGAGGATCCGGCACGACGCCAGCGGGGTCGAACTGCTGCTCGTCCCGCGGATGTCGTTCCAGCGTGGCGCCGTCGAGAGCGACACCGAGGCCACCGCGGACGAGCGTCCGGCCCACGCGGTCGAGGTCCGCGCGCCGTTCTACCTCGGTCGCTACGAGGTCTCGCAGGCCGAGTGGGAGCGGCTGATGGGGGATACGCCGAGCTTCTTCCCGCCGGAGCCCGACGGCCGTGCCCGCCCCGTCGAGCGGGTCACGTTCTTCCGCGCACAGGAGTTCGCGGCTGCCGCAGGGCTCGTGCTCCCGACCGAATCCCAGTGGGAAGCCGCATGCCGCGCCGGTACCACAGCGCCGCGGTACGGCCCGCTCGACGACGTCGCCTGGCACCGCGGCAACGCTGGCGGCCAGGCGCACGCGTCAGGTGAGAAGGCCGGGAACGCGCTCGGCTTCCACGACCTCCTGGGCAACGTATGGGAGTGGACGTCGAGCGGATTCGTCGCCGAGGAGTACGAGCGGCACACGAAGCCGATCGACGCGCGCGGCCGCGTCCGCGGCGCTCCACGCGCCGTGCTCCGCGGCGGCTCGTACTTCGATCCGGCCAAGCGCGCCCGCGCCTCGGCCCGCTACGCGACCGAGCGCGAACTCAACGCCGCCCACGTGGGGCTGCGGGTGGCGCTGGAGCTGGAGTGAGTGCCCGAGCCCCCGGTCCGCGGTGCGAGCCCCGCTGCGCTCAGGGTAGATCGCGAACCGCGAATTCGAGGACCGTCGCCTCCCCGCCGACGATCCCGAATCCGATCCGAGACCGCTCCAGCTTCAGGTCCGCCTCCAGGAGCAGCACGCCGTCCAGGAACATCTCCGCGTGACCGTCCCGGACGCGGAGCACGATGTCGACCTCGGAGTTCCCCTTCAGCCGCACGCGGTCCGTGTGGGCGATGCCGCCCTCGGGCGTGTAGATGAACGCACCCTGGCCGAGGAGTATCGCCTCGCAGCCAGCGCCGTAGCGCAGCTTCACGCCCCAGCAGCTCGGGCCGGTCTTCGCGCGCATCCGGAGCACGCAGTCGCCGTGCCTCGTGCCCGGCACCTCGACGTGGGACCAGTCGCCACCGCTCCCGTTGGCGCCCTTCACCTCGTCCTTCCCGATCGTCCACGTCCCGACCTCGTCCGTCGCCGTGACGTTCGCGAGCACGGACGTCCACTCCTCCGGATCGCCGAGGACGTCGGCCGGCATGTTCTTCTCCGGCGGACCGTGGACGGTGAACTCGCCGCCGTCGCCGCGGCGCCGGCGCATCAGCGTCTCCAACTCGGGGCGCATCGGGAACGCGTCGAGGTGTTCGTGCCACCCCTTCTCGGCGGCGCGGAGCGTCGTCTTGAGGGCCCCCTTGATCGACTTGCCGTGGTAGTACTCCATGACCCGCCGCGGCTCGTGGGTCTGCAGCAGGTGGAGGAAGTAGCTCGCGGCGACGTCGTACGCGTTGAGCCCCGGATTCGCGCGCAGGTACGCGTAGAAGTCGTCATGCGCGACGAGTTCCTTCAGCGGGGGCAGGCTCCCGCGCTGGCACTCGTACTTCGCGACCGCGTGGACGGGCACGCCGTGCACGTACTCCAGCACCGCGTTCGCGAGCCCCTCGGCGAAGAACATGTTGCGCGGCTCGTCGCCGGTCCGCTCCATCGCCGCGACGACGATGTGGACGAGCTCGTGCTTGCGCGTCTGGTCGTTGTCCCAGGGGAAGTGGCTCTCGCGCCCTGCCGAGAAACCGCCGGTACCCTCGACGCCGCTGATCTCCGCCAGCTCGTCGACGTCGTCGTACAGGAAGAGCTCGAACGGCGCGCTCTCGTCCACGCGTCCATCGATGTCGAGCTTGTGGAGGATCTCGGCGTACTCCTGCTCCACGAGGAACGCCGTCCGATCGACGGACGCGCCGGCGCGGGATCCTGGGCGATAGCGGAGGACGAAGTGCTCGGTCTCCTGCGTCGCCGAGTGGACGTCACTCGGCGGCGGAGTGGTGGTCGCAGGAAGGGAGGCGAGCAGGAGCGGCGTGGCGAGGAAGAGGGGAAGGCTCATGGGAACGATCCTACCCACGCTCTCGCGATCGGGAGCGGCGGCCGAACCGCCGCTGGCTCACCCCTACTCGCTCTTCACGTCGGCGCTGGCGCCGAGCCCCTTGTCTCGGTCGAGGTGGACCAGGAGCGCCTGGACCTGCGTGACCCTCTCGGCTGCTCCCTGGACGATCACGCTGTTCGACTCGACGTCGGGTTCGACCCGCACCGCCGAGTCGGGATCCAGCGCATTCGCGTCGGCCATGAAGTCTTCCAGCTCCAGCGCGACCGTTGCGGCGTCGACGTGCTGGAGCGCAAAGACCATCACCTCCGGATCGTAGGACCCCGCGAGCGTCGGGCGGGGATCGCTCTGCGACAGGCAGGCGGTGCAGGTGAGGGCAAGGACGGCGAGCGTAGATCGGAGCATCGGGAGCGCTGGAGGAACAGTGTTCGGGGTCGGGCTGCCGGCTTCGACGTCGGCCGACGGACCCACTTCCCCGAACGTCGTGATTCGGCGCGCTCGATCGAACCGCCTCGCCGCACGGCCCATGCCCGCTCAGGACGTCGCGGACGTCACCGTGCGGGCGCGAGCTGGCCCGCAACGACCGTGATCCGGCCGAGGTCGAACGTGCCGGAGCGCTCGCCCTTCGGGGGCGTCGGCAGCTCGAACTCGCCCAGGTCGATCGGGCGGCCCGGCGGCGCGTCCGGGCGCGACAGCGCGAGCGAGAGGTCCCACGTTCCGGGCGGCGCCCAGGCGTGGAAGCGGACGCTCCGGCGACCCGCGACCGGCTCGCCGTCGCCCGACAGGGCGCCGTCCTGGTGCCAGTCGTCCGCGTCCCACGAGCTGCCGGCGAGGCGGACGCCGAGGCGCTCCTCGTCGGTCCAGGGCGGCGCGCCGTCCTCGGTCCAGACGAGCTCACCCGTCACCTGCAGCGGACGGTGCAGCACGACGCGGAGCGGCGCGTCGCGGCCCTCCAGGAAGTGCGTGTGCTTCACGCGCTCGATGCCGAGCCCGCGGCCGAAGTCGGCCGGCGGCGTCGTTGCGACGCTCAGCTCGACGCCGTCCGGGATCCCCGCGATGCGCGCGCGACCGCTCTCGTCGGTGCGCGCTTCCCACAGGAACTGCGGTTCGTCGACCGTCCTCACCTCGACCCATGCGCCCGCGACGACCCCGTCGTGCGCGTCGACCGCGTCGAGATCCAGCGTCGCGCCCTCGCGCAGCTCCAGGATCCCGAGGTCCCCGTCCGCGCCCGCCTTCAGGTCGACGCCCTTCAGGCGCACCGGTACCCAGCCCTCGATCCGGACGTCGACGGTCTGGCCGGCCCCGGGTGCGAAGCCGGACGCGCGGAAGTGGCCTCGGCTCGTCGGCGCGCTGTGCACCTCCGTGCCGATGGTGATCGAGACCTCCGTCACGCGGGGCAGCGTGGCCGTGCCGGCGGCCGTGAGCGTGCCCACGATCGTCACGCCGCGGTCCAGGACGAAATCCGCGTCCGTCGCGCCAACCTCGGCGCGGTGGCTCGAGGAGACGAATCCCGGCGCACGCACGGTCACGTCGACCTCCGTCCCCGTCGGGTAGCCCTCGCCGATCCCGATCACGTATTCGCCCTCGTCGTCCGACGCCGATGAGCGCGTGACGGCGTCGACGCCCGGGTGGAAGCTCGCGCCCTCGACGGGATTCCCCTCGGCGTCGACCACGCGGCCGCGGATGGTCATCAGCTCGCCGAAGTCGGCGAGGATCTCCTCGCTCACGAGCTCCACGCGCGTGTCCTCGGCGTCGATGGCGAGCGAGGACTGCGTCGGAGCTGCACAGGCGGCGAGCGCCACGGCGAGCCAGGTGGTGAGAGAGCGACTGTGTGAACGTCTCATGGTGCACCCCTTCGTGCGCGCGCGGCGAACGTCGAGGCTCCGTGGGAAGACGTGCGGGGTGGAGCCTCTTTACCGCGCTCCAACCAGACTGCCCCATCGACGCACGCCGGGTCGGGTCCAGCCGTCCCGCATCGCGACTTCGCTACCCTGACCTCGATATGCGCCACGCCAACCGCTTCCACGCACTCCTGCTGGCCCTCTCCATCGCTCCTGGAACGAGCCAGGCCCAAGAAAGGACGCTGCAGGGGACACAGGAAGCCAAGAAGCAGCCCGGTCTCGTCGTCGAGCGCGCGCCCCGTGAACTCGCGGCCGGGGCCGTCGTGCGGGACTGGCCGTCCTTCCGCGGCCCGCGACGCGACGGCGTGTGCAGCGAGGCGCCCCTCGCAGCGAAGTTCGGCGCCGAAGGGCCTCCGCTCGTCTGGGCGATGGAGCGGGGGCAGGGCTTCGCGAGCCCGGCCGTGGGCGAGGGCCGCCTCGTCTTCACGCACCGCGAAGGTGACCAGGCGCACGTCGACAGCCTCGACCCCGCCACGGGGCGTCGCCACTGGAGGCAGTCGATCCCGTGCACGTACTCGGGCCGGTACTTCAGCAACGGCGGCCCGCGCGCGACGCCGACGATCGCGGACGGCAAGGTCGTCGTCCAGGACGTCGGCGGCGTCCTCGCCTGCTTCGACCTCGCGACCGGGGAGCCGCTGTGGCAGCTCGACACCGTGGAGGGCATGGGCGCGCGCGAGGGCTTCTTCGGCGTCGTCTCGACGCCGCTCGTCGTGGGGGACGCCGTCATCCAGAACGTCGGCGCGGCCGGCGGCCCGACCGTCGCGGCCTTCGACCTCGCGACCGGCGAGCCGCGCTGGGGCGCGGGTGAGACGTGGGGAGCGAGCTGCGCCTCGCCGGTGCTGGCGCGCCTCGCGGGCGAGGACCGGATCCTCGTGATGACCGGCGGCGTGTCGCGGCCGCCCACCGGCGGGCTCGTGATCGTGTCGCCGGACGGCGAGCTCACGTTCGAGTACCCCTTCCGCAGCCGCACGTACGAGTCCGTCAACGGTTCGTCCCCCGTCGCCTGCGGCGACACCGTCTTCCTGACGTCGTCCTACGGCGTCGGCGCGGCGGCGATCGACGTCGACGCGAAGGGAGGCGGCACCGAGCGCTGGAAGGACCGCCGCGGCCTCGCGCTGGAGTTCTCGACGCCCGTGTTCGTCGACGGCCTCGTCTTCGCGATCGACGGGGTCTCCGGCCGCGGCGGCGCGATCCTCGCGATCGACCCCGCGACGGGGGAGGAGCGCGCGCGGCGCCCGTTCTCGTTCGAGCAGGTCCTCGGCAGCGGCGAGGGTGCCCGGCGCGTCGACGCCGGCGTGGGCAAGGGCTCGCTCGTGCACGCGGACGGACACTTCTGGATCCTCGGCGACACGGGCCAGCTCGTCGTCGTGCGGTTCGACGGCGAGTCGTTCGAGATCGTCTCGCAGGCGCCGCTCTTCTTCGCTCAGCAGACGTGGACGCCGCCGGTGATCTCCGGCGGGCTGCTCTACGTCTGCCAGAACAACCGCAGCCGGGGCGACGGCGCTCCGGCGCGGCTGCTCTGCTACGACGTGCGGGGCGCGTCGCCCGCGAAGGGCGATCGGTGAGGCGCTTGCGCGTTCACTGGATCGCCCTGGCCTCGCGGCGCAGCGCCTCGATGATCCGCTCGATCTGAGGGCGGTCGAAGCGCTCGTCCCACTCCTGCTCCAGCATCACGTCGATCGCCGCGCGCGCCTCGTCCGCCATGCCGCGGCGGATGTACGAGCGCGCGACGCCCGTGTAGCCCTCCGGCTCGTGCGTGCGGATGCGGATGACGTTGCGCCAGCGCTCCTCCGCCTCGGCCCAGCGGTCGCGTGACTCCAGCGCCAGTGCGACGGCGCGGTGCGACTGCGACTCGTGGGGCATCGCCTCGACGAACTGCGTCAGAGCCCGGGCGGCGGCCCCGGTGCGCTCCATGCCCTCGTAGCGACGGAAGAGCCGATCGAGGACGGCGAGGTCGACCTCGGCCGCCCGCGCCCACCGCAGCGTGGCCTCGGCCGCGAGGTCCGGACGGTCCATCCCGTCGTACGCGGCGATGAGCCGGGGGTAGGTCTCCATGTCCCCCGGAGCGCCCTCCAGTGCGAGGTCGAGCTGGCGTGCCGCGTCCGCCCAGCGGCGCCGCTCGAGGTAGACCTTGCCGAGCGCGCGGCGCAGGATCGGGTTCTCGACGCCGTCCTCGCGGCACGTGGCGTCGAAGCGGGCCACGTAGTCGTCCAGGTCCTCCGCAGAGCGGAGCACGCTCTCCAGCTCCGAGAGCGCGTTCGCGCGCCCGTTCTGCCCGCGGCCCCACGCGACGATCCCGCCCGCGGCCGCGTCCACGGCTTCGTCCGTTCGGCCCAGCCTGGACAGGGTGCGCGCCAGATAGGAGTAGTAGTTCGACAGGGACCCGCCGCCGACGCCGCGGTTCGGCGCCGCGCGGACGTGGAGCGCGATCGCTTCCTCGAAGTGATCCACCGCCTCGCCGAGGAGCTCGGTCTCCAGGCACCCGTGGGCGAGCGCGGCGATGACGTCCTCGTCCCACCGGTCGTTCTCACGGAACCAGGCGATCGCCTCGACGTGCGCAGCCACGAGCGCCTCCCGCGCTTCCACGTGGAAGTGCCCGCGCATCAGCATCACGCGCACCTCGACGCGCTCCGGCGCATCCGCCGCCAGCGCCTCCAGGACCGGGATCGACTCCTGCCACCGCTCGCGCGTCTGCAGGAACGTCGCGAGCAGCTGACGGGCGTCCACGTCGAGCAGGCCGCGCCGGTTTGCCGCCTCGAGCGCGTCGATCGCCGGGCCGTGGGCCGACACGCCGTGGAACAGGTACTCGGCCGCGTACACGATGGTCGGACCCGAGCCTGGGTGCAGCTCGATCACGTCGAGCGCGGCGCGCTCGAACTCGGCGGCCTTCTCGCTCCAGTACCTGGACTGGCGCACGTCGTACATCGAGCGACTGCGCTGCTGACGCGACTCCAGGTCCGCTCGAAGCTCCTGCAGCACGATCGTCAGCGCCCGTAGCTCGAGCGACGGCGAGAGCGTTCCGGCGTTGCAACGGAGCTTGCCCAGTCGCCCCGCATGGCTGCTCCAGAAGTCCTGGTTCTGGCGCCTGAGCCACGCGGGCTCCGCCTCGGCGCGCGCCACGAGGAACTCCAGCGACGTCACCGCGCCGCGCACGCTCTCGAGGCAGTCGGAGACGTCGCCAACGGGGCGCTGCGCCCCTCGGTACTGGTAGAGGTCGAGGACCCCTGGCAGTCGCACGAAGGCGAACACGGCCACGTCGTCCGGGATCGAGGCGTAGCGGAGATTCTGATGACCGCGCCGCCACAGATCCGTGGCGATCTGCACGAGCTGCTGCAGGTGGTACTCGTTGGTGCGCCGCGCGATCGCCTCCAGGAGCAGGCCGCGCACCGCGACGTAGAGCTCCTCGCCCTCGCCGAGCGACACGCGCGCCTCCGCGAGGACCGCGTTGCGGTACGCGGCGAGCTGCGCGCGCTCCATCCACAGGCGTTGCTTGACGGTCCGGGCGAGGCGCAGCTCGTTCTGCCACTGCGACTCCGCCTTCGCGTACGAACCGACGGCCTCGTACCACGTGCCGAGCGCGGCGAGAGGGACGTTGGCCTCGACGGGCAGCAGCCCGTCGGTGCTCTCGCGGCGCGAGGCCAGCGCTCCCTCGAGCGCGCGGATCGCCTCTTCCTGGCGCCCGTGGGCCCAGAGGGTCTTCGCGTGACTGACGGCGATCGCGAGCCGGTCGTCGGGGTCGTCGGCCTCACCGCGCAGCAGGGAGAGGACGCGCAACTGCTCGTCGGCGAGTGCCTCGGGACGGAGTGCGCCGAGCGACTCCAGGAAGTGCGCCATGAGCCGCGGCTCGCCGTCGGTCCACTCGGCCTTCTCACACGCGAGCAGCGCGGCGCGGGCGCTCTCGACGTGCTTCGCGGTGCCGACGCCCTGCTGCGCCGCGCGCTGGACGACAGCGAACTCCAGGAGCCGCAGCGCGCGCCGATCGACGCCCGAGTTCACGCTCGCGAGGCGCTCTCGAGCGTGTGCGACCAGCCGGTCGACGGTCGCCTCCTCCTGGATCAACTCGGTCGAACGGCGCAGCGACCGGAGGACCAAGTAGACCTCCTGCGTGCTCCGCCCGAGGACGGCTTCCGGGAGGCACTCCAGGACCCGGAAGTCCTTCGTCGGCCGGTGGTAGCTCTGCACGACCTCGATCCACCGCGACGGCTGCGACGAGCGCCGCATCAGCGCGATGAGGCGCAGCGGAACCTCGTCGTCGATCTCGACCGGTACGCCGTTGCCGCGTCGCTGCAGGGCATAGGCTTCGTTCTTGAGCCGGCCGCCCAGCTCCTGCTCGTCGACGACCTCCCACGAACGGATCTTCGCCTCGCGGGCTTCCTCCGGGCGGTCGAGAGCCGTCAGCAAGCCGGCGACGGTGCGGTAGTCGTCGTGCGTGAGCTCGTCGAGGGCCTCGACCTCGCGGAACAGCGCGAGGGCGCGCTCCAGGTCGCCGCGCTCGACCATCACGTGCGCCAGGTCGCGGCCCCAGCGGATCTGCGCGAAGGCCTCGCCGCCGCCGTACCACGCGGCGAGGCGCGCCTCGAGCGCGTCCCCGCGGTCGAGAGCGAGCAGCAGCGTCGCCTCGACGCCGCGCCAGTCGACGAGTTCGCTCTCGGCCTCCAGGCCCGCCTCGACGATCGCGCGGAACGGCGGCTCGTGCTTCGCGCGCTCCTCGTCGGCGTAGCGCGTCATCAGGTACGTCTGCGTCGTCGCGCACCGCGCCGCGAGAACTCGATCGCGCAGCGGGATGCCGCCCTCGTCCGTGTCTGCGTGCTCCTCGGCGAGCGCCGCGAGCAGAGCGAGCGTGTCGCGGCGCACGTCGGCGATTGAGCTGCGCGTACGCACGTCGAGCCACGTGCGCTCGATCGTGATCCAGCGTCGGAGCGCGGGCAGTTCAGCGCGACCCTCCAGCGCGGAGAGCGCCTTGGACGCGGCGCGGCGCGCGACCCGGAGCGCGCCGGCGCGTCGGGCCTTCATCTGCCGTCGCGTCAGCTCGTTCTGCTCCGGCAGCGCCTCGATCGCAGCCTCGACCCGCGCCCGCGGGATCCACGTCGCGAGGTCGTGCACGAGGAGGATGCGCTCGATCAGGTTGGCCTCGGTCCCGTCCTCGTCGTCCGCCTCGTTCGACCGGAGCCGCGCCACGAGGCCCAGCAGCTCCGCCTCGCGCTCCGGTGTCCACGGGAGCTGCGTCAACGACACCGACAGCCCGCGGATGGCGCGCAGGCGCTCCTCCTCGTCCTTGGGGCTCTCGGCGAGGTGCCGGAACAGACGGGCCTGGAGCTGGGGGCGCTGCCCTCCGAGCAGGACGTTCGCGAGCGCGTCGCGATCTTCACCCGCCTCGGTCTCCTTCCAGCGCGCGAGCAGCGCCTCGAAGACCGCGTCGACGTCGTCTCGCTCGAGGCCGGGCACGTCGCTCGCGTTGCGCAGCCAGCCGACGCGCCGCACGACGGCACTGACGGGGAGCGTCGACGCGCCCGCGCGGAGCGCCTCGAACAGCTCGAGCACGAGCGCGCGACCCTCGTCCGACTGGCGGAATTTGTAGTGCCCGATGATCGCCTGCACCTGGCCGTGGTCGTCCTCGCGCGCGGCGAGCGCGCGGGCCGCGCTCGCGAGCGACGTCGTCCGGTCGGCCTCCAGCCTGTGCTGGTACAGGCCGTACCCCCGCCCGAGCAGGTGCTGGACCGCCGCCTGGAGGCGCGCGACCTCGTACGGCTCGAGCTCGTCGCGATCGTCGAGCGACAGCCACGACTCGATGAGACGCTCCGCCCGATCCTCGCGATCGAGCAGGACGTGCGCGGACAGCCACCGGTTCGCGAGCTGCGTATCCACGCTCGTGGGTTCGTCGCGCACCCACCCGCCGACGAGATCGACGAAGTCGGCGAGGCGGTAGGAGTCCCACAGGATCTGCGCGGCCGTCCTGCGGAGGTGAAGGACCTGGTAGTCCTGCCACGGTCCCTCCTCGGCTTCGACCCGTGCGAGGTGGTCGAGCGCCCGCTCGATCTCTCCGTCCTTCGCGAGGATCCTCGCGTACTCGACCTGTAGATCGACGAGCGCGGGATCCTCGGCCAGCATCCGCTCCAGCATCGCCAGCGCCGCGGTCGTGCGGCCGAGGCTGCGGAGCGACTGCATCGTGTAGCGGTTCCAGGTCAGCGTGGTGAGGCCGTCGCCCTGGTGGCGGTCGATGACCGGGCGCAGCGCTTCCAGGACGCGCAGCCGCTCGCCGTCGCCGGCGTGGCCCGAGATCGCGCGGATCATCCGGTCGGCGAGCCCGTACTCGCCGTCCTGCGGTGTCTCGGCGAGCGTCCGGGCGCTCGCGAGGAGTCGCCGGTTCAGCTCGTCGTGCTGGCGGCTCTGCGAGAGGTACGTCCAGCGGATCAGCTCCAGTCCCGGCTTGCCCGCGCACAGCTCCGCCAGGGCGTCGAAGTGCTCCTGTGCGATCGACCAGCGCTGCGCGGCGGCGTAGCTGCGCAGCAGGTAGAGGCGCTCGTCGACGTCGGCGGTTCCGTCCTTCAAGGCCTGCTTCGCCTCGACCAGGCTCTCGGGCTCTTCACGCAGGAGGATCGAACGATCGCGGATCTCCAGCTCGGCGTCGATTCGCCGCTGGAAGGAGGGGCCGTCCAGCGCTGTGATCTCGAGGTCGACGCGGGACGAGCCGTGGCTCTCGTCGGGGTTCACGGGGCGGATCGAGGTCGGCCACCACGCGCCGCCGACCTCGATGAATTCTCCGTAGACCGTCCTCCGGGTCACCTCGCCCTCGACGACGTCCGCTTGCTCCAGCACGAGGGCGCGCGCGACGTCGATCGTCAGCTCCAGCGACCGGTCGGCGTCGGCGTGTGCGAGTCGCAGTCGCACGCGGCCTTCCTCGATCTCCTCGACGGTCGCGTCGTAGCCCCCGTACCCGAAGAAGCTGTCGCCGAAGTGCCACGCGATCGGGCTGTGCCACCCGCGCTCGTCGCCCTCCTCGGCGTCGCGGACGCGGCCCAGTCCGGTGCCCGCGCTGACGATGCCTCGCTCGCCACCGGCGGCCCACGCGATCTGGTACTCGTGACCGGGAAGGTGAGAGCCGAGGAGAACCCAGGCATTGGGGCCGACGACGTGCGTGCCACGCGACGTTCGTTCGCGGCCACGCGGGTCGCGGTAGGTCGTCGCGACCGAGAGCACGAGGCCCCCGTCGAGAGCATCGATGGACGCGCGGCGGTCGAGAGCGCGCACCAGGGAGAGGGCGTCCGCGGACCAGTCCGGGTCCTTCGACGGCTGCGGCGCTCCGACGAGCCTCGGGAAGAGCGATCGATACCCGTCGTGACGGATGTCGTAGGGGGAGGCGTGGGAGAAGCGCCCCGAGGGCCGTCGTGAGTACCCGAAGTACGCGTCGACTGCCGTGCCCCCCTGGGCCGGGAAGGCGTTCTGGCGCAGGGCCTGACTGCGCTTGCGACCCTCGCGGAAGAAGTCACCGGACGTGCTCGACACCGCGAGCGCCTCGTTCGCGATCGAAGGCTCGAACGGCGCGTCGAAGTCCGCCACCTCGTCCTCGAACCACTCCTCCTCCTCGAGGGGCTCGAGGTCCGACTCGTCGAAGCCATCCTGGCGCTCCCTGCCCGCGCTCCAGCTGCGGGTGTCGCGCGGCCCGAACGGGCTCCCACCGCTCCGGGGCATCGAGAAGCCCGCGTCCGTCTCGTTGTGGTCGCTGACGGCGAACTCGAGGAGCACGACCTCCTCGCTCTCCAGCGAGTACCGCGGGCCGCCGCGCAGCAGTTCCGTCAGGTCGCGCCCGAGGCCGGCGAGGCGCGCGATCGCCTTTGCGCGCAGCTCGCGGCGCCAGCCCGCGGAGAGCAGCATCTGCTCGCGCGTCAGCTCGTGCTGGCCATCCGCGCGGCCCTTCGTGAAGAACTCCTCGCCGTCGCGCATGCGGAAGGCGCGCTCGACCTGGAAGCGCTCGCGGTCGGCGTCGCTCTCCAGGACGAGGAACGACGTGTACGGCGTGATGACCTGGTAGTCCTCGGACAGCGCGATGATGCGATCGCGGATCTCCTTGGACGTGCCTTGCGCGAGGAGGTGGTCGAGGTGCCGCCGCGCCCACAGGCGGGGGAGGAAGGAGTTCCCGGTTTCGTCGAATCCCTCGCCCTCCACGTCGTCGAGCACCACGTCGCTCGACCACGACACGGGCTCGCCGGCGAACGTGCCGGTCAGCGTCGCGCGGCCGCGGGTGGCGCCGCTGTTTGGATCGAAGCGCCCGACGACGATCTGCTGCCCGCCGGCGGGGAGGTTCGGGAGTCGCTCGGGGTAGACCGCGGCAACGTCGATCCCCTCGAAGCGAAGCTCCAGGTCCCGCATCGACGGGGTCGTGATCTCGCGCGCGAGGTCGAAAGCGACCGCCGCCGCGTCCGTGCCGCCGCCGATCGAGCGCACCGAGCCGCCGCCGAGGGCCGCGATGCCGCGCGTCACGACGGGCTCCGAGCGGCTGCCGGGGACGACGGCGTGGAACGTCGCGTTCCCGGCGAAGTCGCGCGTCAGACGCTGGGCGAACGCGACCGCGTCCGCATCGCCCGACGTCGGCGCGCCGTCGCCGACGTACACGACGTGGGTGCCGGTTCGCAGTCGGTCGAAGGCCTCGCCGAAGGCCGCGTCGAGGTCCGACCACCCGAGCGGGGTGCGCTCCTCCAGGAACTGCATCGCGGCCTCGCGGTGCTCGTTCGTGGCCTCGACCGAGAGGTCGCTCGCCCAGCGCGTGACGGCGTCGCAGGTCGCGAGCTGCAGGGTGTCGTCCGGCCCGAGCGTGCCGAGGAGCGCGTCGATGAACGCGACCTGCGCCTCGCGCTGCGGGCCGAACATCGATCCCGACGTGTCGGCGAGCACGACGAGATCGAGCGGCTCGTCGGCGCCGTTCGACCCTCGGGCCGCCGGTGCCTCGGGCGCATCCACGAGGAGCATGAAGTAGCCCTCGCCGTCGCGGAGGTGCCGCACGACGGTCAGCGCGTCGGTTCGGGGCTTCGTCTCGAAGCGCAGCTCGAAGTCTCGGTCTGGCGCGAACTCTTGAGCCTCGAACTCGACGCGCGCCGCGTGCGCGGTCGCGCGGATCCTGCAGTCGTGCGACGGGCACGTGACGCGCGCGAGCTCCTCCGTCGACGACGCGTTGACCTCGATCCGCAGCTCCCGCAGCGGCGTCTTGCGCAGCATCTCGCTGGACAGCGCGTAGTGGTAGGCGAACGTGTCGCCCCACTTCGGCAGGACCTGCGTGTACGCGATCCGGATCCGCTTCTCGGCGCCGATCGGGAACACGCGCGCCTTGAAGATGTTCCCACCGGACCACTCCAGGAGCCCCGGGTCGCGCCGCTCGCGCAGGATCGTCTCGTAGATCGCGCGGGCGCGCTGCTTCTCGACGATCTCGCCCTGCACGAGCTCGTCGTCGATCCACATGGCGAAGCCCGAGATCGACGCGTCGGCGGGCAGGGGGAAGTAGAAGACGCCCTCCAGAATGCGCGGCGTGTGGTTGACGAACGACTCCTCGATCACGGTGCGCGCGATCTGGTCGCGGATGTCGACCGTGACGTTGTGGTAGCCGATCGTCAGCGGCACGTTGCGCCCGTCGACGGTCGCCAGGAGCGAGCCGAGCGCCTCGGTGGAGGCGTCGCCCTCGTAGCCGACGAGCCAGCGCGGTCGCTCGTCGAGCCGGACCAGCGCGCTCTTGGCTGCGCGCAGGACCGCGCGGCCCTGGACCGAGATCGTCGTGTCGCCGGGCCCGTCGATCCGGACGGTCGTGCCTTCGGGGACGTCGAGCGACAGCTCGCCGGTGAGCAGCACGACGCGGTCGCGCTCGGCGATCTCGAGGAGCCCGCGCGGGCCCAGCACGAGCTTCGGCCCGCGACCGGCGTCCGCGGAGAGCTCGAACGCGAGCGCGTTCGCGCCACGCGCGCCGGTGCGGAGCCAGTCTCCGGCGATGAGTCGGGTGCGATTCTCGGCGAGGCCCCAGCGATCGGCCAGGAGGCCCCTGCGCGCGGCGTTCCCCTCCCTGTCCGTGATTCGGCCCAGCGCGGGGTCGGCGGAGAGAGCGCCGCGCTCCTCGCTCGCGTCCTGACCCGCCAGGACAGCGGATCCGAGGAGGAGGCAGGCCAGGCCGACGAGGAGCGAGACGGGCCCGCCAGAGCGGGCGGTGATCGGAGCGCGCGGTGACGAATTCATGCTCTCGGGCCAACGGGTGGGACCGCCGATGGCTTGGGGAAACTCCCGGAATCCCCGATCCCACTATCGATCGCCCCCGCATCGGTCACGCGCGCCGATCCGGACCCGCCCAGCGGCCCTGTCAGGTCGCTACGGCAGCCGTCGCACGCGCAGGTTCCGGAACTCGACCGGCGCGCCCTCGGCCTCCAGGGCCAGGTAGCCCTCGCGCGGCACGCACTCCGTCGCGCCGTTCACCTCTTCGCCGTTGACCCACAGGCGCACCTCGCCGTTGATCCCGCGCACGTAGTAGTGATTCCACTCGCCGGCGGGACGCGTCAGGCGCTTCGACGGGAAGCTGCGCAGGCTCTTCGCGCCGCCGACCGTGTACGTCTCGCCGCCGGGGCGCTCGTATTCGATCTCGGGCGTGAACGGCTTCATCTTCGAGCGGCCGACCGGGAAGACGTCACCGTGGCTCGTGAACCAGTCCGACGGCGAGCCCTTGTCCTTCTCCCAGTTCTCCTCGTAGCCGAGGTCGAGCACCTGCACCTCGATCCCGCTGCGCGGCAGCGAGCCCGGCTGGAGGTCCTTGAACGCGGACGCGGGGCACCACAGGAACAGCCCTGAGTTGCCGGCGTGCTGGAGGTGACGCCACTCCATCACCATCTCGAAGTTCTTGTACGTCGTCACCGAGCGCGCGCCGCCGATCGGGCGACCGGTGCAGCGGATCACGCCGTCGACCTCCGACCACGTGCTCTCGGCGCCGTTGACGTTCACGAAGTCGTGCAGCACGAGCTCCTCCCAGCCGTCGCCGTCGATCCACGCCTTCTGGAGCGGAGCTTCGTCGGAGTCAGGAAGGAACGGTGCAGCCGCGAGGGCGGCTGCGATCGCGAGCGGGAGAAGTCGTTTCATGCGTTCAGTCCTTCTTCGCGCCGCCCTCGGCGATGCAGTACAGGAATTCGCCGGTTCGGACGTAGAGGCGGTCCCCGACGGCGATGGGGGACGAGAGTGTGTATGAACCGTCGAGCTCGTTCACGGCGAGCTGCTCGAAGTCGGCGCCGCCTGCGCCCAGGACCACGGTGATGCCCTCCTCGTTCGTGACGAAGAGCTTGTCGTCGGCGAGCAGCGGCGACGCCGACACCGTGCCCTGCACGGTCCGCTCTGGACCCCAGAGCGCCTCGCCGTTCGCGCCGACGATGCACGTGACCATGCCGCTGTCGTCGACCATGTACACGAGCTCGCCGTCGGTCGCGGGCGTGGGAACGTCGGGCCCGCCGCTCTCTTCCCAGCGCCAGGCGATGCTCTCCTCGGTGGGCGCGGCGTCCCCCGTGAGCCGGATCCCCAGCACGGGGCGGAGGCGCGTCAGCGCGACGAGGACGTCACCGACGAGGACCGCCGACGGCACGATGCGGTAGTTCCGGGCCTTGCGCGGGTTGAGGCCGGCGACGCGCCACAGCTCGTCGCCGGATGCGAGGTCGTGACCCGTGACGTAGTCGCCGCCCGTCACGACGAGTTCCAGCGCGTCGCCACGCTCGACGAGCAGCGGCGTGGTGTACGCGTCCGGCGACTCCGCTGGCGCGTCGGTCGGACGCTCCGTGCGCCAGAGGACCTCGCCCGAGCCCGCCTCGAACGCGACGAGGTACGACGGCTCGTCCGTCTTCGTTCCGTGCAGGACCTGGACGATCAGCATCCCCTCGACGAGTACCGGCGACGAGGCGTAGCCCCACATGAGGCCGAACTCGCCCCAGGTCTCCTGGAGGTTCGTCGACCAGACCTTCTTGCCCGCGAAGTCGTGCGCGCTCACGGTCCCGTTGCCCGTCACGGTCCACACGTGCGTTCCGTCGGTGACCGGCGAGGGCGACGCGTTGTTGCCCTTGCGGTAGAGCGTGTTGCCCTCGTCGAGCGTCACGCGCCACTTCTCGGCCCCGTCCTCGGTCCCGAGGCACAGGAGGAGCATCTCGTTCCCGCCGGGATCGCGCCGCGAGCGACGCCGTCGGCGACCGCCGCGCTCCTCGGCCTGCTTCGCGCGCTCCGCGACCTCCTCGTCGGTCAGCGCGGACGGCGACAGCAGGAAGATGTGGTCGTCCCAGATCGCGGGCGTCGCGCCGCTCCACGACGGCATCTTCGCCTTCCACACGACGTTCTCGGTCGCGCTCCAGGTCGTCGGCAGGCCGGTCGCGTCCGACGCGCCGGAGCGGTGGGGCCCGCG
>JBCDGE010000050.1:0-53326 GCA_038757895.1 Planctomycetota bacterium | reverse complement strand
TGGAATCAGAACCGACTCCTGGACGAGGACACCGTCGAGGAGGAGGCCCGCGCCGTCGATGGCGATGACGCCGTCCTTGACCACCCACACGTCGAGGTCGAGCACGGCGATGTGATGCGTCCCGTATGCCGAGAACCCGAAGTCGGAACCGACGGCCTGTCCCGAGAGCGGCGACGGCAGGTTGGGATACGTCTTCCCGGCGAAGTACACGGCGGCTGGGTCCGTGCCGAAGAAGAGCCCGTTCCGCGGAAACGGGGGCCCCGGGCGACCGGTGACGCCGCCGAGGAAGTACGGGTTGCCGTCCTGCGTGATCCCGGGATACGCCATGAAGGTCCAGAGTTCGGAGGACCCCGCCGCAGGCTCACCTTCGATCGCGATCAGGACGTCGTCGACCCAGAGGCTGTCCCGGCCGAACTGGGTCGTTCCGACTTCGGCGCACTCCGCGCTGTAGCACGTGCCCGCCCCGGAGATCCCGAACTGCAGATCGAGCAGCCCCACGGCGTAGTTGCCCACGATTCCCTGGTTCCGCAAGGGGGCGCCGGCTCCTGCACCGACGCTGCCCCAGAGCTGCCTGACCGAGGAGGAGAAGTACGGAATCGCCAGCGAGCAGGCGGCCCCGTTCGTCTGGTTCACCGCGGTGAGGCCGATCTCGGAGACGACCTGACCGACCGAGCCCGGGGGCGCCGGATCGCCCTGACGCAGGATCGCCGTCTGGGCATGGAGGGGAGCGGCGAGCGGAAGAAGCAGTGCGAGCGAGCGCATGGGCGAGCGGGGCGTTCGGAGGAACAAGGGCCAGAACACAGCGCCAGGTCACGATAGCGAGCGACGACGGCGGCTTGCACGAGCGGTTCCAGGAGCGAGGACTGGCACGCGCGCTTGACCGGCTGCAAGGTCGGGAGCCCGTGGAAGCCCTCGCCTTCTTCCTCATCGTCGTGGTGCTCGTGCTCCCGATGGTCGTCGCGATGCTGATCGTCCAGATGAAGCGGCTCACGCGACGGATCGACGGGCTGGAGGACCTCGTCCGGCGGCTGCGGAGCGAGGTCCGTGAGCCGATCGAACCTCCGCCCCTCGCGGCCCGGCCGACGGTCACTCCGGAGCCAGCCCCCGCGCCAATGCCGGCGCCGACGCCGGCCCCCGAGCGGAGCGTCGTCCCCCCGCTCGCCTCCGTCGAGGACGTCGAAGACGAGGCGCCGCCGCCGCTGCCGTCGCGCGGTTCGGGCGCGACCGCACTACCTGTCGTCCAGCCAAAGCAGCAGCCCGCACGAACGACGACGTCCGCGGGCGTCGACTGGGAGCGCTGGCTCGGCGTGCGCGGGGCGGCGGTCGTCGGCGGCGTCGCGCTCGTGTTCGCGGGTATCTTCTTCGTCCAGGTCGCGATCGAGCGCGGGTGGCTCGGCCCGACCGCGCGCGATCTGCTCGCCCTGATCGTCGGCGCGTTCGGCATCGCGGCGCACAGGCCGCTCATCGAGCGCGGGTACCGCTCGCTCGCCGAGGCGCTCGGCGGCGCCGGCACGGTCCTCGTCTACGGCGCCGCGTGGGCGGCGTCGCGCCTGCACGGACTCGTGCCGGAGGCGCTCGCGCTCGCGCTGATGGCGGCGACGACCGGCACGGCGCTCCTGCTCGCGGTGCGCTCGAACGCGCTGATCCTCGCGTCGTTCGCGCTCGTCGGCGGCTTCGCGACCCCGCTCCTGCTCGGCACGGCCCGTGAAGGCCCGGTCGCGCTGTTCGGGTACGTCCTCGTCCTCGACGCAGGCCTGGTCGTCGCCGCGCGCGCGCGGCGGTGGCGCTGGATCCTCCCGCTCGCGGTGCTCGGTACGTCCGTGCTCCAGGCCGTGTGGATCGTCTCGGAGGTGCGCGACCTCGACCGACTCGCCGGCGCTCTGGTGCTCGGGCTCTTCGCGGTCGCGTTCTCGCTCGCTCGCGGAGCCGCCCCGACGGAACGCCGCGGCCTGTACGCCCATCGGGCGACGTACTCGCTCTCGCTCCTGGCGCCCCTCGGCCTGTCGTTCTTCACGTCGGTCGCGGGACGGGGGACCTCACTCTGGGCGGACGCAGGGCTCTTCGCCGTGCTCTGCGCGTGCGCGGCACTCGGAGCTCGGCCGCTGCGCGCCACCGCGGTCTCGGTCGTCTCCGCGGTCGTCTCCGCGTTCCTCCTCTCCGCCGCAGCGGGGCAGCTGCGGACGAGGGTCGGGTACGAGCCCACGGCCGAGGCGGCGCTGTGGACCCAGTGGGCGGTCTCGACCGTCGGCATCGCGGCGCTCCTGCTGCTGCTGGTCCGGCGCGGCGCGCCGCGCGCGATGCCGTACGCGTTCTCGCTCGCCGCGATGCTCCTCGCGCCGTGGCTCGGGAACGCGCTGCTCGATCCGCCGTCCACCTGGCGCGCGATCCCGCCGATCGCGGCGCACGCGCTGATCGCCATCGCGGCCTCGACGTTCACGACGCGATCGAGGTTGACCGGCGCGGCGGTCGGCCTCGTCGCCGGGCACGTCCTGTGCCTCATGGCGGTGCTCGACGCTCTCGACGCACCGCCGCTCGGGGAGCCGCTGCTCGTCGCGATCGCCGTGCTCGCTCTCGTTCTCGCGCTCGGTGGACGCCGACTCGAGGGAGCCGACCATCCCGCGGGCCGCTCCGCCATCGCCGCGAGCGCGTTCGCCGTCGTCGCGCCGATGTTGCTCCTGGCCGAGTACGCCCTGCAGGTCACCGCGCTCGTCCAGTGCGCCGCGCTCCTCGTCGTCGGACTCGTGGGCGCGCGGCTCCTCGCAGCCAGCGTCGGCTGGTCGCGCGCCGCACTCTTCGCCCAGTGCGGCGCCGCCGCGGTGGTCCTGATCACCCTCGCCGACGCCGCGGTCCGCGAGCCTGTCGCCGGTGCACAGGGCGAGCTCGTCGCGGGCCTCTGCCTGCTCGCGGTCGCCGCGCCGCTGGCGCTCGTTTCCTTCGCGCGCCTCGCGCGGGAGGAGGGCGAGGTGCTCGCGTGGGCGACGGTCATCCCCGCCGCGGTGCTGCCGTTCGGGCCCGCGGCGATCGTCGAGGCACGGAGCGGCGTGGAGGGCCCTTGGCACGCCGTGCTCCTGACCGTCGCCGCCGCGACCTTCGCGGCCGGGGGCGCGCTGCAGCGCCGGCGGGACGCCCGGCGGGCGGCCGCGGTGCTGCTCGCCGCGGGCGTATCCCTGGCGGGCCTGAGCCTCGCGCGCGGCGTCGCGGCCGAGTGGACGATCGTCGCGTCCGCCGTCGCCGGCGCGAGCTTCGCCGCGCTCTGTGGTCGCGTCCTCTCCACCGGCCCCGCGGCACTCGGCGCCGCCGTCGCGGTGGCCGCATCGCTCGCGCTCGGCGGCGCGACGTTCCTGCGCGGCGCGTTCCTGAGCGAGCCGCACCTGGTTCCGCTCCAGGTCACGATCGACCACGCGCTCGTCGTCGCCGCGCTGGTCGCTGCCGCGCTCGGCGTCCGGAGCCTGACGCCGGGCGAGCCCGCGCGCGAGGCCGCTTTCCGCTCGGCGGCCGTGGCGGCGCTCCTGACGCTCTTCGGCTGGGTCAACGCGGTCGTCCTGAACCACTACGCCACCGGCGCGCGGATCCAGGTCGAGCTGGAGCGGATGCAGGAGCGCGACCTGACCCTGTCGCTCGCCTGGGCGCTCTTCGCGGCGGCGCTCCTGACGGTCGGGATGTCCCGGCGGGTCGCGGGCCTGCGCTGGGCGAGCCTCCTCGTCCTCGTCGCGACGGTCCTGAAGGTGTTCCTGTACGACCTCGGCGCGCTGACGGGCCTGGCGCGCGTGGGCTCCTTCCTGGGCCTGGCCGTCTGCCTGCTCGGCGTCTCGCTCCTCTACGCCCGCGTGCTGGGGCGCGACTTCGAGCGCGACGGGGGGCGGAGCGATACTCTCCCCCCCCATGACGACGACGTTCCCGACCCACGACCCGACGGAGTGGCGCCGCCGCGTCGAGGGTGAGATCGGCCCGGACCGCGACTTCGAGCGCGCGCTCGTCGCGCGGACGCTCGAGGGCCTCGCGATCGCGCCCCTCTACACGCCCGAGGACGTCCCCGCGTCGGCCGCCGGGACCGCGGCGACCTCGCCCAGGGGCGGGGGCTGGACGATCGCTCAGCGCGTGGACGACGCGTCGGCGGTGGCGGCGAACGCGCGGTTGCTGGAGGACCTGGAGAACGGCGCGACCGGCGTCGCGATCGAGCTGAGCCGCACCGCGCACGGCCTCGCGTCGGAGGACGAGCAGCAGGGCGGCGTCGACGTGCGCTCGATCACCGACCTCGACGCGCTGCTCGGGGACGTCTACCTCGACGCGATTCCGATCGCGTTCGGCACGAACGCGAACGGCCTGCCGCTCGCCGCGACGCTCGTCGCTCTCTGCGGTGAGCGCGACGTCGATCCAGCGCGCGTCCAGGCGCACCTGGGGATGGACCCGATCGCCGCCCTCGCGGCGGACGGCGCGCTCCCCGGCGACATGGACGACGCGCGCCGCGAGCTCCACGAGCTCGTCGAGCACAGCCGTGCGCACCTCGACGGCGCGCGCTCACTCGCCGTCGACGCCGGCGTGTGGCATCGGGCGGGCGGGCACGCGGTCCTCGAGCTCGGCTACGCGCTCGCCGGTTTCGTCGAGACGCTCCGATGGCTCGAGGAGAAGGGCCTGCCGCCGTCCGCCGCCCACTCCGAGTTCGTGTGGCGGATGGACGTCGGCCAGGACGTGCTCGACGGGATCGCGAAGCTCCGCGCGGCGCGGGCGCTCCACGCACGCGTCCTCGGCAGCGCCGGCGTCGAGCGCGCGACGCCGCTCGTCCTGCATGCGACGACCTCCGAGCGCGCGCTCGCCCGCCGCGATCCGTGGACGAACATGCTCCGCGGTACGCTGGGCACGATCGCGGCGACGGTCGGCGGCGCGGACCTCGTGACGACGCTGCCGTTCGACGCCGAACGGGAGTTCTCCGGCGCGCAGAGTGGCTCGAGCGCGCTCGGTCGGCGCAACGCCCGGAACACCCAGCTCGTGCTGGAGCGTGAGTCCCGGCTCGATCACGTCGGCGACCCAGCCCGCGGCGCGTACGCGATCGAGGCGCGGACGGACGCGCTCGCGCGGGCGGCGTGGGACCTGATGCGCGACCTGGAGCGTGGCGGCGGACTCCTCGCGGCGCTCCGCAGCGGGCGCATCATGGACGAGCTCGGCGCAGCGCGCGACGCGCTGCGTAGCGACCTCGCGAAACGGAAGCGGTCGGTCGTCGGCGTGTCGGCATTCCCTGCCCCGCAGGACCTCGACGGGCCGGCCGACAGTGCGGCCGCGCCGCAACGAGCGGAGCCCTCCGCGGCACGCGGAAGCGTGGTCGTCGGGTCGATCGACAGCTTCGGTCACGCGGTCGAGGCCGCGGCCGCCGGCGCGACGCTCGAAGCGCTCGGCAGCGCGCTCGTCCGCGGTGCACCCGAGAGCGTCGATCCGCTGCCGCGCTTCCGCGAGGCGAGCGTCTTCGAGGACCTCGCCGAGGCCGCGGACCGCATGGACCGGCGGCCGAAGGTGTTCCTCGCCTGCGTCGGGCCGCTCGCCGCCCACGGCGCGCGCGCGACCTTCGCGACGCACCTGTTCCACGCGGGCGGCCTCGACGTGGAGCAGAGCGCCCCCGACCTCGACGCCGACGCGCTCGCATCGGCGTTCAGCGCGAGCGGCGCGCCCTTCGCGTGCCTGTGCGCGACCGATGACGGATACGCCGAGCACGCGCAGGAGCTGTGCCGCGCCCTCGACGCCGCCGGCGCACGCTCGATCCTGATCGCGCGTAAGGCGGCGAGCGATGACGACGCGCTACGCGCTGCCGGGCTGGCCGGATACGTACATCTCGGCTGCGACGCCGAGGCCGTCCTGCGCGGGCTGCTGGAGCTGGAGGGCGCCGTGCTCGGCGCCGAGGAGGTGGTGCTGTGAGCTCGCTCCCGTCCTTCACCGATCTGGCCTACGACGACGCGGCCGCGGCCGACGCGTCGCGCCCCGCGCCCGGCGCGACCGACTGGTCGACGCCGGAGGGCATCGACGTGCGCCCGAGCTACGACGCCTCGGACGCGCCGAAGAACGGCAGCTCGCTGCCCGGCTTCGCGCCCTACACGCGCGGCCCGTACTCGACGATGTACGTGCGCCGTCCGTGGACGATCCGGCAGTACGCGGGCTTCAGCACCGCGGAGGAGTCCAACGCCTTCTACCGCCGCAACCTGCGCGCGGGCCAGAAGGGCCTCTCGATCGCCTTCGATCTCGCGACGCACCGGGGCTACGACTCGGACCACCCGCGCGTCGTCGGCGACGTCGGCATGGCGGGCGTCGCGATCGACTCGATCCTCGACATGCGCGTCCTGTTCGACCGCATCCCGCTCGATCGGATGAGCGTGTCGATGACGATGAACGGCGCGGTGCTGCCGATCCTGGCGCTCTACGTCGTTGCGGCCGAGGAGCAGGGCGTCGCGCCAGAGTCCCTCAGCGGAACCATCCAGAACGACATCCTCAAGGAGTTCATGGTCCGGAACACGTACATCTACCCGCCGGCTCCGTCGATGGAGATCGTGGCGGACGTGTTCCGGTACACGTCGAAGCGCATGCCGCGCTTCAACTCGATCTCGATCAGCGGCTACCACATGCAGGAGGCGGGCGCGACGCTCGACCTGGAGCTCGGGTACACGCTGGCCGACGGGATCGAGTACGTGCGCAAGGGCATCGAGGCGGGGCTCGACGTGGACGCGTTCGCGCCGCGGCTGAGCTTCTTCTTCGCGATCGGGATGAACCCGTTCATGGAGATCGCGAAGCTGCGGGCGGCGCGCCTCGTGTGGGCCGAGCGGATGGCGCAGTTCGACCCGAAGAACCCGAAGTCCTCGATGCTGCGCACGCACTGTCAGACGTCGGGCTGGTCGCTGACGGCCCAGGACGTGTTCAACAACGTGACGCGGACGGCCGTCGAGGCGTTCGCGGCCGTCTCCGGCGGAACGCAGAGCCTGCACACGAACTCGCTCGACGAGGCGCTCGCGCTCCCGACCGACTTCAGCGCTCGCATCGCGCGGAACACGCAGCTCGTCCTCCAGATGGAGAGCGGCATGACGCGCACCGTCGATCCGTTCGGCGGCAGCCACTACGTCGAGACCCTCACGGCCGAGCTGAAGCGGCGCGCCGACGAGCACATCGACGAGGTCGAGGAGCTCGGCGGGATGACGCGCGCCATCGAGGACGGGCTGCCGAAGCTGCGGATCGAAGAGGCAGCGGCGCGCGCCCAGGCGCGCATCGACTCGGGCGCGCAGCCGATCGTCGGCCTCAACCAGTTCCGCCCGACCCACGCCGAGGACGTCCCGGTCCTGTCGATCGACAACGCCGAGGTGCGGGCGGCGCAGCTGCGGCGGCTGGAAGAGCTGCGTCGCGACCGCGATCCGGCCGCGGTCGAGGCGGCGCTCGATGCGCTCCGCCGCGCCGCCCGGAAGGCCCAGGCCGGCGAAGCACGCACCGACGACGAGAACCTCCTGGCGCTCTCGATCGAGTGCGCCCGGAAGAGGGCCACCGTGGGCGAGATCTCCTCCGCGATGGAGGACGCGTTCGGCCGGCACCAGGCGACCATCCGCGCCGTCTCCGGCGTCTACCGCTCCGAGATGAAGGACAGCCATGACGACGTCGACGCCGCGCGCGCCGACGCGGACCGATTCCAGGAGTCCCACGGCCGGCGGCCGCGGATGCTCGTCGCGAAGATGGGCCAGGACGGTCACGACCGCGGCCAGAAGGTCATCGCGACCGCGTTCGCGGACCTCGGCTGGGACGTCGACATCGGCTCGCTGTTCCAGACGCCCGAGGAGACGGCGCGCCAGGCCGTCGAGAACGACGTGCACGTGATCGGCGCATCGTCGCTCGCCGCGGGTCACCTGACGCTCGTCCCCGCGCTGCGCGAGGAGCTCACGAAGCTCGGGCGCCCCGACATCCTCGTGGTGGTCGGCGGCGTCGTACCGCCGCAGGACGTGCCGAAGCTGGAGGAGATGGGCGCGGCCGGCGTGTTCGGCCCCGGAACCGTCATCACGACCGCGGCGCGCGAGCTCATCGAGAAGCTGGGCGCGCCGCGCTGAGAGCGAGCCGGGTCGCCTTCAGGGGTCGACGGCGGCCGCGTCCGAGGAGCCGGTCCGTCGGCCGCTCACTGGGGGAGCATCTGCTGGACCACCTTGAGCACGCGGTCCTCGATGTGCGGGCGCGCCTCGTTCTCGCTCATGTTCATCTGGTTCGCCCAGGCCGACAGCCGCACGCCGTGCGGGTAGTAGTCGGAGGTGCGCTTCGCCTCGGTCTCGGAGGTGTTCTTGACCGTGTTGGCGCCTGCCTCGCTCATGCGCGAATTGCCGACGCCGGCGCCGCTCGTTCCGCTCGTGCCCGTCGAGGCCGCGAGCTCGAACTCGACCGGCTCAGGCATGCGCTCCTCCAGGACGAAGTCCGTGATCATCGCCCACTCGCGGGGCTTCGACGCGTTGGAGATCCCGACGCCCGTCGCGCCGCCGACGACACCGCCCGCGAAGGCGCCGGCGAGCCAGTTGTCGGTCGCGTTCGCGACGAGGACGCCTGTGGTCGCACCGACGGCCGCGCCGGAGATCCAGCCCATCTTGTCCGCGACGCTGCGGCCGCCGGACTCGGGCTCGACCTCGCCGTAGAAGCGGGTCTGCGCGCGGAGCCGGTAGTTGGCCTCGCTGGGATCGTTGACGAGGACCCAGCCCTGTCGCGACGCGGCGTCCCGGAGGAGCTGCCCGAGGTCGACGTCGGCGTCGCTGATATTCCGGTACGAGACGTAGACCGTCCGTTCCTCGGGAGCGGGCGGCTCGAGCTGGGGCGGCGGGACGACCCAGACCGTGCCGCTCTGCGCGCTCGCGTACTTGTTCGACGTGATCTTGCCGAGACCGCGCGAGACCGAGGTGCAGCCCGTCGACGTCGCGACGGACAGCCCGAGGGCAGCGAGCAGGAGGGCGGACGGGACATTGGAAATGCGACGTTGGCGGGTCATGGCAGGGAGGGGGCGGTTCGCGGCGTGGTTCGCGTCGCGAGGTCGTTCAGGAGGAAGGGCGGCGCCGGATCGGCGCCCTGTCGCCGGAACAACTGCGAGCGGGCGAGAACCTCGCGCAACGAGATCGGAAAAACGCTGCCCCCTGCCGGTATCCGCTCCCGGCCCCGCTCTCGGCCCCGCTCCCGGCCCTGCCTCGGACCGGATCTGGCCCCGTCGCCCGAGCGGGGCTCAGTCCGGGAGCGCCAGGCCCTCCGGCCCGACGTACTCCGCGCGCGGCCTGATCAGCCGACCCTCACGGCGCTGCTCCTCGATGTGCGCGACCCAGCCCACCGCGCGGCCGACCGCGAAGGCCGGTGTGAAGAGCGGGTCGTCGAGCCCGATCCCGTGCAGGAGCAGCGCCGTCGCGAACTCGACGTTCGTGGCGAGCCGGCGCCCGGGCTTGAGCTCCGCGAGGGTCTCCAGCACCGCCCGCTCGAAGACGAGCGCATCGTCGTAGAGCCCGGTGCCGGCGAGGAGGTCCCGCGCCGCTCCGAGCAGGACGTCCGCGCGCGGGTCCCGGACCCTGTACACACGGTGGCCGAAGCCCATGATGCGACCGCCGTCGGCCACGGTCGCGCGGACCCACGCGCGGGTCCGGGCGTCGAGGTCCTCGCCGCCGGCGCGAAGCTCCTGCAGCGCCGCGAGCGCGGGTCCCGGCGCTCCGCCGTGCAGCGGGCCCTTGAGCGCGCCGAGCGCACCCTCGATCGCGGAACCGAGGTCGGACGCCGTGCTGGTGATGACGCGCGCGGTGAACGTCGACGCGTTCATCCCGTGGTCGACGACCGTGTTGAGGTACGTCTCCATCCCTCGCGCCTCGGCGGCGCTCGGTCCCTCCCCGCGCAGCAGGTAGAGGAAGTTCCCCGCGAGCGCGAGGTCGTCCCGCGGCCGGATCGGCTCGCGGCCGCTCTGCAATCGCCAGTGCGCAGCCACGATGGCCGGCAGGGCACCGATGAGACCGGCGGGACCCGGCTGCCGGAGACAGAGCGAGGCCACGCCAGCGCGCAGTGCGTCCATCGGGGCGGCGTCCTCGAGAGCCGCCGCACGCAGGATGTCGAGGCCCGGCTCAGGCAGCGTCGCGGCGCTGCGGAACGCGTCCTCCAGGCCACGCCGCTCGACCGCGTCGGGGAGCCGATCGTGCCAGAGGAGGTGGGCGACCTCCTCGAACGTCAGCCGCGGCGCGATCTCCTCCACCGGATAGCCGGCGATCGTGAGCCGCCCCGCTTCGCCCTCGACCCGGCTGAGGCGCGTGCGGGCCGCCACCACGTTCTCGAGTCCCGTCATTCTGTTCGTCGTCATGCCAGAAACATGACCCGCTCCTACATATTGTCAATCTTGATTGTAGAGTCAACCCATGTCCCGCTCGCTCACCGCCGAGGAGGCCGCAGAGGCGCTGGGGATCAGCGTCAGCTCGCTCTACGCGTACGTCAGCCGAGGCCAGATCCGCTCCGAGGCGGTGCCGGGCTCGCGCCGCCGGCGCTACGACGCCGCAGACGTCCAGCGCCTCCAGTCGCGGCGGCAGCTCCGGCGCGACCCGGGCCGCGCGACACGCGAGGCGCTCCACGTCGACGGTCTGCCGGTGCTGGAGTCCGGGCTGACGCTCATCGCGGACGGCAGGTACCGCTACCGCGGTCACGACGCGACCGAGTGGGCGCAGCACGCTACGCTGGAGGAGACGGCGGAGCTGCTGTGGGGCGCCCCCGTCCCCGACGACGCGCCGGTGGCCACGGAGCCGGCGTGGAGCGACCTCGTGCGCGACCTCGCCCCTCTCCACACCGCGGCCAGGTTCCAGGCCTACCTCTCGTTCGCGGCGTCGGCCGATCCGTCGTCGTACGACCTCCGTCCGGCGGGCGTGCGTCGGTCGGGCGCGAGGATCCTCCGAGGGCTCGCGGCCGTCGCGGCCCACCCGGCAGAGGACGCGCCGCCGTGCGGCGATCCGGTGACGGACGTCCTGCGGCGCGGCTGGCAGGACCTCGACGACAGTGGCGTCGAGCTGGTGCGCGCCGCGCTCGTGCTATGTGCCGATCACGAGCTCAACGCGTCCGCATTCACGTGCCGCTGCGTCGCGTCGGCGGGCGCTTCGCCGTACGCCGCGGTCACCGGTGCGCTCTCCGCGCTGCAGGGGATCAAGCACGGCGGGCACACCGAGCTCGCGCTGGCGCAGCTCGACGAGGTCCTCCGGGGTACAGCGCCGCGCACGCTCCTGGGGGACGCGCTCCGCCAGGGGAAGGCCGCCTCCGGCTTCGGACACCCGCTCTACCCGGACGGCGACCCGCGCGCGCGCGTCCTGCTGGACCTCGTTCGCAAGCACCGACCGTACGCGCCGGCGTGGGACGCGGCGCAGCGCACCGTCGAGGCGGGCCGGGACGTGCTCAGCGAGGAGCCGAACCTCGACCTCGGCCTCGCGGTCGTGGCGCGCGCGCTCGACCTGCCGGACCACGCGCCCTTCTCGATCTTCGCGCTCGGCCGCACGGTCGGCTGGATCGCGCACGCGCTGGAGCAGTACGGCAGCGACCGGATGATCCGGCCGCGCGCGAGCTACGTCGGGCCCGATCCGGCGACGGCGCCGTGACGTGGACGGTCGACGACGGGCTCAGTCGTGCGTCACGAACAGCTTGCCGTCGATGATCTCGATCGAGTTCCCGTCCTCGTCCCAGGTGCCGGGTGCGACGGCGGCGCGGATCGCATCGATCAAGACGTCCTCGCTGATCCAGGGGTAGGTCTCGGGCAGCTCCGGCAGCGTGAACGTCGAGCCGCTCGGCAGGACGCCGATCTCCGGCGCGGCGAAGCTCGGCGGCGCCCAGAGGAGGTCGCGTACGTCGAGCACCAGCGTCTTCGGGCGCCCGCGCACCTGCTCGCGCGTCGACACGAGGACGACGCCGTAGCGGACGGTCCAGTCGATGTCCTCGCCCGCGAACTCCGTGACGAGGTCGAGCGCACTCCGGAGGCGAACGGGGTGTTCGAGGGAGAGCGTGATCTCGCCGCCCGAGTCCGCGAACGCGTCCTCGGCGCGCGGGTCGACGAGGATGTCGACGCTGCTCGCGTGCTGGAGCGCCGCGCACGCAACGCGCAGGCTCGTCTCGCCGTCGAGCTCGATGCCGCGGATGCGCCGCTCGAGCGCCGAACGGACCGCGGTGTCGGGCGTGCGCGCGAGTGGCATCGAACGACGCGCGCCCGGCGTACGGGCCGAGGGACGACGGAGATCGTCGAGCGTACGGGCCGGCGTCAGCGCGACGCGACGGGACAGCGGAGCGCCGCCTGAGCGCGCGACCGGAGGCGGCGCGAACCCCTCGGGGCCCAGGGGCGCGACCTCCGCCGCCGGTGAGCCGGCAGCGAATGCTGCGCTGGATGCGTCCGTGGTGCGCCGCTCTCCTGCGGCGGCGCAACCCGCCACGAGGGGAAGAGCGAAGAGTGCCAGCGCGAGAGACGTTCGACGGTTCCTGGTCATGCCGACCTCCTGGGGTCCGGACACGTTCCGTACCCCACCAGGCGTCCGATGGGGACCCACCTATCCGAATCCCGCGCGAACCGCGCGCACGAACGCGTCCAGGCGGTCCGGATCGAGCCGCCCGTCGACGCGCACGCCGGAACAGATGTCGACACCGAACGGCCGCACCGTGCGGATCGCCTCCGCCACGTTCTCCGCATGGAGGCCCCCCGCGAGGAAGGTCGGCCGACCGGCCGTCGCGACGAAGCGAGCGCTGACGCCCCAGTCGTGCACGCGGCCCGTGCCGCCGAGCTCCGGGACGTCGAGCGAGGGTCGGCCGGAGTCGAGCAGGAACGCGTCGACGAACGGCCGGTACCGATCGGCGAGCGCGAGGGCGCCCTCGTCCTCCACGTGGATCACCTGCACGCGTCGCACGTGGCCCGGGAGCACGCTCGCGAGTTCCCGCCAGACGTCCGGATCGAGGTGATGCACGGCCTGCAGCGTGTCGACGCCGGCGCCCGCGACGTGCTCGGCGATTCCGGCAGCATCCGTCCGCGACGTGAGGAGGAAACGCGCCACGGGCGGCGGGGTCCGCGCCGCGATCCGTGCGATCGCGTCGTCGGCGATGGCCCCTGGACCCGACGGCATCGATGCGACGAGGCCGATGGCGTCCGCGCCCGCCCCGACGGCGAGGGCCGCCTCCTCGGTCGAGCCGATGCAGCAGATCTTGATGCGCGTGCGGTCCATGGCGCCCCCATTGCGGGCGTTTGCCGTCTCAGATCGGGGGGAAACGTGAGGGGTCGACAGGTCGGGGAACGTCCCGAGAATCGAACGGTGGCCCTCGACCCTATCTCGACCCGGCTCGCCGGGTCTGCAACGTCATGCCTGTCCTGCCCTTCCTCGCCCTCCTCACTCCGCTCGCCGGCGCGATGTCCGGCGGCGGCTCTCCTCCCAACCTGCTGCTGATCAACGAGATCCGGATCGACCAGCCCGGCTCCGACCTCGACGAGTACTTCGAGCTGCTCGTCGTACCGGCGAACGCGTCGCTCGACGGCCTCACCTACGTCGTCATCGGCGACGGCGCGGGCGGCTCGGGCACGATCGAGGCGATCGTCGACCTCTCGGGCGCGAGCGCGAACTCGCTCGGGCTCCTGGTCGCGGCCGAAGGGACGTTCTCGCTCGGGACGCCCGACCTCGCCACGCCGCTCAACTTCGAGAACTCGGACAACGTCACGCACCTGATCGTCGACGGATTCTTCGGCACCCTCGGCGACGACCTCGACGTGGACGACGACGGCGTCCTCGACGTGACGCCCTGGTTCGACCTGCTCGACGCGGTCTCGCTCGTCGAGACCGACACGCCCGACCTGATGAACGGAGAGGAGTACGCCTACGCGGCGTCGCTCGGATTCCCCGAGGTCGGGCCCGACGGTTCGTTCGTGCCGGGGCACGTGTTCCGCTGCCTGACGTCGCTGATGGACTGGCGCATCGGCGGGTTCGACAGCGGATCCCACGACTCTCCCGGCCTGTTCAACGCATCGTGCGCCGCCGCCATGGAGACGTTCTGCGACCCGGGCGCCGCGAACTCCGTCGATCCGCTAGGCGGCCTGCTCTCGTTCACCGGCTCGGGCAGCCTCCTGGTCAACGACAACGCCCTCGTCGCCTCGAACGTGCCCGACTTCTTCGGCGTGTTCGTGCAGGCCGACGATCGCGGCGCACCGATCATGTCACCGATCGGCGGCAACCTGTGCCTCCGCGGCACGTTCGAGCGCATGAACACGATCGTGGCCGCGTCGGGCCAGCAGGCGACGCTGCCCCTCGACTTCTCGGACGCGAGCCTCGTCGAGAACTCGACGCAGGCGGGCGTGACCGAGTACTACCAGTTCTTCCACCGCGACACGCTCTACCCGGGCGGGGGCAACTGGACGAACGCGCTGGCCGTCACCTGGGCGCCCTGACGTAGAGCGCGCGGGGCCCGGCACGGGGAGATCAGGCCGCGTCCGACGGGCGGGCGACGGCGCTGTGCCGGACGCTCGCCATCACCGCGCGCGCCGTCGGCTCGTGCACGTCCTCGTCGACGTGGGCGACGACTTCGACGTGCCCGGCGTCGTGGAACACGAACGCGCGGAGGACCTCGCGATCCTCCTCGTCGTCGGTGAAGGTCATCCGCGCGACGTCGCCGTCCTCCTCCTCCTCGACGTCGCGCGCGCCCTCGCCGAGGACGAGGCGCTCGCGCGCGATGCGCTCGACCGGCGCGAGGTCGTCGTCGCCCGTCTGGACGGTGAAGCGAAGCGACAGCCCGGCCCGCCACAGGACCAGCTCGTCCCCGTCGAGCCTGCGGTTGAGCTCGACGGGCAGGTCGACGACCCACGCCGGCGAGAGCCGGTACGAGCCCTGGACGATCGGGAAGTCGGGGTGCATCGCGGATCCAGCGGCCGCCGACGGGCCGCGCCTCCGCATGGGTCCTCGGCCATTCGGGCGCGGCGATGGAGCCGAAGGCGAGACGCTAGGAAGATTCCTGCCCCGACATCGGCGGGGGGCGCTGGAATGGGCCGGGCAGGTCGCGATTCCGATCCCGGGAGCCGCGTTGCCACCCCCGCGCCCCTCCAACCCGATCCACTCCCGCGCTGGCCACTCCCACGCTGGCCACTCGCATGCTGGTCCGAGCGCTCGCCGCGATCTCTCTCTCCTCTTCGGTCGCCCTCTGTCAGCTCCCCTACCTGGAGCTCGAACTCGCCTCCTCGCCGCCCGGAACCGCCGCGCCGCTCGAGCCGACCGCGGTCTTCGGCTCCCTCGCCGCCGGCGTCGACGCGGGCTGGGCCGCGACCAACCGGACGACCGACGCGACAGGTCGCCTGATCGGAGGGATCTGGGGCACGCGCACCGGCGCGCCGAACGACCCGCCCGGCCTGCTCCTCACGGGTTCGTTCGGTCCTCCCTTCGACCAGGACTTCCTCCGCTACCCGTACCTCTCGGGCGGCGCGGTCTCCTACGTCGCCATCGACGGAACCGGACTGCAACAGGGCGCGTTCCTGGAGGGCGTACCGCTCGCGGTGACCGGCGACCCCGTCGGCACGACCGGCGCGACGTGGCAGTCCTTCTTCGGCGTGTGGCACTTCCCCGACGGTCGGAACTGGGTCATCGGCGTTCCGTCCCAGCTCAACGATCGGGTCGTCCTGGAGCAGCCGACGGACCGCGTCGTCCTGCGCTTCGGCACGCCGATCGTCGACGAGCCGGGGCCGATGGAGGTGTACTTCGACTTCGCGCCGGACCCTTCAGGCGACCACTGGGTGGCGAACGGCCTCTTCCGCGTCCCCGGCACCGGGTTCGTCGGCGGCCTCGTCGTCGACGGCGCGGTGCTCGACCTCGGCGGCGGACGGCTCGCGCTGGAGGGAGAGCCGCTCCCCCCGACGATCGACTCGTCGCCGGACGTCCGCTGGACCTTCCTCCGCTCGCCGCAGATCAACGAGGCCGGCGACATCGCATTCGTCGGGACCTGGGGTCCGCCGACGGACCGATTCCAGAACAGCGCGGTGATCCGGAACGGTGTGCCCGTGCGGACGTTCGACGTGGACGATCCGGTGAACCTCGCCCCGGTCGGGATCGACGCCGCGGGGTTCCTGGTGACGACCGAGGGAACGCCACCGCCGTTCAACGGCGTCTCCGCGGTGGCGTCCGTCGACGACGTCCCGCTCACGAGACCCTTCCAGGGGATCGACGTCGACGGCGACGGAGCGGTCGATCCGCAGTGGAGCGTTCCGCTGCAGACGACCTCGCTCACGAGCGTCGCGGTCACGGGCGAGGGCACGGTCTACGTCAGGTCGGCCCTGAGCGGCCCCGGCGAGGACGTCTCCGCCATCCTGCGCTACTCACTCGCACCCGAGCGGGCCCTTGTGTGCAGCGGCGAGCCGAACTCACGCGGGCTCTCCGGGCGCCTGCGCGCGATCGGCTCGACCGACGTGACGTTCAACGAGCTTCGGCTGACGGCGTCCGCGCTGCCCCAGTTCTCGGCCGGCATGTTCCTCTGCTCGCGGACGACCGGCTTCGTCGCCAACCCGGGCGGGAGCGCGGGGAACGTCTGCCTCGGCGGCGCGATCGGCCGCTTCCTGACGCAGACGTTCGCGACGGGGGCCACGGGCTCTGCGACGATCCGCGTCTTCCTGAACGTTCTGCCGCAGCCCGGAGGGACCGTCGCCGCGCTGGCGGGCGAGACGTGGCACTTCCAGGCGTGGCACCGCGACGAGAGCCCCTTCGGTCCCACGTCGAACTTCACGGACGCGATCTCGGTCTCGCTCCGCTGACGCGGGCCGCCGAGCGGGTTCTCGCGCGCTCGGTACGATGCACGCGGAGGACGCGCCGATGGCCATCGCACCCTGGACCGTCACCCTGCTGATCGCATGCTCGCTGCACGCGCCCCACCCGGGCGCGAGCACCGCGTGGGCCCAGGAGGGGCAAGAGCCCCCGACGACGCGCCCCGAGCGCGAGCCGGAGGGCCCGCCCGAGGTGACGAGCGCGACGCACGTCGAGCTCGCGCGCCTGCTGGCCGAGTACGAATCGGCGAAGAAGTCCGGCGACGCGATGGAGCTCGCGAAGGCGCTCGCGCCGATGTCGATCCACGACAACCTGGAGTTCGCTCCGCTCGCGCTCGAGGCGATGAAATACCGGGCGTCGAAGCACGACAAGAAGGCCGCCAAGGCGCGCGCGAAGGAGCTCGACACGACCTCGAAGAAGGAGCTCGCGGCGCTGATCGCGAAGCGTGAGGCGGTCGTCCAGGAGGCGGCGGCCCACGTGCTCGCGAACTACCCGGAGGACAAGAAGGCCGTTCGCGCGCTGGAGAAGGCCTTCGCCGACAAGGGCATTCGGAAGGACAAGCCGCGCGTCGTGTCCGCCCTCGTCCTGTCCTTCGGCAAGCTGCACCACGGCGAGGTCGAGGACGAGGTCGTCCAGCTCATGCAGCGCGGCGTGTCGAAGGAGATCACCCGGGCGTGCGTGAAGTACCTCGGCACGCTGCCGACGCGCGACTACGACCACGTCTGCCTGCTGTGCACGATGCTCGCGTCGCCGGAGCCCGCGGCGGTCGACTCGCCCATCAACCCGCCGGCGGAGTACTGGGAGAACCTCTGGGCGATCTGGAACTGGACCCGGCGCGACGTGTCGTGGGCGCTGAAGGAGATCACGGGCCAGGTGTTCCGCCCCGCCGAGGGCGATCACGAGAGCGACTGCGAGAAGGCGCTCGACTACGTGGAGGCGAACCGGGAGGCCCTCGGCCTCGGCTGAGCCGCGCGTGCGCGTCCTCGCCGTCCTCCTCGTCGCGCTCGCGGTCTCGGCCGCGCACGCGACGCCTCTCGCCGCAGGCACGGCCGCGGACGACCGGAGCGTGCGCGAGATCGCGCGTGAGATCTCGAAGCTCCGAGACGAGGTGGACCCCGAGGTATTCGCTGAGCTGGCCTCGATCGGCGACAAGAAGTCGTTCAAGGCGCTCGCGAAGGCGCTGAAGTCGCTGACCGACGACGCGGTTCGCGAGGCCGCATACCGCGCGTTCCACCTGTACGCCGAGGACCCCGAGCTGGGCCCCGAGAGCCGCTCGTTCCTGGCCGAGGAGACGCAGCGCGCCAAGCAGCCGGCCTGGCGCGCGGCGTCGCTCCGCGCGCTGCTCCTCTGGGGCGAGGACGCGCTCCCCGACCTCGATCCACTGGCGAGCGGTCACCGCGACGCCGCGTGCCGGACGATCATCACGGACCTGCTGCTGCTCCGCCTCGACGCGCGCGGCGACGACGAAGGCCTGCGTACGATCCTGGAGAACGCGTCGCTCGCGCAGGACGCCGGCGTCGCCTACCTCGGGGTCGACGAGGCGCGCAAGGCGGCGGCGGCGAACAAGACGCACCGCGCGGTCGTGCGCGCGCTCCTCGCGGCGCGGCTCGACGGCAGCACGCTGCCGCTGTTCGCCGAGCGCCTCGCGAGCGAGAGAGCCTCGCGCGTATGGAAGCTCGTGCTGCTGCGCCTCGTGGACGCGCGGGAGAGCGATGACGCGACGGCCGTGCTCGCCGCGACGTGCCTGGACGACGACCCGCAGTCCGCGCTCCTCGCCGTGGATCTGCTCGTGCGGCGGGACGGCAGCGACGCGCGCGAGCCGACGCTCCGGGAGCTGCTCTCGTCCCGCGAACCGTCCCTGCGGCGCGCCGCGGTGATCGGCCTCGGTGAACTCCTCGCGAAGGACCCTGGGTTCGCGGCGGAGGCGCTGGAGCTGGCGCCGTCGAAGGACATGGCGACGCGGATGGGCGCGGCGGGCGCGCTCGCCTCGGTGCGTACGCCCGAGGCGCTCGCCTCGCTGCACGCCCTCGCCGCCGACCGCGAATGGCAGGTGCGCGTGGAGGCGCTGCGCCGCATCTCGCAGTGGCGCGACCGGTCTTCGATCCCGGTCCTGGTCGAGCGCTTCGCCGCCGAGACCGGCCGGATGACGGAGGACGTGCGCGCGGCGCTCGTCCGGGTGACGCGGATCGACCTGGGGAGGAACCCGGAGAGATGGGCCGACTGGTGGGCCAGCGAGGGCGACGGCTTCGAGGTCCCGCCTCCGGATGCGCGCGAGGTCAAGACCCAGGGACGTGAGCCGGTCGAGGGTCAGTCCGTCGCCAGGACCTTCTACAAGATCCGCGTGCTCTCCGAGCGCGTCGCGTTCGTGCTCGACATCTCCGGATCGATGCGGACGCGCTCGGAGCGCTCAGTGGGGACGCTGGAGGTGACGCGCATGGACGTCGCCAAGGACGAGCTCACGAACGTCCTGCGCAACCTGCCGGACGGGACGCTCTTCAACGTCGTGTTCTTCGAGACCGAGATCAAACCGCTGGAGCGCAAGCTGGTCGAGATGAAGGCGTCGACCCGTGCCCGGGCGCTGCGCTTCGTGAACGACCAGTACGCGGTCGGCGCGACGGCGCTCTACCCGGCGCTGGAGCTCGCCTACGACGATCCGCTGGTCGACACGATCTACCTGCTCAGCGACGGCGCGCCGACCGTCGGCGACCTCACCGATATCGAGGAGATCCGCGCCGAGGTCGCGCGCTGGAACGCCACGCGCAACGTGCGCATCCACGGCATCGCGATGGGCCAGGACTCGACCCTCCTGCACTGGCTGTGCGACGACACGGGTGGGACGTACTCCCGGGTGGACTGATCGGGCGCCCCCCCGCCCGCAGGGCATCTCAGCCGCCGAAGATCTCCGCGATACGACGTCGGTCCTTCTTCTTCTTCGCCGCGTCCGTGAGCGCGCCCTCGAGCTCCTTCAGCGTGTAGTAGCGGACGTGGTTGATCCGCAGTCGCTTGTCCTCGCGGTCGAGGGCGTTGATGGCGTCGCCGATGGCGCGCGTGCCGACCTCTTCCTGGAGGGCGAAGAGCAGCGCGAGCACGCCGTCCCGCCCCTTCGCCCCCGGCGGGGTGTCGCCGAGCCGCTCCAGCTCGTTCGCCGTCGAGCGCCAGCGCACGTCCCGGCAGTCTGCGTGCCACTTCGGTGCTCGCTTCACCTTGGCGAAGTGGTCGACGATGACGACGCCCGTGTAGTGCCCCCAGGCGTGGAAGTCCTCCTCGTTCGAACGGTCGCCCCACATCGCGATCGTGTGTCCGAGCTCGTGGCAGAGTCCGTAGAACAGGAACTTCCCGTCGGACGTCGGGGAGAGTAGGCGCTCTGCATCGACGACGGGGAAGTCGACCTCGGAGTGCCAGGGGTACTGCGGCGCGAAGTGCGGCGGGCGGACGATCTGCTCCTCGAGGTGCACGCGGAAGCGGATCTTCTTCCCCGGGACCTTGCTGAACTCCTCGAACCCGAAGACCTCGTCGTAGGCCTCGAGGATGTCCTCGACGACCTCGGCGAAGTGCTCCAGGTAGGTCTCGTCGAGGCCACCGCTGCCCAGGACGAGCACTCGCTCCGAGCTGTACGCCGCGCCCAGCTCGCTTGCAGCGTCAGCGTCTCGCCCGGCGAGCGCGTCGCGGCACCGGACGAAGTCGTCGACGCGGTCGAGGTCGAGCGCGGCGCGCGCACACCGCGCGAGGCTCTCGTCGAGTGAATCGCCGCGCTCCAGCTCGAGGAGGTCGTCGAGCGCGCGGAGCGCCTTCTTGGGGACGGTCTTCGCGAGGTCGGCCTCGGTCGTCTTTCCCGGCTTCCTGGCGTGGTTCGTGTTGATGCGCTCGATGGCGTCGACGTACTTGTCGGCCAGACCCTCCGCGCGATCGACCGGGCCTGCGGACGCGATGACCGCGACGGTCGTGAGCAGCAGAGCGGTGAGCTTCATCGTGTCGACCCGCGGCGCACGGGCTTCGCCGCCATCGTAGGGCAACCCCCGACGCATCGGCCCCGAAGCGGCTCCGGTACGGCCCCTGAGGGCGAATTCGCATTCGCTCCGATCCACCGGAACCCGGTCGATCAAGTCGTTCACCGATCCGGTCGAACGACGGTTCAGGTTCCGTCTCGACCCCCACATCCACATGCGTACCGCTCAACTCACGCTCGGGGCCGCACTGGCCACCCTTCCCCTCGTCGCCGCGTGCAGCTCGTCCGACGACGACGCGCCGACGCCCGCCACGATCACGATGGCCCTCACGGACGCCGCGTCGGACGACCTGACGTCGTTCTGCGTCGACGTGACCGCGATCCGACTGACTCGCCAGGGCGGCGAGACCGTCGGCGTCCTCCCGGATCCGATCCGCGTGGACCTCCTGAACCTGACCGACGTCAGCCAGATCCTGAACATCGTCTCCGTGCCCGCGGGCCTGTTCCGCATGGCGGAGATCACCTTCGACTTCACGACGGCCGCGGCGTGGCTCGTCGGCGAGGCCACGGCCGCGTCGATCGTCGACGGCGACGGCAACGCGCTCACGGGCGCGGTGACCCTCCCCATCACGGTCGCCGGCTCGTTCGCCGCGCTCGCCAACCGCAACACGGTCCTCGAGCTCGACTTCGACCTCGACCACTCGGTCCGCACCGACACGAGCACGAACCAGGTCTTCGTCGAGCCCGCCGTCGTGCTTCGCGTGAACCGCAACGACCCGAAGGAGATCGTCGTGCTCGGCGACGTCACCTTCGTCAACGGGACCTCGAACCTGATCAACGTCGAGATGCAGACGCTCGCAGGCGAGCGGATCACGGACGTCACGGTCGGCGTGTCCCAGACGACGGTCTACCAGATCAACGGCACGCCTTACACGGGTGACGCCGGCCTGCTCGCGCTCAGCGCGCTCGGGCGTGGCGCCTGGATCCAGCTCTACGGGGCGGTCAACCCGCTGCTGTCGCGCATCGACTCGAACTACGTCGAGGCCGGCACGGGCACGTACAACGGCGGCAGCGACATCGTGCAGGGTCACGTGATCCAGCGCGTCGGCGCCGCCGGGGCGGACGCGACGCTGATGGTGCTCGGCCACAGCGACGACTCGACGCACACGAACTTCCAGTTCAACACAGTCTTCACGATCAACACCGAGTTCGCGAACACGGCGGTCACCTACCGCGGCACCGCGCTCACCCGGGACACCGACGACATCAACATCGGTCAGAGGGTGCGGATCTTCGGCGACCTGACGGGCACCACGCTCGACGCGACGGGCACGGCGAACGGCGTCGTCCGGATGCAGCCGACGCGCCTGCGCGGCTTCGCGAACGCGGCGCCGACCGCCGGCGTCTTCGCGACGGACGTCTCGCTCGTGGGCCTCCGGGACCAGTCGGTCTTCACCTGGACGGACGGCGGCCCGACCCCGCCGAACCCGGACGCGCTCACGATCTCGTCGGGCGCGCTCGCGGACGGTCTCGGGATCGACACGAACACGCCGGTCGAGGTGCGCGGGTTCTTCCCCGCCGTCGACGACGCGGCCGAGGACTTCGTCGCCGTGTCCGTCGAGAACCTCGACAACGCGCCGTCGCTGCTCGTCGTCGTCGACCGCGCGAACGGGATGACGGTCACGCCGGCGATCGACACGACGCTCCAGCTCGCGTTCGGCGGCACGGCGCTCGCGACCGAGGCGGCCCTCGTCGACTCCGGCTTCATCGGCCAGACCGCGATCCCGACGACGCCGCCGCTCACCGTGGAAGGCACGCCAGGGTTCGGGATATACCTCGTCTCGAACCGCCAGACGAACGCCGTGTCGCTGCACCTCGGCTTCCCGGACTTCCTGAACGCCCTCTCGACCGGGATCGGCCTCGGGGGCGACATCTACAACCTGATCGGCCTCGGCACCTACTCCGGCGTCGTGACGAACACCGTCACCGCCGGGCTGATGATCGTGGTCCTCGACTGACGGAGAGAGAGAGTCTTCCGGCGGAGCGGAGTCCCGCGCGCGACACCCGGCCTGCAGCCGGGTCGAGCGCGAGGGCTCCGCTCCGCTCTTTCGTGGATCTTCCGAGGGCTCCCTATCGGCTCCACGTCATCGCGAACGCGGACAGCTCGGCCGTTTGTCCCGTTGCCGCGTTGCCGAGGAACGACACGCGGACCTGGTAGAACCGAGCGTCCGCGATCTCGTCCACCGACTCGCGCCAGGGCTGCAGCGTCTCGCTGCCCTGGAACTCCAGGCCCGGGTTCATCGCGCTGCGGTCGTGGCTGAGCGGCCCGTCGACCTCGTTGTAGAAGTCACCGTAGAGGTCGAGCAGGAAGGCGTTCTCGCGGTAGTCCACGACGCCGTTGTCGTCCGTGTCGTTGTCGTCCGGGAAGGTCTGGGAGTCGTTGTAGACGATGTCCGTCGCGCCGCGGAAGTCGATGTCGAGGCCGGTCCCCGCCGGCTGGTCGGCCGCTCGCGGCTCGACCGTCGGCGGGTTGTAGCGGCGCGTCGTGAAGCTCGGCTCGCCCTCGATCGTCGGCTCGAACCAGATCGAGTGGACCCGGCTGATCCGCGTGACGTAGTCGATCGCGCCGATGTGCACCGAGTTGTCACGGCCGATCGTCGTCGCGCCAGGCGGCGACGAGTTCGGGTCGAAGCCGCCGTTCCCGATCTCCTCCGTGTCCGGGTCCACCGGATCGAACGCGCCGCCCTGGTTGGTGCCGCCGGTCGAGAAGTTGCGGAAGTTCGGCCGCGCCGACGAGTTGACCGCCAGCGACAGGATCCAGCCGTTCGTGCCGATCGCCGACGAGTCGGGGAACGTGCGGAACTCCATGAGGAGCGGCAGGCCGATCGTCTGGATGTTGTTCGCGCGGAAGTACGGCCGGAGCGGCGGCGTCAAACCGAGCGCCAGAAGGTACGCCTGCGGGTCGGCGCCGCTGGTCTGCGGCCCGCCGCGCTCGCGGATCGCCGTGTCGCGCCACGTGAAGTACGTCCGCTCCGCCGGATCGACGTCGCGGTTGAGCGGGAACGGAAGGAGGGTGGTCCCGGTGTTCGTCAAGAACAGGTCCCCGCTGTCGATGACGTAGCCGCGCTCTCTCGGATGGACCACCGACGCCGCCGTGCCCTGCAGCACGTTGTTGGTGAAGCGCGGCCGCAGGCCCGAGAGCTCGAACATCGGGAAGAGATTCGTCGGGTTGATCGCCTCGTCCGGCGCGAACTTGCTGTGGGCGAGGCGCATCTCGAACGAGTCGAACTCGTCGGGCGTCACCGCGCCGGAGACAGGCGCCCAGTTGAGCCCCTCGACGTCGATGTTGGCGTTCTGCTGGTCGGACAGCGAGAACCCGCAGTCGGCGTAGCGCCAGATCGCCTGCATCTTCGAGCCGAAGGGCGAGAACGGCGTCACCACGCCCTGGGGGAACGGCGTCATCTGCTGGACGGTGGCCTGTTCGTCGTCGATGACGACCTGGCTGCGGACGATCGGCCGCGGCCGGATGAGCTGGCGCAGGCCGTCGAACAGGAGCTGCCCGCTCCACTCGGGCCGACCGCCGAAGGGCGCCTCCTCGTCCGGCGTCGTGAAGCGACTGACGCGCCCCCCGTTGAGCTGGGTCTCCTCGCCGGGCTCGACCCGCAGCTCGATCGAGGGTAGCCCCGCGACGGCGTTGCCGGCGAGATCCTGCGGCGGGAACGCGTCGATCTCGGAAGCGACCGTGACGTAGTAGTCCTCGGCGACGCCCTGCTGATGGGCGAGCGGCTGGTCCGGCACGAACGTCACGTCGCGCGCATCGGCGGACTGAACGAGCCGGCCGACGACGAGGTCCGACGTCGCGAGGCCGCCGAACTCGGGGATCGGAGCCCGCGTCAGCAGGACGGAGTCGAACGCCGTCAGAGAACGGGACTCCATCGGTTCGGAGAATCGGAGCGACACGCGTGACCCCGTACGGATCCCGGTGGTCGGGAGGTCGGGGAAACCCGTCGGGCGCGGATCGATCCCGATGAAGCAACCGGCGCGCGCGGCGTCCTCGGCCGCGTCGAAGGCCGACTCGTACGAGGCCGGACCGAGCCCGAAGACCTCCCAGTCGGCGGGACCGCTCCAGAACGACGGCTGGACGATCAACCGCACGAGCACGTCACGTGAGGCGCCTTCGCTGGGCGGCGGCGCGTCGGCGGCGATCTCGGCCACGACGTCGCCCTGCACGATGATGTCGCCCACGCGCGGCGCCGACGCGCAGGTGGGCGAGGCGAACTCGACGGTCGGGAGCCGGAACAGGTTGCTGCCGGCTCCGTCGATCTGGACCGGCCGCTCGGTGAGCGCGATCGGCGTCGACCCGACGAGGACCGGCGGGATCTCGTCGCGAAGGAAGCCGTTGAAGGGGTCCTCCACGACGTCCGCACGACCGCCGCTGCGGAACGCCCGGGTCACGGGCCGCGTGATCGCCACGAGGTCGACAGGCCCGTTGGACGTGGTGGCGAGCGGCTTCCCCGCCAGGTTCGTGAGGACCTTCGTGATGCCCACCGCCGGATGCGTGCGCGTCGCGATGCGCACCTGACCGTTGATGTCGCTGGCGCTGAGGCTCGGGGGCAGACCGACTGCGTTGACCTGCAGAGGACCACCGGATCCCGCGGACGCCTCGAGCGGACTGGTCGTCAGATCGAACACGACACGGGTCGGGTGGAACCGGCCGTCCGCCGTGCGCCCACCGAAGTACGCCGACGGGCGGACGCGGCACTCGAAGGGCAGCGAGGGCGGGAGGCCCGTGACGAGCTGGACCGTCGTCGCGTCGATCGTCGCTGCGACGAGCAGGTCGTCGAAGCGCAGCACGATCGCGGCGTTGCGAGGCACCATCGAGACGAGCGACGCGCCGAGGTCACGCACGAGCAGCGTGTCGAGGTCGTCGCCCGCCGCGCGAACGAGGGACAGGAACTCGGCCCTTTCGGCCGGATCGTCGACGTTGCGCGGGACGAGGAGGATCTCCTGGCCGGTGACGGCGTTGACCTCCAGGACGTAGTCGACGTCGTCGGAGCGCAGCGATGCGCGAACCACGAAGTCATCGCCCATGGGAATGCGGCGCCCGTCGGCGTCGAGCCCGACGAGCTGGACGATGCGTCCGTACTGCGCCGTGAGGAGTCGGACCGCGTTGGCGGCCCCGCCGAAGTTCGACTCGGTGAAGAAGAACGACGACGGCCCGACGACCGTCTCTCCGCCGTCGACGGCCTCCGCGCCAGATCCACCGGTGCAGCCGGCGAGGAGCACCGCAGCGAGCGCCAATCGCGGCGAGACGTGGGGACGGCGGGAGCGGAGCCGTTGAGCTCCGCCGACGAGGCGCGAATCGTGTTGCATTAGAACGTCCTCCGCGTGGGGCGCCGGACGCCGAACGGGAAGGTCGGTGCCGTGGCGCCATGCGGGCGAGCGGGCGAGCGAGCGGACTGAAGGTGTCGGGAGGTCGAGGGAGCAACCCGCGTGCCGCCACCGGAGCCACGCTGCACGCCGCGATCTCACGCACCCCGTGCGTTTCCGCACCGCGCCCGAGCGTAGACTCGCGCTCCACCCCTTCCCTGCTGCCATGGACCTCTCCACGACGCTCCTCGTTCCGTTCTCCCTCGTCGGCGCGCTCGCGCTCGAGCCCTCCTCCCCCACGCCTGCCTCGGACTGGTCGACCTGGCGCGGCCCGACCGCGGATGGTGTGGCGGGCCCCGACGCCCGGCCGCCGCTCACGTGGAGCGAGGACGACAACGTGCGCTGGAAGGTGGAGATCGACGGCCTCGGCAACTCGACGCCGCTCGTGCTCGGCGAGCGGATCTACCTGACGACGGCCATCGACCTGGGCGAGGGGAAGAGCGAGCTCGGCGAAGTCGACGTCCTCGGCCCGCAACCCGGCCCGCCGGGCCTCGCGAACCATCACGCGTTCGTCGTTCTCGCGCTCGACACGAAGACCGGCGACGAGGACTGGCGGCGCGTCGTCGTGACCGAGGTCCCGCGGCTCAAGCAGCACAAGACGGGCTCCCACGCGTCGCCGTCCATCGTCACCGACGGCACGACGCTCGTCGCGAACTTCGGCACGAGCGGCCTCTACGGCATGACGCTCGACGGCGAGGTGAAGTGGACGAGGCGGCTCGGCGACAAGACGGTCGCCGCCGACTTCGGCGAGGGTTCGACGGCCGCGGTGCACGGGAAGACGATGATCCTCCAGTGGGACCAGGAGGGTCCGTCGTTCGTCGCGGCGTTCGCGATCGACACGGGCGAGGAGCTCTGGCGCAAGGAGCGGAAGTTCGACTCCAGCTGGGGCTCGCCCGCGATCGCCACCGTCGACGGGCGCGCGCAGGTGATCCTGAACGGCACCGACATCACCGTCGGGCACGACGTCGAGACCGGCGAGGAGATCTGGCGCTGCGGCGGGATGTCGAAGAACCCGACGACATCACCGCTCGTTCGCGACGGCGTCCTGTTCGTGATGAACAGCTACCGGGGCGACGTGACCCAGGCGATCCGCCTGGAGGGTGCGAAGGGGGAGCTCGACGGAACTGACGCGGTCCTGTGGACCCGCCAGCGCGGCGCGTCGTACGTGCCGACGCCGGTCGCGCACGACGGTCTGCTCTACAACCTGCGCGACAGCAACGGGCTCCTGAACTGCCTCGACGCCGCGACCGGCGAGCCGGTCTATACGGCCCAGCGCCTCGGCGACCTCCGCGACATCCATGCGTCTCCCATCGTCGCCGACGGCCGCATCTACATCTCGTCGCGCGAGGGCCGGACGGTCGTGGTGCGCGAGGGGTCGGAGTTCGAGATCCTCGCCGAGAACGCGCTGGACGATGTCTTCGACGCGACGCCGGTATTCGTGGGCGACGCGATCCTGCTGCGCGGCCGCGCCCACCTGTACTGCATCGGCGAGAAGTGAGCGACGCTCCGCGACATGTCGCGGTCGTCGGCGCGGGAGCGCTCGGCGGCTGGACGGCCCTGCACCTCGCCCGCCGCGGCTGCCGCGTCACCCTCGTCGATGCATGGGGTCCGGGGCACGCGCGGGCGAGCTCGGGCGGCGAGACGCGCGTCATCCGCCGCGGGTACGGCCCACGCGCGCACTACGTGCCGCTGGTGACGCGCGCGCTGGAGCTGTGGCGCGGAATGGAGGCCGAGAGCGGCGCGCAGCTCCTCGACGCCCGCGGCGTGCTGTGGCTCGTGTCGGACGACGGGTCGTTCGAGAAGGAGTCGCTCCCCGCGATCACTGCCGAGGGCGCTCCGCCCGAGGTCCTGGAGACGGACGACCTCGCTCGCGACTACCCCGCGATCCGCAGCGACGACCTCCGGTGGGCGATGCTGGAGCCGGACGCGGGCGCGCTCTTCGCGCGACGCGGCTGCGAGGTCGTCTGGGACGCCGTCGCCGCGCTCGGCGGCGACGTGAGGATCGCACACGGGGTGCCGCGGCCGATCGAAGGCCGCCGCTGCGGCGGCGTCGACCTCGCGGACGGCGGACGCCTCGACGCGGACGCTGTGGTGTTCGCCGGCGGGCCGTGGATGCCGCGCCTCTTCCCGGACCTGTTCGCGGACCGCGTGACGGTGACGCGCCAGGAGGTCTTCTCCTTCGGCCCGCCGCCCGGCGATCGCGCGCACATGGAGCTGCCGGTGTGGGCCGAGCACGGCTCTCCGTTCGGCGGCGAGCCGACGTTCTGGTACGGCATCCCCGGCGGCCTGAGCCGCGGCTTCAAGCTGGGCGAGGACACGCTCGGTCCCGAGTTCGACCCCGAGGCCGGTGAGCGGCGCGTCGATCGCGACCGCCTGGAGCGCGCACGCGCGTACCTCGCGCACCGCTTCCCCTCCCTGGAGGGCGCTCCGCTGATCGACTCGAAGGTGTGCCAGTACACGCAGGCGCCCGACGGCGAGCTCGTCCTCGATCGCCATCCGGACGCGGACGACCTGTGGGTGCTCGGCGCCGGCTCGGGCCACGCCTACAAGCTCGGCCCCCCCATGGGCGAGATCGCGGCGGGCGCGGTGCTCGGGGACGCGGACGCGCTCGCGGCGGCAGGGCGATTCGCTCTACCCGCGACCGCTCAGTCGTAGCGCGCCACCGCCCCCTGGAGGCGGAAGATCAGCCCGCCTTCGACGATCGCGGGCGTCGCCATGCAGACCTCCTCCAGGTCCGCGCGCGCGACGACGTCGAGCTCCGGCTGCGCGCCGAGCACGACGATCTTGCCCTGCTCGCTGGTCAGGTAGATCAACCCATCACCCGCGACCGGTGATGCGGTGAAGCCCTCGCGGCCGTCCTGGATCCGCTCGCGGAAGAACTCCTCACCCGTCGCAGCGTCGTTGCAGGTGACGATCCCGCTGTCGTAGCAGAGCCACAGCAGCCCGTCGTACAGGAGCGGTGTCTGCATGTAGTTGCCGCGCCGCGTCGTCATCCACGCGAGCTGCTCGCCGACGCCCTCCTCGCGCCGCGGCCCCGGGATCCCGAGGTCGCCCTGTGCCGTGAGCTTGACCGCGTAGACCGGCTTCTGCGGGTGCGAGACCTCCAGCGGCTGGTGGTTGCTGGTCAGGTAGACGAGGCCATTCCCCGCGACAGGCGTGGGCACCGGGATGCCGCCGCCTCCTGCCATCCGCCACACCTCGGAGCCGTCCTTCAGCCGGTAGGCGCCCATGTGCTTGCAGCCGTTGACGAGGATCTGGACCTCGCCCGACTCCAATCGCACGGCGGTCGGTGTGCTCCAGGTGTTGACGTCGTCGCGCGCGACGCGCCACTTCTCCTCGCCGGTCTCGAGGTCGAACGCAGCGAGGAACGGCTTGGTCTTCACGTCCGCCTGCACGACGACGAGCCCGTCCACGACGATCGGCGAGCTCGCGAAGCCCCACTCCAGGTCCGTCACGTTCCAGGGGCCGCAATCGAGCGGACCGAGGTCGACGTGCCAGCGCTTCTCACCGCTCTTCGTGTCGAAGCAGAACAGCCCGCTGGAGCCGAAGAGCGCGACCACGAGGTTGCCCGAGACCGCCGGCGTCGAATTCGCCTGGGTCGCCTTCGTGTGCCGACCGAAGGGCGGGATCGCCTCGTCCGCGAGGACGTCCCAGAGGATCTTCCCCGTCTCCTCGTCGAGCGCGAGCAGACGGAACTGGGTCTCGACCAGGTCGTCCGCCGAGTCGCCGTCGCCGTAGAGGCCGACCTTCAGGCTCGCCTCCTTGCCCTTCGGGATCGCGGTCGCGATGAACACGCGGCCGTCCGCGATCACCGGCGACGCGTGCGAGAGGCCGGGGACCTCCGTCCTCCACGTCGGCTCGTCGAACTCGATGGGCAGAGGCGCCCCGTCGCGCACACCGCTCGCGCCGGGCCCGCGGAACTGCGGCCAGTCCTGGCACAGAGCCGACGCACCGGGCGTGAACAGAACGAGACCGGAAACGAGAAGGGCAGCAGACGGGAAGGGCGATGACATGGACGTCAGTCTAGACTCCGTCGCTCGCGCCTCTGTAACGGGCCAGCGCGGGTGGATGAACGTCGTGTTCCGCCCAGGTACGAAGATCGTGTCGCTCGCCCTCGCGGCACTGACGACGACCGCAGACGTCGCCCAGGCGCAGGGTTCGCCGTTCGGCGACGACATCGACATCAGCTACCTGTACGCAGCCGTGATGGGCACGGGCACGTACACGATCCGGGGCCGGAGGATCACGATGCTCCGGCTGCCGCTGGCGATGACCTTCCGCGAGGCGACCGAGACGGAGTGGGGCTACCGCGTGATGCTCCCGATCGTCTTCGGATACGACGACCTCACCGACGTGGGCTCGGACATCATCGAGTCCCTCCTGCCCGACCAGCTCGTCACCCTGACGGTCCTCCCCGGCATCGAGACGATCCACCCGATCGCTCCGAACTGGCAGCTCAAGCCCTTCGCCCACCTCGGCGGCGGCCAGGACTTCTCGCTCGGCGAGACCTTCGCGATGACGCACCTCGGCGTGCGGACCAGAGCTCAGTTCGAGCTCACGGACGAGTGGGACGTCCTGTTCGGCTCCGCGGGACGCTTCGCCGCCGAGTACCAGTTCGAGTCCGAGGACTCGACGCAGTTCGGCGTGTTCGAGGCAGGCGTCGAAGGACGGCGCGAACTCCCGTTCCGCATCGACGGCGACGCGGTGGACCTGGGCGCCTACTACGTCTTCCAGTCCTTCATCCCCGAGTGGAGGATCGGCCAGGCGCCGGAGTTCTCGCAGAACGCACGGGACCTGCACGAGTTCGGCCTCAGCTTCGGCTTCAAGCGCCGAGACCGGATCCTCGGCCTTCCGTTCCACCGGTTCCGGGTCGGGTTCAAGAAGGGCGGATCGTTCCAGGGCTGGACGATCGGCCTCGACTTCCCCTTTTAGCCCGCACTCGTCACCAGGATTCGCCCCAGCGCGCGTCAGGGGACGGCGCCGCGCCGCGCCACGGGCCAATCGAGGCATTCGTGGGCGCTCGGTGCCTCGGGGAGAGATCGCGAGATTCGTGGGGGGCGTCCGCGCTCGACGTCGCCTTGCTGGGTGTCCACGACCCCGCCACCGACGCGGCCCACCCCGCGCCCCGAGCCATGCGCCTTTCCACCACCACGTTTCGTTCCGTCGTCGCCCCGATCGTCCTCACGGCCGGCGTTCTCGTCACCCTGACCGCGTGCAACGCGAACGGTCGCGTCGCCAAGCCCACGATCCGGGGCAACGCCACCGTCGCCGAGGGATTCGACGCCAAGATCTCGAGTCTGGGCTACGCGGTGGAATCCGAGGCCAAGTACGAGAGCGTCGAGCTCGGCATCGGCGCCACGTTCTTCGACACGAACACGGACAACGGCAGCGAACGCGGCCGCAAGCTCTCGCGCGCCGAGCTCGTCGTCGGCTCCGTCAAGGTCGAAGAGCTCGACGTCATCGAGGTGTCGGGCGGCGGCCGCTTCTACTTCGGCAGCCACCCGAACATCCACCCGTTCCTCGGCGCCTATGCCGTCGGCTCGTACATCGAGGAGCTCATGGGCGTCGAGCCCGGCACGCAGTTCGGCCTCCGAGGCGGCGGTGGCGTCGAGCTCGCGCTCACCGACAACGTCTTCTTCGACGTCGCGCTCGACTACACCCTCCCGCTCCTCGCGGCCGAGTCCGATCCGGTCTTCAACACGACGGTCGAATCCGAGCTGGAGGGCTGGGCCCTCCGCGTCGGCATCGGCTTCATCTTCTGATCGGGGCGGACCCGGCAGGGCAGCTCAGTCGTTGAAGACGAAGAAGCCGCACCCTCCGGGCTCTTCGAGGATCACGTTGTCGACCTCGCCCGACTTGTTGAACACCGTGACCTCCTCGAGGATCGGGATCTCGCGCCGGCGGATCTCCGCGATGATCTCGGGATTGCTGCCGCTGTTGAAGTACGTCAGCGACGGGTTGCGGAACATGTGCGGGCAGGCGAACGGAGCCATGAGGCTGATGGAGAAGCCGTCCGCGTCCGCCATCGAGAGCCACCCCTGGTCCGCGCCTCCGGCCGACACGGTGAAGCCGAAGAGCTCCCAGAAGCGGAGCGAGTCCGCCATGCGGGTCGTCTCCATGCTGATCCCCGCGTAGCTGCCGAGGACCGAAGGCTCCGCGCTCGCCGCGCTGTCTGGTGCAGGGGCGTCGCCTTCGACGAGGTAGACCCAGGTCCCGGACGGTGCGGCCACGACGCGCGTCGAGCCACGCTCGTGGATCGGGCCGAACGGCTCCAGGTCGCCGAGCAGGTCGGACCAGGACGCACGGTGGATCTTGATCCCCGGCCGCGCGAAGCGATCCGGGTCGATCTCGACGAGCGCCTTGCCGTCGGAGAAGAGAACGGGCGATGCCGACACCTTGGTGAAGCCGAGCATCTTGAAGTACATCTCGCTGTCCGTGAGCGAGGGGGTCGCGGTCGTCAGATGGGTCGTCATGGCAGGGCGACGGTGCGACGAGGGAAGAGCGGGAGATCGTCGCAGCGCGGCGCGCGCATGATCTCCGCCGGGCGAGGAGTTGTCACGGCATGGCCCCGGCGGAACCTCTCCCGGAGAGCCAAAGGACGGCCCGGCGAATCTCGCCGGAACCCGGTGACGGGGCGGTCGCCGACTTGATGGTCGTTGTGAAGGGGCGGTGAGCCGTCCCCCGTGCCCTCCATCGCCCGGCGCCCCCCCAGATCGACCCACGCCCTGCCGCGCTGCCTCCCGGCGCTCCTGCTCCTCGTCGCGCCCCCCCTCCACGGCCAGGAGCACGAATCGCCCCACTGGGCCTTCGTCGCGCCCGATCGCGTCGACCCGCCGCCGGTGCGCGACGAGGCGTGGCCGCGCGGGCCGCTGGACCGCTTCGTCCTCGCGCGGCAGGAGCAGGAGGGCATCAGCCCCTCGCCGGAGGCCTCGCGGGCGACCCTGATCCGCAGGCTGAGCCTCGATCTGACCGGGCTGCCGCCGACGGTCGACGAGGTCGAAGCGTTCGAGGCCGACGAACGTCCCGACGCCTACGAGCGCGTCGTCGATCGGCTACTCGCGTCGCCGCACTTCGGTGAGCTTGAAGCGCTCGAGTGGCTCGACCTCGCGCGGTATGCGGACACGAGCGGCTACCTGAACGACCCGGAGCGGCCGATGTGGAAGTGGCGCGACTGGCTCGTGCGGTCGTTCAACGCGAACAAGCCCTTCGACCGGATGACCGTCGAGATGCTCGCGGGGGACCTCCTTCCCGAGCGGACGCGCTGCTCGACCGACGTGACATGGCGAGGGCACTCGCGGAGTTCGAACGACTTCGGAACCTCGGTCGCGGAACCGTGTTCGAGCATCGTGCGCGCTTCGGCATGGCGCGCGTGCACCTCGCCTCGGGGGAACCCGAGGATGCGTACCGGGCCGCGAAGCCGCTGATCCCGCTGGTCTACAGCGAAGCCCGGCCGGCCTACGGCCTCGATCTGGACGATGGTCGAGCGCTCGCGATCCTCCTGGTCACGGTGTACGAGGAACTCGGCCGCTACGAGGAGGCCCTCCTCACCGCGCGCGACGCGCTCACCCTGTTCCATGACCGCGCCGATCGAGGGCAGGACAGCTCACCCGTTGGAGGGAGGAGCAAGCTCGAGCTCATGATCGAGCGACTGGAGGCGCGCGTGGGCACGCCTCGCTGACGCGCGCGGCAGAACCGATCGATCGCATCCCTGCAGGCATGAATGGTTGCTAACCTGGACAATGGTTCGGTTTCTCCCCGGCCGCCCCCACCCCCGCCTGCCAGCGGCCTCTCGATGCCCCGCGCGCGCTTCCTTTCTCTCCACGTCCCCTCTCTCGCTCCCACCCTCGCCGCTGCGGCTCTCGCGTTCGTCGGCGCGACCGGCGTAGCGGTCGCACAGGACGCGTTCGAACCGAACGACCTGTGCGTCGATGCGATGCCGCGTCCGCTGGGCCTCACCCAGGGCCTGACGCTCGGACCGGACGACGACTTCTTCTCGACCACGGTCGCGCCGAACTCCGAGCTCACCGTGGCCGCGACCGATCTGTCGGCCGGGGCCCTCGACATCAACCTCTTCGACGCAGGCTGCGCGAACCTGATCGCCACGTCGACGGGCGCGTCGCTTTCGTACTTCAACTGCGGGCCGGCCCCCCTCTCGGTCGTGATCGAGGTCCCGGGCGCCGCGTTCACCGACCTCGACTACGAGCTCGAGCTGACCGAATTCACGGTGGTCGACGACGTCCTGGAGGACAACGACACGTGCTCCAGCGGTGCTCTCGTCGCGATCCAGACCTTCACGACGCCGGATCTGATGGTCACCGGCTGCGACGAGGACTACTACGTCGCGCGGCTCCAGCGCGCCGGCGTGCAGATCCAGGTCGACCTCCTCTTCGACCACTCCCAGGGCGACATCGACGTCGAGCTCCTTCCGTTCGACACCGTGAACGGCTGCAACCCCGCGGCGCCGTTCGCGCAGGGACTCTCGACCGACGACAACGAGTCCGTCGGCTACGTCAACACGACGAACCCGACGATGGCCGAGGCCGTCGTCATTCGCGTGTTCATGAAGAACGGCGTCGGCTTCAACGACTACGCGCTCTCGGTGTGCTTCGGCGACGTCCAGGCCTTCCCGCTTGTCGGCGAGCAGGTGTGCTCTGGCGTGACCAACTCCACGGGGAGGCCGTCGACGCTGTGCGCGGTCGGGAGCAACGCCGCGGCGGACAACGACCTGACGCTGTACGTCATCGACCTCCCGACGAACTCGGTCGGCTACTTCGTGACGGCTCCGACGCGCGGCTTCGCCGCGAACCCCGGCGGCTCGCTCGGCAACCTGTGCCTCGACGTGCCGGGTCGCTACTCGACGAACGTCCTCCAGACGTTCAACGGGTTCACCAACGACGTGCTCGACCTGACGAACGTCCCGGTCGCGGGCGGCGGCTCGACGGCGCTCGTGGTGGGCGACACGCAGCTCTGGCAGTTCTGGCACCGCGACTCGTCGGGCGGCATGGCCGTCTCGAACTTCTCGAGCGCCATCGAGGTCACGTTCCAGTGATCTCCCGCGCGCCGCTGGCGCCGGGTCAGAATCCGGCGCCAGCGTAGCGCAGCTCGATCGCGTACAGCGACGTCCGCGCGGTCACGAAGAGCGTCCGCCCGCCCGGCCCACCGAAGCAGCAGTTCGCGGGCGTCTCGGGGATCGGGATCTCGCCGAGGGGCTCGCCGTCGGCCGACCAGATCATCACCGCGCCGTCGCCGGTCGCGTACACGTTCCCCTTCGCGTCGACGCACATGCCGTCACAGCGCGTCTCGACGCGCCAGACCGGCTTCGTCGACACCATCTCGCCGTCCTCCAGCGCGTACGCCGACAGCGTGGCAGGGACGTCCCGCACGCGCGGGTCCGGATGCGAGGGATGCCCGCCGGTGTCGGCGACGTAGAGCCGTGACTCGTCGGGCGCGAGCGCGATCCCGTTCGGCATCGCGAGGTCGTTGAGCACGAGCCGGAGGTCGCCGCGCCGCTCGTCGAAGCGAAAGACCCAGTGGCCGGGGAGCTCCTTGCCCTCGCGCTGCTCTGGAAGACCCCACGGCGGATCGGTGAACCAGAGCACGCCGTCCGATTGGACCGCCAGGTCGTTCGGCGAGTTGAACCGGTTGCCCATGAATCGGTCGACAATGACGGCGAGCGACCCGTCCGCCTCCTCGCGCACGATGTTGCGCGCCCCGTGCTGGCAGCTCAGGAGCCGCCGGTCCGGGTCGAGCGCGTTGCCGTTCGCGTTCTCGCGCTCGCGGAACTCCGAGAGGCCGTCCGCCTCGCTCCACCGCATCAGGCGCGCGTTCGGGATGTCGCTGAAGACGACGGCCTCCTGGTCCTCGAGCCACACCGGCCCCTCGGTGAAGCCCATGTCCGTCGCGAGCCGACGGACCGTCGCTCCCTCGGGGATCGGAGGGCCGGGGGAGGTCGCGCACGCGGCGCCGAGGAGCGCCACGGCAGTGGCGAGGATGCGCATCGGTCCCATGCGGCGAGACGGTACGGGAAACCGGCGATCGGGTGGGACGCGCCCGCTACCCTCTCCCGCGTGGAGGCCCTGACGGAGGAGCAGACGGTCCGCGCGAAGGACCTGGCCGAGGGCGTCCTCGCGGGCGACCGGACGCGGCTCGCGCGCGCCATCACGCTCGTCGAGAGCACGCGGCCCGAGGACCTGCCGGTGGCGCAGGCGATGCTGGCCGAGGTCCTCCCGCGCACCGGCGGCGCGCACCGGGTCGGGATCAGCGGCACGCCCGGCGTCGGCAAGAGCACCCTGATCGAGGCGCTCGGCTTACGCCTCGTCGACGCGGGGCACCGGGTGGCGGTGCTCGCGATCGACCCGTCGAGCACGCTCTCGGGCGGCAGCATCCTCGGCGACAAGAGCCGGATGGAGTCGCTCGCCCGCCGGGCGGAGGCGTTCATCCGACCCTCCCCCAGCGCGGCGACGCTGGGCGGAGTCGCGCAGCGCACGCGCGAGACGATGCTCCTGTGCGAGGCTGCGGGCTTCGACGTCGTGCTCGTCGAGACCGTCGGCGTCGGGCAGAGCGAGACCGCCGTGCGCGAGATGGTCGATACGTTCGTCGTGCTGCTCCTCCCCGGCGCGGGTGACGAGCTGCAGGGCATCAAGAAGGGGATCCTGGAGGTCGGCGACGTGCTCGCGGTGAACAAGGCCGACGGCGATCGGGTGCCGCTCGCGAACGCGGCGGCGCGCGACCACTCGGCAGCGCTGCGCTACCTGCGTCCGCGGGACGAGCACTGGACGCCGCCCGTCCTCGTCGTCAGCGCGCAGGACGGGACCGGAATCGACGACCTGTGGTCCACGGTGGGCGAGCACCGTCGAACGCTGGAGGACGCCGGCGTCCTCCGCGCGCGTCGCGACGAGCAGTCCGAGCGCTGGAGGTGGTCGCTCGTCGAGGAGCGCCTGATGGCCGCCTTCCGCGGGCATCCCGAGGTCCGCGAGAGGCTCGACGCGACGGCCGACGCCGTGCGCGCGGGGACGCTCCCGCCCGGCGCGGCCGCGGAGCGCCTGCTCGGGACCTTCCTGGGGCAACGCGCCGAGCTGGATCGATGAGAAGCGGGCTCCGAACCATGACGTTCCCGTTCGGGAGCCCGAGTGCCGTCGCGCTGCTCACCCTGGCGGTGCTCGTTGCGGCGGCTTGTGGATCCGAAGACGTACCGAAGTGGAAGAGCGAGCGGGTGCCCGAGGTCGACGAGCGCGGATGGGTGCCCGACCAGCCGGGGCTCTTCGGCTTCCGCCGACCGCCCGCCGCGCCGCCGGCGTCGATCGGCGAGATCGGCTACGCCCCCGGGACGGAGGTCGCGCCGGGCGTGACGGGCGTCCTGGAGTACGACCGGGAGCGTGCCTTCGACGGGCTCAACCTGATGTGCTCGGGCGACGTGGCGGCAGCGGAGCTCGCTTCGATGACGGGCGAGGTCCTTCACCGCTGGGCCTTCCCCTACCGGCGACTCCCGGACGCGCCCGAGCTGGAGGGCCCGCACCAGACGCCGTGGCGGCGCGTGCACCTGCTCGAGGACGGATCGCTCCTTGCGATCCACTCCGGCCGAGCTCTCGTGTGCGTCGACGTGGCCTCCAACCTGCGCTGGGTGAGCTTCGAACGCGCGCACCACGACCTGGACGTCGCGCCCGACGGCACGATCCACGCCCTCGCGCGCCGCGAGCGCGTCGTGCCCGCGATCGACGAGAACCGCCCGCTCGTCGACGACTTCGTGCTGCTCCTGAACGCGTCGGGCGACGCGGTCGCGCGCGTGTCCCTGTGGGACGCCTTCGGCCGCTCCAGGTGGGCCTTCATGCTCGACCACCTGACCGTGCGGCAGGGCGACGTGATGCACGCCAACTCGATCCGCCGGATCGACGCCGAGACGGCGGCGCGGCTCGGGCTCGAGGGCGTCGAGGCGGGCCAGGTGCTGGTCTGCATGCGCGACCTCGACCTCGTCGTGACGGTCGACCTCGACGCCAAGGTCCTCACGTGGCTGACCCAGGGCCCGTCGGGCGACGGCTGGCGCGCGCCGCACGATCCGACGATCACGGCGCAGGGGGACCTCCTGATCTTCGACAACCGCGGCGGTCCGGGTGAGACGTCTCGCCTGCTCCGGATGGACCCGGAGACCCGCGAGGTGGCGTGGAGCTGGCGAGGGTCGCCGCCGGAGTCCTTCGCCTCGTTCTTCTGCGGCACGGCCCGCCAGCTCCCGAACGGCAACGTGCTCGCCACCGAGTCGACCCAGGGCCGCGCGATCGAACTCGACGCCGAGACCGGCGAGATCGTGTGGGAGTTCGTGAGCGACCGGGTCACCGGTCCCGACGACTCCTACGTCGCCGCGCTCTTCGAGGTCCAGCGCGTGACGCGCCCGGGCTGGCTGGAGCGGTGACGGACGCCGCTCACTGCGTCTGCTGGACCACGAGCTCGCCCGTTTCGACGGTCGGCTCGACGATCGGCGGCGGCGTGTCCGCGGGTTCGCCGTCGTAGCGGGTCGGCGCCCCGTCGATCTCTCCGTCGACGTACTGGGCGGACCAGACGAGCGCGCCGTCCTCGCTCCAGAGGTTCCGCGGACCGCTGCGCTCGCCGCGGTGGTGTCCGCACTCCTCCAGGATTGCGCCGCTCGGGGCGAAGCGTCGGTGGAGGCCCTCGGCGAGCCCGTCCTCCCAGCGGCCCTCCGTCCGGACCTGCCCGGAGTCGTAGTAGGTCCGGTGCCATCCGAGGCGCTCGGCGCGGAGCCAGTCGCCCTCCTCGGCGATCACACCGTTGGCGTGCCAGCGCACGAGGTGACCGTCGAGGGCGCCGAGCACGTAGCTCGCGCGCGCCTCCGGTGCGCCGTCGTCGTAGCACCAGGTCCAGGTGCCGTGGCGGCGTCCGCCTCGGTACGCGCCGACGGAGACGGTCGGCCCGTGCTGGGAGTACGACCGCCACTCGCCGTCGCGCCCGGCGCGCGGGACGCCGGTGTGGTCCGCGCGCTCCGCGACGTCGGAGAGCCGCGCGCCGCGCGAGAAGTCGCCTTCGCACTGCAGGCGACCACCGGGGTACCAGAACTCCCAGCGTCCGCGGAGGTGTCGCGTCCCGTCCTCGGCGAGGTGCACGCGGCCGCGGGCGCGCACGGATCCGTCGGGGTAGGTGAGCTCGACCGTCTCTCCGGCCCGGCCGCACGCGGCGGCGACTGCGAGCGAGAGGGCCGCGAGGGAAGCGGCGATCGTGGAGCGGGGTCGGGAGGGTGCGGTCATCGTCGACCCTCCCTCCATCGGCTCGCGCGGGTCCTCCAGCTTTGGCAGGAGCTGCGACGAACGACGGTCCGGTCCCGCGATGGGGCAGGTTGCCCTGCTCAGTCGACCCGCTGCGCTGGTTCGATCACGACCTCGACCTCTCCGTCCCTGCGCGCGACGGCGAGCACGAGCGAGTCGTCGGCACCGAGCGCGGCGAGAGCACGGGCGAGATCGGCGCGCGATTCGATGGGCGTGCCGCTCACTCCGACGATCACGTCGCGGACGACGAGCACCTCCTCGCCCGTCGGGCGACGGTTCGTCTGCATCGACCGGAGGCCCGCGGCCGCGGCGGGGCCGCCCTCCACCACCTCGGCGACGACGACGCCGACGGGCGCATCGATGCCCTTGTCGCCGATCGCCTCCAGGAGGTTCGCGCTGCCGACGTCGCTCGCCGTGATGAACCCGAAGCGGGGCTCCCAGCGGAAGCCGTTCCGGATCATCGAGGGCACGATCTCCTGCAGGCGGTCGATCGGGAGCGCGAAGCCGACCCCGACCTGACGGCGCGAGTCCGCGTGGATTGCGGCGTTCAGGCCGATGACACGTCCCTGGTCGTCGATGAGCGCACCACCCGACGAGCCCGGGTGGATCGCAGCGTCCGTCTGAATGATCCCGTCGAGGACGCTGCCGCCGCGCGAGCGGATCCTGCGGTCGAGCCCGCTGACGTACCCGACGGAGAGCGAGTGGCCGATGCCATACGGGCAGGCGACCGAGTAGACGGCCATCCCGACGTTGAGGTCCACCGACGTCCCGACCCGGATCGGCGTGAGGGTCCCGTCCGGTACGTCGATCCGTACGACCGCGAGGTCGTTGACGTCGTCGAGGCCGACGAGCTTCGCCTCCCAGACCGTTCCGTCGCTCAGGGTCACGAAGGCGGACGTCGCCCCGGCGACGACGTGCTGGCAGGTGACGATGTGCCCGCGCTCGTCCCAGATCAGCCCCGACCCGGTGCCCGAGATGAACTCGTCGGCGATCGGCGTCCGCAGCCGGCGAGAGCGCGTGGTGACGTGGACGACGGAGGGGAACGCGTCGGCGAAGATCCGCTGGGCATCGGTCGGCTCCGAGGGATCGCGGAGGACGACCGGCCGCGGTTCGCAGTCGGAGAGAGGATCGTTCGACTCGTTCGGTCGGGGCGCGAGCGTCGGCTCGAGGTCGGACGCGGTGGCAGGCTGCAGGCCGAACCACGCGGGTCGCAGGCGGATCGCCGCCAGGAGCCCGAGCAGGCACACGGCCGTCGTCGCCAGGAAGACGAGCAGCCCGTCCGCCCCGCCGCCCCCCGGTCCGCTCGCTCCGTCCGGTCCACTCGGTCCTTCCAAGGTCCTCGTCTGCATCTCGATCGCCGGCCCGCGGCGCTCCAGAGGAAGCGTACGGGCCGGATCCCACACGTGTGAGCGTTCGGTGGCAACCGCACGAACCCGGCGCGCCCGAGGCCCCGCCACCCGCCGAAGCCGTATCGTCCTCGCCCCTCCGTCATGTCCCGCTCGTCCCACACCATGCGCGAGGTCCGCGCCCTGTCGCGGCTCGCGGCGCCGATCCTCGCCACGAACGTGTGCTGGATGATGGTCGGCGTCGTCGACGTGGTCATGCTGAGCCGCTGGTCCAGCGAGGCCGTCGCGGCGGCGCTCCTGGCCGGCGTCTGGGTGCACCTGACGCAGGTCGCCGGCATGGGCCTCGTCATGGGGATGGACCCGCTGGTGACCCAGGGGCACGGCGCACGGGACCGCGAGGCGATGGGCCGCGCGCTCCAGCGCGGGCTCCTCGTCGCGCTGCTCGCGTCGATCCCGGTCGTAGGGCTTCGGTTCTTCACGGGCGAACTCCTCGCCGGGACGCGCGCGTTCGCGGCCTGGATCGCGGGGCCGGAGGCGCTCTCGAACGCGGCCGGCCTCGATCTGGAGAACGCCGCTGCGCTCGACGGCCCCGCCGAGATCTACGCGCTCACCCAGTCGTTCGCGACGCCGTTCTTCCTCGCGTACATCGCGCTGCGACAGTACCTGCAGGGGCGCGGCATCCTGCGGCCGGCGCTGCTCGTCGCCGTGGCGGCGAACGTCGTCAACGTCGGCACGAACTGGCTGATGATCTACGGGCTCGAGTGGGGCGTCGCCGGCGCCGGCCTCGCGACCGGGATCACGCGGGTGTTCATGTTCTCGGCGCTCCTCTGGGTCCTGCTCCGGCGACGGCTCCTGCGCGGGGCGTGGGTGCCGTGGGACAGGGAGTCGTTCGCGTGGAGCGGGCTACGTCGCGTGCTGGCATTCGGGATCCCCGTGTGCCTGCACTTCGCGCTGGAGGTCGGCGCGTTCGGCGCGACGACGCTGCTGTCGGGGATGCTGGGCGTCACGGCGACCGTCGCGCACGGCGTCGCGATCAACCTCGCGAGCCTGTCGTTCATGGTGCCGCTGGGGATCGGTCTCGCGGCGACGACGCGCGTCGGCAACCTCGTGGGCGAGCGTCGGTTCGAGGAGGCCCAGGAGAGCGCCTCGATCGCGCTCTGGCTCGGCGGGCTGACGATGGCCGCGCTCGGCGTCGTGCTGTACACGGGCCGCTGGCTGTTCCCGACGTTCTACGTGCCCGAGGACGCCGCGGCGATCGCGCTCGCGGCCGCCGTGCTCCCGATCGCCGCCGCGTTCCAGGTGTTCGACGGTCTCCAGGTCGTCGGGTCCGGGATCCTGCGCGGCATGGGCCGGACGGTCCCGCCGGCGGTGTTCAACTTCTTCGCGTGGTGGGTGATCGCGCTGCCGCTCGCGGCGTGGCTCGTCCTACGGCGGGGCGGCGGGCTGGAGCACGTCTGGTGGGCGCTCGTCCTCGGCCTGGCCGTCGTGGCGATCCTGGCGGTGCTGTGGGTCCGCAGCCGCGGCCCGGCGACGCTCGCGCGATCCACATAGGATCGGCGGCGATCCCATGACGTCCATCGCCGCACCGTTCATCCTCCACGTCCTCCCGCTCCTCTTCCTGCTCGGCGGCACGCCGCCTGCCGCCGAGCGTGAGCCGGTGCGCGTGTTCCTCTTCGCCGGCCAGTCCAACATGGAGGGCGCGGACTCCAAGGTCGCAGATATCGAGCGATTCCCGCCCTTCCGCGGCGTCGGGGAGCCCAGGAAGGACGTCAGATTCAGCTACTGCATCGGGCGGGACAACAAGGAGCGCTCCGACGGCTGGGTCCCGCTCCAACCCGTGCGGGACATGGTCGGGCCCGAGCTCAGCTTCGCGCGCAAGGTGACCGAGCACGTCGACGCGCCGATCGCGATCATCAAATGCGCCGCGGGCGGCACGCACCTGGGCGGGGACTGGAACCCCGAGAACCCGACGGGGTTCGAGATGTATCCCCTCGCGCTCGAGCTCGTGAGGTCGGCGCTCGCCGATCTCGACCGCCAGCGCGTCCCCTACCGCATCGAGGGGTTCATGTGGCACCAGGGCGAGAACGACATGTTCGACGAGGCGTACATGGCCACGTACGGCGACAACCTCGCGCGCTTCGTCGCCCGCTGGCGCAAGGACCTGGAGCTTCCGGACCTGCGCTTCTACGTCGGCGAGCTGTGCACCAAGACGATCTGGGGCATGGACCTTCGCCCGCGGATGTACGCGATCCGCAGCGGACAGCGGCAGGTGACCGAGGCCGATCCGCTCGTCGACTACGTCCCCACCGCGCACGTCGGGGTCGAGATCGGCGGCGGCGTCGGGCTGCACTACCACTACGGCACGCTCGGCCAGCTGGAGCACGGCGAGAACTACGCCGACGCGTACCTGCGGACGATCGACGCGCTGCCGGAGGACCCGCGCGAACTCGCGCGCTGGCCGTACGCGGACGGGAGCGAGGTGACGCTGTTCGTGCTGGCGGGGCACCGGAACATGGAGGGCGAGCGCGCCTTCGTGCAAGAGCTGAAGGGGCCGCTGCGCAAGGACCAGCGCGGCGTCGCCTTCCGGTACGACCTCGGCGACGGCGCAAAGGTGTCGGACGGCTGGGAGCCGCTCGGCCCCGCGGGCTACTACGACACGTTCGGCCCCGAGGTCAGCTTCGGCGAGCGGGTGGCGCGACGGATGCGCGGCAACGTGGCGATCGCCAAGTTCACGCACAGCGGCTCCCAGATCATCGACTGGACGCCGGAGGGCAGCGAGGCCGCCGAGCGGACGATCTACCCGCGCTTCGTCGAGTTCGTGCGCACGTCGATCGCCGACCTGGAGGCGCGCGGTCACGCGGTGACGCTCGGCGGCATCGTCTATCACGTCGGCGAGAACGACATGTCGTTCCATCCGTACCGCAAGGCGGCAGCCGAGCGCGTCGCGGCGCTGATCGCGGGGAGCCGGGACGACCTCGGCCGGCCGGAGCTCCTGTGGTTCGTCAGCCAGCAGGAGCCGACCGACCACGACAACGTGAACGCGATCGACGTGGTCGCGGACTTCGAGGCGCTCGCGACTGCGGACGAGCACACGACGCACGTGAGGGCGTTCGACCTGCCGGGACGCGAGCAGCAGCTCGTCCTCAAGACCGAGGGGATCGTGGCGCTGGGGAGGCTCCTGGCCGACAAGGTGATCGACGACCAAGGTCGCTGAGTCGCGGACAGGAATCGGGCGCTGGCGGCTCCGAATGGCCTGTGCTCTGATGGCGCGATGAAGCTCTCCGGTCTCGCGCTGATGTTCGCCATCACGACGCCGCTCGCAGGGTCGCAGGTGACCTTCGAATTCCTCCCAGGGAGACCCGCCGCCATCGACCTGGACGGCAATCGGCTCGCCGGGTACTTCGACATCGGAAGTGGGGTGGAGATGGCGGTCTGGGACGAGGACGCCGGGGTGATCCCGATTCCGTTCCCGACGCCGACGGGGTTCTTCTACGAGCCGACGGGGATCAGCGCGAGCGGGGAGGTCGTCGTCGGTAACTTTCGCGAACCGTCGCGCTTCGCGGCCTTCCGGTGGACGCCCGAGGGAGGGACCGTCGAGATCGATCCGCTCCCGGGGGCCGTGCCGGCGGTCCAGGTCTTCGCGGTCAGCGCCGACGGGCGCGTTGCGGTCGGTGGCGTCACGAGCGGCACGGGGTCGACGATCCCGTTCCGCCCCTTCCGGTGGACCGTCGCAGGAGGCTACGACCTCATCCAGGTCCCTCAGGTCGGCGTGCGCTCCATCCGGGCGCGCGCCGTCGACGCGAACGGGACGCGCGTCGCTGGCGACGTGAATCAGATCCCGATGGGCGTCGACTGCTTCGTCTTCGAGGACGGCATGACACCCGTGTCGTGGCGCGATACCTCGGGGAGCGCGTTCCAAGAGGTCGACGCGTTCAGCGCCGACGGAAGCACCGCGGTCGGCAACGCGACCGACACGGTGAACGATGACGCGCGGCCCGTGTTCTGGACGACGTCGGGAGGCGTACAGAACATCCCGTTCCCCGCCGGAACCCCCACCGGTTCCACCGCACGGTTCCTCTCCGTGAGCGGCGACGGTGGCCTCGTGGTGGGCGGCTACTTCATCCAGGGAACCGGACCCTCGACGTTCCTGTGGCAGCGGGGCGCCCCGACGTCGCAGGATCTCAAGACCTTCCTGATCGCGCAGGGAATCACCGGACTCGACAACTTCCAGTTCCGCACACCAGCGCTCGTGTCGATCGATGGACGCGTGATTGCCGGGAACCTGGTCGACCTGACCAACGGGACTTTCTCCGGCTATCGCGTCGTCCTCGAGCCGCCGAGCAACGCTCCGCTGTCCTCTGTTTTCTGCACGCCCCAGCCGCTGAACAGCGTCGGCGCGGTCGCCGGCCTCGAAGCGCGCGGCTCGATCGAGGCGCGGCTCAACGCGCTCGAGCTGCTCGCCACCGACCTGCCGGTCGGCACGTTCGGCTACTTCCTCGCGTCGCCGAACCAGGCCATGGGCACGACGCTCCCAGGCAGCATGGGCGAGCTCTGCCTCGGCGGCCCGCTGCGCGGCCTCGTCATGACGGTGATGCAGAGCGACGCGGCCGGCACCGCGAGCGACTTCATCGACCAGGACACGCTGCCCGGATCCACGATCGTGATGACCGGGAGCACGATGAACTTCCAGGGCTGGTACCGCGACGTCGGGCCGACGTCACGCTTCACGGCCGGCGCTCAGGTGACGTTCCTCTGACCGCTACTTCGACGGCTCCGCGATGCAGTACAGGTGGCGGGCTCCGCGCAGGTAGAGCTCGCCGCCGGCGAGCGCGGCCGACGCGCTGATCGATTCGTCGAGCACGTTGCGCGCGAGCACCTTTGGGTCCTTCGCGTCGTCGGACAGAACCAGCGTGACGCCCTGTCGATCCGTCACATAGACGCGGCCGGCCGCGGCGACCGGCGACGCGTAGATCTCCTGCATCCCGTCGAGCCGCATCGGCCGCGCCGGCTCCGCGCCGGTCGGGCCGTGCACGCGCGTCAGGAAGCCCTGGTAGTGGTTCAGGAAGTACAGCCACTCGCCGACGAGCAGCGGTGATGGCACGTACGGCGTCCCGCGCTGGCGGACCCAGAGCAGGTTGTCGGTGCGCGTCACGTCGCCCTTCGCGCCGTCGAGCCGGACGGCGACCATGCGCTTGCGCGCGTAGCTGCTGCCGGCGTAGACGATGCCGTCGCCGAAGACCGGGGACGCGACGACGTTGTTCGAGAGGCCGACGCACTCCCAGACGACGCGTCCGTCGGAGAGGTCGTACGACCGGATGCGCGTCGTCCCGCTCGCGACGACCTGCGGCGCGCCGTCGTGCTCGATGACGAGCGGCGTCGACCACGACGTCACCTCGTCGCGCGCGACGCGCCAGCGCTCCTCGCCGGTGCGCTTGTCGAGCGCGACGATGAACGACTCCCCCTCGTGGTCCCACAGAACGACGACGGTGTCGCCGAACAGCGCCGGCGTCGCGCCCTCCCCGTGGCCGTGCTTCACGCTCATGTCGCCGAGATCCTTCCCCCACACGACCTCGCCCTCGACGTCGAGGCAGTAGAGACCGTACGAGCCGAAGAACGCGATCACGTGCTCGCCGTCGGTGACCGCCGACGCGGCGGCGAGCGTCCCGGACCTGTGGAACACGGCGTGCGGGAGCTGCTCGTGCAGCGTCGTTCGCCATGCGATCTCGCCCGAGGCGCGGTCCACCGCGAGCGCGACGAACTCGTGGCGCCGCCGCACGACGGCGTTGTCGTGCGCGCCGGGCGCGTCGTCGGGCACCGGATCGGTGATCGGACCGACCGGGACCGCCGCCGTCAGGAAGACGCGGTCCCCGAAGACGACCGGCGACCCGTGCCCGGTCCCCGGGAGCTCGGTCTTGAAGCGGACGTTCTCGGTCTCGCTCCACCGCACCGGCGGATCAGCGCGCGGCGCCACGCCGGTTCCCAGGGGCCCGCGCCACTGGCCCCACTGGTCCTCGTGTGACGTCTGCGCGGTCGCGGGGAGCGCGGCGAGTAGGACGAGCAGCGGCGTCAGAGCGCGGGCGAGGGGCATGTTCCGAGCTTAGCCCGCCCGCGCGCGGCGCAACGCAACCGCCGTGTCACGGCGCGCCCGCCTCCGCTCAGCGATCCACCGAGAGCCCGCTCGGCACGGACTGCGGCGCGATGCTCCCGAGATCCCGCGCTCCCTCCGCCGTCAACGCCCGCATGAATGCCGTCATCTCACCGTCGTCGAACGGGAGCCGCTGGTCGACGCGATCGGAGAGCGCGGCGACCACGCCGGCCTGGTTCGCGACCTGCGTCCCGACGAGCTCGGGATCCGTCACGTGATCGGTGATGCGGTAGTCCTCGAGGCTGTCCTCGACGTCGCGGTAGTGACGCACCATCGACTCCAGCGTCGAGAACTGTCCGGCGTGCCCGTACGGCGCGGTCAGCTCGACGTTCAGGAGCGTCGGCGTGCGGAAGCGGTACCGGTCCTGGGTCCGCCCCGTCACGCCCTCCAGTCCATGGTCGTCGTCGCCGAGCGGACCGTGGCCCTTGCCGGGACCGAGCTGCGGCATCCCGATGCCGTGGAAGCGCAGATCGGTGAACGTCGAGCCCTCGTGGCACTCCGAGCAGCGCGCGCGCGGCCCGAAGAACTCCAGCGCGCCGCGCACCTGGGCGTCGGACAGCGCGGTGTCGTCGCCCAGGAGGAACGCCTGGAACGGGCTGTCCACGCGGTGGAAGGCCGTCGCCTCGAACGCCGCGATCGCGTTCCCGACGTGTGCCATCGTGAGGTCCGCCGTCGGCGTCCCGGGGTAGGCGGCCGCGAAGAGGTCCACGTAGGCGGGGAACGCGACGAGCCGCGCCGTGACCGCTGACCAGATCCCGACGAGGTCCGCGTCGTCGACGTCAGCCAGCTCGTTCTCACCCGCGGCACCGCGCATCTCGTCGCGCGACGTGGGCGGGAACATCGCCTGCGCCGCGAGCGCCTCCAGCCCGGGCTCGAAGACCGCCCGCATGTCCGCGTCGAGCGCGGCGCCCGCCGGCGTGACGAGCACACCGTCCTGGCGCACCTCGACGCGACCGTCCCAGAAGAGCACGTCGAACAGGTGCGCGTTCAGCACCGACGGACTGTTGCGCGGCACGATCGCCCCGCCGAGGCGAGCAGCGCCGAGCCCGAGCCCGCCGACGCCGCGGGGCAGCGTCCGCGCGTCCCCTCCGGCTGCGCTCGGCAGGTGGCAGGTCGCGCACGAGACGTCGCGATTGCCCGAGAGTTCCTTGTCGAAGAAGAGCGCCTGACCCAGCTCGACGAGCTCGGGCCGGTACGTCGGCGCGGGCGCGATCGGCAGGATGAGCTCACGGGCGACGACCTCGCGGAGCATCGCGACGAGCCCCGGGTCGGCGGGCGTGCCGTCGTCCGTCGGAGCGTCGAGCGGCAGCGTGCCCCCGCTGCAGCTCGCTGTCAGGACGGCGGCGAGGGCCACGAGGACCCCCGCCACGACCGCACCGATCTCCCTCGCTCCTTTCCCCTCGCTCCGATCCAACTCCACGCGCATTGCGACCTCCTACGTCGACGACGCACCCCCAGGCCGGACCCGGGAGGGCCTCCGAACGCCGGATCGAGGCCCCTCATGGTCCCCTCACGGGGCCGTGGCGCCCGCGTGAGAGCTCCATGAGAGCGCTCGACCGGTCTCACCCGTCTGGCCGATACGTTGAACGACATGCGCGTGCTGGTCGTGGAGGACTATGGACCCATCCGGGGAGCGGTCGTGACGGCGCTTCGCGACGAGGGCTGGTCGGTCGACCTCGCCGGTGACGGCGAGGCCGCGCTCCAGCACCTCGCGGAGGCCGCCTACGACCTCGTCGTCCTGGACCTCATGATCCCGGGGATCGACGGCGTCGGCGTGCTGAAGCGCATGCGGAGCCAGCACGACGCGGCCCACGTCCTCGTGATGACCGCGCGCGACGGGGTCGAGGAGCGCGTCTCCGTGCTCGACGCCGGCGCGGACGACTACCTGGTCAAGCCCTTCGCCATGGAGGAGCTCGTCGCGCGCGCGCGAGCGCTGCTCCGCCGCAAGTACGGCCGCAAGTCACCCGTGATCACCGTCGGCCCGCTGACGATCAGCACCGCCGACCAGGCCGTGTCGATCGCAGAGCGTCGGGTCGAACTGACGGCGCGCGAGTACGCGCTCCTGGAGTACTTCGCGTACCGCGCCGACGAGATCGTCACGCGCGCCGACCTGCACGAGAATCTGTACGGCGAGCAGTCGATGGGCAGCAACGTCGTCGACGTCTACGTGGGATACCTGCGCAAGAAGCTGGAGGCCGAGGGCCAGCCGCGGCTCCTGCACACGCGCCGCGGACGTGGCTACGTGCTGACGGCGACCGAGCTCGACGACGCGCCGCAGCCGCGGCCGACGACATGACGCGGTCCGAACGATGAAGCGCCCCAGCATCCAGCGCCGCGTGCTGTTCTGGGCCGTGCTGGCGGTCGCGGCGACGATCGGCGTGACGGGCGTCACCGTCCATCGGACGATGGAGAACCGGCTCCGTTCGACCGGCTCCGCGGCGATCCGCTCGGTGATCGAGGTCGGCGCCACGCGCGTCGTCGCGGACTCGATCATGGCGACGCGGAGCGGGGAGACCGAGCTCGGCGACCTCGGTGACGCGACGCGCTCGGGCTACGTGTGGTCCTGCCGCCGCGCTCCGCAGGCGCAGTCCCTTGCGACGTCTCCGGGATTCCCGTCGATCGAACTCGACACCGGCGATGCGAGCGTGGCCCGGCTCGGCGCCGGCGACTGGACCGACGCGACGGTGTGGGAGACGGTCGACGACGACGGACGCGCGTGGCGGGTCGCGCAGTTCGTGATCGAGCCGGCACGCGGAGGGCCAGGGATTGGACCTGGAGGCGGACCCGGCGGGGGCCCGGGCGGTGGACCCGACGCGCGCCCCGGCCGCCGGCCGCGTCCGGGCGGGGGCCCCGGGCCAGGCCCCCCCGGCCGCGGCAACAGGGACGACGAGGGTCGCGGATTCCGCCCGCCTCCTCAGCGCCGCCCCGATCCGCCGTTCCGCCCCGGCGAGCAGTTCGTCGTCGTCGCCGCCATCCCGATCCAGGCCGAGGTGGAAGCTCTCGGCGCACTCGCGCGGCTGCTCGGCGTGGCCGGCGCGGGATCGGCTCTCGTCGCGGCTCTCCTGATCGGCCTCGCCGTACGCCGGGGCCTCGCGCCGCTCGACGTCCTCTCGTCCAGGATCGCGGGGATCCGCGAGACCGACCTCGACCAGACGATCCGGCTCGATGACGCGCCGGCCGAGCTCGTGCCCATCGTCGACTCGTTCGAATCGACCCGGAAGAGGCTCGCCGAGGCGTTCGGACGCGAGAAGCGATTCACGGCCGACGCCGCGCACGAGCTGCGCACACCGGTCGCCGGTATGCGCGCGACGCTGGAGGTGCTGCTGCGCCGCGAGCGGACCGTCGCGGCGCACCGCGAGGCCGCACAGCAGTGCCTGGACATCGCCCTGTCGATGCAGGAGACGATCGACGGGCTGCTCCTGCTCGCCAGGTCAGGCGCGACTCAGGCCGAGCGCGAGCCGGTCGAGGTCGAGCCCGCGCTGCGCCGCGCGTTCGCCGAGCATGCCGCCGAGATGGAGACCGAGCAGCTCTCCGTGCGGTATGGATCCGGCGCGGTCGCGACGGTCCAACCGATGCTGTTCGATCGGATCGCCGCCAACCTCGCGAGCAACGCCACGTCCTACGCGCTACCGGGCACGACGATCTCCGTCGATGCGAGCGAGACCGGCGAAGAGGTGCACCTGAAGGTGACGAACGAGTGCGAGCCGCTGCCCGCGGAGACCGCGGACCGTGCCTTCGAGCCGTTCTGGCGCGCCGACCCCGCGCGCACGAAGTCGAGCACGCACGCCGGGCTCGGGCTCGCGCTCGTCCGGACGTGCGCGGAGGCGATGGGCGGAAGCGCGTCCATCGACGCCGCGGACACGTCGTTCTCGGTCACCGTCGCGCTCCCTCGCTGATCACTCGATCGTCACGCGGACCAGCGGCGACCGCGCGATCCCGCCGGGAGCCGCGGGGTCGCGGATCCACCACTGGGCCTCGTAGGTGAGCCCCACGAGCACGGGCGCCACGGCGTCGGCATCGATCCAGGTCGCGTGGCCGCCGCCGGGACCGGTGCCGTCGACGATCTGCGCGAGCGGCAGTCCGCGCCGCAGGTCGTCCGTCGTCGCGCCGCCCGGGATGGACAGCAGGTCGACGTGCAGCACGGCGAAGTTCCCGCCCGTCGCGCCGTGGAGCCCAACGCGGAAGCCGGGATTGCCGGACTTCGGCGGCGCGGTCGCGACGATCCGCGGTACGAACCCGCCCGTGCCGGCAACGCCGCCGATGCCGATCGGCGCGGGGTTCGGCACGGCGCGCTCCGACCACAGCGTCGGGCGGTCGAAGGGCGCCGTTTCCGCGGCGACGCGCGGGTCGGTGAGCGTGCGCAGGAACGCGACGATGTCGTTGCGAGCGGGCGGCGGGATCTGGATCCCGTTCAGGAGCGGGTCCTTGTTCGCTCCGAAGGGCCCGCCGTCGGCGTTGTAGAAGTCCATCACGTCCCGCAGGTCTTCGATCCCGGGCGCGCCCGTGTGGAAGAAGCGCTCGCGCAGCTCGACGTTTCGCAGCGAGGGCGTCTTGAAGCGCCCGCGATCGCCGAAGAGCCCGGTGACGTCCTGCCTGCCGCGGTCCTCGAGGATCGGCCGCAGCCCGAGGTTGTGGTACTCGCCGTCGGAGAAGAGCGAGCCCGAGTGGCACTGCACGCAGCGCGAGCCCGGGTTCCGGAACGCGTTGAAGCCGCGCTGCTCGGCCTGGGTGAACTGGTCCTGGCCGCGCATCACGCGGTCGAACTTCGACTCGTCCGGGACGAGCGCGCGCTGGTACGCGGCGAGGGCGAACGCGATGCGGATCGGCGTGATCTCGTCGCTGCCGAACGCGGCCTCGAAGAGATCGGGGTACGTCGGGTCCACCGCGAGCGCCGCGGTCATGTCGGCGGTCAACGTCCCCGCGAGCGCCATCGGCACGGCCTCCGCGAGCCGCGCGGTGACACCGTCCCAGCCGCGCTCCTCCCACGCCATCTCGACGTCGGACAGGACGGGCTCCAGGGACTGCGACTCCAGCGCCGCGCCGGCAGGGATCACGACGCCGCCGCCGACGGGGTCGACGAACGCGCCGCTCGCCCGCCCGTCCCAGAACAGCTCGGGGAAGTACGCCGCGGCGATCATGCTCGGCGTGTTGCGATCGGTCGCTCGCACGCCGAAACCGAACGTCGCGTCGTCGACGTAGTGCCCGAACGCGTTCGAGCGGTGCATGCCGGGAGAGCCGAAGAGGTCGTCCTGCGTCCCGATCAGCCCGTCCGGCCCCGGGTGCGCCGCGGCCTGTGTGAGCCGCGGATCCGCGCCCCCCGCACTGGGCTGGTGGCACGTCCCGCACGCCATCGTGCCGTCGCTGGAGAGCTGTTCGTCCCAGAACAGCATCTTGCCGAGCACGACCTTCTCTGCCGTCGTCGGGTTCTCGGGCGGCGCGATGGGAGGCGGGAGCGGTCCCTGTGCGAGAGCCGTGGGAACGATGAGCGCGATGGGCGCGAGCGCGGCGAGAGCGGGGCGTCGGTGCATGGGAGGAAGGTCGTGCGACGTCGGGGGACGGGAGGGCTGGGGACCGACGGTTCGTGACCGGGAGTGCGAGCGGACCTTCGCCGGGAACCGCACGTGCATCAAACGGAGGCTCACTCCGCTCTCATCTGGGACATCGCCGAGCGACGCGTTCCACCATCTGTTCACCCCGCGAGACCAGGGCGACGATGAGCAGCGAGGGCTCGTCCCTCCGCTCTCGATGCTCGGCTCGTACCGCCCCGGATCTCCGCTCGTCGCCGCAATGACGCTCTGCGTTGGCGTGACGGTCACGCTCACCGCGTGGGGGCACGTCTCACAGCGCAACGTCGCCGCGCTGCGCCCCGCGCTCGACGCGCAGCAAGCGCTCCTCGACGGCACGATCTCACCCGCGGACATCCCGCCGCTCGACCTCGGAAGCACGGTGTCCCTCGAGGGGCAGCTCGCGCCGTACATGCCCCTCGCCGGACTGCATCGCGCGGGAGTGCTCGAGCGCGTCGAGCCGAGCGGAACGCCGCGCTCCGTCGAGACCCGCGAGCAGCCACGCGAGGACCGTTCGTACCAGATGACCGTCGACGAGCTGCGCGAGCGACGCGGTCCCGGCTGGCGCTACCCCGCGTTCGACACGTACGGCCGACACGGCGCGCCGCTGCTCGCAGGCCCGCGCAACGTGACGGTGCGGATCGTCGACGTGAACGACGAACCGATCGTCGCCGAGCTGCTCCAGGTGAAGCAGAGCGGTGACGACGGGGCCTTCGCGCCGAACGCATACCGGACCGGTGTCGACCCCACCGAGTGGACGATCGGCAGCCCGCTCCTCTCGCCCGGCGGCGAGGCGAAGTTCGAGCTCGTCGCGCACACCGGAGCCGGCGTCTTCGTGATGGTCACGACCGTCGCGAGCGTGCCCGACAGAGG
>JBCDGE010000049.1:0-53356 GCA_038757895.1 Planctomycetota bacterium | reverse complement strand
GACCTCCGCGTCCTACACCCTCCTCAAGCACCTCTCCCTCCACGACTCTCTTGCGATCTTCTCAGCCTTCTTGCTGGAGCAGGTCGAGGAGCACGCGCTCTTCTCGGCGACCGTGGCCGCCTTCTTGCTCGAGCAGCTCGACGAGCAGTCGCTCTTCTCCGCGACCGTGGCCGCTTTCTTGCTGGAGCAGGTCGAGGAGCAAGCGCTCTTCTCGGCGACCGTCGCGGCCTTCTTGCTCGAGCAGCTCGACGAGCAGTCGCTCTTCTCAGCGACCGTGGCCGCCTTCTTGCTGCTGGAGCAGGTCGAGGAGCACGCGCTCTTCTCGGCGACCGTCGCGGCCTTCTGGCTGGAGCAGCTCGACCCGCAGTCGCTCGTCTTGGCGACGACGGCGGCGCGCGACGCACTCGCGCAGCACTCGCCCTTCTCGCCCTCGTCACAGCACGCCTTCTTCGCGACGACCTGAGCCTTGGTGGTCGGGCAGGTCGTGCCGCAGCCGCGCTTCTCGACGGCGACGAGCTCGGCCTTCTTCTCGCTGGAGCAGCTCGATGCGCAGGCCTGGTCCTGGCCCCAGGCCTTGCCGGCGACGACCTTGGCCTTCTGGCCGGCCTTCGCGACGTTCGCGGTCGAGCAACCGGAGGCGCAAGCGGACTCGTCGCAGCCCGGCTTGTCGCACGTCGGCTTCGCGGCGACCGTGACGGCCTTGGCCTTCGACGCACAGCTCGACTCGCACCAGAGCTGGCCGTCCTTGGACGCGCCCTCCTTCGCGACGATCGTGGCCTTGGCCTTGGCGGCGCAGCTGGACTCGCACCAGCGCTGTCCGTCCTGGGCCGGGGCGTTCTTCGCGACGGTGGCGGCCTTCTTCGTCTTCGTCGAGCAGCTCGACGCGCACGAGGAGGTCTCGTCCGCGACCGTGGCAGCTTTCTGTTTCGAGCTACACGCGGTCGTCTCGGCCGACTTGGAGGCCGAGCAGTTCTGGGCCGTCGCCGGAGCAGCGCCGAGCCCGAGGACGAGGACGGCGGCAGCGAGGCCTTGGAGGAGTGTCTTCATGGATGTGCGTCGGGGCGCTGGGTCCCCTTGGGAGAGCCGCAGCGCGACTCTCGGGTGGTTCGTTCTCGGTTCCAGGCGAGTGTCCGGGCCCACTGGGGAGCCCGTGGAGGGGGAGCGCGGGATCCCCCTCGGATGTCGTCTTCCGGACGGCGCGACCTGAGTCCCACGTAGGGACCATGCCACCGGCTGGAAGCCCCGTCAGGATACGTCCTGGGGGCCCCCCAGGAGTACGGCGAAGGTAAGCGATCGTGAGCGCGTCTCCAGAGGCTGCATCCGAGCGGTTCCGCCGAGCTATAAGGAGGAGCGTTGTGGGGCATAGCGCGTAGCGGCTGGCGCCCCCAGGACCCGCAAACCCGCTTTCTGGCCCATGGCTGAACGACGCCCAGGCACCCACTCGTCGCCCTTCGGTCTCCCGACCTTCGGAGCGGCCTCGGCCCTGCTGGGGCTTCTCGTCGCAGCCTTCGGATTGGGACGCAGCACCGCGCCCCTGCCCCCGGGTCCTCAGGACGGCCCGGTCGACCCCCGCGCCGCGGCGGCCCAGGTGTCGCTCGCTCTCCAGGCCGCCAGCGCCGACGCCGCCCTGTCGGTGGTCCAGGTCGAGTCCTACGCGAACCGACGCGGCCGCACGCGGAAGGTCCTCGACGGCTCCGGCGTGGTCGTCGACGAAGAGGGCCTCATCGTCACGAACTTCCACGTCGTCGACGGCGCCTCCAGCTTCCGGGTCGTGTTCACCGACGGGACGCGCCTGTCCGCGCGCCTGCTCGGCTCGGACGAGGACACCGATCTCGCCGTTCTCCGCGTGCAGTCCGACGAAGCCCTGCGCGCGATGCCGCTGCGCCTGGATCTCCCGCCGGTCGGTGAGCTCGTGCTCGCGGTCGGCAACCCGCTGAGCCTCGGACACACGGTGACGCTCGGGGTCGTCAACGGCCACGGCCGCAGCGACCTCGACATCGCGCAGTACGAGAACTTCATCCAGACCGACGCCGCCATCAACCCGGGCAACAGCGGCGGTCCTCTCGTCGACGTCCAGGGCCGCGCGGTCGGGATCACGGTCGCCGTCGGTCTTGCCTCGAACGGAGACGCGGGGCTCGCGTTCGCGATCCCCGCCGCCATGGTCGAGAAGGTCGTCGCCGAGATCACGGCGCATGGACGCGTCCGGCGGGCCTATCTGGGCGTCCGGACGTTCTATCGCTGGGAGGCGGAACGCGCCCTGCGTGAGGACCGCAAGGCCGGCTTCGACGGTTCGAGCCGGGTCAAGGTGCGGGAGGTCCTGGAGGGCACCCCCGCCTCGCGCGCAGGCGTGCGGGACGGCGACGTGATTCTCTCGATCGGGACGCGCGAGATGAAGGACTCGCAGAGCTTCACGAACGCACTGATCGAGGCCTCCCCCGGTGAGGCGGTCCCCGTACGCGTCTGGCGCAGCGGTCGTGTCCTGAGCCTGTCCGCGGCACTCGTCGAGCGATAACCGGTTCGATCGTGGACGGGCGGGACCCGCGTCGTGGAGCATGTACCCATGCGGCACCGCGTTCCTCACCGCACCCCTCGCCGTGTCCCTGACCGGGCCCGAGCCCAAGGCGGCGCGCGTTGAATCCGTCGATCCGAGACGTGCTCGCGTCGTCCGTCGAGGAAGACCTGGCGGCCATCTCGGTCCGGCCGACGCGCCGGTACGAGGTCGCGCTCGTCTGTGCGGGCGATCCGCAGAAGGAAGCGACCGAGGACGGCCTCGTCGTCGTCGAGGTGGCGGATGGCGCGCTGCTCGTCTGCGTGGTCGACGGGATGGGCGGGATGCAGAACGGCCGCGAAGCCGCGCGTTCTGCGCTGGAGGTCTTCGCTGAGCGCCTCGTCGGGAGCACCGACGGCGCGGACGCGCGAACGGCGCTCGTCAGCGCCTTCGAGCGCGCGCACGAGCGCATCCAGGAGCGATGCCCGAGCGGCGGCGCGACCGCGGCGTGCGCGATCGTCACCGACGACTGGGTGCAGACCGTCCACGCGGGTGACGCCGAGGCGCTCGTCATCGCACGCAGCGGCGCGGTTCCGTTCCGCACGATCGCTCACTCGCCCGTCGGCTACGCGCAGCGTGCGGGCCTGCTCGACGAGGAAGAAGCGCTCCTGCACTCCGAGCGCCACCTGGTCTCGAACGGGCTCGGCGTCGACGGGATGGCGATCCACGTCGGCCCGCGCGTGCCGTTCGAACCGGGCGACACGCTCGCCGTCGCAACCGACGGCGTCACGGACAACGCCCGCGAGTCCGAGATCGTCGAAGCGCTCCGCGGCGGCAGCCTGGAGCGCGGTACCGAAGAGGTCTTCACCCTGTGCCGCGAGCGCATGCTGCGCGCGATGCTGGGCATGGACGGCATGGAGTCGGTCGGCAAGCCGGACGACCTCACGCTCGTCACGGTCCGTCGCCGCCCGGCGACCGACGCCGCCAGCGGCCCGTCGGCCGGCGACGCGTCCGCCGTCTGATCGTCGATCAAGGCGCATCCACCCGGTAGACGACCGCGCGACCCGACGCGCAGCGGGGCGCCTCGACCGGACAGGGATGGTCGCTCGCCGGCTCCCCGACGACCGCGCGGAGCGAGCCGTCGTCTCGCCGCTCGACGTCGATCGCCAGCCCGAACTCGCCCGCAGCTGTCGGAGGGTCCGGGTGCAGCACGTCGACGGCGGCGTAGCCGTTGCCGGCACGTACGAACCGATGCACCGCCCCTGCGCCGCCCGAACCCGCGAACGGAGCTCCGACCCACACCTCGTCCGCGTCCCCCGCCACGGCCAGCCCGAACCCGCCGATCGGGTGACCGCGGAGAAGCGCCCGATGGCCCGGCCCGCTCGCCTTCAGTTCGACCACCTCGACCGCGGCTCGACCGAAGGCTGCGACGGCGAGCCGGTCGGGAGCGAGCGCACGGACGGTCGTGCCGTATCGAGCTCCCGCGGCCGCGAGCGGGTCCGGGGTGGACGGCGCGAGCGACCACTGCCGGAGACCGTCAGCGTCGAAGCCATACGCGGCGCCCGCGCCCGGAGCCGTCGCGCTGGTCCCGGGCGCGCCGACGACGACCAGGTCACCCGCGAGGCACAGGCTGGCGCCGAAGTCGTCCGCGATTCCCCCCGTCGGCGAGTCCAGGGTGGCCACCGCGCGCCAGTCGGCCGGCAGACCGCCCGGGGCGCGCTCGAACACGAGCACGGAGCCCGCGCGGACTCCGCCGGCGGAGCGCGCCCGCGGTGCCCCGACCGCGATCCGCATTGCGCCGGATGCCGTTCGCCCCACGGCGACGCTCGATCCGAATGCGGCGCCGACGCTGCCAGGCGGCGGCGCGAGGTCGGCGAGCCACCGCGTGCGGCCCGTGTGGACGTCGACCGCGAAGACACGGACGATCCCGCTGAGCGAGCCGCCCGGTCCGTGCGCGCCCGGCGCCCCCACCGCCGCGATCCCGTGTCCGAGGTCGATCGCCGCCCCGAAGCGCGCCCCGTCACCGACGGGCCCGGGGTCGAGCACGTAGCCCGGCGGCGACAGCCAGTCGCCACCGATCAGGGTCCGCACCACGACGCGGCAGGCGCCGGACCGGCGGCCCTCGACGGCGGCCGAGGGCGCCCCGATCAGGGCCACGTCCCCCTCGACCGCCACCGCTGCTCCGAACGCCGGCGGCCGACCGCGCGCAGCGGCGGCCACGTCGATTCGGTCCGGCCACACGAAGCCGTCGAGGCGCGGCTCGCCGCCCGGCGCGGCAGCGCCCTCCCCGGCAGCACCTTCCGCGAAGCTGCCCGGCGCAGCGGCGGCGGCGAGCACGAGCAGCACGCCCCCCGCGGTGTGTCGTGTCCAGACCATCGGCACCCGTCTCCCGGCCGTCCCCTCGAGGACCGACCTCCGTCACCCATCTCCCTCGGCGCGCGACCCCCCGTCGCGCTCCTTCACCATCCCGACGACCCGATCCCGCCGGGGTTGCAGCGATCGCAGGGGAAAACGGACCGAAGCCGGCCGATAATGCGCACCGGATGACGACCGACCGCGACACGATCCCCCATCGAGAGCCCGCCCGCGACGACGCCCCGCTCCGCGTCGGGACGGTCCCCTACCTCGTCGGCCGGCCGCTGGACGTCGGCCTGGAGGACGAGCCCGGGATCGACCTGCGCTACGAGGTCCCCGCGCTGCTCGTCGAGGACCTGCGCCGCGGCGACCTCGACGTCGCGCTCGTCTCCTCGATCGAGCTGTTCCGCCGACCCGGGTACCGCTTCATCGACGGCATCGCGGTCTGCGGCGAGAGCTACGTCGGCAGCGTCCAGGTGTTCCTCCGCAAGCCGATCCAGGAGGTCGAGAGCATCGCCCTCGACCCGTCGAGCCGCGCAGCCGCCGCGCTGACGCGCACGCTCCTCGACGAACGGGAGGGCGGCCCTCCGAAGTTCCTCGAGGTTCCGCTCGGCGAGGACCCGCGCGCGGTCGAGGGCGCCGACGCGTGGCTCCGGATCGGCGACGCGGCGCTGCGCGAAACGCTGACGCTCGACATCCCGGCGTGGAACCCGAGCGAGGAGTGGCGACGCCGCACCGGCATGCCCTTCGTCTTCGCCGCGTGGATCGTGCGCGAGGACGCGCCCATCGAGCCGCACATCGAGGCGTTCACCCGCGCCCGGGCGCGCGGCCGCGCGTCGATCGGCGACCTCGCGCGCGAGGCGTCCGAGCGCTGGTCCCTGCCCGAGTCGCGCTGCCTGGAGTACCTCGAGGAGGAGTGCAGCTACGACCCAGGCGCCGCGATGGCGCCGAGCCTCGCCGAGTTCCGGCGCCGCGCCGCGCAGGCCGACCTGTGCAACACGAACTACGTCCCGGACCCGATCGCTCCCACCCTGTCGCTCGACGGGGCGCTCGACTGACCGCGCTCCGCCCCGTGCCCCGGATGCCCCCGCGCCCAACAAGCCCCTGCGCCCGAGTAGACCCCGTTGCCCCGGATCATCGAACAGCGGCGGTGCCCGCACTGCGGGACCGAGCTCGAGACCCCGCTCCCGCGCGTCTGCCCTGAGTGCGGCGGGTCGCTCCAGCAGAGGCACCTGAAGGCGGGGTGCCTCCACACGGGTCCCGCGCTCTTCCTGGTCGGCTGGTTCCTGATGCACCTCTTCGGGGCCTGACGGCGGACGCGTGAAATACCGGCCATCCCCCTCCGAACAAGGGGGTCCGATGGTCTCCGTACGCGTCTACCCCTCCGCCGACCCCCAGAGCGGCGCACGCCGCCCGAAGGACGACTACCTCCGCTTCGACACGGAGGACCTGCGATCGCGCCCTGGCCGCGGCTCGTCCGGCAACGTCCTCGCGGCGCTCGCCTCGTTCTTCATCCCCGGCCTCGGCCAGCTCGTTCAGGGCCGGCTCATGTCCGCGGTGTTCCTCTTCATCGCGACCTCGGTCGGCTACGCGCTCTGGTTCCTGCTCCTCCCGGGGATCGTCGCCTTCGTCCTGCACGCCGCCGCGGTGATCGACGCCGCGACGTGGCGCGAGGACTAGCCCGGGCGGATTCGCGCGTCGGGGGCGGGGCGGCCTTGTACGGCCCCATCCGCGCCCCTATCGTGCCGGGGTTCCACGTCCCCGAGCGCCGACGCGCGTCCGGGCGACCAGCGAGGACCCGGAATTGGCGCGCACCCGTACGTCCAGGACGAAGAAGGCCACGTCGTCGACGCGGCGAGGGAAGGGCTCTCCCACGCTCTTCGAGGATGCTCCGAACGGCGACGGTTCCGGCGGTGACGCCGGGGGACTGAACGGCGGCAGCGGCTCCGGCGAGGAAGCGGTCCCGCTCCACGAGGCGGCGCAGGAGCGCTACCTCAACTACTCGCTCTCGGTCATCACGAGCCGCGCGCTGCCGGACGTCCGCGACGGCCTGAAGCCGGTGCAGCGCCGCATCCTCTACACGATGCTGCGCGAGCGCATGCTGCCCGACGCCAAGCCGCGCAAGTGCGCCGGCGTCGTCGGCTCCGCGCTCAAGGACTTCCACCCGCACGGCGACACGGCGCTCTACGACGCACTCGTCCGCATGGCACAGCCGTGGGCGATGCGCCACCGGCTCGTCGACGGTCACGGCAACTTCGGCTCGGTCGACGGCGATGCGGCGGCGGCGTACCGGTACACGGAGTGCCGCCTCGCGCCCGCGGCCCTGCCGCTGCTCGACGACATCAAGAACGGCACCGTGCCGTTCCGGCCGAACTACGACGGCACGAACGAGGAGCCGGTCGTGCTGCCGGCGCGGTACCCGAACCTGCTGGTGAACGGCGGGACGGGGATCGCGGTCGGGATGGCGACCAACATCCCGCCGCACAACCTCGGTGAGACGCTGCGCGCGTGCCTCAAGCTGCTCGCCGACCCCGAGATCAAGGAGTACCAGCTCGTCGCGAACGACGCCGTCCAGGGGCCCGACTTCCCCACCGGCGGCCAGGTCATCGCGACGAAGGAACAGCTGCGCGAGATCTACAAGACGGGCTCCGGCTCGATCAAGATCCGCGGCGAGTGCAAGATCGACCGCAAGCTGAAGACGCGCGGCTCGAAGACACTCGTCATCTCCAGCATCCCGTACGGGGTCAACAAGGCGACGCTCGTCGAGCAGATCGGACAGATCGTGATCCAGCGCAAGATGGCGCTGCTGCTCGACGTCAGCGACCTGTCGGCGGACGACGTGCGGATCGAGCTCGTGCTCAAGAAGGACGCGGACGAGCAGAAGGTGCTCGCGTACCTCCACAAGCACACGAGCCTGCAGGTCAACTACAGCTACAACCTGACCTGCCTCGTCCCGACCGAGAACCCCGAGGTCGGCGCGCCCAGCCGCATCGGGCTGCGCGAGATCCTGTGGCACTTCCTGCACTTCCGGCTGGAGGTCGTCACCAAGCGCCTCCAGCACGAGCTGCAGGGGCTGGAGAAACGCATCCACGTCCTGGACGGCTTCGCGCTCGTCTTCGACGCGCTCGACGAGATCATCCGGATCATCCGCGCGTCGGACGGCAAGGCCGACGCCGCGAAGAAGATCCAGCGCAAGTTCAAGCAGCTCGACGCCGAGCAGACCGACGCGATCCTGGAGCTCAAGCTCTACCGGCTCGCGAAGCTGGAGATCAACCTCGTCCTGGAGGAGCTCGAGGCCAAGCGCGAGCGCGCCGAGGAGATCCGCGCGCTGCTCGACGAGGACGACAGCGACCCGTCGAACTCGGGGCGCTGGGGCATCGTCCGCGAGGAGATCGAGGCCATCCTCGGCGACCTCGGCAAGTCGAAGGAGGCCAAGCGGCGCACGGTGATCGAGGTCGCGGCGGAGGAGGTCGAGTACGCCGAGGAGGACTTCATCGTCGCCGAGGACACGCACCTGCTCGTGACCACGGACGGCTGGGTGAAGCGGCAGAAGGAGATCAAGGAGCCCGCGAAGACGCGCATCCGGGACGGCGACTCCGTGCTCGCTTGCGTCGCCGGCTCGACGCGCGCGACGGTCGGGTTCTTCTCGTCGCTCGGCACCTGCTACACGGCGCGCTTCATCGACATCCCCGCCTCGACGGGCTTCGGCGAGCCGATCCAGAAGCTCTTCAAGCTCAAGGACGGCGAGCGGATCGTGGCCGCGGTGTCCTTCGACAAGCGCTCCCTCAAGGGCGAGATCGCGGAGGACCCGAAGAAGCCGGACATGTGCCCGATGCTGCACGCGTTCGCCGCGACCACGGACGGCTACGCGCTGCGCTTCGGCCTGGAGAAGTTCGCCGAGCCGTCGACGCGCTCGGGGCGCCGCTTCGCGCGCCCCGCAGCGGGCCAGGCGGTCGTCGACCTGACGCTCGTCCACGGCAGCGAGACGATCCTCGCGGTGACCCAGCGATGCCGCGCGATCGTCTGTCCCGCGGGCGACGTGAACTACCTCGGCGGCCCCGGCAAGGGCGTGCGGCTCATCAAGGTCGCGAAGGAGGACCGGCTGCTCGGCTTCAAGGCGAGCCGCGGCGACCGCGACCTCCTGACGGTCGAGACGAACCGCGGCGCCCAGAAGAACATCTCGACGGTCAAGTACCGCACGACCGCCCGCGGCGGCGTCGGGACGGAGATCCAGAAGAACGGACGGATCAAGCGGATCGTCCTCGACCCGGTCCCCTCGCCCACGCTCTGAGCGGCCCCCCCAGCATGGCCAAGGCCTACACCGCCGATCAGCTCACGGTCCTCCAGGGGCTGGAGGCCGTCCGCAAGCGCCCCGGGATGTACATCGGGGGCGTCAGCAGCGCCGGACTCCATCACCTCGTGTGGGAGGTGCTCGACAACTCCGTCGACGAGGCGATGAACGGGCACGCGTCCGAGGTCACGCTCACGCTGCACGCGTCGGGCGAGACCGTGACCGTGTCCGACAACGGCCGCGGGATCCCGGTCGACCGGAACCGCAAGACCGGCAAGTCGGGGCTGGAGCTCGTGCTCACCGAGCTGCACGCCGGCGGCAAGTTCCAGAACGACGGCGAGGGGAACTACAAGACGTCGGGCGGGCTGCACGGCGTCGGCGCGTCCGTCGTCAACGCGCTCTCCAAGAAGCTCGTCGCCGTGGTGAAGCGCGACGGCGGCCAGTTCAAGATGGAGTTCGCGCGCGGCGTGGCGACGTCGAAGCTCCTGAAGGCGAAGGCGAAGGAGGTCCGCGGCACGGGGACGACGATCACATTCACGCCGGACCCCAAGATCTTCCCGAAGACGACGTTCAATCCGGAGACCCTGCGCCAGCGCCTGGAGACCGCGGCGTTCCTGCACTCAGGCGTGAAGATGGTCTTCGTGGACGAGACGTCCGGGAAGCGGACCGTCTACCGGCACGAGAACGGGATCCGCGACTACCTCGACCACGTGCGAGGAGGGCGCGACGCGCGCCCGATCCACGACGAGCCGTTCTTCTTCGCCAAGGACGGCGACGACGCGCGCGTCGAGATGGTGTTCCAGTGGACCGAATCGACCGACGAGCACGTCCGCAGCTACGTCAACGGCATCACGACGGGCTCGGGCGGCAGCCACGAGAACGGCCTGCGCGCGGGGCTCAACAAGGCCGTCCGCAACTACCTGGAGACGCACAAGCTCACGCCGCGCGGCGTCAAGATCACGCACGAGGACATCCGCGAGGGCCTCGTCGGGATCCTGTCGGTGTTCATCGCCGACCCCCAGTTCCAGGGCCAGACCAAGGACCGCCTCAACAACCCCGAGGTCCAGGCCGCGGTCGACGGCGCGCTGCGTCCGGCGCTGGAGCAGTGGCTCAACTCGAACAGCTCGATCGCCGAGCAGATCATCACGCGGATCATCGCGGCCAGCCGCGCGCGGGCCGCCAGCCGCGCCGCGTCGGCGTCGGTGTCGCGCAAGTCGGCGACGAACAAGCTCACGCTGCCCGGCAAGCTCAGCGACTGCTCGTCCAAGGACCGCGACGACTCCGAGCTGTTCATCGTCGAGGGTGACTCGGCGGGCGGGTCGGCGAAGCAGGGCCGGGACCGGAAGACCCAGGCGATCCTTCCGCTGCGCGGCAAGGTGCTGAACACCGAGGACGCGGGGCTCAAGAAGGTCCTCGACAACAAGGAGCTATCGGACCTCGTCACCGCGCTCGGGTGCGGCATCGGGCCGAACCTCGACGTGTCGAAGCTCCGCTACCAGCGGATCATTCTGCTGGCGGACGCCGACTCGGACGGGCACCACATCACGACGCTGCTGCTGACTTTCTTCTACCGGCACCTGCCGCAGCTCATCAATGCGGGCCGACTCTACATCGCGGTCCCGCCGCTGTACCGGGTCGACATCGGCAAGGAGACCTTCTGGGCCGCCGACGATCCGGACCGCGACCGGATCGTTGCCGAGCACGGGAACGCCCGCTCGACGCCGCAGATCACGCGCTTCAAGGGTCTCGGCGAGATGATGCCGAAGACGCTGTGGGAGACGACGCTCGACCCGGCGACGCGCAGGCTGCTGCGGGTCGAGATCGCGGACGGGCTGCTGACCGACCGCGTGATGAGCGACCTGATGGGCCGCGATCCCTCCGCCCGCTTCCGCTTCATCATGGAGCGGGCCGAGGAGGCCGAGGACGTGGACGTCTGAGGTCGGGCCGGAGCGCAGGCCCTCAGCGCCCTGAGAACGGCGAGGCCCGGACGAGCGAGTGACTCGGCCGGGCCTTCTTCATTGGCGGATCCGCCTAGGCGGAACAGGCGTGATGCTCATCGAGCCACATCCGCCACAGCAGCCGGCCACCGCTCGGGACGCTCCCATATGCGTCCCTTCCGTGCACCAGTCGCCGGTTGTCGACGAAGAGCATCTGCCCCGCCTCCAGCCGGAACGTCACACCGAACTCGGGCCGGTCGAGCGCCGCGTCCAGTGCGTCGAACGCGGCGAGCACGTCGCCGGACAGCGGCGCCCCTGCGCGCTCCTGGCCCTTCTCGATCCAGTAGCGCATGTAGCGCAGCTGGAACTCGGGCTCCAGCGACACGACCGGGAAGCGGTTCCGCTTGAGCGAGTCCAGCCCCTTGTCCATCCCCGGCGTGACGACGTCGCGGATGTAGGTCTTCTGGAGGAGCTCCAGTGCCTTCGGATCGTGGAGCGCCAGCCATTCGCACGCCTGGACCGCGCTCGCGATCCTCGACATGCCGCCGTCCAGGCTCGGCCGCTCGCAGAGCAGCGCGACGACGCCCGGCACGCAGTCCCGCGCGCTGCTGTCGGTGTGCATGCCGGTGTCGGCACGGGTCATGCTGACGGGAATCTGCTTCTCCAGGTACGACTCGCCCCGGTCGGCGACGGCGTACAGCAGCCCGTAGCGCAGGATCGGCGCGGCGTACTCGATCCCGATCGCGGCGTAGGCGAGCCGGCGGTACGCGGCCGGCAGCCCCTCGCTCGAGATCACGTCGAATCCGAAGTCGCCGTAGGTGCGCTCGCGCACGGTCCGGGCGAACGAGCGAACCGCAGGAAGGTCGGGACGTAGGGCGAGGAGCGCCTCCGGCTCGCGGAGAGCCTCCGGCTCGTCCGCGCCGAGGCGGACGATCTCGTCGATCGCGTCCTTCGGGAGCGGTCTCGCGACCGCCGCTTCCTGCAGCGTGCTCGTGGTCATCTGTCGGGGGGGGTCGGGGACGGGCCCTTGGTGGGCCGTGGTCAAGCTGGGGAGCCTGGCCTCAGAGGGTGAGCCGGAACGCGAGGTGGAGAGGGGTCTCGCGGAGAGGCTCGAAGAACGCCGGGTCGAACTCCATGTGCTCCTCGGTGGCGTGCAGCTCCTTCAGCTCGGGCAGCGTCGTGAAGCCGGCCTCGCGCAGGGCACGGAAGTAGTCGTCGAGCGTCTTGTGGACGCAGCGCACGCGGCACGCGACGCCGTCACGGCGCCAGATCTCACCCTCGAAGAGCGCGTCACGTCCCTCGAAGTAGCCGCGACCACCGCGCGAGAAGTAGAACGGCGCCTCTTCGGGCCGCATGAACGCCAGCGAGGGGTGCGGCACCGCGAAGACGAATCGACCACCGGGTCGGAGCACGCGCGCGACCTCCGTCATCGCGGCCGTCGTCTGGGCGCTGTCGAGGTAGTTGAACAGGAACACGCACGCGACGAGGTCGAAGGAGTCGGTCGCGAAGCGCTCCAGGTCCGTCGCGTCCCCCACCGAGTAGGTGAGCGTCTCGCCGGCGTCGGTCGGAATCTGGGCCCGGGCGTTCTCGACCATCTCGGCCGAGATGTCCATGCCGGTGACCGAGGCGGCGCCGCGCTCGAGGAGCTGTCGCCCCACATAGCCTTCGCCGCAGCCGAGGTCGAGGATGTCGAGCCCGCGCACCGGGTCGCACCAGTCGAGCAGGAACGGCCTGGCCGTGAAGTCCGACAGGAGGATGGGCTCGGCGCGCTGCCACTTGGTGGCCGAGCCGTCGTAGAGAGCAGCGGTCGACTCAGGCACTCTGGGCCTCCGGGTAGTCGACGAGCACCGGGCGACTCAGGCAAGCGGCGTGGAGCGCGTCCCAGAACGCGGCGCGCAGGTCGAGCGAGGCGAGCATGCCGCGCTCCAGCTCGGCAAGACCGTCGGGCTGGGCCGCGAGGTCGCGTGCGATCTGCAGCAGGTCCTCCTGGTGCTGATCGTCCACGTGGCAGTGGAGCTCGAAGAAGACCATGTCGCGGCGATCGAGGCCCTCGACGCGACGAAGACCCTCGAGGATCCTCTCGTACGTCGAAGCGACGATGCTCTCCGTGGCGAGGCCGAGCGCGCCAACGCCGAACGCGGCGCTGCCCGCCCGCAGCATTCCGAGGAATGACGAGCGCCACTCCTGGGTCTTCTCGGGGACCTTGCGTCGCACGTCGCGCGTCACGCCCATCGCATCGCAGTAGCGCTCGAAGAGCACGGGATGCGGGATGCCGTCGACGTCCTCCATGGGGATGCCGAGAGCTTCGATGGTCTCGCGCTCGTCGGGATCGAGACGTCCGCGCTCCTCGGCGAGGTTCTCTCCGAGAAGGTCGCGATGGTCGGCGCGATCCAAGCGCTCGATGACGGCTGTGAGGTACGTCGGGAACCACGACGAGTAGCCGTGGTACCAGCGCGCCAGCTCCACGGCGACATCCTTCGTGCGGGCGCCGAAGCCTCCCGAAGCGAAGGACGTGAGGAACGGGTGCCGAACGGCTCGGTGGGCGAGTGCGACATCGACCAGGCGGTCGACGGAAGCGCGCACGGAATCCGAGGGAGCGAGGGTCGGGGCGAGGGAAGTGTCGGCGGTGGACCGGGAAATCAATGGACTCCTCCATCAGGGCCGCGGTGCGGCCGGGGCGAAAAACGGGGCCGCGTCAGGGGGGCGGCGCGCCGAAGAGGTGCATGGCCGGGACACCTCGGTGGCTTCAGAATCGGGCCGAAGGAATGTTCCTAACGGCGCCGCTGGGACCGGTCCCGCCGGGGGACGCCGCAAAGGCCCCCACCCCGCCGCCAGGCCCCTGGAGGGCCCGAACCGACCCAGCTGCGGGACGGTTGGGGGTAGGAGGCCTCCCCCTGGTTTCCCCGACGTGACCCGATGCCGCACCCCTGGCGGGACTTCCGGCTCAGCCGAGGAGGCCCAGCGTCCGATGAACCGGGCGCCCCCCCGCTCCCCGGATTCGAGACGAACAACATGTACGGACTGGTCAATCGCGCCATCGAAGGGCTCGTTCGGAAGCAATTCGGCGACGACGCCTGGACCCGCATCTGCGCTCGCGCAGGTGTCGACGGGACCGGATTCGTGGCGATGGACACCTACGACGACGCAGTCACCTACGGCCTCGTGGGCGCTGCGTCGGCCGAGCTGGGGCTCGACCCGGCCGACGTCCTGGAGGCGTTCGGTGAGTTCTGGACCTCCTACACGCTGGAGGAGGGCTACAGCGACCTGCTGTCGATGATGGGCGGGAACCTCGACGAGTTCCTGGACAACCTCGACACCATGCACGCGCGGATCGGCGGCACGATGCCGAAGCTCGTCCCGCCGAGCTTCCAGCGTGAGCCCCAGGACGACGGCTCGAGCATCCTCCACTACCGCTCGACGCGCGACGGCCTCGCGCCGATGGTGATCGGCCTCATCAAGGGCCTCGCGAAGCGGTTCGGGATCGAGGTCGAGATCGAGCACCTCGAGGCCGTCGACGACGGACATCAGCGGTTCCACATCCGCGAGGTGACTGACTGAGATGAGCGACTGCGGCGTCAGCTTCTCGGCCGAAGGCTTCGCGGAGTCCTTCCCGTTCGGGTTCGTCCTCGAGCCCACGGGTGAGTTCCGCGTGGTCGGAGCGGCGCTGCGCCGTCGCCTCGGATCGAAGATCGGGACCCACGTCGACGAGTCGCTGGAGATCGTCCGGCCCTGGAACGTGTCCGGGGTCATGGATCTGCCGCGCAAGGCGAGCGCCGCGGTGCTCCTGCGCATTCGCGACACCGAGCTCGAGATCAAGGGCCAGGTCGTCTCGACGGCGGACGACGCGCACGTCGTGTGCATCGGGACGCCGGTCGTGCGCGACTTCGAGGAGGTCAAGGCGCGCGACCTGCAGCTCGTCGATTTCCCGCCGAACGACGCGACGCCCGACATGCTCCTGAGCATGCAGGCGACGAAGACGGCGCTGGAAGACGCTCGCAAGCTCAGCGCAGAGCTCAAGCGCGCGCTGGTCGAGGCGCACGCGGCGGTCGAGGCGAAGACGCGCTTCCTCGCGGTGATGAGCCACGAGATCCGAACGCCGCTGAACGGCTTCGGGTCGATGGTCGACCTCTTGCGCAGCTCCGAGCTCGACGAGGAACAGCACGCGCAGCTCGACACGATGGACGACTGCGCGCAGTCGCTCCTCGTGCTCGTGAACGACATCCTGGAGATGTCGAAGATCGAGTCGAACGGCGTGAGCCTTCAGGTCCACGCCGTCCCGCTCATCGAGACGATCGAGCGCGCGGTCGAACACTTCCGCGCCGAGGCCGAGTCCAAGTCACTCGCGCTCGCCTTCACCACGCTGGGCGACGTTCCGGAGTGGGTCGAGGGCGACCGCCAGCGGATCCGCCAGGTCGTGTCGAACCTCGTCGGCAACGCGGTCAAGTTCACCTCGAAGGGCTCGGTCGGGGTCGTGCTGGAGTCGACGAGCGAGGGCCAGATCGAGGTCGAGGTGCGGGACACGGGGATCGGGATCCCGGACGAGGCCCAGCGCCTGCTCTTCGACCCGTTCACCCAGGCCGACTCCTCGGTCACGCGCGAGTTCGGCGGTACGGGCCTCGGGCTCGCGATCTCGCGTGAGATCGCCCGCGCGATGGGCGGGGACGTGAAGCTCGTGACGAGTACGCGCGCCGCCGGCAGCGTCTTCCGCTTCACCTTCGCCGCGACGGAGACCGAGGCGCCCCAGAGAGCGACGGAGGACGAAGACTCCGCGCTGGCAGTCCGGAGGCTCGGCAGTGACGTGCTTGCGGGCGCCGAGGTCCTCGTGGCCGAGGACAACCCGATGAACCAGCTCATCGCGCGCCGACTCCTGACGAAGCTCGGGGCTGTCCCGACGATCGTCGAGGACGGGCGCCTCGCGGTCGAGGCCGTGGCGAAGCGGCCCTACGACCTGATCCTGATGGACCTCATGATGCCGAACCTCGCCGGCACGGAGGCAACCGTCGAGATCCGCCGGCTCGACTGCCCGTGGAAGGACCTGCCGATCGTCGCCTTCACGGCCGGCGCGTTCGCGCACGACCGCAGCGACGCGATGGCCGCCGGGATGAACGGCTACCTCGAGAAGCCGGTCCGACTCCCCCAGCTCCGCGCCGCACTCGTCGAGCACCTGGCGTCGCGGATGGTGGACGGCAAGCGCCGCCGCGCCTGAGAACGGCTGCGTCTCCCGAACGGCCTTAGAGCCTGCTGGCACACCCGCGAACGCGGGTGCGCTGTTCGCGTGGGCAATTCCTGCCCACGCGCTCAGAGCCTTGGCAGCAATCTCCGATTCTGCTGCCCAGGCTCTGAGCCGACCTCGCTGGCACACCCGCGAACGCGGGTGCGCTGTTCGCGTGGGCAATTCCTGCCCACGCTCTCAGCCCTTCGTCGCCTCGGTCATCGAGACGCTCGACTTCGACGCCTCGTTGCCGGCGGTGCCGGTCTTGTGCCCCGGGTCGACCCAGCTCCGGATCGTGTCGACGCCGCCGAACAGCCGGCGCGAGACCTTGCTGTACGCGCCGAAGGCCTTCGCCTCCAGGCGCGCCTGCTTGTAGCTGCCGTCCTCCAGCCTGCGCTGGGCGCGCCGCTCCCACCAGCCGACCTTGCCGCGCGCGAGCCCATAGCTGAGCGTCGCGTGGTGCTGGTACATCATCCGCGCCTCGGCGACCTTCGGCGGGATGTTGCCGGGCCAGGTCTCCTCCAGGTGGTACTCACCGATCGAGCCCCACTCCGGAATGGACTTCGGTCCCTCGTAGCCGAGCGCGATCGCCTCGTCCCACATGACCGTCCCGGGGATCGGGCGGTACGGCCAGACGTTCGGCCGCGCGAGCGGCGCGGCGTTGTGCAGGCGGCGGCACTGGTCGATGGTGGCCATCATCGACTCCTCGCTCTCGCCGGGGTAGCCGATGATGTACGTGATGGAGCCCTGGACGCCGCGGCGGTCCATCTCGACGGCGGCGGCGATGTTGTCGTCGCCTTTGATCGGCTTGCCGATCCGCTTCATCATCTCGTCCATTCCGGCCTCGGCGCCGATCTCGGCGACGTACATGCCGGACTCGGCCATCATGTCGAGCGTGTCCTTCTTGTAGTTGAGGATGGAGTGCGTCTCGATGAACGAGTTCCACCCGATCCGGAGGTCACGCTTCAGGAGGCCCTCGGCGAACTCGCGCGAGCGCTTCTGCATCACGCCGAAGTTGGCGTCGTGGAAGCGAATGGAGTCGAATCCCCAGCGGTCGTGGAGCTCCTCCATGTCGTCGAGCATCCGCTCGGCCGGCATGCACTTCCAGCGACGCATGCTGATCTCCGGGCTGCAGCAGAACCCGCAGGGCTCGGGGCAGCCGAAGCTGGAGAAGTAGGTGATGCCGAAGTACGGCTTGCCGTGACCGATCCACGGCGGCGTCGGCAGCCGCAGCACGTCGCGCGCCGAGTTCGCGCGCATCTGGTGCGCGCGGTACGGCTCGGGATCGATCAGGTGCCACGGGACGTTCGGGACCTTGTCCCAGCCGGCCACGGCGCGACGCGGGTTCTTGATGATCTCGCCGTCGCGCCGGTACGCGATGCCCTCGATCTCGTCGAGCGGCTCACCGGCCTCGATCGCGTTGACGACGTCGCGGAAGATCAGCTCCCCCTGGCCGATGACGACGCACTCGTAGAGCCCCGTCTCCAGCATCAGGTCGGGCTTCACGCTCGCGAACCAGCCGCCGATCACCGCGGGGATGTCGGGGTGCTTCGCCTTGAGCGCTTTCATGGCCAGCCAGCCGTCGGTGACCATGTAGCCGAGGATGGCCGTCGTCCCGACGAGCATCGCGCCCTCGGCCTCCTCGACGAAGCGCCGGTGGCCCTCCGTCCCGCCGTACAGGCTGCCGTCGACGATCTTGACGTCGAAGCCGTCCTGGAGGGGGAAGGCCGAGATCGTCATGAGCTCCAGCGGGAGCATGTCCTTGCTGGACTCGACGCCGAGGCTGTCGTCGACCTGCTTCGGCTGGTAGAGGACGATCTTCTTCTTCTGGCGCTGGATCATCGAAGCGAGAGAGGAGGCAGCAGCGGATCGGCGCAGTGACGCCGAACAAGTCTACTCCGCTCTCCGCCGGGCGACCCGGACCGCGACACGCAGGGCCTCGCTCAGGTTCCCCGGATCTGCGACAGGTCGCCCGTCGGGACGCTTGCGTCCGACGATGTCGAACGCCGTCCCGTGCATCGGACTGAAACGCTGGTACGGCAGACCGGCGATCCAGGTCACTCCACGGCCCTCTGCGGCCAGCTTGAGCGGGATGAAGGCCTGGTCGTGGTACAGGGCGAGAACGCCGTCGTGGACGCCCTGGAGCCCCTCGTGGAATACGCTGTCCGGTGAGATCGGTCCACGAACGTCCACGCCCCGCTCCCGCGCAGCCTCGGCGGCGGGCCTCAGGACCTCCTCGTCCTCAACTCCCAGCAGCCCCCCTTCCCCCGCGTGCGGGTTGAGCCCGGCCAGCGCGACGGAGGGATCCTGCAGGCCGAGCGCGCGGAGCGCCTCGTCGAAGAGCACGAGCCGGTCGAGCACGAGGTCGAACGTGATCCTGTTCAGCGCCTCGCGCAGCGGCATGTGGCGCGTCGCGAGCATCACGCGGAGCGATCCTGCGATGCCGATCATCTCGTAACGATCGACGTCGCACCATCGGCTGAGCAGCTCGGTCTGTCCTTCGACGCGCGTGCCCGCCGCGTGCATCGCCGCCTTGTTGACCGGGCCGGTGACGAGCGCGTCCACCGCGCCGGCGGTCGCGAGCTCGTGCCCGGCACGGAGCGCAGCGACCGCTGCCGCCCCGCAGCTCGCCTGGACCTCGCCGAGGCTCCAGGTGTCCGGCCCCTCGGTCGCGATCCAGCCGACGTCGGGCCGGCCGTTCGCCCCCACCTCGTCGGGCGCGTCGACGCGCGGCACCCAGTCCGGCCGCACGGCGTCCGGCCCGAGCACGACGATGCGCGCCTCGCCCTCCAGGTCACGGAGCGAGAGCGGGACGATCTCGGGCCCGATCCCCGCCGGATCCCCTGCGGTCAGCGCGATGCGAGGCTTCATGCGCCCGCATCCTAGACCGAAGGGCTGGCGGACTCAGCCGTTGGCTCCGCGCCGCTCCTCGTTGAGCGTCCAGAGGAACGCGACGAGCTCGGCGACGACGCCGTAGACCTCGACGGGGATCTCGTCCCCCACCTCGACGATCGAGAGCAGCTCCAGGAGATCCGCGTCGCGGCGGATCGGAACGCCCGCGTCCGCCGCGGCGTCGAGGATCCGCTCGGCGATCTCGCCGCGTCCCTTCGCCACCACCTCGGGCGCGCGGGCGTCGTCGCTTCGGTCGTGGCGGAGCGCGACCGCGGCGGGCGGAGGATCGTGACGCTCGCTCATCCCTCGACGTCCATCACGTGATCGTCCTCGTCGACGCCGACGCGCCGCGCGTCGACCTTGGCCTCGTCCTCGGGTCCGTCCACGACGGCGAGCAGTACCCGGCGCCCGTCGGCCGCGAGGCGCGTCCGCAGATCGCTCGATCTCTGCCGGATCTCGATCGCCGTCCCGGGCTCGCTCGCGACGAGCCGGACCGCGACCTGTCCGTCGCGCACGGCGAGGTCGGCGCGCACGGGACCGAGCGCGCTGAAGTCGACGCCGAGCGTCAGGTGGAACGAGCTCGACGCTCCCCCGTCGCCGTGGGCGTCGTCCTCGTCGTCCCCGGCGACGAGCTCCGCGGTCGCGAAGGAGTCGAGCCCGTCGGGCACCGCGAATCCGTACGCGCCCGGGTCGCCGAGCTCGCGGCGCGCCACGTTCCACGCGTGCTCGAACTCCCGCCCCGCGAGGAGGCTTCCGAGGGCTTCGCGCAAGCCGGCGTCCGCCCGCCCCGCCTCGGCGACGAGCGCCGCGGCGACGTCGGCCGCGGCCTGCGAGGGCCGAGCGAGCAGTGCGTCGAGCAGGCGGTGCGCCGCCGCGGCGTCCTGCCCGGACGCGGGCGCGTTGAGCCAGGCGCGCGCGAGGGCTCCGTCGAGGGTCGGATGCGTGTGCGGCCCGCGGGCGAGCGCGACCAGCGCCTCCGCGCGCGCGTCGCCCGCCGGGGCGCGCATACGCGAGACGATCGACTCCAGCACGTCGACACGCAGCGCGCGGAGCTGCTCGCGCGCGCGCGAGAGGTCGAGCCCCTCTCCAGCCTGCGCGCGCGCTCCGAGGTGCTCGCCGAGCGCCGAGGCCAGGAAGGAACCGAGCGCGGACTCGCCTGCGGATGATGCGCCGAGCGCGGCGAGCAGGCGAACGAGCAGCGCCTCGCGCGCGGCCTCGAACCCGTCGACGCCCGCGACTGCTGCGCTCGCCAGCACTGCGAGCTGGCGCGCCAGCCCCCCGTCGCGCACGAGCGCCGCCAGCTGTTCGCCGCCGTCGACCCCCGGTCGCAGCGCCGCGGCCTCGAGGCGGCCGAGGAGGTCGTTCGCGCGCGCGTCGCCCGAACGGGCCGCCTGCCGGAGCTCGCTCCTGACCGCCTCCAGCCGCGCGCCCACGTCGCCGTCGGCGCCCGGCGTCAGCGCCGCCAGCGCGCGCGAGGCGCGATCGATCGCGCGCCCGGACTCACTGGAGGAGCTGCGCGTGCCCTCGTCCCGCGCCGCGGCTGCGCCTTCGCGACCGGGTGACGGCGTACCGCCCTCGGGCGGCGCTGCCCGCCGCTCGACGCGTGCGGGCGCGGCCACCTCTCCCACGATCCGCCGAACGTCCGAGACAGGGTCCACCGTCCCCAGTTGTCGGACGAACGGGGCGCCGCTGGAGCGAAATCGGGCCCCGTCAGGCCGTGGTCCGCACCCGCCGCACGGCATCGGCCCAGGCGGCCATCTCGGCCGCCCGCTCGTCGGGCCGGATCCGTGGTTCGAAGGCCGCCCGCGGGTCCTGGAACGCGCCTGCGGCGCCGGGATCGTCGAGGACCCCCGCCCCCACGGCGGCGATCGCGGCCGCTCCGCGAGCGGTCGTCTGCACGTCGGCGGGCCGCACGACGCGCGCACCGAGCAGGTCAGCCTGGCGCTGCATGAGGTACCCGTTCGCGCTGGCGCCGCCGTCGACGAGCAGCTCGTCGACCGCGAGGCCCGAGTCCGAGCGCAGAGCCTCCACGAGCTCGGTGCACTGGAACGCGATCGAGTCGAGCGACGCGCGCACGATGTGGGCGCGCGAGGCGCCGCGCGTCAGCCCGAGCAGCGCCGCCCGCGCGCCGGGATCCCAGTGCGGTGCGCCGAGGCCCGCGAACGCAGGCACGAGGAACACGCCGGCCGCGTCGTCGACGGACAGCGCGATCTCCTCGGACTGCGCCGCGTCGTCGAGGACGCCGAGCTGGTCTCGGAGCCACTGGACGACGGTCCCGCCGGCGAACACGCTGCCCTCGAGCGCGAAGCACGGATCACCGGACCGATCGGCCGCGAGGGTCGTCAGGAGACCGTGTTCGGAGCGACGCCGCTCCTGGCCGGTGTTGAGGAGCAGGAAGCACCCCGTCCCGTAGGTGTTCTTCGAAGATCCTGGATCCCAGCAGCCCTGGCCGTACAGCGCGGCCTGCTGGTCGCCGAGGACGCCGCGGATCGGCGCGGTCTCGTCCGTGCCGGCGAGGTGCGCCGTGCCGAAGTCCCCCGCGCTCGCGACGACCTCGGGGAGCATCTCGCGCTCGACGCCGAAGAGCCCGAGGAGCTCGTCGTCGTACGCACGAGACTCGATGCCGAACAGCATCGTGCGCGACGCGTTCGTGGGATCCGTCGCGAGCCGCTCGCCGCGCGTGAGGTGCGCGACGAGGAGCGCGTCGACCGTCGCGAAGCGGACGCTGCCGCGCTGCGCCGCGTCGCGCACGGCCGCGTCGTGCGCCAGGAGCCACTCGATCTTCGTCGCCGAGAAGTAGGGATCGAGCACGAGCCCCGTGCGGTCGCGGACGAGCTCGGCGTGGCCGTGCGACTCGAGCTCACGGCAGCGGTCCATCGTCCGGCGGTCCTGCCAGACGATCCCGCGCGCGAGCGGCGCACCGGTCGACGCGTCGAGCGCGAAGACGGTTTCGCGCTGGTTGGTGATCCCCACCGCCAGCGGCGTGCCGCACTCGGCGACGACCTCCTCCACGACCGCGTCGGCTGCAGCGAGGATCTCCGCAGCGTCGTGCTCGACCTGGCCGGGCTCGGGGAAGTGCTGGGGGAACTCGCGGTAGGCGAGGCGTACGGGCCGAAGGTCGAGATCGAACGCGATCGCGGTGAGGCCGGTCGTGCCGGCGTCGATCGCGAGAACCGTCGGAGGCGCTCCGCTCATCGCACGAGGCTACTCCATCCAAGGCACGAGCGGCGCGGGCCGGGTGGCCCGCGCCGCTCGTGGCGCGTGGTTCGTGAGGATCGGAGCAGCGCTCCGTCCCGATCTCGCGGATCAGACGTCCTGGTAGAGGACGAGCGAGCCCGAGGACGCGCGCCGCATCAGGGTCGTCTTGGTCCGACGTCCGATGCGGTGGTACGCGTGGACCTCGAGGGGCTCGTCGAGGAGGCCGACGTTCGCGTACCCGATCGGGTCGAGGGCGAGCGAGTAGCCGCTCTCCAGGCCGCGCGGGCTTCCGATTCCGTCCTGGGTCCCGATGGCGTAGGCGAGCCCGCCGCCTTCGAAGCCTGCCCAGATGCTGACGTCGATCTTGGTCAGCAGTGCGAGGTCGAGCTCCAGGCGGACGTCGCCGTAGAAGCGAATGAGCGCGTCGTGCCCGCCGAGCGGGATGACGTCGACGGAGCCGTCGCCGCCTGCGTCGATGATCGCGGCGCGCAGGTCGAGCACGGAGCCGCGAAGTTCGATGGTCTGATCGAGCGTGTTCTCGTCGTCGCCCGTCATGGGCAGCGTTCCGACGGTGGGATCGCTACCCGAACTACCGCCTCCCGGCGGGGCGTCTCCGAACGCGTCGGCGCGTCCTGCGCCCCAGATCAAACAAGCCGCAGCGGCAGCCACCGGGAATAGGCGGCGCACAAGACTGCGGTGTCGTTCGGGGATCGAGCTAGGGGTCTTCATGGTTACGGTGTGGAGCGCCGAGGCAATCAACGCTCTTGGAGGATCAGAGTCCGGATCAGGCGTCTGCGAACAGCTCGGGAAGCCGGGCCGTGAGGCGCTCGACGAATCCGGGTCGCGACTCGAAGAGAGCGCGCGCGTCGTCGTTCTGGACGAAGAGGGATGCGATGTCGGACACGTCCCCGCCTGCGTCGAGGTGCAGGTCGAGGAGCTTCCGGAACGAGTCGACCGAGCGATCGGTCGCGCCCATCTCGGCGTAGGTGACGCCGATGTTGAAGTGGACGAGGTTGAACCGCGGCTCGGAGGCGACGAGGCCGGAGATAGACATCCAGCGCCAGAGCACGAGCGCACGGCGGAAGTCGCCCTCGCCGCGGTAGAGGCGGCCGAGCTGCATCGCGGCGTGCCCGCGGTTGTCAGGGTTCATTGCGGTGTCGAACACCTCGCGATAGAGCCCGGCTGCGCGGAGCGGCCGGCCCTCACGTCCGTGGACGTACGCGAGGTAGATCTTCGACTCCTCGTGGCTCGGGTCGATGTCGATCGCCTGCTCGAGGAGGCGCTTGCCCTTCTCGATCGGGTCGACGATCTGCTCGAGGCGACCGTTGAGGAGGTGACGGGCCTCGCGCCAGTCGACGCGGCCGCCCAGCGGAGACTCCTCACCCTCGCGGCCACCCGCGACGACGCCGTCGACGAATCCACGGCCTCGGGTCTTGGTCTCCTGGACCGGAACCGCGGCCTCGAAGACGCGCTCGCGGAACTCGGTCGGCTCCAGCGCGGCGAGCGTGTACGCCTTGCCGAGCTGGTAGAAGATGGTCGCCAGCCGGTGCGCGAGATCGATGTTCTCGGCAGCGCGGGCGATTTCGCCCGATCCCAGCATCGCGATCCGCGCCTCGAGCCGCTCGGGGTCCGAGAGGTCGCGGTGGAAGCGGGCGAAGCGCTGGATGTCGTCGAAGTAGTCGCGCGCCTCGGCCGAGTCCTCGAGCAGCACCATGGCACGCGCGGCGGCGGCCTCGTTCAGCTCGCCGTCGACCAGGCAGGACAGGTCCTCCTGCAGGGCGAGCTGGTGATCGCTCAGCCCCTCGCTCCACCCGTTGCTCTGGAACCACGCGCCCGCCTCGGACGAGACGTCCCAGTGGGCCGGGTCACCTTGGTGGTCGTGGCTGGTCATGGATCAGAAGGGAAGGGAGGGTTCTCTCGGCTGGAGTCGCTGTCGGGTGCGCTCGGCGGATCAGGCCCCTCGGACGGCACTAGCCGTGCGATACGTGGGGGCTACGGATTCGATGGGTCGGAATCGGTCTGGAGGGGGGTCGGTTGGAGGGAACGGCGCCTTGGGCGTCGTGAGTGGTGTCCGCGGCCTCGGATGCGTCAGGGGGCCTCGGGGGTCTCGGCCCGTCGATCGGCCGGCTCTGCGGCGTCACGGCGCACGCCACCGGCGCGGCCGACGCGCGCCGGCTTGCAGTCGGGGGTGAGCCCGTCGAAGACCCGGCGCATGGCGCGGTGGATCTTCCGCCGGGCGCGGAAGATGACCATCTTCAGGTTCTCGAGCTTGATCTCGAGATCCGCTGCGGCCTCGCGGTAGCTGACGCGCTCGACCTCGACGAGGTGGAGGGCGCGTCGCTCCCGGTCCGACAGCATCGTGTAGAAGCGGATGTAGAGCTGCAGGTAGACGACGTAGGCGCGCGAGCACTCCTGGTTCGCCTCGTCGTCGAGGACGCCCGTCAGGGGCGTGTGTCCCTCGGACACCGGCTGGTCCGAGAGGTCCTCGAACGGGACCTCCATCCGACCGCCGCCCGTGCTGCGGGACCGCATGTGCTTGAGCACGGTGTTCCGGACGATCATCGCCGTCCAGACGCGGAACGCGTCCTCGCGCGACGCATCGAAGCGATGCGGGTAGCGATAGACGTTGAAGAAGACCTCTTGCAGGACGTCGCCCGGGTCCGCCTTGCTGCCGTAGCGACGCAGCCTGCCGGCGACCTGCGTGAGGAGGTGCGCGGCGTTGAGCTCGTACAGCAGCCCGAAGGTGCCCCGCCCCTTCTCCTTGCGGAATGCGTCCATCAGCGCGGTGCTGGCCGCGTCGCGCAGCTCTTCCGCGCCGAGCTCCTGGTCGGCCAGGACACGCGCGATCCGATCGCGGTCGTCGCGGTCGAGCTCTCGTCTCTCCAGGCCGTCGATCCTCTCCTCGAGGCGAGCGCGGCCGTCGTGTGCCGACAGCGGGCTCGAGTGGAGGAGATCGGAGACTTGCATGGAGGACATGGGATCCTCGCCAGCCTCGTGTGAATCCGCAACGTGCGAATCACCCGAAGAGGTCGCGGGTCCCGTTGGGGAACGGGAGGGGGCCGCGAGAGACCGGGGAGGGTGCGTGCCGATTCCCTCTCTTGTGGGAACTGTGAACTCGTGAGAGTCGTCTTCGTTCCCGGAGGGGTCCAGGGTGCCGATGCCCTGGGCTCCTGCAGGAGGAGAGGGGGTGGCTGCGAGTTGAGAGGGGGAGAACGTAGCCGCGTCGCCGCGGGAACCAGCGGGGTTCTGGCTCATTGGTAGTCTAAGCGCGAGGCGAAGGGCGGTTTCGGATGCCTTCACACGAGATGTGTGTTTCTCGAACGAAGTGGGCGGGCGAAACCGCACAAACCGAGGGACGGCAGCGGGTTGGGCGACCCGAGGATCTGCTCCGGGACGCCGCCGCAGCCCGTCCGGTCGCGAATCCGAACTCCCAAACCGTCCTTTTTCGAGCCAGTGCCGCGGAGGGTCCCTCGCCCCCGGCCGCCGCCTGAGGTCTCCTCTCCCCCATGCGGCCCTCCTCCAGCGCGGTCAGGGACGAGGTCCTGGAGCACGCGCGTGCGGTCGGATTCGATCTCGTGGGGATCGCTCCGTTCGGGCCGCCGCCCGACGCCGCCCGCTTCGACCGGTGGCTCGACGAGGGCCGCCACGGCTCGATGGCGTACCTGGAGCGCGCGCGCTCCGTGACCGTCGATCCGCGGACGCAGTGGCCCGAGGGCCGCTCGCTCCTCGTCGTCGGCCTCGCCCACTCACGCCCTCCGGTGGATCTCTCGGGCGGCGCGCGCGTCGCCCGCTACGCCGCGGGTCGCGATTACCACAACGTCATCGGCAAGCGGCTCCAGAAGCTGCGGCGACGCCTGCTCCGCGCGGAGGTCGTGACGCCCGGTTCCTCGTTCGTCGACGCGACGCCGCTCCTGGAGCGTAGCCACGCGGAGGCGGGCGGGATCGGCGCGCCGTCCAAGGCGGCCAACCTCCTGGTACCGCGCGTCGGCCCCTGGTTCTTCCTGGCCGAGATGATCCTCGACGTCGACCTGGAGCCCACGCCCCCGCCCGCGCGCGTCGCGTCCTGCGGCTCGTGCACGGCGTGCATCGACGCCTGTCCCACCGACGCGATCGTCGCGCCCGGCGAGGTCGACGCGCGCCGCTGCATCAGCTACGCGACGATCGAGCACCGCGGCCTCGTCGAGCACGAGCTGCGCGAGCGGACGGAGGGCTGGGTGTTCGGCTGCGACGTGTGCTCCGAGGTGTGCCCCTGGGGCGCGCACGCGCCCGACCTCTCCGAGCGCTTCGGGACGCAGCCGGTGTTCGCGGACGAACGCGAGGAGGGCGACGCCCTCGCCGCGCTGCTGGGGACGGGCGCGGACGCGTCGGAAGACGCCCACGCCGAGCGGTGGCGAGGATCTCCGCTGCGACGTCCCGGGCGCGACGGACTCGCGCGCAATGCGGCGATCGCGCTCGGGACGCGGCCGCTGGAGCGCGGGCGGGAGGCGCTCCTCGGCGCGCTCGCCGGTGACCCCTCGCCGCTCGTACGCGCGGCGGCCGCGTGGGCCCTCGGTCGCGCGCACCTGGAGGACGTCGGCGTCCGCGAGGCCCTCGACCGGGCGCTCACCGCAGAGGCGGACGTCTCGGCGGCGGCCGACATGCGAGCGAGCCGCGACCGGACGGGCTGAACGCGTCGCGATCGGTGGACACGGCCCGACGGCGTCGCATTCGGTCGACATCGCCCCCTGGCGGGGCCCGGAGGGGCCTTCGGCTGCACGGTTCCGGGACACGAGCGGCCCGCGACCAGGGGCTTAGCGACGGATCGTCGCACTGCCCATGTCGCGTAGACTGGACGCCACCGACCGTGGACCAGAACGGAGTGATCAACCCAAATCCATACATAGCAATACTTTAGGCCCGCCTCGAGTGCGACCCACACCCACCGGCACGCCCCCTGCAACAGGAGGGGCGATGGACCGCAACGAAGGCAGCTTCTACTCCGATCGCAAGTGGTGCCCCACCTGCGACACCTACGTCCCCTACCTCATGAGCCTCTCGACCTCGTACTGCGTCGAGTGCGGCGGAGAGGTACGCCTGTTCTCGAAGGACGACTGGCAGGCGTTCGCCGATCGGATGGAAGCACGCAAGCCGAAGGGCGGCCGCCGGCGGAAGCGCGGTGAGACGCGGGCGACCCCAGCCCGCCGCAACACCGCCTGACCCCGGACGATTCGGCTCCACCCCCCGGAGCCGCGACGCGACACCCAGTGCCAGGATCCCCTGCTTCGCGGGCTCCTGCGCCACACGGCGCAGGGGCCCGTGAGCATTTCGTCCCGACGGGAACACCCCGCTCCCCCCGCGCGGTCACCGCCTCCTCGACCCGTGGTCACCGATCGTCCGCTGCGACGTACTCGCGGAGCGAGTACAACGCGCACGCACATGACGATCGACATCCCTGCCCACGGCACCACTCCCGGCGGAGACACTCCGTCGCCGACGACCCTCGACACCGTCCGCGAGCGCTACGCGCGCGGCGCCGGCGAGCAGGTCCCCGAGCTCTGCTGTCCCGTCGACTACGACGCCCGCCTGCTGGAGGTGCTGCCGCAGGAGATCATCGACCGCGACTACGGATGCGGCGATCCGAGCCGCTTCGTGCGCGCGGGCGACTCGGTGCTCGACCTCGGCTCGGGCGCGGGAAAGATCTGCTTCATGGCCAGCCAGATCGTCGGCGCCGAAGGGCGCGTGATCGGTGTGGACACGACGGATGAGATGCTCGCCCTCGCGCGCGAGCATGCTCCGTCCATCGGCACGAAGATCGGCTGGCAGAACGTCGACTTCCGCCGCGGTCACATCCAGGACCTGGCGCTCGACCACGACGTTCTCGGCGCATGGCTCGCCGAGCACCCGGTGCGGGACCTCGCGGGCGTCGAGGCGCTGGAGACCAAGCGCACCGAGCTGCGCCGAACGGCGCCGATGATCGCGGACGAGAGCGTCGACGTCGTGCTCTCGAACTGCGTGCTCAACCTCGTCGACCCCGCCGACAAGCCGCGCATGTTCCGCGAGATCCACCGCGTGCTGCGGCGCGGCGGCCGCGCGGCGATCAGCGACATCGTGTGCGACGAGGACGTGCCCGAGCACATGCAGCGGGACCCCGAGCTGTGGTCGGGCTGCATCTCCGGGGCGATGCGCGAGGACCGGTTCCTCGCCGCGTTCGCCGACGCTGGGCTCTACGGCGTCGAGATCGCGAGCTACCAGTCGGAACCCTGGGCCGTCGTCGAGGGCATCGAGTTCCGGTCGATGACCGTCCTCGCCTACAAGGGCAAGGAGGGTCCGTGCGACGATCACTCGGAGGCCGTCGTCTACCGCGGCCCGTTCCGGAGCGTCGTCGACGACGACGGGCACGCGCTGCACCGCGGCCAGCGCACGGCGGTCTGCCGGAAGACATTCGAGATCTACACGCGCGAGCCGTACGCGGAGCACTTCCTCCCCGTCCCGCCGCTCGTACCCGTCACCGCCGAGGACGCACGTCCGTTCGACTGCAAGCGCGGCACGCTGCGCGATCCGGCCGAGACGAAGCGCGGCGCCGTGCGCGAGGACGTGGCGCCGGGAACCTCCTCTGCCAGCTCCTCCGCCTGCTGCCCGCCTGGGGACGGAGGCGGCTCCTCGTGCTGCTGAACGGAGCAGAGCGGCGCGCCCGGCTCGCCGATGCGCGCCTCCTGCTCGTCCTGACGCCGGACATGGCGGCGGACGACCCGCTGCCGCGCCTCGCGGACGCCTGGGAGCACGTCGACATCGTGCAGGTCCGGCCGAAGGCGCTCGGGGACCGGCGCGCCGCCGCGCCGGCGCGGTCGACGGTGACCGAGGCGCGCGCGTGCTACGACCTCTGTGAGCGGCTGCTCGACGAACTCGCGGGCGTGCCGCGCCACGCGCGTCCGCTCGTCATGGTGAACGATCGCGTCGACGTCGCCGCCGCGCTCGCGGACCGCGGCGTGGACGGCGTCCACGTCGGAGCCGACGACGCGCCCGCCGGCGTCGCGCGGGAGACGCTGGGCGACGACCTGCTGCTCGGGCTGTCGACGCATTCCGCGTCCGACGTCGCCGCCGCGTGGGACGAGCCGGTCGACCTGCTTGGCTTCGGTCCGGTGTTCGCGACCTCGACCAAGGGCTACGGCGACGCGGACGCCGCGCGCGACGCGCCTCGGGTCGTCGGACCCGAGAGCGCGTGGATCGCGTCCGAGACCGCGCCGGTTCCCCTGTTCCCGATCGGCGGCATCGACCTCTCCAACGCGGACCAGCTCGACCGCGTCGGCCGCGCTGCGGTGGGCTCCGCGATCGTCGGCGCCGCGGTCCCCGGCGACGCGGCGAGGGCGCTGCGCGGGCTTCTTTTCGAAGGCGACGGCTGACGTCGTCGAAGGGGACTAGGTTCAGGGCGCGAGCAGCATCGCGTCGCCGTACGAGTAGAACCGGTACCGCTCCTCCACCGCGGTGCGGTAGAGCGACAGCACCTCCTCGGTGCCGATGAAGGCCGCGACGAGCATCACGAGGGTGCTCTTCGGCAGGTGGAAGTTCGTGAAGAGCCCGTCGCAGACGCGCGGGCCGTGACCGGGGCGCAGGAAGATGTCGGTCGAACCGCTCCCCGCGCGGACGACGGCGCGCTCGAACGCCGGGTCCAGCTCGGCGCACGCCTCCAGGACCCGCGCGCTCGTCGTTCCGACCGGCACGACCCGCCCGCCCCGCGCGCGGCACGCGCGCACCGCGTCGGCCGTCGCGCCCGAGACCTCGTAGCGCTCGGAGTGCATGCGGTGGTCCTCGACGCGGTCCGCGGTCACGGGCAGGAACGTGCCCGCGCCCACGTGGAGGGTCACGCGCGCGACGTCGATGCTCACGCGCTGGAGGTCGTCGAACATGCGCTCGGTGAGGTGCAGACCGGCCGTGGGCGCCGCGATCGCTCCCGGGGCGCGCGCGTAGATCGTCTGGTAGCGCTCCGCGTCCTCGTCGGTAGCCTCGCGCTCGATGTAGGGCGGCAGCGGGATCGATCCCGCCGCGTCGAGCAGCTCCAGCACCAACGCACTCGCGAGGTCGTTCCGGTCGGCGCTGGCGCGGAGCCGTACGAGCCACGTGCCGTCCTCGGGATCGCGGCGCACCAGGAGTGCCTCGACACCCGCGTCGCACGCGAGGACCTCGCCCTCGCGCAGCTTCTTGGCGGGCCGCGCCATCGCACACCAGGTCTGCGGATCCTGCCCGCGCGGCTCCAGGAGCAAGAGCTCGACGCGACCGCCCGTCGTCCGCAGCGCACGGACGCGCGCCGGGATCACCCGCGTGTCGTTCACCACGACCAGGTCCCCCACCTCGAGGTACTCGTGGAGGTCGCGGACGCGCGCGTGCGCGACGTCGCCGCCCGCGGACCGCACCAGGAGCCGCGCCGCATCGCGCGGCGTCACGGGCTCCTGGGCGATCCGCTCGGGAGGAAGGTCGAAGTCGAAGTCGGCGGTGCGCAGCGCGGGGTCGCCCATCCGGGTGTCCGAGGTGTCGGGCCGGCCCGCCGGCCCCTTCGTCGACAGTGTGTCGAAGGTGTGTCGGTCGTTCGATCGAGAGCGTCGTGGGGGTCCCGCCAGCGGGCCTGTACAGGATGCGGGATCCCTCTGGAAGGGGCCGTGGCGCGCGGTCCCGCGGACCGCTCCGATCGCGTCGTACCACGGGCGGGACGGTGGGGCAGAGTGCCGCCCCAGGAGTCGTGAAACGGAGGTTGAGTGGCCCCCCGTGCCTGCCGTTATAGAGGTTGAGCCCAACGCTCAACGCGTTCTTCTTCGTGCCCGGGGGGGCCTCGGAGGGGAGCGCGGACTTCCCCCAGAGGAAGCCACCAGGAGCCCTGCAGCGGACAACGCTGCGGGGCTCCGTCCTTCAGGGCACGGCTCCCACACCGTCAGCCGTTCGCCGGATCGGCCGGGGCCTCGCCCGCCAGGACTGCCTCGACCGCGGCGAGCCCGTCGAGCCCGAGGTCGCGCAGCCGCGCGGCGACGGTGTTCGGATCCCACCCGAGGTAGAGGGCGGTCCGCGTCTTGTTGATCCGTCCCGACGCGGTCCTCGTGGCCCAGGCCGCCGAGGCCACGTCGCGCGGATCCGGGTCGCGAGAGGGCAGGCGGAGAACCGGGTCCAGGCCGCGCTGCGCGAGCGCGTCCGCCGCGGCGTCGGCGCCGACGGGCCCGCCGTCCGCGAGGAGCACGGCCGCGTGGAGCACGCCGTCGAGCTGGGCGGCGTTGCCCGGCCACGGCTGGCGCCAGAGGAGCGCCGTCGCGGCGTCCTCGATCTCGGCGACCGCGCACGGTCGCTCTCCGCGTTCGAGCGCTGCGACGGACGACGCGAAGCGACGCGCGAGAAAGCGCACGAGGCCCGGGATCTCGTGGCGCGTCTCGCGGAGCGGAGGCGTCGCGAGGACCACGCGCTCCAGCCGCGCGGCGAGGTCCGAGTGCAGTCGCCCCCTGGCCATCGCTGGCGCGGGCGCGTCGCGCCGGCTGGTCGTCGTGGCGACGAGGGACGCGCGCGCGTCGAACGGTCGCTCGAGCCAGCGCGCCAGTGCGGCCTGAGCGGGAGCGGAGAGCGACTCCAGATCGGAGAGCACGACGACGCCGCCTCCCGCCAGCGACGCCTCGAGACGATCGACCTCCAGGCCGAACGCCGACAGCGCCGCGAAGGCAGTCGAACGAGCGCGGTGGTGCCCGAGCCAGCGCGCCGCGGTGCGGCGACCGCTCCCCTCCTCTCCGACGACCAGGACGTCGCCCCGCGTCCGCGCGATCGCGCGCAGCCGCTCGATCCGACGCCGCCCGTCCGGCGCCTCACAGTCGACGACGAAACCCCCGTCGAAGAGCTCGCGGTCGCGCGCGTGGAGCATCGCGACCTCGAGTCGATCCGCGCTGTCCTGGAGCCGCTCGTACCAGCGCGCGACGTCGCGCTCGCGCGCGTCGCCGCGTCGGATCGACTCGACGACGAGCACCGCGCGCACGCTGCCGCCGGCGCGGAGGGCGAGCGCCGCGCCCGACGCCGCGCCGCGGTGCATCATCGGACGACGCGGGACGTCGTCGTCGGCATAGCGCACGTGCCCGCCGGTGCGCTGCGCGCGCCGCACCGCCCATGCCCCGGCCTCGGTCGGACGACCGAGCTCCACGCCCCCGCCGCCCTCCGCGGCGGCGACGAGCGCCCCCGCCTCGTCCGCGGCCTGGAACGCCACCCAGCGCCGCTCGGCCGTCTTGAGACCGACTCGGCGCATGGCGTCGGACCATGCGGCAGCGAGCTCGTCATGCGCGTCATCGAGGCGCGCCGCCGGGCTGGGTCTTCGCCCGGGTCCGACGTCGTTCGGTGGCGACGAGGAACCCCACGGGATCCGGATGGGCGTGCGCTCCTCGCGCTCACCCGCGAGGCGCCTGGAGGCTGCATCGGCGACGTTCGCGCAGCGCGCAGGCCCGGGGACGAGCCGGTGCGACAGCTCGATCCACACGAGGCCGACGACCTCCGCGTCGCCGTCCAGCACGGGCACCGCGACGACCGCTGCGGGCGGCGCGACATCCGGGTCGAGGCAGGCGCGGTCGATCACGACGCCATCGCGCGGCCGCTCGCGGCAGCGGACGAGCGCGTGCGGCGCGCCGGTCCGGACGGCGTCGTGCTCGATCGTCCCGCGGCTCCCGATCGCGTCGCGACGGTCGGCCGCCCAGCGGTCGACGGAGTGCTTGAGGCCGGGCGCGACGTCCTCGTCGATCGGACGCGTCCGGCCGTCCGGATCGACCGCGAGGACGACGACGGCCTGGGCTCCGAGCGTGCGACGTCGGTCGCCGTCGGTCGACGTGCCTCGGGGACCGAGACCGAGCGGCGCCGCGCCGTCGGCTCCGCTCGCGAGGATCTCCCGGAGCTGCGCCCACGGCTCCGGGACGCCCCCCGCGATCCCCGAGAACGCGGCTCGCAGGTCCGGCACCCCCTCGCAGTCGGACGTGCTGGTGGCCCAGCGCGCGACGTGGGCGAGCGCGTCGAGCGCGTCCTCGCACTCGCTCGGCCGCTCGGCGACGGACCCGGCGATGGCTGCGGCGCGCGCACAGGCTTCCACGGCCCGATCGGGCCGCCCGGCATCGAGCGCGCGCGCCGCGCGGTCGGCCGCGGCCTCGCGTGCACACCGGCGCCGCTGCGCGTCCGTCGCGCTGCCGAGCGACTCGAGGAGCGCATCGAGCGGCGCGGACGCGTCGCGGTCTCCGTCCAGACCGACGAGACGCGCGCGCCACAGGTCTGCGTCGGCGCGATCCGCGGGATGCTCCGTCGTCTCGGCGAGCCGCTCCTGAGCCGCGACGAGCGACTCGAGCTGCGCGCGCGCCGTGGCGCCCGCGGGGAGCAGCTCGACGCCGAGCTCCCTGCGAAGCCTGTCGCCAAGGCGATCGAGCAGTCGAGCCCACGCGGACGTGTGGTCGGCCGCCGGAACCGCGAGCGCCGTGAACGAGGACGCGCGAACGCAGCGTGCGGCGGCGTGCAGGAGGACGTCGCGGAGCGCGGCGCGGACCTCGACCACGCGGTGCCCCTCCAGCTCCTCCCGCGCGCGCTCGAGCTGCACGTTTACGGACGACGAGCCGGAGTCGAGAGCGTCACTTGCGAAGATCCGCAGGGCGGTGACGAGCCGCCGGGCCGCCTCGCGCCTGGTGTCCGCGGCGTCGGGGAGTAGCAGGGCAACGGGGTCCTCTCTGGGGGCTCCCATCACGCCCGCTGTCCTCGTCCATCCCCCGGGCCGTCGATCGGGCCATCGATCGGGCCATCGACCGGGCCATCGATCGGGCGCGGGCTGCGCGCTGCGAGGAAGCGCGCGACGCGGCCGCGCTCCTCGCTCCCGACCGGGGCGAGAAAGCAGTCGTCCCGGTCCGTTCCCTCCGCGCCGGACGCCGGTCCCAAGAACCGATGACGCGCGGCAGCGTGCATCGCTCCCGCGGAAGCGGAGCGGTCGAACGCGAGCTCACCGGAGCCGAGGAGGTCGAGCACGGTCGCATCGTCCCCCACCGCAAAGGCCGCGGCCGCGCGCGCGCGCTCGACCGCGTCGAGCGCGACCGTGGCATCGGCCTTCGACGCGCGTAGCTCGTCCGCGAGGTCGTCGAGTCCGGCGAGCGCGGCCGCCGGATCGCCGAGCGCGAGCCGGACCTCCAGGACCGCGAGCCGCCCGTCGGCGTCCGAGGAAATCCCTGTCCCCCGCTCCAGCGCGAGCGCGAGGCGGGCAAGGCCCTTGATGATTTCCTCGGCCCCCCCATCGGCGCACGGGTCGAGCGCGGCGATGTCGAGCGGTGGAGCGACCGCCGCTCGAAGCAGGCGCTCGCTCACGCGGCGCTCCGTCTCGCACGCCAGGCCACGGTGGATCTGGCGGTCGGCGTGCGGACCGAAGGGCGCCAGCAGGTCGAGCGCAGCCGCCCCGAGCGTGCGCGGGACGGAGCGCGCGAGCATCCGCGCGCACCCGCGCAGCAGCTCGGCGCGTTCGTGGCGTTCGATCGCCTCGAGCTCGCGATACACGTCGACGAGGAGCGGCGCCTCGGCGGCACTCCGCGCGTGCTCGCCGCGCTCGGTCGCCGCCAGCCGAAGCGTGTCGTCCAGCCAGCGGCGCACCCCCACCGGATCGACCGGGGCCTCGAGCAGCGCGAGCCACGTCGCCACTGGCCGATCCGTCTCCGGGGCCTCGGCGCCTCCGCACGGACCTCCGCCCGTCACGCCCCCGTGTGCCCTCGAACGACTCATCGCTGCACCTCCTCCTGCACCGCGTCCAGCATCGAGTCCAGAGCCCTGCGCGCGCGGCGCGCCACCTCGGTCGGCGTCGTCGAGCAGGCGACGGCGGCGGCGTCGAGCGACCGCGCCTCGACGAAGAGCGAGAAGAAGGCGATCCGTTCGACGAACGGACGCGCGTTGAAGTCGTCGCAGGCGACCCGCAGCGCACGCCCGTCCAGCCCGACGGGACGCGCGAGTACCTCGAACGGCGAGGCGTCGTGCTCGCCTCCCGGGGACGCGGCGCGCTCCTGTGCGACCACGTCGTCGATCGCCGCGTCGACCTCCGCCACGAGCCAGGACCGGTCGCGCGGTGGGCCGTCGAGCGTCGCCGCGTGGGCGATGCGGGCGAGCCCGCGGAGGACGACGCGGTCGGCATCGACGAAGCGCGCAGAGGCGCGGATGCGCTGGCCGGCGAGCGCGCGGAGCCGCAGCGGGTCGTCGGCCATCAGGCGCTCGAGCACGTCCTCCGGGGTGCGCCCCGTCCGCAGCAGGTCGCGCCAGCCAGCGTCCGGCCGCCAGCGCCCGGCGGCGGCTGCGCGCGTAACGTGCCCACGGGTGGAGCGTGCGGCGCTGGATCGAGAGAGCGGGGACGACATCGACCCGGTGGAGCCTAGGCGAGGCGCGGCGAAACCGCCGTCCGGCCGATGTCGGGCCGCGAGGGCCCGCAGGGCGGCCGCTCCCGGCGCCGCGCCGCCCACGCGGGATCCGCGGTTTCGCCCACGGACCTCGCAGGGCGGACGCGACGCCCTGTGGATAACCGGGCAGGGACCCGCTCCGGATGCACCCCGGCGGCGTGGAAGCACTACCCTCTTCGGCTCGATCCCGCGCCAGCCGTCCCGGGCCCCCGGCCCGAGCGGATCGGCGGCGCACCCTGCGCCCCCACGGGCTGCACCGCATGACCGATCAACGCGACCGCAATTCCACGATCCTCGAGGGCAAGACGGGCGTCATCCTCGGCGTTGCGAACAAGCGCTCCCTCGCCTGGGGCTGCGCCCGTTCGCTCGCCGACGCCGGCATGAAGCTCGCGTTCACCTACGCGAACGACCGCCTGGGCGACGCCGTGCGCCGGCTTGCCGAGGAGTGCCCCGGCTCGATCACGCTACCCTGCGACGTCACGAAACCGGACGAGATCGGCGAGGCCTTCCGCACCATCGGGGACGAGTTCGGGCACCTCGACACGATCGTCCACGCGATCGCCTTCGCGAAGCGCGAGGAGCTCCAGGGGAACTTCTTCGACACGTCGAAGGAGGGCTACATGCTTGCGCACGAGGTGTCCGCGTACTCGCTGACAGCCGTGACGCGCGCTGCACTCCCGCTGATGGAGGAGCGCCAGGGCTCGATCATCACGCTCAGCTACATCGGCGCGGACCGGGTCGTCCCCAACTACAACGTGATGGGGATCGCGAAGGCCGCGCTGGAGGCGTCGGTGCGCTACCTGGCGGCCGACGTCGGGCCGCGCGGCGTGCGCGTCAACGCGATCAGCGCGGGTCCGATCCGGACGCTGTCGGCGTCGGGCGTGCGCGACTTCAACACGATGCTCGACCAAATCGCGGAGAAGGCTCCGCTGCGTCGCAACGTGACGGCGGAGGAGGTCGGCGACGCGTGCCTGTTCCTCGCCGGACCCCACTCGCGGGGTATCACCGGAACCACCCTGTACGTCGACGCGGGCTACCACGTCATGGGCGTCTGAGACGCCGCCAACACGAGATGCTCCTCTCCATCACCTCCGTCCTCGCGGCGGCGCTGCTCGCCCCCGTTCCCGCTTCGACGACCCAGGCGGACGCCTCGGCCCAGGATCCGCCGATTCCCGACTGCGGCAAGATGCAGATCCTGCCCTCGGGGCTGAAGTTCTGCGTGCTCAAGGAGGGCGGGGACGCCGAGTTCCCGAAGATCGGTGACCTGGTCCGCGTGGACTACACGGGCTGGAACCTCGACGGGACGGTCTTCGACTCCTCGCGGCGGCCGCGTCGCCCCGGCCTCGACGTCGTCCCGGCGGAGTTCGCGGTCGGCGGGCTGATCGACGGCTGGAACGAGGCGCTCCAGCTCATGTCGCCCGGCGACCAGTGGAAGATCTACGTGCCGTCGGCGATCGGGTACGGCGAGACCGGCAGCGCGCCGGACATCGCGCCGAACGCGGACCTCATCTTCGAGCTGGAGCTGCACGCGATCCTCGATCGAGCTCCGCGGTTCGCGCCGTGGGACGACGCCGAGGAGGGCAAGACGACCTACGGGTCGGGGGCGATGCTGCGCGCGCTCGAGGCGGGCGAGGGCAAGCCGGCGAGCGAGTCGGAGCTCGCGGTCGTTCGATTTGCCTGCTACAACCCCGGCGGCGGGCTCGCCTTCGCGCACACCTCGCGCGGCCAGGAGCGACTGATGCTCACGCAGGATCGGCGGCCGCTCGCGTTCTTCTCGGACGTGATGCCGCTGCTGAAGCCGGGCGCGCGGCTCCAGGTCAACGTCCCCAGCCACCTCGGGATCGGCGGCCCCTCGCAGAATCCGATCCGTAACCTGCCGGACGGGTCGAACGAGATCTGGATGCTGGAGTGCGAGCGGACGATGACGGGCGTCAAGCCCGACTTCCGCATGCCGACGGCCGAGGAGCTGACGACCACCGAGAGCGGTCTCCAGTACGTGATCCTCCGCGAGGGCGACGGGCGGCGCCCAACCGCAAAGGACACGGTGCGCGCGTTCTACACCGGCTGGTTGACCGACGGGAGCGAGTTCGACAGCTCGTTCCGCCGCGGCGGGCCGAGCCAGTTCGCGCTCAGCGGCCCGAGACGTGTCATCGACGGCTGGACCGAAGGACTCCAGCTCCTGCGCGAGGGTGGCTCCGCGCTCTTCGTGATCCCCGGAGACCTCGCGTACGGCGAGAAGGGACGCGTCGGGATCCCGCCGAACTCGACGCTCGTGTTCCACATCGAACTCGTCGTCTTCTAGCCACGTGAGCGACGACCCCGAACGCCCCGACCCGTCGCGCTTTCCGCTCGACGACAAGCGGGTCTACGACGCGTACATCGCGGGGCGCCGGAGCGCCGCTATCGCCGCGGGCGTACGCGCCGGACTGTTCGACAGGCTCGCCGCCGCCGAGACGCCGCCCTCGTTCGACGACGTCCGGAGCGCGATGGGCTGGAGCGAGCGCGGCACGCGCTCGATGCTCGCCGCGCTGATGGCGATGGGCCTCGTGGAGGCGCGGTCGAACGGCTTCGTGCCCTCGGACGACGCGCGCGCGTACCTGACGCGCGGCACGCCCGGCTCGCTCTGGGGGCTCGTCGACATGGAGGTCGACCACTACCTCTCCCCCCGGGCGCTGCTCGACGCGCTGGAGAAGGACGACGCGACGGCGTACGGCGACGCCGACCCCTGGGAGGCGCACGAGGAAGACCCCGCGAAGGCGCGCGCGTTCACCGCGGCGATGCACAGCGTCAGCGAGCGGCCGGCGGCGGGCTTCGCGGAGCGCGTCGACCTCGGTGGCGTCGAGCGACTGCTCGACGTCGGCGGCGGGAGCGCCGCGATCTCGATCGCGCTCGCGCGCGAGAATCCGGGTCTCGAGTGCGTGGTGTGGGACATCCCTTCGGTGTGCCCGCTCGCCGAGGAGTACGTCGCCGACGCGGGGCTGTCGGAGCGGATCTCGGCGCAGCCCGGCGACATGTTCGGTCAGCCGTACCCGGAGGGCTTCGACGCCGTGCTGCTGTCGCAGATCCTGCACGACTGGGGCTTCGAAAAAGGCGAGGCGCTCGTGCGCAAGGCCTTCGAGGCGCTGACGAGCGGCGGGCGACTCCTCGTGCACGAGAAGCTCGTCGAGGACGACGGCCGGACGCCGATCGCCAACGTCCTCGTGCACCTCGACATGCTCGTCTGGACCGAGGGCCAGCAGTACGGCGCGCGCGAGCTCGCCGAGCTCCTGGAGCGGACCGGGTTCGTCGACGTCGAGCGGACGCGGACGGCGGGCTACTGGAGCGTCGTCGAGGGCCGGCGGCCCTGACCTCGGCGAGGCCGCGTCAAGACGTCCAGCGCGACCCGTCGATGCGGAAGCGCAGCGGGAGGTCCGCGTCCTTCGTGATCCCGACCCGAGGCCCGACGACGATCGACTCCAGCGCGTCGCCGCCCGAACGCTCGAGGAGGCGCACCGTCGCGCGCCGTCCGAGGAGCGGCGCACGGTCGTGCTCCCGCCCGATCGCGAGCGCCTGCGTCAGCCGGCCGGGGCCGCGCGCGAGGTCGCGGTCGCTCGGGCGTTCGCCCCGCCGCCTGCGCATCACGTCGAGGCCGTCGAGCGGCTCGATCGCACGGACGAGGACGGCCTCGCCGCGTCCCTCCTCCCCCGTCACGACGTTGAAGCACAGGTGCATCCCATAGATGAGGTAGACGTACGCGCGGCCCGCCGGGCCGAACATCGCGCGGTTGCGCTCGGTCGGCCCGGGCGCGGAATGCGAGGCGCCGTCGCCCTCCGCGAGGTACGCCTCGGTCTCGACGATCCGGCCGCGCGTGACCTCGCCGTCGACCCGCGTTTCCAGGACCGCGCCGAGGAGCCGCGGCGCGGCCTCGGCGGCTCCTGCGTGCAGAACCTCCAGCGGGAAGGTCACCCCTGCTCCTTCTTGAAGACGAGCAGGTGCTGGAAGCCGCGCAGGAAGAAGTTGCCCTCCGCCGCGGCGCGGTGGAACGCGGGCTTCTCCAGCTTGCGATTGCCGCGCACCACCGCGACGTGGTCGATCGGCCGGAAGCGGGCCGCGAGGAGCGCCGACAGACGTGCGCCGATCGGGACGAAGCCGCGCTTCTTCTCGAACGAGTCGCTGACATACACCGCGATGTAGCGGCGATCGCGCAGTACGCGGTCGGCCTCGGCGAACGCGGCGTCCATCGCCTCGAAGTAGGCCTCGTCGAACGCGGAGAGCTTGCCGATGCAGTTCGGATCGTCCGAGTACTCGACGTGCGTCGAGTAGGGCGGATCCATGAAGACGAAGTCCGCCTTGCCGTCCTCCAGCGGCAGCTCGCGCGCGTCGGCGCGGAACACGTCGTCCCGCACGGGCCGCAGGTCGTAGCCGAGCCCGCGGCGGCCGAGGTCGCGCGCGACGTCGAGGGTCGTGCCGCCGCCGCAGAACGGGTCGACGACCAGGTCCTCCTCGCGGGTGTACCGCTCCAGGAGGTTCCACACGACCCACGCGGGCGTGCGTCCCTCGTACCCGGGCGTGCCCATCGGGACGTCGGAGTACTGCTGGCTCGGGTAGTACCAGAGCGTCGTCGTCTGGAGCCGCAGCGCAGGCCGATCGGGCCGGCCGCCTCCGCGGCGACGACCGCTGTTCGCTCGACGTCCTGCCATCGCGGAGACACTAAGGCCCGTGGCGGCCGCGGTCAGGCGTCGATCTCGATCTCCGGGATCAGCTCCCGCAGGAGCGGGTTCGGGAACCTGCGCGACGGCGTGATTGCGTAGAAGGTCTCGCGGAGATCCGGGAGCCTGCGGATCTCGACGAGGATCCCGCTCTCGAGCTCGTCACGCACGACGATCGGGGGCACGACGGCGAGCCCCGTCGACTCGCGCGCCAGGAGCCGCAGCATCGCCATGTCGTCGATCTCACCCGCGATGTGCGGGTCGACGCCCAGCCGGTCGACGAGGGTGTCGAAGCCGGTGCGCACGCTGCTGTCCGGCGTAGGGAGCAGGAGCGGCTCGTTCGCGAGGATGTCCTTGAGGCGCCGGCCGCGCTTCAGGCGATCCGGTGACCCGACGAGGCTGACCGGCTGCTCGGCGATGAGGTGCGGGATCCAGCTCGTCCCCGACTCGCGCACGGGCGTGACGTTCGCCAGCACCACGTCGAACCGGTACGACTCGAGGCCGCTCAGGAGCTCGCCGAGCTGGCCGGACCGGAGGACGAGCTCGACGTCGTCGCGACCGAGCAGCGGCTGGAGGAACCCGATCTGGAAGTTCCGCGAGAGCGTGGCGTTCGAGCCGACGCGCAGGACGCGTCGCGTGGATTCGCTGCGCGCACCGAGCGTGTCGAGCAGCTCGTCGCCGAGGTCGAACACCGTGTCCGCGTAGTCGAGCGTGATCCGTCCGACCTCGGTCAGGACGAGCTGCCGCCCGCGTCGTTCGAAGAGCTCGTGGCCGATCTGCCGCTCGAGCTTCTTGATCTGCACGGAGACCGCCGACTGCGAGACGTGGAGCGTCTCTGCCGCGCGCGTCAGGTTGCCCTCGTGAGCGACGGCCCAGAAGTAGCGGAGGTGGTGGAAGTTCAGATCGGCCATTCGTCCGTTCTATCAGAACGAACGAATAAACGATTTCTTTGAATTGGATGCATCGGATTGCTGCGCGCATCTTCTCAGCGGTTGGCAGCCGAGGAGGCAATCCACACATGACATCCATCGACCAAACGACCCACTTGTCCACTTCGACCCAGCGCGAACCGTCGACCGCGACGATCACGCGCATCACCGTCGCGAGGGGCGACGGGATCGGACCGGAGATCATGGACGCAACGCTGCGCGTGCTCGACGCGGCGGGCGCCCCGATCGCGCTCGACGAGATCGAGCTGGGCGAGCGCGTGTACCGGGACGGGCACAGCGCGGGCATCGCTCCGGAGAGCTGGTCGACGATTCGTCGCAACGGCGTGCTCCTCAAGGCCCCCATCACCACCCCCCAGGGGAAGGGCTTCAAGAGCCTCAACGTCACGATCCGCAAGTCGCTGAATCTGTTCGCCAACGTGCGGCCGGTGAAGTCCTACTCGCCGTACGTGACCTGCCCCCACCCGGGGATGAACCTCGTGATCGTCCGCGAGAACGAGGAGGACCTCTACGCCGGGATCGAGCACCGCCAGACCCAGGAGGTCACGCAGGTCCTCAAGCTCATCACGCGGCCGGGCACCGAGCGGATCGTGCGCTACGCGTTCGAGTACGCCCGCGCCTACGGGCGGACGAAGGTCACGTGCATGACCAAGGACAACATCATGAAGATCACCGATGGCCTGTTCCATCGGGTCTTCGACGAGATCGCGGCCGAGTACCCCGAGATCGAGTCCGATCACGCGATCATCGACATCGGCGCCGCGCGGATCGCCGCCCGCCCCGAGGACTTCGACGTCGTGGTCACGCCGAACCTCTACGGCGACATCCTGTCGGACATCGCGTCGGAGGTGGCCGGCTCGGTCGGTCTCGCCGGCTCGGCGAACATCGGCGAGCGGGTCGCGATGTTCGAGGCGGTCCACGGGTCCGCGCCGGACATCGCCGGGAAAGACCTGGCGAACCCGTCCGGCCTGCTGCTCGCGGCGGTCCAGATGCTCGTCCACATCGGCGCAGCCCCGGTGGCCCGCAAGGTGAAGAACGCCTGGCTCGCGACGCTGGAAAGCGGCATCCACACGACCGACATCTACCGCGAGGGCGTCAGCAGCCAGCGCGTCGGCACGCGCGCCTTCACCGACGCGATCATCGAGCGCCTCGGCGAGGAGCCGAGCAAGCTGACGCCGGTCGACTACCGCAGCGGCGGGATCCACGTCGAGGCGAGGCCGCAGGCGAAACAGAAGAAGGAGCTCGCCGGCATCGACGTCTTCCTGGACTGGGACGCGCCCGAGAGGAACCCGAACGAGCTCGGCCAGGCGCTACTCGCGGCCGAGACCGGCGGGCTGAAGCTGAAGATGATCACGAACCGCGGGGTGAAGGTCTTCCCCGACGGGCTCCCCGAGACCTTCTGCACCGACCACTGGCGCTGCCGCTTCGTTCCCACCGAAGGCGACACGCCGACGTTCGACGCCGTGCTGCTGCTCCTCGGGAGCCTCGACCAGCACGGGCTGGACGTGATCAAGACCGAGCACCTCTACACCTTCGACGGAGAGCGGGGCTACTCGCTCGGCCAGGGCGAGTGATCGAGCGGGCGGAGCCCGGAGCGGAACCATGACGAACACCATCTCGAACCATGTCGGATTCACCGGGAGCGCCGTTCTCGAACGAGGAATCGCGCGAGAACTCCCGCTGCGACAGCACCACGGACCTGCGCGAGACACACGCGCCATGGTCCGAGAGGTCGCAGTCGGAGTCGTCGCAGCCGCCTCCTTCCTCGCCCTCACTTCGTCCTTCGGAGCGTCCGGCGAGCTCCACAGACACCTCTTCCTCGCGATCGCAATCGTCCTGTTCGCCGTCGGACTCCGCGTCGTCGGTGACGCTTCGAACCACACTTCCATGAACAAGGCCACCACTACGACGATGAACTCCGAAGCGCGCGAGGGTCGCCTGCGCCTCCCGAACGCTCCGACGACGAACAGCAGCCATACGCTGATGGACGGGGAGTTCCAGGCGAACGACGCGAGAGACATGCTCCTCTCGCTGATCGACCGGGAAGTCAATGCGTTCAAGCTGCGCTCGCTGAGCGCGATGGTGCGCACCGACCAGCCGGACAGGGATTCTCTCGCGCACATCGCGGACCTGAACGTGACGCGCGAGCACATCGAGCAGATCGTGGCCGAGGCGGTCGAGTCGGGACGGCGGATCCGTGTGCGCTCGACGGTGCGGCTCGAGATCGAATCCGACACGGCCTCGGATCCGGTCCAGGAACGGAGCCGGGTCCTCGTTTGACCCGAAGCGTCGACATCGCTTCCCCCGCACGCGCGGGGTGCAAGGCCCGCGGGGCGCGTCGGACGACCGGCCGCTCCGCGGGCGTGTGCGTCGACATCTCGGCGCGCTCGCGTTCCGCTGGGAACGTCCACAGGCGGAAGGTACGAACGAAATGGAGCGGCGGTCGCTCGGTGCCTGCACACCCGCTCCCGCCGCTCCGTGGACGCCGGCGCCCTGTGCAGCCGACCAGCGTCCGCCTCCCCGCGATCCCTCCGACCGCGGGGAGCCCCGCGTCTCACGCCGTCGCGAGTTTCCTCGAGCGAAGCCGCCCGAGGCGTCGCGACACGACGCGAGTCACCTTCTCGGCCGCGCCAGCGATCGACTGGAACGCGGTGTCATGGGTGTCTTGCACGACGACGCGTCCGATCGGACGCACGTCGGTGACGATGCGGCAACGCACGTCGGCGTCACTGCGGCGTCCGCCCAGCTCCATGAAGAACACGTCGGCGTGGTGCACCCTGTCTCCGAAGCGTGCGAGCGCGCCTCGTACGCGCCGTTCCACGACGGCGCGAAGCTCGGGATCGAGCGCGAGTCCCTTGATGTCGACTTCGAGTTCCATGACAGAGCGCCTCCTGCGCTTTGCGTTGCGCGCGCCAAGGACATCCCTCGAGCGCACTGCAGTTTCGCCCCACACAACCCCGTCGATAAGACGGGACTTCGCGACGCTGACCGTCGCTCCTTTCGACGAAGACCCCGAGGGAGCGCTCGCACGCTCCAGCACGCCATGGACTGGTTGAATCTGCACCACCTGTACTACTTCTGGACCGTCGTGCGGGAGGGATCGATCGCTGCGGCGAGTCGGCGTCTCGACGTTGGACGCCCGTCGATCAGCGCACAGATCAAGACGCTCGAGACCTCGATCGGGACGCCGCTCTTCGAACGACGCGGCAAGTACCTCGAGCTGACGGAGACGGGCAAGCTCGTCCACAGCTACGCCGAGGACATGTTCCGCGTCGGACGCGAACTGGCGGAGACGCTGCGCGGCGGAACGAACGGACGACCGACGACGCTACGCGTCGGCGTGGCCGACGTGCTCGCGAAGATCGTGTCGTTCGAGCTGCTGCAGGCGGCGTTCGACGAGGACGATCGCGTCGCACTCCACTGCCGCGAGGAGCATCCCAACAAGCTCTTCGCCGAGCTCGCGGTGCACGAGCTCGATCTCGTCCTGTGCGACCACCCGCTCCCGCCGAGCTTCGACGTGCGCGCGCGCACCGTGCTCCTCGGCGAGTCGAAGATCGCTCTCTTCGCGGAGTCCGAGATCGCCGAGCGGCTCCGCGGAGGCTTCCCCGAGTCCCTCGCGGGAGCCCCTTTCCTGATGCCGCCTCGGGACAGCGCGGTGCGGCGGTCGCTGGAGGCGTGGTTCGAGGACTCTGGGGTTCGACCCGAGGTCGTGTCGGAGTTCGGCGACAGCGCTCTGATGAAGATGTTCGGCCGCGCCGGGCACGGGGTCTTCCCCGCCCCCGCTGCGGTCGCCGCCGATGTCGAGACTGTTTACTCGGTCGAGGCGATCGGCACCCTGGACGCCGTCCGCGACCGGGTGTGGGCGATCACGCCCGAGCGTCGGAACGAGCTGCCGGCCGTGCGCCGGATCCTCGACCACGCGTCGACCCTTCTTTTCCGCCCGGAGACGATCCGGGCGGCCTCGGCCTGAATCCCCCAGGACGCGCGATGTGATCCGGTCCAGAGGGGGCTCGCGGGTTCGCGCAGCCGGCGCCACAGTGGGGCGATGGCCCCGATCCACGTCTCGCGCTCCGGCCGCGGCCCGGCGGCGCTCTTCGTCCACGGCTTCCCGCTCGACCACACGATGTGGTCCGCACAGACCGAGCACCTCGCGGACGTCGCGATGTGCCTCGCGCCGGACCTCTCGGGCTTCGGCGCGTCGCCCCACGACGGCAGCGAGAAGCTCTCGATGGAGCGTCACGCGGACGACCTTGCGCGCGTCCTCGACGCCGAAGGCGCCGAGCGCGCCGACGTCGTGGCGCTCTCGATGGGCGGCTACGTCGCGCTCGCGATGTGGGAGCTTCACCGCGATCGGATCCGTTCGCTGACGCTCGTCGACACGCGCGCCGAGGCGGACGACGCCGCGGGCAGGGACAAGCGGGACGAGGCCGTCGCGCGGCTCCAGGAGACCGGACGCGAGGAGTTCGCGCGCGGCATGCTCCCCGCCCTGCTCGGCCCGGACGCGACCGATGAGGTCCGCCGCGACGTCGCGGCAATGATCGAGAGCACGCCCTACGAAACGATCGCTGCGGCCCTGCGCGGGATGCGCGATCGCGCGGACCGGACGGGCGTCCTCGCGTCGATCGACGTTCCGTCGCTCGTCGTGTGCGGAGAGCTCGACGCGATCACGCCGCCCGACCTCTCGCGCGCGATGGCCACGGCCCTGCCGCGGTCCGAGCTGGTGCTCGTGCCCGGCGTCGGGCACATGACGCCGATGGAGGCGCCGGAGGCTGTGAACGGCGCGCTGCGGACGTTCCTCACGCAGCGCGCCCGGTCGGAGCGCCGATAGCGGCGTCCGGCGTCAGACGGCCGCCTTCGCCGACGCTAAGCGCTGGGCCACGGCGTCGAAGTCGACGGTGTTCCACCACGCCTTGAGGTACTCGGGGCGGCGGTTCTCGTAGGTGAGGTAGTACGCGTGCTCCCACACGTCGTTGCCCATGATCACCTGGTGGCCGTCGCTCATCGGCGTGTCCTGGTTCGGCGTCGCGACGACGTCGAGCTTGCCCTCGGGCGTCAGGACGAGCCACACCCAGCCGGAGCCGAACTGCGTGGCGCCGGCGCCGTTGAACTTCTCCTTGAAGTTGTCGAACGAGCCGAAGGTGCCGTTGATCGCCTCGCCCAGCTCGCCGGTCGGCTCGCCGCCCTTGTTCGGGCCCATGATCGACCAGAAGATCGAGTGGTTCACGTGGCCACCGCCGTTGTTGCGCACGGCCGTGCGGATGTTCTCGGGCACCGAGTCGAGGCTACGGATGATGTCCTCGGCGGAGCGGTTCTCGAGGTCGGTCCCGGCGACGGCGTCGTTGAACTTCGCCACGTACGCGGCGTGGTGCAGCCCGTGGTGGAGCTCCATCGTCCGCTTGTTGATGTACGGCTCGAGGGCGTCGTGCGCGAAGGTAAGTGCGGGGACTTCGAAGGCCATGGTGTCGGCGGGGTGGATCCGCGTTCGTGAGAGGTCGGGGCGAGCGGCAGGCGGATGCGGTCCAGCGCGCCGGCCGTGGCCCGACGGGTGGTTGGGGGGAGAGAGGATCGCCCCGGAATCGGGATTGTCAACCCCGCCAGGCGCGTCCTCAGTCGCGCAGCATGCGGTCCAGGCGACCCTGGAGGGCTTCGTCCGTCCGGAAGGCGCCCCGGAGGGCCGTGGTGACGGTCGAGGCGCCGCCCTGGCGGACGCCGCGCATCTCCATGCACATGTGGCGCGCGCGCACGGTCACGGCGACACCCCGCGGCCGCAGGACCCCGTCGATCGTGTCGGCGATCTGGGCCGTCAGGGCCTCCTGGGTCTGGAGCCGACGCGCGAACGCGTCGACGACGCGCGCGAGCTTCGAGATCCCCACCACCCGCCGATCGGGCAGGTAGGCGATGTCCGCCGTGCCGCGGATCGGAATGACGTGGTGCTCGCAGTGGCTGAAGAACTCGACGCCCTGGAGGAGGACGATGTCGTCGTAGCCCTCGACCTCCTCGAACGTCCGCCCCAGGGATTCGCCGGGGTCGGCGTCGTAGCCCGAGAAGAGGTCCCCCCAGGCCTTGAGGAAGCGCGCGGGCGTGTCGACGAGCCCCTCACGATCGGGGTTCTCGCCGATGTGAAGGAGCAGCGTCCGGACGGCCTGCAGCGCTTCCTCCCGCGACGGTCGGGACGGAACGCGGGACGCAGCGTCCGCGAGCGGACGGAGGCGTACGTGCGGGTCAGTGTGCTGGACGCTCATGTGGGCTGGGAGGCGTGGACGGGGGTCTCGGGCTCTGCAGAGAGCCTCAGGATGTCGACCGTGAAGGACGCGGAGAGGATCGCGAGCGAGAGCGCGGCGACGGGCGCCGCGAACGGCGGTTCGATGATCGGGGACAGACAGCCTACGAGGGCGGCGAGCTGCACGACGCAGACGACGCGACGGCGCTGGGAGAAGGGCAGCTCGCGGCGCATCCGGGGGAGCGCAAGGGTGAGCGCAACGAACGCGTAGCGCCACGCACCCGCGGCGAGGATCCAGGGCCCGACATCGCCGCTCCTCCAGACGAGAGCGGCCAGTACGAGGACGAAGAGCGCGTCGATCTCCTGGTCCATCCAGGCGCCGTGGGCACTCGTCTCGCCGTCGCGCCGCGCGAGCGCGCCGTCCACACCGTCGAGGACGAGCGCGACGATCGCGAACACGACCAGTGCCCACTGGAGCCGGGCATCCATCGGCGGATCGAACGCGAGCATAGCGAAGAGAGCGACGATGCTGGAGCGCAGGAGCGTCACGAGGCTCGCCCGACCGAATCGGGAAGGCGCGATCACGACGTCGTGCGCGCGCGCGAGCACGAACCAGAGGAACAAGGCCTGCGCGATCCAGGCGAGGGCGGCCACGGTGAGCGGGACGACGCCGGCCAACCCCAGCGCGGCGCCGGCGACCGCCGTCGCCGCCCACGCGATCGAGGTCGCCCGAAGCGCCCCGCCGGGCAGATCGGTCCCCCATCCGGCGACCCGTCGGACGACGTTGACACTCATGCGAGGAGCGCCATCCTCTGCACGGCGGCGCGCCCCGCCAACCGGGGCACACGCGCGATTCCGATGACTGACGGCAGCGATCCCATCGACGATCCCGAGCGTAGCGCGCGCGCGTACTGGACGGTCGCCGACGGGCGCGGCGAGGTCCGGCGCGAGGCGCTGGGCGAGGTCGTCGAGGGAACCGTGCTCATCCGAACGCTCTACTCCTGTCTCAGCCGGGGGACCGAGTCCCTCGTGCATCACGGGAGGATTCCGCAGGGTGAGCGCGAGCGGATGCGCGCACCCTTCCAGATCGGCGACTTTCCGCACCCCGTGAAGTACGGCTACATGTCGGTCGGGGTCGTCGAGGAGGGTCCGGACGGCCTGGTCGACTCCGTCGTCCACTGCCTCCACCCCCACCAGGACCGGTACGTCGTGCCCGCGGGTGCCGTCGTCCCCGTGCCCCGAGGCGTCCCCCCGCGCCGCGCCGCCTGCGCCGCGAACGTCGAGACGGCCGTCAACGTCCTGTGGGACGCCCGGCCGCTCGTCGGCGATCGGGTCGCGGTCGTCGGCGCCGGGGCGGTCGGCTGCATCGCGGCTCGCCTCGCGTCCTCGGTGGCGGGTGCGCGCGTGACGCTGATCGACACCAACGCGGACCGCGCGCGGATCGCCGATGCCCTCGGCGTGGAGTTCGAGCAGGTGGAGCGGAGCGGCGAGGTGGCGCTGCCCGCGGGCGAGGCCGACCTCGTCCTCCACGCGAGCGGCACGTCCGCGGGCCTCGCGCTCGCCCTCACGCTGGCCGGCGACGAGGCGACCGTCGTCGAGGCGTCCTGGCACGGCGACCAGCCGGTCCAGCTCCCCCTCGGCGGCCCCTTCCACGCGCGGCGCCTCCGCATCGTGTCCTCCCAGGTCGGCACGATCCCTCCCCATCGCGCGCGTCGGTGGACGTACGCGCGCCGAATGGCCCTCGCGCTGGAGCTCCTGCGCGACGACGCGTTCGACGCGCTCGTGACCGGCGAGCATCCCTTCGACGAGATCGAGACCGCGCTCCCGCGCGCGATCGACGACCCGAACACCGTCTGCACGGTGTTCCGCTACCCGGGTCCGCATCCCCACTGACACGGCACATGTACTCCGTCACCGTCCGCAGCCGATTCATGATCGCGCACAGCTTCGAGGGCGAGACCTTCGGGCCCGCCCAGGCGCTGCACGGTGCGACCTACGTCGCCGACGTGCGCTTCGACCGGAGCGAGCTCGACGACGAGCAGCTCGTCGTCGACATCGGCCTCGCGTCCGAGGTGCTCGAGGACGTCCTCGGCGAGTTCGCGTTCAAGAACCTCGACGACATCGAGGAGTTCCGCGGCAAGAACACCACGACCGAGTTCATGGCGCGCGTCGTGTTCGACCGTATGGCGGCGCGGCTCGGCGCCGGCGACCTCGGGCCCCAGGCGAGCGGCGTCGAGAGGATGCGCGTGACGCTCCTGGAATCCGACGTTGCGTCCGCGGCGTTCGAAGGCCCGGTCGGGGCGTGACCGACTCGGCGCCGCCGGCCAGGGTGTGGCTCGTCCTGCCGGGATCGCTCGACGCGACGACCGGCGGGACGATCTACGACCGCAGGCTGGTCGGTGCGCTCCAGGGCCTCGGTACGCAGGTCGAGGTCGTCGAACTGGCGGGCGGTTACCCCGAGCCCGACCCTGCCGCCCGCGTAGCCGCAGCGGAAGCGTTCGCGCGCATCCCCGACGGCGCGGTCGCCGCGGTCGACGGCCTCGCGCTCGGCGCGCTGCCCGAAGTCGCGGCCGCGGCGGCGACGCGACTCGCGCTCGTCGCGCTCGTTCACCACCCGCTCGGCGACGAGACGGGGATCCCCGACGCCACGCGAACGAGGCTCCTCGCCTCGGAGCGCGACGCGCTCCACCACGCGCACCGCGTCGTCGTGACGAGCGCGTTCACACGCGCGCGCCTGGTCGACCTGGGGCTCGTCGCGCAGGCCGACGGGCACGTGTTCGTCGCCGAGCCCGGCGTGGACGAGGCGCCGCTCGTGCCGGAGCGCAGCGCAGGCGCAACGTGGTCGCTCGTATCGCTCGGCGCCGTGACACCGCGCAAGGCGCACGCCGACGCGCTCCGCGCGCTCGACCGCGTCCGCGACCTCGACTGGACGTGGACCTCGATCGGTCGCCTCGACCAGGATCCCCGGACTGCAGAGGAGGTCATGGCGCTCGCGCGCGAGCTCGAGCTCCAGGATCGCGTGACGTTCACCGGACGCCTCGACACGACCGCGGTCGAGGAGCACCTGGGACGCGCGCACCTCTTCCTGCACCCCGCGCGCTACGAGGGCTACGGCATGGCGGCGGCGGAGGCGCTGGCGCGCGGGCTGCCGGTCGTCGCGTCGCGCGGCGGTGCGCTCGCGCACACGGTGCCGGGGGGCGCCGGGCTGCTCGTCGAACCGGGCGACGTCGACGCGCTCGCCGCCGCGCTCCGTGGGGTGATGTCGGGCGAAGTGATGTCGAGCGATGCGACGTACGCGCGCCTGCGGGCCGGCGCCGCGGAAGCGCGCGCCGCGCAGCGCGGCTGGGACGCGACGGGGCGGGACTTCGCCCGGGCACTGGAGGGTCTCGCGTCGTGAGCGGCTTCGATCCCGACTGGCTCGCCCTGCGCGAGCGCGCCGACGAGAATGCGCGCGCCGCCGCGACGGAGCGCCTCGTGACCTCCATCGCGCCACGCGACTCGGCGCTGCGCATCGTCGACCTCGGCGCCGGCAGCGGCAACAACGCGGCGCACCTCGCGCCACGGATCGCCGCGCGCCTGCACACGCCGCAGAGCTGGTGCCTCGTCGACGGGGACGCGGGTCTGCTCGAACGAGCCGCAGCGCGCGCGACAGGGATCGACTCGATCGCGGACGTCGAGACGCGCCTGACCGACCTCGCAGCCGGGCTCGGCGAGGCCCCGCTCGACGCTGCCGATCTCGTCACGGCGTCGGCGCTCTTCGACCTCGCGTCGGCGGCTTGGATCGAGCGTTTCGCGGACGCCGTCGCCGACGCGCACGTCCCCGCCATCCTCGCGGCGCTGACGATCGACGGCCGCGTCGAGTGGACGCCCGGCGACTCCTTCGACGCCCGCGCGAGCGAGCTCTTCCACGCGGACATGCGGCGCGACAAGGGTCTCGGGGTCGCGCTCGCGGGGGCGGCGACGGACGCGCTGACGGCGGCCCTCTCCCGACGCGGGTACGCCTGCGAGCGCGTGGACAGCGCCTGGCAGCTCGGGGCCGACGACGCGGGGCTGCAGCGCCGCTACCTCGACGACGTGACGGACACCATCGCAGCGAAGGACGACGGGGCCCAATCGTGGCGCGAACGCCGCCGCGCGCGGATCGAGGACGGCACGAGCCGTCTCGTCGTCGGTCATTCCGACGTGCTGGCCTGGCGCGAGGCGTGAGGCGTCCGCAGGTCGAGGTCGAACAGCACGTCGCTCCCGAGGCGTACGGTGCGGGCCTCCGGTCGGAGCGCGTCGCGAAGATCGTCCACCGGAGCCGGGATCACGCCCGGCCGCCCCTCCCCGACGAGCAGCGGCGCGACGACGACGTGCAGCCGGTCGAGCGCGCCGGCGCGGAGGAACGACGACACGAGCCGGCCTCCGCCCTCCACGAGAACGCGGTGGAGCCCGCGCTCGCGGAGCGCGGCGAGAACGGCCTCCGGTTCGACGCGCCCGTCGCGCGTCGGCACGGCGACGTCGAGGACGCCGCGCGAGGCGAGCCCGCCTCGCGCGGACGCCCCGTCGACGAGACGCAGCGCGCCTCCCTCCCCCGCGTAGACGTTCCGATCCGCGCCCGTGCGACGCGCCGGATCCACGACGACGCGCACGGGATCGGCGCCCTCGACCCGGCGCACGGTCAGCCGTGGATCGTCCGCCTCGACCGTGCGCCAGCCGACGACCACCGCGTCCACGAGCGCCCGCAGCCGGTGCAAATGCACGAGGCTCTCCGGCCCCGTCACGTAGTGCGACGCGCCCGTCCGCGTCGCGATGCAGCCGTCGAGGCTCTGGCCCATCTGCCCGAGCACGAGCGGCGCGTCGCCCTCCAGCGCGCGATGGACCACGCGTAGCGCGTCCGCGTCGGAGCTCACTGCCCGCCTCGCTCGACGAGTCGATCGAGCGGGAACGCGGCCACCTCGTCGAGCAGCGTCGAGACGCGGCCCGCGAGATGATCGAGGAGCGCCGCGCCGCGCTCGGCGTCCGCCGACGCCGCGTTCCCCGTCGCGCCCGTCGCGCCGAGGTCCTGCGCCTGCCAGGCGAAGCCGGCGGGTTCCTCGGCGCCGAGCACCTCGTTCTCGGCCGCGAGGTCGCGCGCGAGCGTCGGGAAGTTGCGCGCCTCCTCCATCCGCACGAGGTCGGGGCGCAGCGCGAGCATCATCGAGGTCTCGACCTCGCCTCCGTGGAACCCGAAGCGGAGCTCGTCCGCCGGAAACAGCCCGTCGGGCGCACCGAGCAGGAACGTGTTCACGCGCGCGACGAGCATCCCGTGGTGCGCGCGGAGCCGCTGGGCGACGAGGTCGACGAGCTGGCCCTGGCCCCCGTGCGAGTTCACGATCGCGAGCTTCCGGATCCCGGCGCGCCGCACCGCGGCGCCGACCGACGTCCAGGCGGCGAGCAGCGTCTCGGGCTCCAGCTCCAGCGTGCCGTCGAGGTCGACGTGCTCCAGGCTGTCGCCGATCCTCCAGGTCGGCAGAACGACGACGCGGTCGTTCGGGGGCAGCCTCTCCAGCACGCCGTCGAGGATCATCGCGTCGGTCCCCGTCGGAAGGTGCGGGCCGTGCTGCTCGGTCGCCGCGACCGGCAGGACGGCGACCCACGTCTCTGCGTCGACGCTCGCGAGCTCGTCGGCCCGCATCTCGTCCCAGCGCTTCGTCACCCCGAGAGACTAACGCTCGCGAGGTCGAGCACGGAGTCGACCACCTCGTCGACGAGGCGCTCGTCG
>JBCDGE010000048.1:0-54062 GCA_038757895.1 Planctomycetota bacterium | reverse complement strand
GACTGGGTCCTCGCGCTCGCCGGGTGGCTGGGTCTGCGGCGCGGCGAGGCCGCCCCGTCGCGCGAAGCGATCGCGATCCGCCTGACGCTGGAGATCGAGGCGATCGACCGGATGGTGTCGCGGCAGCTCGACGCCGTCCTGCACGACCCCGCGTTCCAGCGCCTGGAGGCATCGTGGCGCGGCCTCCACGCGCTCCACCGGCTGCGGGACGAGCAGGTCGGGAACGAGGACGAGATGGTCATCCTGCGCGTGCTCGACATGAGCCTCAAGGAGCTCACGCGCGACATCGAGCGCGCGCCGGACTTCGACATGAGCAAGATCTTCGAGCTCGTGTACTCCGGCGAGCTCGACACGCCGGGCGGCACGCCCTACGGCGTCCTCCTCGGCGACTACTTCGTCACGCACCGACGCAGCAAGGAGCACCGCGACGACCTCGGCACGCTGCGCGGGATGGCCCAGGTCGCCGCGGCGGCGTTCTGTCCGTTCGTGGCGTCCGCCGACCCGTCGCTGCTCGACCTGGAGCGCTTCAGCGAGCTGGAGCGCCCGATCGACCTGCGCAGGACGTTCGCGGGCGACGAGTACGTCGAGTGGCGCTCGCTGCGCGAGATGGACGATGCGCGCTTCGTCGCGCTCACCCTCCCGCGCACCCTGATGCGCCGCCCGTGGCGCGACGACCCGACGCGCGTCGACGGGTTCCGCTACGTCGAGGACACGTCGAGCGTCGACGGCGCCGACCGCCTCTGGGGCAGCGCGGTGTACGCGTTCGGCGAGGTGCTGATCCGCGCCTTCGTCGAGTCCGGGTGGATGGCCGCCATCCGCGGCGTGCAGCGCGACACCGAGGACCGCGGGCTCGTCACCGAACTCCCGCACGAATGGCACGCGCCGGAGCGCACGGGCGTGGTCTCGCGCGGTTCGCTGGAGGTACAGGTCACCGACGCACAGGAGAACGAGCTCGGCGAGCTCGGATTCATCCCGCTCGTTCGCTGCCACGGCACGCCGTACGCGGCGTTCTACGGCAACCAGTCGATCCAGGACTGGCGCAGCGTCGCGCCTCCGACGGACAAGAAGGGCCTCGGCGAGGCGAGCGCGAAGCTCTCGTCGATGCTGCAGTACATGTTCTGCGTCTCGCGCTTCGCGCACTACGTGAAGATCATGGCGCGCGAGAAGGTCGGCTCGTACACGTCGGCCGGCGAGATCCAGGCGACGCTGTCCAACTGGCTCCTCCAGTACGCCACCGCGAACGCGGGCGCGACGTCGGAGGCCCAGGCGCGCTATCCGCTGCGCGACGCGCGCGTCGAGGTGCGCGAGAAGCCCGGCAACCCCGGCGTCTACTCCGCGCGCGTCCACCTCCAGCCCCACTACCAGCTCGACTCGCTCGCGACCGCGATCAGCCTGAGCACGGACATCTACACCGGCTACGAACTGTGACCATGAACGCGCTCCAGCACTTCAACGAGGGACGACTCCAGGACGCGATCGACCAGGCCACCGCCGACGTCAAGGCCAAGCCGACCGATCCGGACCACCGCGGCCTGCTCGCCGACTTCCTGATCTTCCGCGGCGCGCACGAGCGCGCGGACAAGCACCTGGAGGCGGTGTCGACGCTCTCGCCGGGCTCGGTCACGTTCGTCGCGCTCATCCGCCAGCTCGTCCGCGCCGACGAGTGGCGCCAGCAGTTCCACCTGGAGGGCCGCAGCCCGGAGTTCCTCGACACGCCGAACGAGCGCGTCCAGCTCCAGCTCCGCGCCAGCATCGCGCTGCGGGAGGGCGACACCGCCGAGGCGGTCGACCTGCTCGGTCAGGCCGAGGAGATGCGGGGCGAGGTCGCGTGCGCGTCCGAGGAAGGCAGCTTCAGCGAGCTCCGCGACTGCGACGACCTCGTCGCCGGCGTCTTCGAGGTCTTCACGAGCACAGGGAAGTACTACTGGGTCCCGATGGAGGACGTGCGGTCGCTGGAGCCGCGCCCGATCGAGCGCCCGTGCGACCTCCTGTGGCGTCGCTTCCACATGGACGTCGATGGCGGACCGGAGGGCGAGGTGTACCTGCCGTCGCTGTACGCGCCGATGCCCCAGGACGCGGCCGACGACGTCCGGCTGGGCCGCGTCACCGAGTTCAGCGACGACGAGCCCGTCCGCGGTATCGGCCGCCGCCTGTTCCTGCTCGGCGACGACGTCGTGTCGATCGACGACCTGCCCGCGCTCCGCTTCGGCGCGGCCGCGGAGGCCTGAGATGCCGGACGACGGAGGCGACCTCCGGCTGCCGCTGCTGGACCAGCTCCTCGACGAGGAGCCGGGCGTCCTCGACGAGCCCGCGCCGACGGCCGGCCAGACGCACCGCCAGGTCGTCGCGTCGATCGAGCGCGACCTCCTCGACCTCCTCAATACCCGCGAGCGCTGCCTCTCGTGGCCGAAGGAGCTCGATGAGCTGAGCCGCTCGACGGTCTCGTACGGCGTCCCCGACATCACGGGAGCCAACCTCTCCACCGTCCGCGACCGCGACGCGTTCCTCCAGGCGCTCGCGCCGATCATCCGGCGCTGCGACCGGCGCTTCCGCAGCGTTCGGATCGTTCCGGACGACCGCAGCGACAGCACCGACCGCGTCCTGCGCTTCCGCATCGAGGCGGTCGTGCGCGTCGACAGCGGATCCGAGGACATCACCTTCGACTTCAAGCTGGAGCCGGTGACGCGGCAGTTCGAGTCATGACCGACGAGCTCCTCCCCTACTACAACCAGGAGCTCGCGTTCCTGCGGCACGCGGGCGAGCGCTTCGCCCGCGACCATCCGAAGGTCGCCGCGCGGCTCCGGCTGGGCCCCGAGCAGGCCGAGGACCCGCACGTCGAGCGCCTGATCGAGGCGGTCGCCTTCATGAACGCGCGGGTCCAGCACCGCCTCGACGACGACTTCCCCGAGGTCTCGGACTCGCTGCTCGGCGTGCTCTATCCGCACTACCAGCGGCCGATCCCGTCGATGAGCATCGTGCAGATGGTGGCCGACCGTGACGCCACGGCGTGCTCGGTGGTCGAGCGCGGCGCCGAGCTCGAGACCGAGCGCGTCGAGGGCGAGCCCTGCCGCTTCCGGACGTGCTACGACACCGAGGTGTGGCCGATCGAGGTCGAGCGCGCGACGCTGACCCCCACGCCGTTCGACGCGCCGCAGATCCGGGTCGCGCGGACCTCGGTCGCCTGCCTGCACCTGCGGCTGCGCGCCGCCGGCGGAACGCCGATCGGCGAGCTCGGGCTGGAGCGCCTGCGCTTCCACCTGCCCGGCCAGGCCGAGCGCTACGCGCTGTACGAGGCGCTCCTGAACGACGCCGCGGGGATCGCGGTGTCGACGGGCCCGCGCGACGCCGACGTGACGGAGCTCCCGACGAGCTCGATCGTCCCCGTCGGTTTCGAGGCGGACGAGGGGCTCCTCCCCTACGACGCGCGCTCGTTCACGGGCTACCGACTCCTGACGGAGCTCTTCGCGTTCCCCGACAAGTTCCTGTTCGTCGAGCTCGGCGGGCTCGCCGACGTCGCGGCGCGCGCCGGCGACGCGCTCGACGTCTACGTCTACCTCGAGCGCCTTCCGAAGGACCTCGACCAGTTCGTCGACGCGTCCTCGTTCGTGCTCGGCTGCACGCCGATCGTCAACCTCTTCGAGCGCCGGTCCGAGCCGATCCGCCTCGACCACACCGGATACGAGAGCCGCGTCGTCCCCGACGCGCGCCGACCCGCGGCGATGGAGGTGTACTCCATCGATCGCCTGACCGCGATCGACGCATCGGGCGAGGCGCGCGACCTGCGGCCGTTCTACGGGATCGATCACGGCCCCGAGGCCGACGCCGCGCCGGTCTTCTGGCACGCGCTGCGCCGCGCCGCGACGGAGACCGCGGACGGCGCGGCCGGGAAGGGGGATCGAGGGACCGAGGTGTTCCTGCAGGTCGTCGACCTGGAGTTCCAGCCGAGCGCGCTGGAGGAGACCGTCCTGACGCCGTTCGTCACGTGCACGAACCGCGACCTGCCCCGCAAGCTGCCGTTCGGCGCCGGCCGGCCGCGCATGGCGCTGGCGGCGGGTGGCGCGATCGCCGAGGTCCGCTGCCTGACCGCTCCGACCGACCCGCGTCGCCCGCCGCTCGGCGACGGCGCCCGCTGGCGCCTCGTCTCGCACCTGACGCTCAACCACCTCTCGCTGTCCGAGTCGGAGGCGAGCGTCGAGTCCCTGCGCGAGCTGCTGCGCCTGTACGAGGTCGTCGGGCGCCCGGAGAACCTCAAGCTCATCGAGGGGGTCGAGTCGCTCCGCTGCGAGCCGCGCATGGCGCGGATCCACGCCGGCGGACAGCCGGGCTACTGCCGCGGGATCGGCGCGACCCTGCGCCTCGATGAGTCGCACTTCTCGGGCAGCGGCACGTACCTCTTCGCGAGCGTTCTGGAGCGCTTCCTGGGGCTCTACGCGACGACGAACAGCTTCGTCCAGCTGTCCCTGGAGACGGACCTGCGCCACGGCACGGTGAAGCGCTGGAGCCCGCGAGCGGGAGAGAGGGCGCTGGTATGACGGAGGCCGCCGATCGTCTGCGGGAGCAGCTGGCCGCCGAGCCGGGTCGATTCGAGTTCGACCAGGCGCTCCGGCTCGTCGACCTGCTCGGGCTCGAGAGCGGCACGGCCGATCCGTCCGGGACGTCGACGGCGCCGGATCGAGAGGGCGTGGCGCTGCGCGGACACCCCTCGCTGGCGTACGCGAGCACCGCGCTGCGCGCCGCTCGGTCCACGGACGGGGACGGCATCGAGGTCGACGTGACGGTCGCGGGCCTCGTCGGCGCAGTGGGGGCGCTGCCCGACCACTACAGCGAGCTCGTCCTCGCGCGCGACGGCGCGCGCGATTCGACGCTGCGCGACTTCCTCGACGCGCTCCAGCAGCGCAGCCTCGCACTTCTGCATCGCGCGTGGACCAAGACGCGATTCCCCTTCGCGTTCGAGCAGGAGACGCTGTGGCGGAATCGCCACGACGGCTTCACGCGCGCCGTCCTGTCGCTCGCGGGGCTCGGACTCGACAGCACGCTGCGGCGCCAGGCCATCAGCGACCTCTCCGTGGCGCACGGCGCCGGCGCGTTCGCGCGTACGACGCGCTCGGCGGAGTCCCTCGCGGGCCTCCTGACGGCGACGTTCGGCGTCCCGTTCGAGATCGAGCAGTTCGTCGGGCACTGGATCGACATCCCGACCGAGGAGCGCTCGACGCTGCTCGGTCATCGCGAGGCGCCCGCGGAACGGCACGGCCTCGGGACGGGCTTCGCGCTCGGCACGCGTGCGTGGGACGTCCAGTCGCGCGTGCGCGCGGTCGCCGGCCCGCTCACGATCACCCAGCTCCGGTTCTTCGCCGACGAGTCCCCCGGCCGCGTGCAGGTGCTGTCGACCCTGCGCTCGTTCCTCGGCGATGCGATGGAGCTCGACCTGGAGTGCCGCCTCGCGCCCGGCGAGTCGCCCGGCATCCGCCTCGGATCCGCGTCGCGACTCGGGCTGGACACCTGGCTCGAGCGCGACGAACACCCCGACGAGCAGCGCATGGCGCGCTTCCCGCTCGAGGTCTGACGAACGACCCGGACGCGACGTCCGAGACCGACTGCCCCCCTGCCGTCTCCCCCCTTGGCCCCCCTGCCACCACCGAATCCCGATGGCCTCCCTCAACCTCAAGTCGCTCGTCGCCCGCCTGAGCGACCCTGCCCGGCGCGCGCTCGAGGGCGCGACCGGTCTGTGCCTGTCGCGGACGCACTACAACGTCGAGATCGAGCACTGGCTCCTGAAGATCCTGGAGGTGCCCGGGTCGGACCTGGAGCGCATTCTGGCGCACTTCGAGGTCGACCCCGCGCGCCTGAGCGGCGACCTGACGCGCGCGCTCGATCGCTTCAAGACGGGGAACTCGCGCTCGCCCGCGCTCTCGCCCGACATCGTCGACCTCACGCGCGAGGCGTGGCTGATCGCGTCGATCGACCACGACGAGTCGGTCGTCCGCAGCGGGCATATGATCCTCGCGATCCTGACGAACGACTCGCTGGGTCGGACGCTCCGCAGCTCGTCGGAGGAGCTCGGGAAGATCTCCGCCGACGCGCTCGCCAAGGAGCTCGGCGCCATCGCCGAGGGCTCGACCGAGGACGTGGCTGCGCCGCGCCCGAGCGAGGCCGGCGCCGCGGCGCCGAAGAAGGCCGGCGGCGCGACGCCGAACCTCGACCAGTACACGATCGACCTGACCGAGCGGGCGAAGAGCGGCGCGATCGACCCCGTCCTCGGCCGCGACGACGAGATCCGCCAGGTCATCGACATCCTCACGCGGCGGCGCCAGAACAACCCGATCCTGACGGGCGAGCCGGGCGTCGGGAAGACGGCGGTCGCCGAGGGATTCGCGCTGAAGGTCATCGCGGGCGAGGTCCCGCCGGCGCTGCAGAACGTAATCATCCGCACGCTCGACCTGTCGCTCCTCCAGGCCGGCGCGGGCGTGAAGGGCGAGTTCGAGAACCGCCTCAAGGGCGTGATCGAAGAGGTCAAAGGCTCCGCGGTCCCGATCATCCTCTTCATCGACGAGGCGCACACGATGATCGGCGCGGGCGGCCAGGCCGGTCAGGGCGATGCGGCGAACCTGCTCAAGCCCGCGCTCGCGCGCGGCGAGCTGCGGACGATCGCCGCGACCACATGGGCGGAGTACAAGAAGTACTTCGAGAAGGACGCGGCCCTCGCGCGCCGCTTCCAGGTCGTCAAGATCGAGGAGCCCGACGAGGCCGTCGCCGTCGAGATCATGCGCGGGCTCGGCAAGGTGATGGAGAAGCACCACGGCGTGCGCGTCGTCGACGACGCGCTGCAGGAGTCGGTGCACCTGTCCAGCCGCTACATGGCCGGGCGCCAGCTTCCCGACAAGTCCGTGGCTCTGCTCGACACGGCGTGCGCGCGCGTCTCGCTCAGCCAATCCGCGACGCCTGCGCCCGTCGAGGACGCGCGCCGGCGGATCGACCAGCTGGAGACCGAGAAGCGTTCGCTGACGCGCGAGAACGCCGTCACGGGTCAGCACGCCGAGCGCCTCGCCGAGATCGAGTCCGAGCGCGCGGCCGTCGACGACCAGCTGCACGGGCTGGAGGATCGCTGGAAGCGCGAGACCGAGCTCGTGGCCACGATCCGCGGCGCGACCGAGCGGCTGGAGTCGCACGCCACGGGCGACGATCCGCTGGAGCCGACCGCGCTGGCGGCGCTCAAGGCGGAGCTGGACCAGGCGAAGGACGAGCTACAGACGCTGCAGGGCGAGGAGCCGCTCGTGCACGCGAGCGTGACGGGTCAGGCGATCGCCGAGGTGCTGTCGAACTGGACCGGGATCCCGCTCGGGCGCATGGTCGCCGACGAGGTCCGCACCGTGCTGGAGCTCAAGGAGCGGCTGGAGGAGCGCGTCATCGGTCAGTCCCACGCGCTCGACGCGATCTCCCAGGCGATCCGCACGAGCCGCGCGAACCTGACGGATCCGAACCGTCCGGTCGGCGTGTTCATGCTGGCCGGCACGAGCGGCGTCGGGAAGACGGAGACCGCGATCGCGCTCGCCGAAGAGCTCTTCGGCGGCGAGCAGAACATGACCGTGATCAACATGTCCGAGTTCAAGGAGGAGCACAAGGTCTCGCTCCTGCTCGGGTCGCCCCCGGGCTACGTCGGCTACGGCGAGGGCGGCGTGTTGACCGAAGCGGTCCGCCGCAAGCCCTACAGCGTCGTGCTGCTCGACGAGATCGAGAAGGCGCACGAGGGCGTGCAGGAGATCTTCTACCAGGTCTTCGACAAGGGGCAGCTCAAGGACGGCGAGGGCCGCGACATCGACTTCCGCAACACGGTCATCATCCTGACGACCAACGCGGGGACGGACGCGGTGATGGCGCTGTGCGCGGATCCCGAGACGCGGCCGGAGCCGGAGGGATTCGTCGAGGCGATGCACCCCGAGCTGCTGAAGACGTTCAAGCCGGCGTTCCTCGGTCGCTGCCAGGTCCTGCCCTACTACCCGCTCGACGACGAGGTCATGCGCGGGATCATCGAGCTCAAGCTCGGCAAGGTGCAGCGACGGATCCAGGAGCACTACGGCGCTCCGATGACGTACTCGGACGACGTGGTCGCGACGATCCTCGACCGCTGCAAGGAGGTCGAGACGGGCGCCCGGAACGTGGACCACATCCTGAACCGATCGCTCCTGCCGGAGCTGGCGGCCCAGTTCCTCTCGGAGATCGCGGAGGGCGCCGAGGTGGCCGGCGTGGAGGTCTCGGTCGGCGACGACGGCGAGTTCCAGTACGCCGTCAAGACCGCCTGAGGGTCGCTCTGGCACTCCTCCGGGGGCCCTTCGAGGGGCCCCCAGGGGAGCGGCCCGGGAGCGCCGGGACGATCGGGCGAGCCCCCCCGATTTTCTCCGTGGGTTCAGCCTCCAACCGCCACTTACACACCTGTGAGCGAACCGCACACCGCCCCGACGGGGCACCGCGACCAGCCCACCTCAGCCCGCCGGACCACCGGCATCACACCCAAACCGTAAAGGACGTCGCGAGCAGGAGCCTGCCTCATCTGACTCGACGTCGAGCACCAAGAGCACCCAATGGCTATCTACCTCAAGATCGGCGACATCGAAGGCAACGTCACCTCCGCAGGCCACGAAGGCTGGATCGAGTGCAACTCCATGGCATTCGGCGTCGGCCGGGCGATCCCGATGGCGGTCGGCCGCCAGACCAACCGCGAGGCGTCGCACCCTTCGGTCAGCGAGGTCACGCTGTCCAAGATGATGGACGACTCCAGCCCCTACCTGTTCCAGGAGTCGGTCGTCGGCGAGTCGAAGCCGGTCCAGATCCACGTCACGAAGACGGGCCCGAACCAGCTCGAGTCGGTCGTCGAGTACACCCTCGACTCCGCGCTCATCAGCAGCTACTCGGTCTCCTCGGGCGGCGACCAGCCGAGCGAGTCCCTGTCGATCAACTTCACCAAGATCGAGATGAAGTACGTCGTCTGGGACGAGGCCCACTCGCAGTCCTCGCAGGTCCCGATCTCGTACGACCTGGCGACGGCCCAGTCGAGCTGACGCCGACGAGCCGGACCCGGCGGAGCCCGCACTCGTCAGCACGATGTGTCTCCAGTACGTCGAACTCGGTCGATGGTGGTGCTTTGGGCGCGGAGTCGCCGGAGTCGGGGCCTCCACTGGCCCCGTCGAGGACGGCTCGGCGTTCAAAGTGCCATCAGCGGGCGAGAGGCCGCCGCAGGCGGCCGGTTAGGCGCACTGGAGGCGCATCGTGTTGACGGGTGTGGGCCGGACTGAGCCCCGCGACACGCTGGGCGACCCTGCCGCGCCCAGCCCGGTTCCTGCCTCCCGGCGAGCCCGCCTTCCCCATCGGGGAGGCGGGCTCTCGGCGTCTTCGGGCGCTGCACACGCGCAGGACGTCGTCATCGAACGCGCGGTGACCGCCCCCCGCCGCGCCGCACCCCGGTCGCCGCTCGCAGTTAGTCTTGTTGGTGCGGCCCGGCAGCGCGTCCCGCGCCCCTGTACGTGGCCCTCGACCCACGACCCTCTGCTCCAGGCACAGCCATGCCCGTCCCTTCCCGCGCTCTCCCGAGCGCCTTCCTGCTCACTCTCACCGCGACGCTCGCCGGCGCCGCCCAACCTCAGGAAAATGCGAAACCGAACGTACTCATCATCTGGGGGGACGACATCGGCTGGTACAACGCGAGCATCTACAACATGGGCGTCATGGGGTACCGGACCCCGAACATCGACGCCATCGGCCGCGGCGGCATGGTATTCACGGACGCGTACGCCGAGCAGAGCTGTACGGCGGGCCGCTCGGCGTTCATCACGGGTCAGTCGCCCTATCGCACGGGCCTCACGAAGGTCGGCCTACCTGGCGCCAAGGAGGGCCTGAGCGCACTCGATCCCACGATCGCCGAACTCCTCAAGAACCACGGCTACGCGACGGGTCAGTTCGGCAAGAACCACCTCGGTGACCAGGACGAGCACCTTCCGACGGCGCACGGATTCGACGAGTTCTTCGGCAACCTCTACCACCTCAACGCGGAGGAGGAGCCCGAGAACCCGGACTACCCCACGGACCCCGCGTTCCGCGAGAAGTATGGTCCGCGCGGCGTGATCCACTCCTACGCGGACGGTCGCACCGAGGACACGGGACCGCTCACGAAGAAGCGGATGGAGACGGTGGACGAGGAGTTCGCCGATGCTGCGATCGACTTCATGCAGCGCTCCAAGGCCGCCGACAAGCCCTTCTTCGTCTGGTACAACGCGACGCGCATGCACGTCTTCACGCGCCTCAACGAGGAGTACGCGAACAAGACGGGCTACGGGCTCTACGCGGACGGCATGACGCAGCTCGACGACATCGTCGGGCGCCTGACGGGAACGCTCGACGAGCTCGGGATCGCCGACGACACGATCGTCGTGTTCTCGACGGACAACGGCGCCGAGCTCCTGATGTGGCCGGATGGCGGGATGACGCCCTTCCACGGCGAGAAGGCGACGACGTGGGAGGGCGGCATGCGCGTGCCGATGATGGTCAAGTGGCCGGGCAAGATCGCGCCGGGTCAGGTGAGCAACGAGGTCGTGTCCCAGGAGGACTGGCTGCCGACGATCCTCGCCGCGGCCGGCGAGCCGGACGTCAAGGAGAAGCTGCTGACGGGCCACCGCGCCGACGGCAAGGCGTTCAAGGTGCACCTCGACGGCTACAACCTGCTGCCGTACCTGACCGGTGAGGCCGAGGAGTGCCCGCGCAAGGAGAAGTTCTACTTCGACGACGACGGCGGGCTGAACGCATTCCGCTACGCGCGATGGAAGGTGCACTTCAAGATCCAGGAGCACCACGGCTTCGAGTCGTGGCGGCGCGAGTACACGACGATGCGCATGCCGCTCGTCCTCGACATCCGTGCGGACCCGTTCGAGCGCGCGTACCACGAATCGTCGGACTTCGACCACTGGATGGCGGAGCGCATGTTCGTGTTCGTCCCGGCCCAGGCCAAGATCCGCGAGTTCCTCGCGACCTTCAAGGAGTTCCCGCAGCGCCAGAAGGTCGGCAGCTTCAGCCTCGATGCGGTGCTCGAGGCGATGAACGAGGCGGCGAACCGGTAGCCCGCAACGGTGCGACAGGGCGTCCGGAGACCGGCGCCCCTTCCGTCCCACCAGTGGGAATGGCGATCGGACGGTAGACTCCCGTGGGCGCGCCATCGCGGCTTCAGGCTTCGATGAGCGCGACCCGGTCACTCCTGCCGACGTCGTGTTCGGCACGGTGCGTGTCCAGCGGTCGAAGACGACCTCGACGCCGCGCTCCCACGAGACGGGCGACCGCCGCTCTCGCTGACAGTCCGTTCCTCCGCAGGTCGGAGGAGGAGGAGTCCGATGTGTCGATGGATCGCCTACTCCGGCGGCCCGATCCCCCTCGAGGAGATCGTGGTGAACGCGGAGATGTCGCTGATCGACCAGAGCCTCCTGGCGCGTCGCGCCCACGAACCGACGAACGGCGACGGGTTCGGGATCGGCTGGTTCGACTCGCAGAGCGATCCGGGGCGCTACCGCTCCACGAAGCCCACGTGGGACGACGCGAACCTCCTCGACCTCGCGCACCACATCCACTCGCCGATGTTCCTCGCCCACGTGCGGCGGGCGACGGGGACGCCGATCCAGCAGTCCAACTGCCACCCGTTCCGCTACGGGCAGTGGCTGTTCGCGCACAACGGACAGATCGAGGGATTCCGGGAGGTCAAGCGCGAGCTGGCGCTGTCGGTGAGCCCCGACCTGTATCCGGAGATCAGCGGGTCCACCGATTCGGAGCTCATGTTCTTCCTCGCGCTGACCTTCGGCCTCGAGGACAACCCGGTCCGATCGCTCGAGATCATGGCGGGCCTCGTCGAGGAGGTGTGCACATCGCACGAGATCGCCAACCCGCTCCAGATGACGGTGTGTCTGACCGACGGCGAACGCGTGCACGCGATCCGCTACTCGTCGAACAAGCAGTCACGGAGCCTCTACTACAGCGCTTCTTTCCGAGCGATGCAGGAGCTCCACCCCTACCACGCCGGGACGGAAGACTTCCCGGAGAACGCGCGCGCCGTCGTGTCGGAGCCGCTGACGACGCTCAGCGGGCTCTGGGTGAAGGTGCCCGAGAGTTCCGCGCTCGAGGTTCGGAACGGCGAGGTTCGCATCTCGCCGTTCCGGCCCCAGGCACCGTAGGGGCGCGCGGCTCCGTATCGGTCACGCGCGCTCCTGGGGCGCCGGATCGAAGTGGACGTCGATCTCCTCCGTTCGCCGGCCAGGGTCGCGGCCGTCCTGGACGGCCACCCGGATATCGCCCTGGAGGCTGTCGCGGAACACCCTGGGGAGCTTGACCCTGAGCTCGTTGGCCGACTTCCACGAGGCGGCGTACGGCTTGCCGTTCAGGGTCGCCTTGGATCCCTTGGTGAAGTTCTCGCCCGTGAGAGTGAGCACCTGCTCCGTCGGAGCGACAGGGCCTCCGCCGGAGAGCGCAGGCGCGTTCGGCACGAGCTTGCCATCGCGGTCGTCGTCGGCGCCCGAACTGAGGATGGCGCGCAGGACGTCCCGGAGCTTGTCCGCAGTCTCCTTCGAGAACCAGCCGCCGAGCGCAGCGATCGCGACGATCGCGAAGGGCCTCACGTCGCCGAGGTCGTCGGAAAGGAAGCCCGCGCGCATGACGACGAATACCACGAGGCCGATGGATCCGCCGAGCCACGGGCGGACGAGGTACCAGATGGCCCATCGAGACCTGAAGGAGTCGTTCCCGGCGAACGCCCCGAGGGACTGCCCGGACGCGATGAAGCTGCCCACGACCCCGGAGAGGAACGCGAGGAGGAGCTGGCCCTGACCGCTCTCCAGCACGAGTTCCTGGCTCGGCCAGCAGAAGAAGTGGCTGAAGAGGCCCTCGCTCAAGTCGGGGAAGACGAGCCCTCCGCCTCCCGCGAGGTTCTTCTCCGGGAACGCGTCGATCAGGAGCAACAGCGACAGCAGCGCCGTCGTGAGCAGGTACAGGAACAGAATGCTCTTCACGAGAGCCGTCAGGAAACGCATCACCTTCTCCACGATCGTTCGCGACCTCTAGGCCGCTCGTCCACGCCTCGATCGAGGAACACCCGCGTCCCTCGCCCCGTGTCCGAGTCTAGGCCGACGCGCCGAATCCGACCTGCGCGACCGTCTCGCCGCGGCGACTCACCACACGGGGCTCACCGCGCGGGGCTCACCGCGCGGGGCTCACCGCGCGGGGCTTCGCTCTCAGGACCGGCGCAGCACGTCTCCGTCGAGCGCGCGTACGGGGCCGACGAGCGCGGTGTCGGACCCGCGGACCGAGCGGGCGCTCGCGAGGCCTTGCTCTCGCAGGTCTTCGAGGTCGCTCTCGCCGAGGAACGTCTCGGCGGTCGGGAGCTGCACCACCTCGCCGTGCTCTTCGACGAGCGCGAGCGGCAGTCGATCGACCTCGAGCGTCGCGTCCAGCCGCTCGGGCGCACCGCCGCTCTCGAGCGCCATGCGGCCATAGAGGAGCGCGACCGTCCACGCGCCCGAGCCGAGCCTTCGCGCGGCTCGGCCACCGTGCGCCAGCTCGTCGAACGCGATCCGTTCGACCGACGCGCCGCGCGGGCCGTACGGCGCGCGGAGCGGGACGCGATTCACCGTATGCAGTGGAGCTCACCGGCGGCCCGCAGAAGGAGCGAAGCGCCCGCTACCGAAGGCGTGCTCCAGAACGTGCCTTCCAGCTCGTTCGTTCGCACGAGCTCGAATTCCTCCCCGACGCGAACGACGAACGTCGTCCCTGCCTCGTCGAGGATGAACAGCTCGTCGCCCGCGATCCATGGACTCGGGACGATCGTTGCCGCATCGGGCAGGCGCTCGCGATAGACCTCCTCGCCCGTCTCGGCGTCGTAGCATCCAACGATCGCAGGGGAGCCGACCACGTAGACGTAGCCACCTCCAACCACGGGGGACGGAAAACCCGGACCCGCGCGATCGGCGATCCAAGACACCGGCGGAGGCTCCTCCGCGCCGAGGTCCATCGGACCATTCGCGTCCGCGGGGACGGCGACGAGCGGCCCCTTCTTCATGTGCGAGCTTGTTCCGAAGTAGAGCCGCTCGGCGTCGAACGTCGGGGATGACGTGAAGGCCTCGCCGATGCCATTCACGCTCCAGATCTCCTCGCCGCTCGCCGCCGCGTACGCGATGACGCGGTCCTTCCCGACAGTCACGACCTGATCCTCGCCGTCCACGCTCCATGCGACCGGCGAACCCCAGCTCGTTCCGACGCCCCGCTCGGCACGCCACAGCACCTCGCCGTCCTCCGCTCTGAGAGCGATGAGGAACGACTCCTCGTCGTTGTCGTTCTGCATGAACACGCGCCCGTCGCGAACGAGCAGCGACCCGCTCCACCCGAAGTCGTTCGCGGTTCGGTGGACTCCGGTCTCGACCCGCCAGAGTTCCTCTCCCTCCAGGTCGAGGCAGACGACCGCGCCGAGCGCGCCGAAGGTCACGTACAGGCGCTCGCCGTCACTCGTCGGGCTCTCCGTGGCATAGGTGTTGGAGGGGTGGATCGCGTAGGCGGGTACGAGCGCGCCGACGGTCTTCTTCCAGATTGGCGCGCCGTCTGCGAGGGCCACGCAATGCACCTCGAAGCGCACCTCCTTCGTGGGCGCCTCGCCGCCCCCGCCGCGCGACATCGGACTCGCGAGACCGGATCGCATCCCCTGGCCGTCGCTGTTGCCGCCCTCCTGGACGGCTGTCGTGAGGAAGACGCGCGGCCCGACGACGATCGGCGACGACCACCCCGAGCCGGGAACGTCGATGGTCCACGCCACGTTGTCCTCTGCGGACCACTCGAGCGGGTGGTCGCGCTCGGCGAGGAGACTCGTCCCGGCGTTGCCGCGGAACCGCAGCCAATTCGACGAATCGTCGACGCGCGTGCACAGCGAAAGGAGGGGAGCGACGAGAAGGGAGTACGACATCACGGGCAAGCTCTCCGGTAGCGGTTCAGGGTCAGGGCATGGAGTCTAGTCCACCGCGAGGATGCGGGTCAGCGCCGCGCGGCCGCTCCCAGCTGTGAATCCGCCCGCCGCCGCGGCGGGAGGACCGACGAACAGAGCTGTCGCGGTGCCTCGTCAGGAGCCGAGCCGGCGCAGCACGTCTCCGTCGAGCGCGCGCACGGGGCCGACGAGCGCGGTGTCGGACCCGCGGACCGAGCGGACGCTCGCGAGGCCTTGCTCTCGCAGGTCCGCGAGGTCGCTCGCGCCGAGGAACGTCTCGGCGGTCGGGAGCTGCACCACCTCGCCGTGCTCTTCGACGAGCGCGAGCGGCAGTCGATCGACCTCGAGCGTCGCGTCCAGCCGCTCGGGCGCGCCGCCGCTCTCGAGCGCCATGCGGCCGTAGAGGAGCGCGACCGTCCACGCGCCCGAGCCGAGCCTTCGCGCGGCTCGGCCACCGTGCGCCAGCTCGTCGAACGCGATCCGCTCGACCGACGCGCCGCGCGGACCGTACGGCGCGCGCAGCGGGACGCGGTTCACGACCAGCGCGATCGACGCGGCATGCGCGGCGCGAAGAGCGTCCCAGGCAGCGGAAGCCTCGCCTTCTGGAAGACTATTCGGTCGATCGAAGTCGGCGACGAGCAGCCCGTTCGCCCCCAACCCGTCCGCGATCGCGTGCAGAATGCGCGCGTCGCGCGCCGTGCCGCCGAAGCGGTGAAGGACGAGGACGAGGTCGGGCGCCGGCGCTTCCGATGCAGCGCCGCCGAGTGCGACGTTACCGTCCTCCGCGGCGGCTGCGAGCTCGTCGAACGTCGCGTCGAGAAGGCGGATCTCCAGCCCCGCGCCCGTCTCCAGCCGCCGCGTGAGCTGATCGACGACCGTCCACGCGTCCTCGAGGCGTTGAAACGACGGGTCGCGCAGCACGGTCAGAGTGTGCTCACGGAGCCCGCTGTCGACCGCTTCGAGGAGCTCCGGTAGCCGCGGATCGTCGCGCGGCACGACATGCGGCGCGACGAGCCGCCGGGCGAGGTTCTCGACCATCGCCTCGCCCGAGTCGTCGGCCGGGTCGCCGGCCGGGCGCGGCTCCTGCGCGGCCTCGATCGCGGCGTCGAGCAGGCCCTCGGGCAGCGGGACGCCCTCCGGGCGGTCGTCGTCCTCGACGCCCTCCTCCGCGGTTGCACCGATCTCGTCAGCCGCCTCCGCGAACGTCTTCGGGTCCTGGAGACGGCGGCGGATCGCGCGGAGCCGGTCGAATGTCCCGAGCGCGTCGACCAGGTGGTCCGGCTCCAGGTGCTCGATGTCGCGCACCGGCAGCCGGTCGCCGCCGGGGAGCTGGACCTCGACACCGAGCTGCTCCATCCGCTCCTCGACCTCGTCCCGGTCGACGTGCAGCCGAGGACGCGCGGCGAGCGACTCGGGTTCGTGGACGCCACGCGAGGCGCGGCCGCCGAGGTCGCCGACGACGAGGATCTGAGGACGGGACGCGGACATTGCTTCCGGATGCTATCCGGGAGCGATGTCCGCGCGGGCGCGACTCACTCGAACAGCAGCGCGCTGGCGTTCGTGAAGTTGAAGCCGCCGGCACCCGGCAGATCCCGGTGCACGAACTGCGCGTACCAGGTGCTGCCCGGCACGATGCCGCCGCCGATCGGCGGGATCGAGAGGTAGTCGACCGCCTCCGTCGCGGTCCCGTCCGCCGTCGTCGCCTGCACGCCGAAGCGGATGAGGTTTCCGCCCACGCACAGGAGGCCGCCACCGAGCGGGACCATCTGGGACATGTCGCCGAGGACGAAGAGCCCGACCGATCCGGACGGAAGGGAGCTCGCGAAGAGCTCCAGGTCGTTCGCCGGCACGCGCGTCGAGCCGAGGGCGAAGAGCTCACCGATCTCGCCCGTCGAGTTCGGGAAGCTGCGGCACGAGAGCGTCTCGCGCGACACGAGGTCGATCAGGTCGACCCAGCCGTCCGGCAAGTTCTGCTCCGAGACCGCGAAGGCTGCCGCGTGGTCGGGGTGGACGGCGACGCCGTCGCACCAGGGGTAGAACCCGCTGACCTGGGCGCTGCCTTCCAGACGCGTGGTGAGGGTGCGCGTGTCCACGACGATGTAGTTGGTCAGCGTCGACGCGACGACGTAGTTCCCGTCCCTGGAGATGTCGACGTCGAGCGTCGATCCGGGGATCCGGTCGGAGTAGATCCGGTTCGGGATCGGCCCCTGGCTCAGGTCGTAGAGCCGCAGCTCCGTCTCGCCGGCGAACGGCGCGATCACCGCGGCGATCTCGTTCGTGCAGACGACCGAGTCGAGCCCTGCGAGCAGGCCGGACGTGGTCGCCGGGAACACGCGCGAGTTGAACGTCGGCAACGCCCCGCCGCCCGCCGGCAGGTTCGCCATGTCGAACTCGTAGATGCGCCGGCCCGTGTGCACGAGCAGCGTCTCACCGTCGGGCGTGAGCACGAGATCGCGCGGCGTGCCGTTGATCAGGGCGAACCAGCGGTCCCCGTTGAGGTTCTGGATGTCGAGGTATCCGCCGGAGACCGACGGGAGCGCGACCGAGATCGACGCCCACAGGTCGTCCGTCATCACGATCGAGTCGAAGGCCGAGTCGAGGAACGGAACGGTCTGCGCCGGGAAGTTCGTGTAGTTCTGAACGAACCCCGTGTTCGTCCCGTCGAGTCGGATCAGACCGATCTCGTCCTCCGCCCGGACGGCTGCGTGCAGTCCATCGGGTGACACGGCGACGTCCATCGGACGCCCTTCGAGCGACGCCGGACCGGTGGCATCGAGCACGATGCGCGGGCCCCCGCCCCCCGGGGGGTCGAACTCGACGACGAGGACGTCGGTCCGATCGGTGACCTGGTCGTAGGCGAGCGACACGCCGTGCCCGTCGGTCGCCTCCGCGAGGTCGTGTCCGAGCAGGAAGACCGGGGGCGGCTCCGAGAAGTGGTTCAGGAGGATCGCACCGGTCGTGAGGTCCAGGACGTAGGTCCCGCCGGGGGAGCCAAGGTCTCCGCGAACGATCGCGAACCGGCCGTCCGGCGAGAGCGCGACGTCGCGCGCCCGCTCCCCCATCTCGTGCTCGGCGATCTGCGTCGGCGGCGTGGTCGTCAGGTCGATGACCCGCACCCGAAACCCGAGCGTGACGGCGCGCTCGTCGTTCAGCGCGACCGCGTCGTTCGACGGCCCCGTGCAGCTGAAGCACGGCGGGAAGAAGCCCTCCATGAGCGTCAGCACCTCGACCCCGGTCTCGAGGTCGATGACGAACGTCACGGTGTCGGCGGCCGTGGTCCGGCCGACGGCGTAGCGCCCGTTCGGCGTGATCTCGACGTCGTCGACGCCGAGGGCCATCCGGCGCTCCAGCGCCGTGTACTGGGCCTGGGCCGGAGGCGCGAGGGCGAGCGTCGCGACGAGGAGCCCGAGCGCCGGAGCGACGAGCGAGGGGAGCGTGCCGGGGAGGTCCCGGCCTTCGGAGAACGAGGAGCGGTGGAGCGCGCGAGTCATGACGGTGTCGAGGAGCGTGGGAAGGTGCAGGCCCTGCCCTATTCCACGGGGCGGGACCGGTCACACCCCTATTCTCCCCGGGACGGCGCGCGGCGCCATGCCCTGGAGGGGCCATGCCCCGGAACCGGGACCTGGCGTCCTCAGGGCTGCTCGCCGAGGGGCGCGAACACCCGCGCCGGGTCCCGGTCGACCCAGACGGTCGGCACGTCGTCCACCCCGCCCGGGACCGCCGGATCGTCGGGGCTCGACACCCCGAGCGTCCAGATCGCCCCGCTCTCCAGCACGAGCACCTCGCTGCCGCCCTCGAACGAGTCGTCGGCGGTCGCGCCGTCGTCGATCAGGAAGCCGAGGAAGTTGTAGGCGCTGCTCAGGCGGCCCGAGCCGGGGTCGAAGGCAAACTGCGCGAGGTCGGTGTGCATCTCCGCGTTGCTCCGCCGCCCGGTCGCGACGATCGTCCCGTCGGGACCGAGCGCGATCGCCTCGATCCGCGTATCGCGCCCGAAGTCGATGTCGGGGTTGCTCGTCGACCCCTCGCGCAGCGTGACGACGCCGGTGCTGTAGGTGGGCGACGACGGGCTGCCGGAGAACGAGGTATCGGCGTCACCGCTGTCGTTGATGCACCAGACCGCGGGCTGGTCGCGGAGGACCGTGCCGCCCCACGCGCCGCGCAGGGTGCCGCCGATGACGAGCCGGTCCAGGTCGTCGACGACGGCGCCGCCGACGCTCGCCTCGTAGGTCGCGACGCCGAACGTCCGGCGCGCGTCGACCACACCGTCGGTCCCGAACCCCGGGTCCGGATTGCCGAGACCGTCGAGCGCGACGATGCGGATCGCCCCGCCGACGCGTCCCATGACGTACGCGCGGTTCCCCGTGACGACGAGGTCGGTCGCCCCCTCGTTCCCGAGCACCGGCGTGGGCGGGACGAAGACCGAGCCGTCGGTGCCGTAGCCGACGTCGAGCGCGAGGTCGTCGCGCAGCTTCCAGACGGCGAACGTGCGCGACGTGCTCCCGAGGAAGCCCGCGGCCAGGTAGCCGCCGGTCGGCAGCGCGGTGAGGTCCAGGATCGCCTGGTCGACGAGCGCCGCGCCGGACACGTCGGACCGCGCGACGGTCGCCCCGTCCGCGCTGACCGACCACGCGAGCGCCTCGGAGAACCCGCTCAGCGCGCTGGGCCTCCCCCAGCCGCCGACGACGAGGCCGCCGCCGGGCGCCTCGACGATCGCGGACGCGCCGCTGACCTCGAAGGGCAGCGCCTCCAGCTCGACGACGCCCTCGACCCCGAAGCTCGCGTCGAGGAACCCGTCCTCGACCTCGCCCGGCGCCGTCCCCGCGGGGCTCGTGCGGAGGACGGCGACGTACGCCGTCGAGCGCGTCCCGCAGCCGGGTTCGATGCAGTCGCTCGTCCGCCACCCCACGACGGCGACGCGTCCGTCGGAGAGCTCGACGGCGTCCGAGATGAACGACCGCGCGAGGCCACCGCCGAGCTCCGGCAGGTTCTGCACGTCCAGGAACGCGCAGCCGCCGCCGAAGAACTGGGCGTCGAAGGTGAAGCGCGCGTCGGCCGCGTTCGACGGCGTCTCCTGGACCGAGACCCGGAGGTCGTTGATGCCGAAGGTCTTCGGCGAGCAGTAGCTGAGGAAGTAGAAGCTGTTCGCGAGGCTCCGGACGCTCTCGCCGATCGCCCGGAACGCGGCCTCCAGGAGGTCGAAGTTGGCCGCGGACTGCGTACCGTTCGGCCCGAGCGCCGCGAGCACGCCCGGGTCGATCTCTGCCCCGACCCCGATCGTGTACGCGGTGTGGCCGACGCCCGCCATGCTCGTCCCCGCGATCGCGTCGACGGCGTCGAGGAGCGTGACCTGGCTCCCCGCCTGGTGCGTGCCGTCGGTGAACGTCACGAGCGACAGCGAGCGATTCTGCACGCCGTTCGCCTCCGCGACGGCGTCCTCCGCGTCGAGCGCCGCGATCCCGTCGACGACCGCGCCGTAGAGGTTCGTGGACGTGCTGAAGGGCGGCTCGACGTCGAGGGCGTCGATCGCCTGCTCCAGGAGGTCCGGGTCGTTCGAGAAGCCGAAGTCGAAGCCGGCGATCGGGTGGATGTTCGGCGAGCCGTCGAACCAGGAGATCTTGACGTAGTTGCTCCGGTCCTCGTTGACGACAGCGGCGATGAGGTCCTTCGCGCCCTGCTTGACCGAGTCGACGCCGCCGCCCGCCTGGACGCTGTTGCTGCGGTCGATGAGCAGGTGCAGGTAGGTCCGGAAGACCTGGGGCTGCGCGACGATGCGCTGGCTGCTCTCCGTGCTGGAGACGAGCTCCTCGTTCTCGTAGATGCGGAAGTCGGACCCGTCGAGCCCGGACGCCGGCGTCCCGTTGCCGTTCCGGACCTGCAGGAAGACGCTGACGCGCCCCGGCAGGTCGACGCGCGGCTCCGCGGAGAGCGCGGTCACGGTCGCGGGGTTGCTCGGCTGCTGGCCCGGGGCGTCCTGGCCACCGGAGATCGACCTGCTGCAGGACGTGACCGTCAGGGCGGCCGTGAGAGCGAGCAGAAGGCGGGTGCGTGCGGTGTTCGTCATGGCGGATCGGGCGCGGCCTGGGCCTGTCGCAAACGGCAGGTGGCCGCGGACCGGGCCCCCCGCCCGGTGCTTCCGCTGCCCCTCGTCTGGCCGCTCGCCCGTCCTGCGCACTGTGCAAAAGGGCGCGGGGGCGACTCAAGCGCCGCCCCGGACCCTTCTCCAGGGACTCAAGGGACCTCCGAAGGGCGCCGATAGAGCCGTCGACGCCCCCCGGAAGCCCTCCCAGGGCCCCATACAGCCCTTCGAGCCCCATGACGACCACCCTCCAGACCCCCGAGACGACGCGCTCCCGCCCCATTCACCTCGGCCGGTCCGCCAGCGAATGGGCCGTCATCGAGGCGGAGGAGCACGACGAGCAGTACACGGGCCAGACGCCGTTCGGCCTCGACGGGCTCGAGTTCACGATCGAGCACGCCGTCTGGTACGAGGACTACTGCTTCAAGAAGGGCCGCCGCCGGGACCGCGGGCACCGGACCAAGAAGTTCCTCCAGCTCGTCGATCTCGCCTCCCTGGAGGGCAAGCGCGTCCTCGACATCGGCTGCGGGATCGGCCAGTACAGCGTCCTCTGCGCCAAGGCCGGCGCCCACGTCACGGGCGTCGAACTGTCGTCCGTCGGCGTCGAGACCGCCCGGAAGATGGCCGAGGCGAACGGGGTCGCGGACCGCTGCACGTTCATCAACGGCGACGTCACCGAGCAGGAGTTCGCCGACGACGCGTTCGACGTCGTGCTCATGCACGAGGTCCTCCACCACGCGATCAAGTACCCGGGGCTCAAGGACCTGATCCTGCGGATCACGGCGCCCAAGGCGAAGATCGTGATCGCGGACACGGTCCAGGGCGCGTGGCCGATCCACTTCGGCCGCAAGATCGTGAAGTTCTGCCGCTACTTCGGGCAGCCGGAGAAGCGGCGCCAGGAGGAGGACCTCGGCGACGTCCTCTTCACGACCAAGACGTACGAGGAGTTCGCGCAGGGGTTCGCGAAGAGCGAGATCCACCGGATGTCGTTCTTCTTCATGGTCAAGCAGACCGCGCTGCAGTGGCACACCGACAAGTGGATCGTGCGGGCGCTCCTGCGGGCCGCGCACGGCCTCGACCGCGTGCTGCTGACGCTGATCCCGCCGCTGAAGAGCGGCTGCGGCGAGGCGATCCTCTACCTCGAGCGGTAGGGGGAGCTACTCCTCAGGATGGGCCCGGCCGGGCCCGAGAGGAGAGCCGAGCATCTCGATCGCAGGCAGGTTGCCGATCTCCAGCGAGAGCGGCATCGGATGCAGCATCTCGCGTCCCCACGTCAGCGCGCGGGGCGTACGGCGCAGGGACTCGGAGTCGACCACGTTCTGCACGGTGACGATGAGCTGCACGCTCGCGCCGCCGCCGTAGTCGACCTGCCAGTCGCTCGATGCGACGCCGACAAGGACGGCGTCGGCGTCGAACGCGAAGATCATGGCGCTCCGATCGACGTCGCTGCCTCCGAGCGACAGCTTGACCACGCTCAGGAAGCCGTACGGGAACAGGAGCTGGAGGAATCCGAGCCCGAGGCCGAACTGGTTCTCCTTCAGCTTCGCGTGCTCGTAGAGCAGCGCAGACCCGTCGAGCGCCGGGCCGACGCCCGCGGGCGGTCCGAGCGCCGCGAGCACGTCGGCGCGGCGCGTCACGCCGGGCTCGAACGCCATGGCCGCGTCGACGTCGAGCGGGCGGCCGATCTCCAGGTCGAGCACGCTGCAGCCGCCCAGGAGCGCTGCGAGTGCCGCAATGGCGACGGGTCGGAGCATGCGAGCGCGCCTACTCGGGGTCGCCGAACGCGAAGTCGGTGAGCACGTCGTCCGCGTCGAAGAAGAAGACCGCGCGGTCGTACGTCGTACGGTCCTCGCGGCGGTTGTAGAGCAGCAGGATGAGGCCGCTCCCCCGGCTGCGCTCCAGCACGTAGTAGAGCGCCGTTCCGTTGGCGAGCGACACGAGCTGCGACGGCGCGCCGAGCGCCTGGAGCACGTCACTGCGCGTCGTCGTGCCGGGGACGAACGCGTCCGCGTCGACCTCCTGCCACGACGGCTCGACCCCGCGCTCGGCCGTGTTGTTGATGCACGACGCGGTCAGCCCGAGGAGGAGCAGAGCCAGGGCGACGGTGGAGAGGCGCATGATGGTGTGGGACGGACGCGAGGGACGGACGGGGGGCCGAGCGGGGCGGGAGGGTACCGTGTCGGTTCGGGCGCAGGGCCCCTGCGGATTCGCGCAGGACCCCCGTCCCGGACCGAGATGGACGTCTGGATCGCACTGCACCGCTGGTTCCCCCACGGCGGGATGCAGCGCGACGCGCTGCAGGCGGCGCGCGCGCTCGCCGAAGCGGACCACGAGGTCACGATCGTGTGCGCGCGCTGGGACGGCGACGCCCCCGAGGGCGTGGCGCACCGCGAGCTCGGCGTCCGCGGCTCGACGAACCACGGACGCATGGCCCGCTTCGGGCGGGACCTTGCGGCCGCGCGCGGGGAGGCGGGCGCGCCGTTCCTGCTGGGCTTCGACAAGCTCCCCGGCCTCGACGCCTACTTCGCGGCGGACGTGTGCTACGTCGCGCGCGTCCGCGGGTCCCGCACGCCTCTGCACCGGCTGACGCCGCGCTACCGCACGTTCGCGCGTCTGGAGGAGTCCGTGTTCGGACGCGACGAGCGGACGACGATCCTGTCCCTGACGGCGGCGTCGCAGCAGACGTACAGCGACGTGTACGGGACGCCCGCCGAGCGCTTCGTCCCCATCCCGCCCGGCGTAGCGCCCGATCGATTCCCGCCGCCCGACGTCGCCGAGCGGCGCGCCTCGACGCGAGAGAGGCTCGGGATCTCGTCGGACGAGGCGGTGCTGCTCCTGATCGGAGCCGACTTCATGCAGAAGGGGCTCGACCGCGCGCTGCGCGGCATCGCGAGCCTCTCGGTCGAGGCGCGGCGGAGGACGCGGCTGCTCGTGGCGGGGCCCGGTGACGTCGACCGATTCCGCGACGCCGCGCGCGACGTGTGCCGCACGACGTTCCTCGGCGGGACCGACGACGTCCCGTCGCTGCTGTTCGCGTCGGACCTGCTCGTGCACCCCGCGCGCGTCGAGAACACCGGCACCGTTCTCGTCGAGGCACTCGCAGCGGGACTCCCGGTGCTGTGCTCGGGGGAGTGCGGGTACGCCCACCACGTCGAGGCGTCGGGCGCGGGGGTCGCGCTGGCCGCTCCCTTCGACCGGGACGCGTTCGGTCGCGCGCTGCACGAGCTGCTGGCGCGCGACCCGGCGCCGCTGCGCGCCGCGGCGCTGGAGTACGCCGCGGAGACGGACCTGACGTCGATGCACGCTACGATCGTCCGGACGGTCGAGCGGCTCGCGCGCGATCGGCGCGAGGCCTGACGCGTGACCGAAACGACCGACACCGAGCTGCACGCGCTCCTCGCCGGGGGCGATCCGATCGCGGCGCTGGAGGAGCGCGCGGGCGAGGACCTCCGGCGCACGCCCCACCGGCGCACGTTCCGGCTGGAGGTCGGGGGGCGGACGTACTTCGCCAAGGTGCACCGCGGGTGGGAGCTGCACGACGCGGTCACGAACCTCCTGAAGGGCGCGAAGGCGGCGCCGGGTGGTGTCGACGAGGCGCGCGCGCTGCAGCGCCTCGCCGAGCTCGGGGTCCCCGCGCCGCGGGTCGCGGCGAGCGGCGTCACGGGAGGCGGGCTGCTCGGCAGGCGGTCGTACCTCGTGACCGAGGACGTCGGGACCCAGGACACGCTCGACGAGCTCTGGCGGGCGGAGCGCTGGGGCGCGCTGCCGGCGGGCGAGCGGCGCGCGCTCATCGAGGAGACGGGCCGCATGGTCGGCGCGATGCACGGCGCCGGCATCAACCACCGCGACCTCTACCTCGTCCACTTCCACGTCCGGCCGAGTGGCGACAAGCCGCGGCTCGTGCTCCTCGACCTGCACAGGGCGCAGACCCGCGACCGGCTCCCCCACCGCTGGCGCGTGAAGGACCTCGCCGGGCTGCTCGCGTCGGCGAGCGCGCGGCGGCGGCCGTCGCGACCCGATCTCGCGCGTTTCGCGCGCGCGTACGCGGCCGCGGACCTGACGGTCCGCGACGACGCCGCTCTGTGGCGCGCCGTCGAGGACCGCGCCGCGCAGGACCTCGAGCGCCTGCGGACGCTCGAGTCCCGCTCAGGCTGACGCGGAGAGCGCGGACTCCAGACCCGCGAGGCACAGGGCGACGTTGCGCTCCGTGCACCCCGAGCCCATCAGGCCGATCCGCCACGTGTTGCCCTTCATCGGGCCGAGGCCGCCGCCGATCTCCAGGCCGAAGTGCTCCAGCAGGTGACGGCGCGCCGCCGCGTCGTCGACGCCCTCGGGGATCGCGACGGTCGTCAGCGGATTCAGGCGTTCGTCGGCGGGCACGCGCGGCGTGAGCCCTAGCGCCGCCAGCCCGTCGCGCAGCAGCGTCGCGTTGCGCGCGTGCCGCTCGAAGCGTGCGTCGAGCCCCTCGACCAGCGCGATCCGCAGCGCTTCGTGGATCGCGTAGAGCATGTTGATCGGCGCGGTGTGGTGGTAGCTGCGCTCCTCGCCCCAGTAGCCCTGGATGAGCGAGAGGTCGAGGTACCACGACTGGACCGGCTGCTTCCGCGCGCGCATGCGCTCGACGGCGCGCTCGGAGAACGTGACGGGCGCGAGCCCGGGCGGGCACGACAGGCACTTCTGCGTGCCCGAGTACGCGGCGTCGACGCCCCACGCGTCGATCTCGACCGCGTGCCCGGCCAGCGACGTCACGCAGTCGATCAGCAGAAGCGCGCCGAGGTCGTCGGCGAGCCCGCGGATCTCGGGGATCGGCTGGAGCACGCCGGTCGACGTCTCCGCGTGCACCACGGCGACGAGATCGTAGCGGTCGTGCTCGGCCGCGCCGCGCAGCGCGTCGGCGGTGAACGCGCGCCCCCACTCGCCCTTCACCTCGGTCACCTCGGCGCCGCAGCGCCGCGCGACCTCGGCCATGCGCGTCCCGAAGACGCCGTTGACGCCGACGAGCACGCGATCGCCCGGCTCGAGCAGGTTCGCCATGCACGTCTCCATGCCGGCTGAACCGGTGCCCGACATCGGCATCGTCAGCTCGTTTCGTGTCCGAAAGACGTCCCGCAGCATCGAACGGATCTCGTCCATGACGCGCAGGAACTCGGGGTCGAGGTGTCCCAGGGTGGGGCGAGCCATGGCCGAGAGGACGGCGTCGTCCACGTCGGAGGGGCCCGGCCCCATGAGGACGCGGCGCGGCGGAGCGAGAGCGGTCGGCGGATGCATGGGGAGCATGGTCGTGACGGTGCGGATGGAGCGCAAGCGAAGCGGTGGGGTTGGCGTATGCTCCGAGTGGCGACTCGTCGCACGAAGGGTCGCTCCGATTCCCTTCCTCCACAGTCCCTTCCCAGGTGGTCCCTCACGGGACAGAGCACAGAAATGCTCCTTCGCACCCTCCTCCTTTCCACGCTCGGCGCCGCGCTCGCGGGCCTGGCGGGAGCCCAGGGCAGTCAGTCCAGCATCTTCATCGACATCGGCAGCGTCGGCAACGGCTTCGGCTTGCCCTCCAACTCGTACGCCGCCGCAGGTCCCGCGGGCGGCGGCATGTGGAACGCCCTCGACATGGACCTGGTCACGGGTCCGGTGTACGTCACTCCTCCGCTCATGGACACGGCCGGCGGCGCGACCACCGTCACGCTCGAGTGGGACGGTCAAGGATTCGACCCGCTCCCGTTCTTCCAGGACGAGCCGAACACGTTCGGCGACGACCAGGCCCTCCTCGACGACATCGGCTACCTGGCGGGCCCGAGCACGTTCACGTTCCGCGATCTCGAGCCGGGGGTGTACGACGTGATCACGTACGCCATGGCGCCCGACGATTCCACGTTCGTCACGAATGTCGACGTCGCGGGCTCGGCCGACCCGGCCCAGGACGTCGGAGGTGACTTCTCCGCCGGCTTCGTCCTCGGCGTCACCCATTCGCTCCACACGGTCGTGGTCGGCATGAGCGGCACGATCGTGATCGACATCAACGTGGCCGTCGAGCTGGACTCGATCAACGGCATCCAGGTGTTCCCCTCCGGCGGCTCGGGCGGGATCGGGACGAGCTACTGCGGGCCGGCGAACGTCAACTCGACCGGCTTCCCCGCGATCCTGACGCTGTCGGGCAGCCCGGTCGTGTCGGCCAACCTGCTGACCGCGAATGTGGACTCGATGCCGCTGAACGCGTTCGGCTTCTTCCTCGTGAGCCAGGCGCAGGGCTTCGTCGCCAACCCGGGCGGTAGCCAGGGCAACCTGTGCCTCGGCGGCGCGATCGGGCGCTACGTGGGACCGGGTCAGATCCAGAACTCCGGCATGACCGGCTCCATCAGCCTCATGCTCGACCTGACGATGGTCCCGCAGCCGAACGGCTTCGTCGCGGTCCAGCCGGGCGAGACCTGGAACTTCACGGCCTGGTTCCGCGACGCGATCATGGGTTCGGCGACGTCGAACTTCTCGCAGGGCGTGGAGATCGTGTTCCAGTAGCGATCGAACGCAGCGCAAAGGGAACGGCCCCGCAGCGCGCTTGCGCTGCGGGGCCGTTCCACGTTCGTGCCCCCCCTGCCGCGCGATTGCGGCTTTCGTGCCGCGCGGACCGTGCCTACCGTCTAGGCATGTCGACCGCACCGTACGACCCAGCCCTCCCTGCGCGCGTGAGGCTCTTCGCCGTCGTCTTCGCGCTCCTCGCCGCGCTCGCCCTCCCTGCCGGCGCACTTCAGACGAACGATGACGAGCCGGCCGGACCCTCCCAGGAAGAGCTGGACCAGATGTTCGCTCCGCTCGCGCTCTACCCGGACGAGCTCCTGTCCCAGGTCCTCATGGCGAGCACCTACCCCCTCGAGCTCGTCGAGGCGGCGCGCTTCGCGAAGGCGAATCCGGACCTGGAGGGCGACGCGCTGACGAAGGCGCTCGAGGAGAAGGACTGGGACCCGAGCGTGAAGTCCCTCGTCAACTTCCCGGACGTGCTGAAGTCGCTCGACGACCAGCTGGAGTGGACCCGGAAGATCGGCGACGCGTTCCTCGCGGACCAGAAGGCCGTGCTCGACACGGTGCAGAAGCTGCGCAGCAAGGCGAAGGAGGCCGGCAACCTGGAGTCGACCGAGGAGATGACGGTCACGACGGAGCCGAGCGCCGAGTCGGAGACCAAGGAGATCATCGTCATCGAGTCGGCGAAGCCGGACGTCGTGTACGTGCCCGTCTACGACCCCGTGGTGGTCTACGGCACGTGGTGGTGGCCGGCGTACCCGCCGCCCGTCTACTACCGGCCGCCGTACTACCGCCCTGGCATCTTCGTCACGTTCGGAGTCGGCTTCGCCATGGGCGCCGCGTGGGGCTACGCGTGGGGTGGCTGCAGCTGGCGCCGGAGCAGCGTGAACATCAACGTCAACCGCAACGTCAACATCAACGCGAACATCGATCGCAACCGGTACAAGACGCAGGTCGGCGGGGGCCGCGGCGAGAGCACGTGGCAGCACGACCCGAAGCACCGTAAGGGTGTCGAGTACAAGGACCGCGCGACCGCGAAGAAGTTCGAGGGGAAGAGCCGCGCTGACGCGCAGCGCGCCCGGGAGTCTTATCGAGGACGCGCGAACGCGGATCGCGAGTCTCTCTCCCGCGCGCGCTCCGAGGGTCGGATCGACTCGCAGGGCCGTTCGCGCGAGCGAGCCGACCGTGGCGATCGATCGAGCTCCACGCGCTCGAGGTCGCAGGGCTCGAACGAGCGATCGAGGGATCGCTCGGGCTCGCGGTCGAATGAACGGTCGAAGTCCCGTTCCAGCACCCGATCGAGCGGTCGCAGTGGCGCCTTCACGGGCCATCGCGGATCGCATTCGTCGTCGCGCGCGTCCTCGCGCGGGAAGGCGTCCCGCAGCAGGAGCGGAGGCCGCGCGGCGCGCGGCGGGAGGGGCCGCTGATGCGCGCCGCGCTACTCGCCGCCTCGGTCGCGGCCGTGCTCGTCGTCGGCTGCAAGTCGACCGAAACGCCCGACGACCAGGGAACCGCCGCCGCCCTGGCGACGTTCCCGTCGCCCGAAGAGGCGTTCGAGTCACTCGTGAACGCCGCTCGATCCGGGTCCGTCGAAGACTTCGAGCCGATGCTGGGATCCGAGGCGGCCCGTTTGCTCGGCGCGGAGGACGCGGTCGCGCTCCAGCGTGAGCTCGACGCGTTCGTCGAGGGATACGACCTCGCCCACAGCGTCGACTCCAGCGCGGAGGAGCGCGCGAACCTGGTCATCGGCGAGGAGGGATGGACCTTTCCCATTCCCGTCGTCCGCGCCGGCGACGCCTGGACGTTCGACGTCGAGGCCGGCGCGGAGGAGATCGTGTTGCGCCGGATCGGCAGGAACGAGCTGTCGGCGATCGAGGTCTGCCGCGCGATCGGCGACGCCCAGGAGGAGTACCGGGCGATGTTCGGCCACTACGCGGCGCGCCTCCTGAGCCGCGACGGTCAGCGGGACGGTCTCTACTGGCCCACGTCCGAGGATGAGCCGCTGAGCCCGCTCGGCGAGCTCGTCGCTGCGGCGGCCGAGGGTGAGCCCACGCCGTCGGAGGACGGCGAGCGCGCGCCCTACCTCGGCTACCACTACAGGATCCTCGTCGAGAAGGGACCGAGTGCGCCGGGCGGCCCGGGCACCTACGCGTCCGACGGCGCGCTCCAGGGGGGCTACGCGATCCTCGCGTGGCCCGCCGACTACGCCTCGCTCGGGATCATGACGTTCCTGATGGACGCTCGGGGCGTGGTCCTGGAGCGCGACCTCGGCGAGCGCACGAGCGAGACCGCGCGCGCTCTCTCGTCCTACGACCCCACTTCGGAGTGGGAGGTCTGCGCCAACTGACTCCATGCGAACGGCCCCGCAGCGCGAGCGCGCTGCGGGGCCGTTTCCTGTCCGGGGCACGCGCCCCGCTCGACTCGGATCAGTTGGCGACCGCGGTGAACCTGGTTCCCTCGAACGCGGCGACGAGATCATCGGCAGAAACCTCGGCGTCCTCGACGTTGACCGTCGCCGTCTTGGCGGCGTAGTCGACGACGACGTCGGACTCTTCGATTCCATCGAGCTGGGCAAGTGCAGACCGCACCTGCGGGGGGCAGCCCGAGCCTCACGTCATGCCGGCGATCTTGAGGGAGACGGTCTGGGCCTTGGCGGCGCCGGAGTCGGCGACCGAGTCGGCTGCGGTGTCCGGGGTGGTGTTCGGCGTCGCCGCTTCGTTGGGCTCGTTCGAGCACGCAACCAGCGCGAGCGCCGCGGCGGCGGTCAGGAAGATCTTCATGGGGTTCACTGTTTGGTTCGAGGGCATGCAGGTCCGGGGGCACTGAGCTCCTGGGGCATTGGACCTGCGCCAGAAGTGTACGGCTGATGTAGCCGCGTGCCGGAGCCCACCTGCGCTGGTGCGTTCGAAGCGAACCCGGGCCCATGACGCGGGAATGCCCTAATCTGTGCCTGGTCCCCGTGAACGCGCCGTCACACGAGACGGCCATGCATCGAACAGAGGCGCGCGGGCGAATGAACGCAGGATCAGGACCGGCGCGCGCCCGGCCCGCGGAGACTCTTCGGGGGACCTGATCTCCGCTCCCCTCCCGGCTCCCCCGCCCCCTCCCACCCCGTGTTCCCGACCCATTCGCGCCGCCGGCCGTCCGCGCCCCGGACGGTCGCCACGATCGGACTCGCCGCCGCGGCCGCGCTCGCGGCCGGCTGCGGTGCGGGCTCGTCCGACGGCACCGTGCGCGCTGCCGGCCCGTCGGCTCCAGCGCCCGCCCCCGTCGAGGTGGCCGCCGTCGAGCGGGGGCCCATCGCGCTCCTGCGCGTGTTCAGCGGCACGCTGGAGGCCTCCGCCGAGGTCCAGGTCTCGCCCCGGATCGCCGGTCACCTGGAGCGCCTCGCGGTCGACATCGGCGACCGCGTCACCCGCGGGACCGTCATCGCGTGGCTCGACGACGACGAGCTCCAGCAGGCGGTCGCCCAGTCCGAGGCGGACCTCGCGGTCGCCCGCGCGACCCTGTCGGAGGCCCAGGCCTCCGCCGAGCTCTCGGCGCGAGAGCTGGAGCGGCTCACCAAGCTGCGCGACGACGGGATCACCTCCGAGTCGTCGATCGACAGCGCGCGCACGGCCGCGGTCGCGCGCGACGCGATGGTCACGGTCGGCGAGGCCCGCGTTCAGCGCGCCGAGGCCGCCCTGGAGGCCGCGCGCCTGCGCCTGGAGCAGACGCGAATCGTGGCCGACTGGGACGAGCCGCCCTCGACGCTCGACGACGGTCCGGCCGAGCCGGAGGCCGCGCGCGTCGTCGCCGAGCGCTTCGTCGACGAGGGCGTGGTCGTGGGCATCAGCACGCCGCTCGTGTCGATCGTCTCCCTGACGCCGATGATCGCCGTCGTTTTCGTCCCGGAGCGCGACTACTCGCGGCTCCAGGTCGGTCAGCAGGCATCGCTCACGACCGACGCCTACCCCGGCGAGACGTTCGTCGGCCGCGTCGCGCGGATCGCGCCCGTGTTCCGCCGCACGACGCGCCAGGTGCGCGTCGAGCTGGAGATCGAGAACGCCGACCAGCGCCTCAAGCCCGGCATGTTCGTCAGGGCGCTGCTGGAGCTCGCACGCGAGGACGAGGTCACCGTCGTGCCCTACGCCGCGCTCACGACGCGCGGTGACGTCACCGGGCTCTTCGTGCTCCCGCCCAGCTCCGACGTCGTCCGCTGGACGCCGGTCGAGACCGGGATCCGCGAGGGCGATCGCATCCAGGTGTCCTCCGCCGGCGTCGTCGGACACGTCGTGACGCTCGGCCAGGAGCTCTGCGACGACGGCACGCGCGTGACCACGCCCGACAGGACGTCGGCCGTCGGCCTCGGAGCCCAGGCCCCGTGAGCCTCCCGTCCGCGAGCGTCCGTCGGCCCGTCTTCGCCACGATGGTGACGCTGATGGTCGTCGCGCTCGGCGTGGTGGCCTTCGGTCGGCTCCGGATCGATCTCCTGCCGGAGGTCGAGATGCCGTCGTGCACGATCCGCACGAACTACGACGGCGCCAGCCCGGAGGTCGTCGAGCGGCTCGTGACCCAGATCCTGGAGGAGATCGTCGCGACGGTCCCCGGCGTCCAGGAGATCGAGTCCCAGTCGCTGGAAGGGTCCAGCCGCGTCACCGTCCGCTTCGGGTACGGCGTCGACCTGGACGCGGCGGCGATCGACCTGTCGGCGCGCATCGAGCAGGAGCTCGACGAGCTGCCCGAGGAGATCGGCCGCCCGCGCGTCTCCAAGTTCGACATCGCGAGCTTCCCGATCGTCATCCTCGGCGTCAGCAGCAAGCTCGACCCCGTCGCGCTGACCGAGATCGTCGAGAACCAGGTGCGCTTCCGCTTCGCGCGGATCCCCGGCGTCGCGCAGGTCGACCCGTGGGGCAGCTACGCGCGCGAGGTCCGGGTCGAGCTCGATCCCGAGCGCCTGAACGCGCTCGGCATCCCGCTGGACCGCGTCCTCGACGCGCTGCGCAGCGCGAACATCGACCGGCCGGCGGGGCGCCGGGAGGAGGGCCGCTACGAGGTCACGCTGCGCGCGCCCGCCGAGTTCCGCACGCTCGACGAGATCCGCGACACGATCGTGCTGGAGCGCGGCGACGGCGCGGTCACGATCGGCCAGATCGCGATCGTCGAGGACACCTACGAGCGCCTGACGCGCTACGTCCGCGTCAACGGCAACCTCGGCCTGCGGATCGCGATCCGCAAGCAGTCGGACGCGAACACGGTCGAGGTCGCCAAGCGGATCCTGGAGGAGGCCGAGCGGGTCAACGCTGCCTTCCCCCAGCTCGACCTGGTCGTGACGTCGAACCAGGGCGACTTCATCCAGCGCTCGATCCAGAACGTCGCGAGCTCGGTGCTGTACGGCAGCGGCTTCGCGATCCTCGTTCTGCTGTTCTTCCTGCGCAGCCTGCGCAGCACGCTCGTGATCGCGGCGTCGATCCCGATCTCGATCGTCGCGACGTTCGCACTGCTGCAGTTCGGCGGGCTGACGCTCAATCTCATGACGCTCGGCGGGCTCGCGCTGGGCGTGGGGATGATGGTCGACAGCTCGGTCGTCGTGCTGGAGAACATCTTCCGCCGCAGGACCGAGCTCGGCGAGAACGCGCACGACGCGTCGGTCAACGGCGCGAACGAGGTCGCGAGCGCGATCATCGCCAGCACGATCACGACGCTCGTCATCTTCCTGCCGATCGCGTTCGTCGAGGGTGTGGCGGGCGCGCTGTTCGGTGAGCTCGCGCTGGTCGTCGTGTTCAGCCTCGTGTGCTCGCTGCTCGTGTCGCTGAGCCTCGTCCCGGTCCTCGCGTCGCGGCTGCTCGCGCGCGGCGGCGGGCGCGAGCCGGCGCAGGGTCGGTTCGCGGAGCGCGCCGAGGCGTGGTTCGCGCGCATCGACCGCGGCTACGGCGGGCTGCTGCGTCGTTCGGTGCGGCATCCGGTGCTCGTGGTCGGCGGCTCGCTCGGGCTGCTGGGCGCGAGCCTGCTCCTCTACCCGCTGATCGGCACCGAGTACCTCCCCCCCAGCGACGAGGGCGAGGTCCGCGTCACCGGCGAGATGGAGGTCGGCACGCGCCTCGCGCTCGTCGACCGCCAGACCCGCAAGCTGACCGAGCTGACGATGCCCCAGGTCCCCGAGGCCGTGTCGAGCGTCGTCTCGGTCGGTCCCGGCTGGCGCGGCACGATGTCGGCCCGCGGCGAGATCACGATGTCGCTCGTGCCGTCGCGCGAGCGCACGCGTTCGAACGCGGAGATCGCCGACGCGCTGCGCGAATCGCTCTCTGGCCAGGTCGCCGGGATGACGATCCGCACGCGCGCGCCGCAGGGACAGTTCCTGCTCCAGCGCGTCCTCGGCAGCGAGGAGGGCATCGAGATCGAGGTCCGCGGGCCGGACCTCGAGGTGCTGGAGGGCCTCGCCGCGCGCGCGGCCGAGGCGGCCGAGTCCGTCCCAGGCGTATCGGACGTCGAGATCAGCCGCAAGGCGGGCGCGCCGCAGCAGGAGATCCGGATCGACCGCGAGAAGGTCGCCGACGTCGGCCTTTCGGTCCGCGACGTGACGCGGGTGCTGGAGATCGGCTTCGCGGGCGCGCAGGCGGGCGAGTACCGCGCGGACGGCAACTCGTACCGGATCCTCGTCCAGCTGGAGGACGCCGAGCAGCGCTCGATCGACGAGGTGCTCGACATGACGCTGAGCACGCCGGACGGCGACGCCGTGTCGCTGCGAAACCTCGTCGTGGCGGAGTCGAGCCGCGGTCCGCTCGTGATCGAGCGCAAGGACCAGCAGCGCGTCGTCACCGTCCAGGCCAACGTCGCGGGCCGCGCCGAGGGCACGGTCGCGCGCGAGCTCGGCCCGATCCTCGCGGCGATCCCCCGCCCGCGCGGCCACGAGATCGAGGTCGCCGGCACGTTCGAGGAGCAGGAGCGCGCGTCGCGCGAGCTCGCGATCTCGTTCCTGCTCGCGATCGCGCTCGTCTACATGGTCCTGGCGTGCCAGTACGAGTCGCTGCGCGACCCGCTCGTGGTCATGCTCTCGGTCCCGTTCGCCGCCGTCGGCGTGCTGGTGACGCTCTACGCGACCGACACGACGCTGAACGTGCAGAGCGCGATCGGCTGCATCGTGCTCGGCGGCGTCGTGGTGAACAACGCGATCCTGCTCGTCGACCAGGCGACGCGCCTGCTGGAATCCGGCAGTCCCGTCCGTGAAGCCGTGGCCGAGGCCGGCCGCCGCCGCCTGCGCCCGATCCTGATGACGACGCTGACGACGATGCTGGCGCTCCTGCCGCTCGCCTTCGGCATCGGCGAGGGCGCGGACGCCCAGGCCCCGCTCGCCCGCGCGGTCGTCGGCGGTCTGGCGGGCTCGACCGCGATCACGCTGCTGCTGATCCCGGCGGTCTACACGCTGCTGCACCGGCGGTCGTAGGGCCGCCGCCGGGAGGCGGGACGGCTCCGGCAGGCAGCTGACGCTCGGAACACGGGGCAAGGCGACCCGCCCCCGTCGGCTCACGCGACGCGCGGAAGGGCACAGACGTGGATCGTACGTGGAGTCTCAAATCCGGACCGCCGTTGGCTCGCTCGATGTCTAGTTTCGTCCCGGACGCGGGACTCATTCCCTGCGCTCTTCCTGCTAGCTGGCCATCGCCAGCACGGCTCGCCCCCATCACCACCACAGGTGGACCTTCATGTTTCTGACTGCAATGTCGCTCGCCGCTGCTGCGAGCCCTGCTCTCGTAGCTGCCCCTCAGGTTTCGACCTCGCCTTCGCGTCACACCGCCGCGGTGGACGCCAGCCCGTACAACCCCGCGCTCGGCGGTGCCAACCACATCGGCGCCACCGGCGTTCCGACGGTGCTCTCCTCCTCCTCCGGGGCGGACATCGTCGGCATCAACGTCCGCCTCGATGAGGCCTTCACGTCGACGAACGTCGACTTCGTGGCGAACTACAACGTCACCGGCAATCAGCCTGGTTCCTTCTTCGCTCTCGACTACGACGCGAGTGCGACGACCCTCTACGCGATCGAGTCCGGGTCCCTCAACGTCTTCACGATCGACGCTGCGACCGGCGTCGAGACGCCGACCGGGGTCACGGTGACCGGTCCCGCGTCCGCGAATGGCCTCACGGCCTCCGCGAACGGTACGACGTGGTACATCGGTACGAGCACCGAGCTCTGGGTGGGCGACATCACGACGGGCGTGTTCACGCTCGTCGGCGCGTTCGGCACTCCCGGGCTGATGATCGACCTCTCGATGGACTCGCAGGGCAACCTGTTCGGCTTCGATATCGCCGACGACTCGCTCTACAGCATCGACACCGCAACGGGCGCCGCGACCCTCGTCGGCCTGCCGATCGGGATCAACGCCAACTTCGCCCAGGGGATGGACTTCGATTGGAGCGACGACAGGCTCTACGCGACGGTCTACACCGGCGGCGGAACGGGCATGTTCCTGACCTTCAACCTCGACACGGGCGAGGCCAACTTCCTGGACGACACGGTCAGCCTGAACGCCGAGATGGAGATGGCCGTCCGTGTTCCGGCGCCGGACGCCGGCTCGCCGATCTTCGGCCTCGATCTGCGCAACGGTGAGGCCTTCACGTCGACGACGGACGACTTCGTCACGAACTACACCGTCCTCGGGCCGAACACCGGCAGCATCTTCGCCCTCGACTTCGACGCCTCGGCGTCGACGCTGTACGGCGTCGACTTCTTCTCGCTGGAGATCGTGACCTTCGACACCGTGACGGGCGCCGCGACGCCGACGGGTCAGGTCGTCACGGGCCCCCCGGGCGTGAACGGAATCGCTGCGGCGACGGACGGTTCGACCTGGTACGCGATCGACTTCGACGGCACCGATTCTCAGCTCTACATCGGTGATATCGAGACCGGCGTCTTCACGCTCGTCGGTTCGAGCGCCGGCCTGCTCCTCATCGACATCTCGATCGACACGACGGGCCGCATCTTCGGGCTGAGCCTCTTCGACGACACGCTCTACGAGATCGACCCCACCACCGCGGCGGCGACGCCGATCGGGACCGGCATCGGATTCAATGCCAATTTCGCGCAGGGCATGGACTTCGACTGGAGCGACAACACTCTCTACGCGACGGTCTACACCGGCGGCGGCACCGGCGTCTTCGCCGAGCTAGACCTGACGACCGGCGTTGCGAACGTCCTCGCCGACACGACTCCTCTGAACGCCGAGATGGAGATGTCGGTCCGGGTCCCCGCGCCGCTCATCGGCATGCCGTTCTGCATGACCGCGCTCAACTCGACCGGAGCGAGCGCGCGCCTGTGCGCGACCGGCAGCACCAGCCTGGCGAGCAACAACGCGACGCTGCACTGCACGAACCTGCCCGCGAACACGTTCGTGTTCTTCATCGCCAGCCTCGAGCGCGACTTCGTGCCGATGGCGGGCGGCGGCATGGGCAACCTGTGCCTTGGCGGCTCGGTCGGACGCGGCGTCGGTGGCCAGATCTACAACAGCGGCGCGTCCGGCACCGCGAGCGCGCCCATCGACTGGAACGCGATCCCGCAGCCGACGGGTGCGGTCGTCGGTCTGTCCGGGGAGAGCTGGGACTTCCAGGCCTGGTTCCGCGACTCCGACATGGGTACGGCGACCAGCAACCTCTCGAACGGTCTCACGCTGACCATCGACTGACGCAGCCTGCCGTCTGACATGAGCGGGCCGGGGCCTCTCCTTCGAGAGGCTCCGGCCCGCGGTCGTTCCACTCGTCCACGGCCGCGGCGGCGTCCTCGACCGTCGCAAGGAGCTCTCCCTGGAGGCACGGGCGTGCACGAGTTCCAGGCTGTCCCTCGACGCCGCAGCGGGGCGAACCGGCGGGCACCGGTGTGAACTCGACGAGTCCTCCCTGCACGCTGCCACCCGCGTGGAGGCCGATGATCGCGATCGACTCGAGCGTCTGGTCCGTCACGTCACCCGCCCTGTGCTTGCACAGTGCCGACTCGAGGTACGCGGCGACGGCGCGGAGAGGTGGCCGCTGCACCGCCCTTTGCGCGTCTTCGGCTGATGTCGAGGCCGCCCGCGGTCCGCGCCGAAGCCGATGTCCTCCTAGCAGACACCGGCTCGATCTCGTCTTGCTAGTGAGCGCTGGCCGTCTCTCTGACCCTACGCCTGCCGATTCCAACCGAACCAGACGTCCACCACGTTTTGTCGGGTCCCCCTCCAGGGTCCCCCTCGGGCTCGTCGCGCCCATTCTGTCCGGGCCACTCACGCCGCTGTCGCGTCGAGTGGCAGCTTGGACCTATACGACGCTGTTCGGCGACCATTCGCGGCATGACTCTCGCCACCCGCGCCTCATCGCGCCGCTCGATCGATGGTTGCGGTCGGGTTCGGGGAGTCGTAGGTCGACGGGTCTTGCGAAGGGGAACTGCGGGAGAACACCGGAGGGCGCCGTGCGTAGGGACCTCTCGCCATGGCATCGAAACGCTCCAACGCGGGTCCGAGCACCACCTGGCGTGTGCTGGGCCTCATCGCCGTCCTCGGGGCCGCCGGCCTCGGGACGTTTCTCCTCATGCTGCGCGGTTGGAGCGACGTGCGCACCGCGGACGGCGAGGCGGCCACCGACGCGATCGAGAGTGCGCTTCAGGAGGCGGGACCCGGCCCCGCCTACGTCACGATCGACGGATCGGGAACCGTGCATGTCCGGCGCGACCTGGAGGGGCCGGAGCCCGTCGACCTCGAGACGCTGTCCGTCTTCGCATGGCGACCCGCCGAAGAGCGCCTGGTGCGGGTCGACGTGCCGTTCTGGTTCGTGCGCCTGAAGATGAACGACGCGTTCAACCTCGGGACGCTCACGGCACTGCTCGTCGGTGACTGGACGAACCTCGACCTGGACGTCACCGAGGACGACCTGATGCGGCGTGGGCCCGGCCTCGTGCTCGACCAGGCGTGGGCGGACGGGGCTCGGCTCGTTCTCTGGACGCGCTGAGCAGAACCGCGCACCGGCGTGCGGGAGCGCTGGCGGGCGCCTTTCGTGGGACTCCACCGACAGGTCTCGGCTGCCGTGACCCCGGCGCTGATCCTCCCGACATTTCTCTCCGGCCGCCACGGTCGTCCCGCCAGACGGGTTCCAGTGTGAACTCGACCGGTACCCCCTTCACGCCGCCGCCCGAGTGGAGGCCGAGGATCGAGATCGACCGGACGAGCCCCTCCGCGTAGGCGTTGCAGCTCGGGGAGCGCGATGGCGTCAGGACGATCTCGACTCTCCCACGCTCCTGCATCGCGCGAAACGTCCGCATGAACTTCTCGTCCCGATCGACGATCAGCACGCGGTGGCTCCGAAGGAACCCATCCGTCACGTTGACGAGCGAGCCGGTCCACCCGTCGCCCTGCGATCGAGGATCGACGTCGCGAGCGACGCGCCCCTGGCCCGGACCAGCGCGGACGAAGCCTGACGGAGGCGTTCGCGTCGTGCATGCTGGCGGCCATGGCACAGCCCGGCTCGCGACTACGATTCGCTCTCCTCGTGCTCGCGCCTTTCTGGGCGAGCTGCGTCGCGACGCCCTACGCACAGGCCGCGAGTGCGCGGGAGGAGCAGGTGACGGCGCTGCTCGACGCGCTCCAGCGCGATCTGGACGCCGAGGGCCCCGCTGCGTGGGCGGACTACCTGGCCGACGGCCCATCGCTGCTGGTGACGCTCCCATCGGGACCCGCCATCGCCGGGCCGAGCGTCGCAGCGCGGCGCGCGGAGGAGCTGCGAACTGAGGGCAGACACGTCGCGCAGCGACTCGAGGGCATCCGGATCGAACTGCTCGACCCCCTACACGTCGTCGTCGAGGCGGACTACGTCGAAGTACTCCGCGACGAGGGACAAGGAGAGCGAACTCGCACAAGCCGCGTCGTCGGAGTCCTCGTCGAGACCGACCTCGGGTGGCGCTTCGAGCGGCTCCACTTCATGGACCGAACGTGACCGTCACTTCTCCCGGAGCGCGCGATGAGGGGCGGAAAGCGACTCTACGAGTGCGCTCTCGACATCGACTCGTTCCTGCGCGAGGTCCACAGCGACCAGGACGGCCCCTGGGCTACACGCACGCCGTAACAGGACGGGTGGAGACTGTTCGGATCCTCGGATCAGTCGTCCGTGAGCGGGCGCCTCCTCCGGCCCAACACACCTCGGCCGACGACGACCGCCATCGCGATCATCAGAAGAACGGGCACATAGCCGATCACCTGGAACCCGATCCCTCGGCGCGCCGGCGCGACCAGCGTGTTTTCGAGTGACGCCCATTTATGGACCGAGGCCTCACGGAAGCGATCGCTGCTCAGCATGTCGACGAGGTCGCGGCGGCTGCGGTATCGGACCATCGCGAAGTCGTCGAACCCGGCCGCCGCCTCGCCCAGCGAGTTGATCATCGTGTGGTGCCGTTCGGCCAGGAGCACCGGATAGCTCCCCCGCTGCAGGAGGAGCGGGATGACCGCACCGCCGTACGCCGCATCGGCCTCGGCACCGCTCTTGGGCTCGCCCTCGAAGTCACTCGGGTACTGGGCCACATCGCGCACCTCCATGAGGTTGATCATCACGAAGGGGCGGCCGTCATCCTCGCGCAGGAAGGCCTCGAACGCCTCCAGGTCGGTCCACGCGTCCCCACCGGACGCTTCCTGTTCGGCCATGAACGCCGCGATCTCGGCCTCGGTCAGCGGCCCCCCAAAGGGAGTGTGCCAGGCGTAGAACCCCACTAGAGCGGCGAGCAGCAGCACCACGAGAGAGACGGTCTTCTTCATCTCCGGCTTCCTTGTCTTGGGCATCGCGACGGGTCTAGGAGGTGTGGCGGGAGTCGCCGCCAATGGACCGTGACGATCACCGACCCGCCCGTCACACGCAAGTTGCTCCTCCACTCGATCTCATCTTCGGGGCCTGCGCGCTGAACCCCATGAGCTCGCGCGCGCGCGCCGCGAGCGACAGATGCGCTTCGGCTGATGTCGAGGCCGCACGCGGCCGACGCCTGAGCCAACGCGCCCCGAGCAGACGCCGGCTCGAGCTCCTCTTGCCGGCGAGCGATGGCGGTCTCTCCGCCCCCAAGCCCGCCGATTCCAACCGACCCGGGCGTGCAACACGCGGTGTCCGGTTCCCCTCCAGGATCCCGCTCGCGTTCGTCGCGCCCATTCCGTCTGAACCGCTCACACCGCGGACGCATCGAGTGGCAGCTTGGATTTGTTACACGCTCGCGCCCGCGAGCAAACCTGGCGTCCTCCCGCGTACGGCACTGCCGCCCTGGACGGGGGCGCGTACGACGGTGAGGAGTCCTGGCGTGAGCTCGTACCGCGGCACTCGGTCTTCGTGAACACCGTGGACCAGATGCACAGCAGCGACCGGACGTAGCACGAGGGAGAAGACGGCCGCCTGAGGCTCTACGAGTTTCGACCCGATGGGTCCGTGCAGGCGAACATTGACTCCCCCGTGCTCGACCAATGGTTGACGACGCCCGAGCAGCAGTTCGTACCGCGGCTCAGCGGAAGTTGATCTCCAGACCGTGCGTGAGGTTCGCGCGGTCCTGGCCAGCTGCACTATCTCGGTGCCATGCCTGGAAGTACCAGGTAGAACCAGCAGTGACCGAGAACGGGCCAGGTCCGAACGAGAGGAGGTCGACCGAGAAGCTCGCGCTCCCCTGAGCGTCCGTTTGGAATATCTCGCTGAAGTCGTCGAACCGGCTGACGGTACTCGAGAGGCAGAGGAAACCGCCCTGGGGAAGGACAGTGGAGCCGGCGTCACTCAGGGCAGCAAGCAGGATCCCGAACTCGTTCGCCGGAAGGGAGCTGGCCTGGAAAGTGACCGCGTTCGCGGTCGCAACGGTCGTACCCGTGGCACCGAGTTGTCCGATGCTTCCGGTCGAGTTGACCTGCGTGTTCGAGACGCAGAATGCGGATCCGATGGGTGAATCGATCGACACGGTGACGGGCCCGCTCGCGATGATCTGGCCGGTCGACATGCCATTGCTGTTCACGTTGAAGGAGCCCATCGCGGACGTGAACGTCGCCTGACCGTAGTCGCGCAGCAGCGCCGACGTGGTGAACGGCGCGGGATCAACCATCGAGAAGTCGACGTCGACACCCGGGAAGATGAACACGTTCCCGTTGATCAGGCCCGAGGCGCTGTCGAGGTCGAACCCGAGCGGTACCGAGCTATTGCCGCTCGCCAGGATCAGGAGCGAGGCGGTGATCGGATCGTTTCCGACCCGCACCGATCCGACGCCGCCGAGGAACAGCTGGTAGCCAGCGAACGTCGAGCTGGACGTGACAGGATCGACGAGCACGGGATAGGTCAGCGTGACAGGGTCACCGATCTGTGCCTGCGGGAACTTCGAGTGCGTCGTCGGGATCCCGGAGACGAAACCGGTCACGGTGACCGTGGCGACCTCCTGCGCAAGACCGGCGGTCGAGAGTGCGAGGCAAGTGACGAGCGAGATGGTGGAAGTACGGAGATTCATCGGGCCGTTGTGGAGTGGGGTCGTGCGGAGTTCGCATTGGCACCTTCGCCATGCGCTCCTCCCGGTGGTCTCGGTCGGCCCAACGCCGGACACACCGCAGTCGGAGTTTCTCTCGTGACGGCCCGAGAATGAGCCCGCGAAGCGGCCGTGCCGTCGTCAGTCCATCAGGGACACCGTCGACGACCACGACTCCTCTGCGACGGTGGAGCCCTGGAGGAAGAGCTCGACGTCGATCACGACGACGTCGGGCTGCTCACGGTCTTTGGGGAGATCGAACGACCACCGGTCCGCCGACTCGCCCGACGACTCGGCGAGGACTTCGCCGGAAGACGTCGACGCCCGCGCCGCGTAGTAGCCCGCGTCGAGGAACCCCGCGCCCAGCTTCACCGTCACCCTCGGGCCCCTGATGTCGACCAGTTCGACCCTACGATCCGTCGCCCCAGTGTCGCCGTGCATCAGAGGCCCCCGCGGGTCGACCTCGTCCGCGGTCGATCGTGAGCGATTCTGTGCGACAAGCAGAACGCCGGCGGCGGCCGCTGCCGCCACGCCGACCAAGACCAGCGGACGCCGCGGCCGCGCGGACGGTACCGATCGTGCCGGCGTTGCCTTCATCTGCTCGAGGAAGGACTCACGCAGGTCGGGGGCTGCATTGGCGCCTCTCGCGTGCTGGAGATCCTCCCTCCGCTCCCCCGCGGCGTCCTGCAGCACGGCTTCGATGTCTTCGTCGGAGTCGGGATCGCTCTGTCTCATGGAACAGTACGGCGAGGGGCAGGACGGCGAACCGATCAGTCCTGGCGGTCGAGGAGCGCACGGAGCCGGGTGATCGCTCGCTGGTATCGTCCTTTGGCCGCGCGTTCCGTACACGCCAGCCTGTCAGCAATCTCCTCGTAGGGGAGTTTCTCCATCGCGCGGAGCACCACGATCTCCTCGTCTCGCGCAGAGAGGCGCTGCAGGCCTTCGATCACGACGGCCACACGCTGCAGCGGACGCGGGGGCTCCGCCGCCGGGAGCGCGTCGAGGTCGGCGACTTCCTCGCGAGGCTCCTCCGTCCAGGTCGTTGCGGCATAGACGACGCGAACGACGAACGACCAGATCCAACCTTCGAGGTTGCCCTCTCCCCGAAAGGTCCCGATGCGCGGCCACACCCTCGAGAAGACCTCCTGCGCGAGGTCCTGGACATCCAGCCCGCGGTGGCCGGGGAACCTGCGGATGCGCGCTTCGACGAGGCGAGGAATGCAGTTCAGGCGATCCGCGAGCCGCGACAGAGCGAGTTCGTTTCCCTGGAGCGCGTCGCTCACGAGGCGCAGATCGGCGCGCGGGTCGCCTCGTCCGTCTGCATCGGTTCCGTAGCTCGCTGGATCGGCCGCGAGGACCGGACGCTGTCGCGGCGCGGCGCCGCCGTCGGCCTGCTGTTCCCGGTGCACCATGAAGGACGATCGCGTCTTGGATGGTACGACGACTCCCGGACGCATCCGGCCGGAGGATAGGCGACGGTTTCGCCGTTCTGGAGAGCCCCGTGGGAATCTGAAGAAATGACGAGAACGCTGTGTTCGTCTTTCCATCGGGCAGCACCACTCCGCTGGGCGCTTGTCCCAACCCCGGCGCGGACGTCCCTTCGCGCACGGTCACTCCGCTTTCTCCGACCTTCCCCATTGATGACTACGCGTCTACATACCCTCTGGATCTCCGCGGTCGCGGCCCTTGCTGCGCCAGCCCACGCCCTCGCGCAGCAGGGCGACGATTGCTCCCTCGGTCGCTACTTGGACAGGGTGACCTACCCCGGTCGCACTCTCGAGAGCCTGTGCGACGATCTGGTGAACCTGAGCGGTGGCCTCCCGGACGGCCCGTCCCTTGCTCCGGTGTTCGCCGACTTCAACGGCGACCACCGCACCGACGCCTTCCTGCTCGCCGACGGCCAGCCCTACCTGTCGGTCAGCCCGAGCGCGGTCCATCTGAACTACCCGATCGACCTGCCTGCGCCGTCCATGGCCGTCACGGCCATCGCGGCGCTGACTCCGGACGACGGCGGGCTTCCGATCATGCTCGCCAGCACCGACGTCGGGCTGCAGCTCTGGGAACTGGACGAGGGAGGCGGCCTGCCCGTGGCGACGAGCGTCGCAGTGAGCGAGTGGAGCCACGCGTCTCGCCTCCTCGCCGCGGACCTCGATGGAGATGGCGCGCAGGAGATCGTCGGGTTCTTCGCACTGGGGCCGATCACGACCGAGGTACGCGTCGCGCGCCTCCAGCGCACGGGTCAGCTGCAACCGATTGCTGCGAAGACGTTCGCGATCCCGATGCCGGATCCCGAGACGCTCGACTGGGACGGTGCGAGCAACGGCGACGAACTCGCGCTCGTCTTCCAGCAGCGGATGTACGTGCTCAGCGATCAGCTGAACTTCGTGCACTTCGAGCTCCTGGCCGCACCTGCTGTGGGCGCCGCGGCTGTCCTCGACGACGTGGGGCCGGGGCTCGCAGTCCTGACGCGCTCGGGCACGACGGACTACCTGCAGCTGTTCCGGCCAGGGGGAGCGGAGGTCCCTGTCACGCTTGGCACGATCGGGGTATCGCACGTGATTGCCGCCGACAGCGTCGTCTTCGATCCAGGCGACCTCGTTCTGCGATGCGCTGTCGGGATCCGCGCCCTCGCGAACCGCAGCCGCATTGCCCCACAGGCCTACGGCGGCGTGCTCGAAGAGCCGTTCGCACAGCTGGAAAATCACGTCGACCTCGCGCAGCTGGAGCCCTGGGTCGCCGCCGCAGATCTCGACCGTGACGATGACGCAGACCTGGTGCTGCACGATCGAGGGTCGCAGAGCATCGTGGTGACGCGCAATCCTCTACGGTCGCAGTCGTCCCTCGCGCCAAAGTACGAGTGGCGTCAGCTCGTCGACATCCAGGACAACATCTCGAGCAGCACGGTCACGTTCGAGCTTCAGCACGTGACTCAGGTTTCCTTGATGGTCGACACGACGCACTTCGAGGTCGAAGCGTGGGACCTGCGCGGCGAGATGGAAGTGACGCGTCTCCTGCTCCCGGTAGGCGACGTGCAGAACGACTCGATCACAGCATCGATCGACTTCGATCTCACGGATGCTGTATCGCGGTACGCGCTCGTCTTGGCGCGCGCGATCTCGGTCGACCCCGGAACGAACGAGATCCAGTCGGCCGGGCCGGACGTGCGCCTCTTCGTCCTGAGCAGCGACAACCTGGGCGGAGTGGGTGAAGAGCGAGGTCCCGCGCCTGCGGGAACCGACCCGGACCCGCCCCGCCGCAATCCTGACGACGGCGGGCCCCCGGTTCCGAGCGGCGGATGAGTGTGATCGGCTCCAGGCGCGCGCTACTCCGCAGCGCCGACGAGCCGCATCGTCAACACGTCGAGGGGGGACGTGCCTCGCGCAAGCATGGCCCGCCTCGCGTTCCGAAGAGACTCTCCGACCGTCTCGCCGCGAGCGAGGCCCTCGAGGTGAAGGAGCGAGAGTTCCTTCGTCGGGCCGTGGAAGACGTCGATCGATGGCATGACCACGCTCCCGGCGCCGGCGATGAGGAACGCGGCGCCGAGGTGATCAGCGCCGTCTTCACCTAGAGTCCTCTTGCCGCGCCCCGCGCCGCAGGCCGCGAGGATCACGTGGTCGGGTGGAGTCGCCCGTGCGAGGAGACGCTCGATGTCAGCGGAAGACGTCGGCGTCGCGTCGCCCAGAAGCAGCCTGCCCGGGCGCGCCGATGCGGCATCGAGCGCTCCGTGGCAGTGGAGGTACGCGACTCCGCCGGTCGAGCGGCTCAGGGCGTCACGGCCGGCCTCGGGCCCGGAGAAGATCTGCGCTCGATCTCCGAGTGCCTTGCGCAGCCGCTCTCGCTCTTCCGCGGAGAAAGGAAGGTCGCCGCGCTTCTTGGTGAGAGTGGTGTGCGCGGCGCCCCCTTGGGCCTCGATCAGTGCCAGCCCTCCGTCGCGACGCTCAGCTGGTCTCTGGAGCAGTTCCAGTGCGACGACGACGGACGGCCACTCGGTCACCTCCGCCGTCTCGCCGAGCCACTTGCCATCGGTTGTTCGCAGCATCGCTGCGGGAATCGGCGTCAAGAAGTCCAGGCCACTGAATCGGATCTTCGCCCAGCCCTGGACACGCTCACGCATCTGCGCCGGGAACAGTCGCTTCGTGAGCGTGCCCGCAAGGCGAGGGAGCTCGTCGTCGGCGTCCAGACGCCGGAAGATGCGCTCGATCGACGCGTGTTCATCAGCCAGCTCTGTCCGCGTCGCGCCGCGCGAGAGGCGAACGCTCGTCGCGTCGACGTCGAACACGTACGTCGCGCCTCGTCCAGGTGCGACGACGATGGCTCCGCCGCCCGCTCTCCGAAGCTGCGCCTGCAGCTCGTCCACCGTCCGTGGCTTCGCGCCGAGTCGCCGTGCTGTCGTCCCGCACGACTGGGCGTCGAGAACCCGCTGCAGCGCGGCCTCGATGCCACCGCGTCCGTCGAGTTCGGCCTCGATCACGTCGTGAAGAACCTCCTCGCGGTTCTGGGCGGCGAGGAACTCGAGCCCCGAGGGAACGAGCGGGCCTGTTCGCCACACGTCGAGCCATTCACGATACTGCGACCGGATCCGCTCCCGATGCGCGGCGAGAATCGCGTCGTCCGCGCCCGTCGTGGCGCTGACGCGGTACTCGAGGGTTCGGACTCGGACCTCGAGGAGCGGTCCCACATCCTCGGAGTCGCCTAGCGCGCGGAGCATCTTGCGCGCCAGCTCTAGGTCCCCGGCCTCGACCGCGAGCCGACCCAGGAAGACCTGCGTGGTCGACCGATAGCTGTGCGACGCGCGCGTGTTCGCAAGGACCTCCTCGAACGATCTGCGCGCCTCGGCGGGCTGCCCAAGCCTCCACCGGGCGACGCCGCGCTCGAACGCGCGCATGACAGGGCGATCCGTGCGCCCGCCGGACTCGTACTCGTCGAGGTACGCGAGAGTCCTCGAGTACCGATGCTGCGCCGAACTGACCCTCGCCCGGGTGATCAGGTCTCCGTCCTCGGAGGCGAGCCGCGCTGCGAATCGGAGCTGACCGGTCTCGAAGCAGCTGACGATGAGTTCGGTGCGGATCACGCCGCTGAGCCACGCGTCGAGATCCACCTCTTCCTCGGAGAGCCCGGAGGGTGGGCGCTGTTCGGCGAGCGCCACGTACTCCAGGTTCGCCGCGACGTACTCACCCGCGTTCCGGCGGAGGCGCGCCCGCACGTAGGCGAGCTGCCGTGACTGCGTCCACGATGGCTCAGCGAGAGCCGCTTCGAGCCGGTGCATCGTCCGAATTCCATTGCGCAGGTCGCCGACCCGCTCGAACGACTCCGTCAATCGCTTGAGCACGATCGGGACCTCGCGCGGGAACCGGCCACCTACGACCGTGGCTTCCAGTGCCCGGCGCCACTCGCCCTCGTCGTCGCCCCCGCTGGGACCGCGCTTCACCGCTTGGTAGACGAGCTCGCTCAGCTCACCGGCGGAGCGCTGGCTTGCGAGGAGCGTCTGAAGCTCCTGCAGCGCTGAGTCCGGCGACTGCGCTGTGGGCGTGAGTCCACTGGCGCCACTCCCGAAGATCGCGACGCACACGAGCAGGCACAGAACGCGCATGCGCAGAGCATAGGCGCGCGTTGGCCTGCCCCTCCTACTGACCCTTGTGTGCGGACGCAGCGGCTTCGATCTCGAGCGCGGAGCGCCTGCGCGGTAGGTCGAGGGCAGCCTTGGCTGCGGCAGCTTCTGGTAGGGCATCCGGGGCGACCAGGGGTACGATTCGCAGCAGGGCTTCGACTGCGACGAGCGTCCCAAGACCGCGGATCGGCTCGACGCGGACGTCGACGGAGGGGTGCTGCAATAGCGCGCGCAGCTCGTTCGCCGCTCCGGCGCGTGGCCTCGACCATCAGGGGTACCGTGTGCTGCCCAAGCAGGTCGAGCGGCAGGTCGACCGACAGTCCTCTGTGGTAGGCGTGTTCGGGCAGACCGTCCATCGCCTCCTCGCCCGAGCAGCCCGCCAACAAGGGTGGAAGGGAGCGGAGGACGCGGCAGACGAACCTGCTGCTCTCGGGGCGCGGAAGCCCGTCGGGCTACTGCGCGCTCGTCGCCTGCGTGCTCGACAGGAGGTGCTCCTGGATCAGGCGCCACTCCGTCTGGCGCGCGTGCCAGGACAGGTCGCGGTCGCGGATGCCGTGGCGCGTCTGCGGGTAGGCCATCATGCTCCAGCTCGTCTTGCCCGCCTTCATCAGCGCGTGGGACATCTGGAACATGTTCTGGACGTGCACGTTGTCGTCCATGATCCCGTGGTGCATGTGGAGGAATCCGTTCAGGTTCTTCGCCACGCCGAGGACGCTCGTCTCCTCGTAGCCCTCCAGGTTGTCCGACGGCGTGCGCATGTAGCGCTCGGTGTAGATCGTGTCGTACATCCGCCAGTCGTAGACGCCGCCGCCCGCCACGCCGAGCTTGAACAGGTCCGTGCGACACAGGCAGTTGGCCGTCATCGTTCCGCCGAAGCTGTAGCCGGTGATGCCGACGCGGGTGCCGTCGGCCCACGGGTTCTTCGTCAGCCAGCGCAGCACGTCGACCATGTCCTCGACCTCCTGCAGGCCGACGCGCCGGTAGAGCGCCGAGGTCGCCTCGTGCCCGCGCCGCGTCGACGTCCGGACGTTCGCCTGGAGCACCAGGACGCCGTTCTGGTTCAGGAAGTGGAAGAACGAGTTCGTGCTCCACCGGTTGCGCACGGACGGCGCGGCCGGACCGGAGTAGGTCGAGATCCAGATCGCGTACGAGCGCTTCGGGTCGAAGTCCGCCGGCTTGAGCAGCGCCGCGTCGAGCTCGACGCCGTCGCGCGTCTTCACGCGGTGCAGCTCCCAGGTGCCGAGCGCGTACTCGGACGCCGGCGCGGCGGCGCGGTCGAGCTCGCGGATCTCGTTCCCGTCCGAGTCGCACAGCCGCACGACGCCGGGGTTCGTCAGGCTCGAGACCCGATCGATCATCATCGTCTTGTCGCCGTTGAACGAGACCGAGTGCGTCCCGTCCCCCTTCGTCAGGCGCGTGAACCCGGTCCCGTCGAGCGCGACGCGGTAGAGGTTCGTGTTGATGTCGCCGCCCTCGGTGCTCTGGAACCACACGTTCCCGGGCCGGTTCTCCGTCGGCGCCTCGACGTCGACGACGTTCGTCAGGTTCCAGTCGCCCGACGTCACCGCGCCGACGAGCGTCCCGTCCATGCGGTAGCGGTACAGGTGATCGGTTCCGGTGCGGTGGCTCTGCCACAGGAACGTCCCGTCGCCGATCCAGATCGGCGGCTCGGGGCGCTCGGTCCACGACGAGGACTCCTCGCGGATCAGGACCGTGTTCTCGCCCGTCTCCGGGTCGACGCTCAGGAGGTCCATCCAGGTCTGGATCCGATCCTGGACGTACACGAGGCAGCGCTCGCCCTCCGGCGTCCAGCCAACGCGGACGACGAGGATCTCCTCGCCGTCGTAGCGCGACAGGTCGACCCACGCGGTCGCGCCGTCGGCCACGCCGGCGATGCCGACCGACACGATCGGGTTCGGGTCCCCGACCTTCGGGTAGTTCGTGACCTCGGGCGCCACGCGGAACGTGTCGTCCTCGATGTGGTCGACGACCGTGAACTCGTAGACCGGGCTCTCGTCGAGCGCGAGGTACGCGTTGTGCTTCGAGCTCGGCGACCAGAAGTGCGCCTGGAAGTCGCCGCGGCCGTAGATCTCCTCCTGGTAGACCCAGTCGAGGACTCCGTTGAACTGGTCGGGCCCGCCGCCCGACGTGAGCGGGCGGACGTCGCCGCTGGCGGTCTCGATCAGGTAGAGGTCGTTGTTCCGCACGAACGCGATCCAGTTCCCGTCCGCCGACAGCCGGTCGTAGCGGATCTCCCCGTCCGCGCCGAGCGCGACGACGAGCGGCGCGCTGCCGTCGCGGTGGAACCAGAGCTCACCGCCGACGTAGACCATGCGCGCGGTGCCGTCGTCCGACACCTGCTCGGGGCGCTTCGCGATCGCGTCGGCGATCTTCTTGACCTGCTTGGCGGGACGGCTGCCGCCCGCCGCGTTGATCGCTTGCTCCAGCGCGAGCGCGGCGGCGTTCTTCGCGTCGTCCGCGCCTCCCTTCGCAGCGTCCCCCTTCGTGCTGGCGGGCTTCGCGACCTTCTTGCCCGTCCGCGCGTCGAACCACTCGGGCCCCTTCTCGCCGCCCGGCCGCTGCAGGTGGATCCCGTCGGACGCCCAGCGCCAGCGGGTCAGCTTCGGGGTCAGGCTCAGGCGCTCGGCGCCCGGCCGGCGGCTCGTCTGCTCGAGCGAGATGGCCTTCTCGCCGTTAGTGGCGACGGCGCCGGTGGAGAGGAGGACGAGCGCGGAGAGGTGAAGGAGCATGGGTCCGGACGGATTCGGTGGCGCGGGAGTCGACTCCCTGGAAGAGCGGAGCACGATGGTACGGACGGCTCCGAATCCCGACCTGCCGACGCCGTAGGACCTACACGCTCCTTTCGTCCGGGCCCCCGCGCTCACCATGATGCACTCCGTCGCAGCCCTGCTTCCTGCGCTCCTCCCCGCGGCCCTCGCCCCCGCGTCCGCGCCCGCCCCAGCGTCCGCCCCTGGCGCGCGCGACCTGCTCGCCGCCCTCCCGGACAGCACGTTCCTCGCCGTCCACGGCCCCGACCCCAGGGCGCTCATCGCCGGCCGCGAGACGAACGACTGGCTCGCCTTCGCGATGGACCCCGAGTGGCAGACGATCTCGACGCTCCTGCTGTCGCAGTTCGACGACGAGGCGGAGGCGACCGAGATGGAGCAGTGGCGCCAGATGCTGTTCCGCGCGCTCGGCGACTCGACCGGCTTCGTCGCGTTCGTCGGCGAGGGGTTCGGCGACGGCGACCCGATCCTCGGGATCATGGCCGAGGGCGGCTCGGACTGCTCGGCGCTGCTGCGCACGTTCGTGTCGCGCACCGCGGCGCCGCACGCGCTGCCCGGCGGCGAACAGGTCCTGCTGTCCGAGGTCGGTCGCGGCGAGCTCTTCTACGAGTCGGACGGCTTCGTGCTGGCGCTGTCCGCGCCGACCGTCGAAGCCGTGACGCGCATGGCCGTCGAGTGCATCGAGGGCGTCGACGGGTCGGGACCCGCCGGCCCGTTCGCCGTCCCGGCGATCGCGGCCGAGCGCAGGCCGGCGGCGCTCGAGCTGGCCGTCGACATGTCCCAGCTGTGGGGCGAGCTGGAGCGCGTCGAGGCGCCGGAGGCAGGCTTCGAGCGGCAGCTGTTCGACGCCGCGTCGTCGATGGCGTGGATGTACGCGTCCGTCGCCTTCGGCGAGGGCGAGGAGCTCGACTGGGAGTTCGTGCTTCCGTACGGGAGCGAGACCCTGCTCGGCCGCTTCATCGGGTTCTTCGGCGAGGCGGACCGCTCGCTGCTGCGCGCCGTCCCCGCCGGCGCGACCGGCGCGATCGTCGGCTCGTTCGACCTCGACGGGTTCGTGCGATGGACGCTCGACCTCGTTCGCGAGATCGAGCCGGACCTCGGCGACAGGATCGACGACGCGCTCGTCGCCGCGGTCGAGACGGCGGACGTCGACGTCATGGAGGATGTCCTCGGCAACCTGAAGGGCGACTTCCTGTCATTCTCCAGCCCGCGGACCGACGTCACGACGACGCTTGCGCCGCTGGCGATGGAGCCCCTGACGCTCGTCGTCGGCGTCGAGGACGCCGACCCCTTGATCGATATCGTCGACTCGCTGATGGACCTGACGGGGCTCGGCGCGCGCGCGACCAGCTCGACCGCGCCGGTCGCCGACTCTGACGAGGAGATCGAGCTCTGGCGCGTCGACACCGGCGTCGGCCTGGAGGTCATCGTCGGCGCGGGCGCCGGGCGCTTCGCAGTCTCGACGGACGCCGTGGGCTTCGACGGGTACCTCACCCGCACGGAGGGCGACGGCTCGACCGGCTCGTTCCTCGACGACCCGGCCATCGCCGCGGCCGCCGGACGCGCACGCGGCGCTCTGGTCTCCGTCCAGTCGATGGACGCCGCCGCGGACTCTCTCCTTTCGTCGATGCGCACGATCGAGTCGGCGCTCCAGGCCCTCCCCGGTGGCGACGACGCGACGGAGGGCGTGCGCGAGGTCATCGAGGCGATGGACCGCATCGCGCTCCTCATGAAGCAGTACATCCAAGGCGTCGTGCTGAGCGAGCTGCGGATCGAGGACGACCGGATCCGCTACCGCACGACGACCCGCTGAGCCCGCTCGCCGAGTACCCTCCCCGCGCCAAGATCCGAACCACCCTGTCATGCTCCACACCTCGCTCGCTGCCGCCCTCCTCGCCCCCTCCCCGGCTCCGATCCCCCAGGACCAGGTCCTCGACCTGCTTCCGGCCGGGAGTCCGATCGTCCTCGCGGTCGGCGACCTCGCGGGCGCGATCGCCGCGGAGGAGAAGCCCGCCTGGATCGCGTTCATGACCGACCCGCGCATCCGGGACATCTTCTCCGCGGTCACCGAGCTCGACGACGAGCTGGAGAGCGGTGAGGAGCGCCAGATCCTGATGGAGGTCGTGCGCTCGATCCGCGGCGGTGGCTTCGCGGTCACGGACGCCAACCTCGGCACCCTCGTCGGAGCGCTCCGCGTGACCGACGACTTCGTGCCGGCGATGACGCGCCTCGTCGGTGCCATGGACGACGAGATGGTCGAATCCGACGTCCTCGGCATGAAGGGTCTCCGCACCCTGGAATCCGGGATGGAGGGCCTCACGCTCGTCGAGGTCGGCGGCCTGATGCTCTTCGGCGGCGGTAGCCACGACATGGTCGACGAGGAGCTGAAGTCGGTCGTCGAGGCGATGGAGGACTCGTCGGGAGACGCGAGGTGGTGGACGTCGAGCGCGGCGCCGCGCGTCGACGGACCGATGGTCGAGCTCTTCTTGAGCCTCGACGTCGTCGCGGACATGGAGGCGGAGTTCGCGGAAGTGTTCGACGACCCGGGCTCCGCGTACCTCGGCCTCGGCGTCGGCGAGGGTCGCGAGGGCGCCGCCACGCTCTGGATGGACTTCGGCCCGAACGAGTTCATGAGGGCCCTCGCGCCCGCGTTCGGCGAGGCCGACGCCGGCCTGCTCGACCTCGCGCCCCAGGGTGCGCTGGCCGTGACCGCGCTGAACGTCGACATCGGAGCCCTCCTCCAGGCGGCGTTCCTGCTCTCGGGCGACGCCGACGCCGAGAGCGCCTACTCCGCCGCGCTGGAGGCCGGCAGCTCGACGCTGGGCGTCGACATCGAAGAGGAGATCCTCGGCAACCTCACCGGCGACATGGCGTTCGTCCAATGGCCGGTCCCCGCGGACCTGCTCGGCGCTGAGGACCCCGAGGCGGTCGCGGCGATCGCCCCCACGCTGATGTTCGGCATCTCGGACAGCGAGCCGTTCTACACGCTGATCGAGACCGCCGAGGGCTTCCTCGGCCCCGCTGGCCTCGAGGCGGTCGAGATCTCCGACGGGACCATCTGGTCGACGGAGCCGGTGCCCGGCGTGGAGATCTCGCTCGCGCTGACCGAGACCCAGCTCATCCTCGGCACGTCCGACCGCGTCGACGCGCTGCTCGCGCGATCCGGGGGACCGAAGGGCGCAGGCATGCTGGGCGAGACGGAGCTCGCCGCGGCCGGCGAGATGCTGGAGGGCGCGTACATCAGCGCCGTCAACCTCGCCGAGGGGTTCGGGATGGCCGTGGCGGCCCTAGAGTCCGACACCGCGATGGCGGACGACACGCCCGAGGAGGTCGCCGAAATGATGATCGATGCGATGTCGATCGCCGCCGAATACCTCGACGGCCCGGCGTTCATGTCGATGTCCGTCGGCGCGAAGGTCGTCGACGTGCGGATGGTGACCCGCTGAGGGTCACCACTCCCCATGGCTAGCCGCGCTGCTGCTTGAACTGCTCGAACGGGTCCTGGATGGGATCCTGGTTCGGGTTCACGGGCTGCTGCGGCGGGGCCGGCTGCTGCTGTTGCTGCTGGGGCAGCGGCGCGGCGGGCTGCTGGGCGGGCGCGGCCGGCGCAGGCTGCGGGGCCGCCGCGGCCGGCGCGG
>JBCDGE010000047.1:0-54330 GCA_038757895.1 Planctomycetota bacterium | reverse complement strand
GTGCGTAGGCGAGTCGCTGCGTTGAGTCCAGGCCCGCCGCCCGGGGCCGCGGGCGGGGCCGCCGGGGGCCGGCCGAGGCGCCAAAAGGCCCGTCCGGGGTTCCGGGCCGGGCGGGCCGGGGGCATGAGGCCAGCCCGCCCCCGCGACCGGACCCGGACATGTCCTGATGCGTCCACGCCAGCCGCCGTGCGTCCCTGGACGGGGCACACGGCGGCCAGAGCCCCGCGGGAGGGGGTGCAGGGGGGGACGGAGGGGCGCCTGGAGGGGTCCTGGGAGCCTCAGACGTCCAGATTCGTGATCTCCAGCGCGTGCTGCTCGATGTACTCGCGACGCGCCTCCACGCCCTCGCTCATGAGGATCGTGAAGATCTCGTCCGCCCCGAGGGCGTCGTCCAGGGTCACCTGATAGAGCGTCCGGGTCGTCGGGTCCATCGTCGACTCCCAGAGCTGGTCGGCGTTCATCTCGCCCAGACCCTTGTAGCGCTGGATGTCGACGTCCGACTGCGCGCCCTTCTGGACCTCGGTCGCGAGGTCCATCAGGTTCTGGCACTCGGTCTCGATGCCCTTCGCGGTCCGGACGACGAACTGGCCGCCGCCCTGGAACTGCAGGCCCGTCTCGGCGAGCGCGCCGAGCAGCGCCTCGATCTCGGTCTGCTGGCGCAGGTAGGTGACCACCGCGTCCGCGTCCTGGCGGAGCACGTCGCTCTCCGGACCCCGGTAGACCTGCAGCTCGTCACCGCCGGCCGCCTGGAGCTCCAGCCAGCTCTCGAGCTCCTCCTTGGACGTGAAGAACTCCTCCGTGTTTCCACGGACGACCGCGTGGATCGGCCGCAGCCGATCGCCGTCCCAGCGCTCCAGGAACTCGGCGAACGGGACGTCGGACCACGTGGGCACCGCGGCGTCGGCGAGGTTCTGCAGCTCCTGGAGCTGGTCGAGCAGGATCTTGAGCTCCGCGCCCGTCCACTCCTTCTTGGCCGCCGTGTCCTCGACCGTGATCTGCGCGACGCCGCGCTCCAGGAGCGCCCGACGCAGCGCGGGGTCGTCGAGGATGTACTGGCTCTTCTTGCCGATCGTCAGCTTGTAGAGCGGCGGCTGCGCGATGTAGAGGTGCCCGCGCTCGATGATCTCCGACATCTGCCGGAAGAAGAACGTCAGCAGCAGCGTGCGGATGTGGGAGCCGTCCACGTCGGCGTCGGTCATGATGATGACCTTGCCGTAGCGCAGCTTCTCGAGGTCGAACTCGGCGCCGATGCCGGTTCCGAGCGCCGAGATGATGAGCTGGATCTCCTGGTGACCCAGCATCTTGTCGAGCCGCGCCTTCTCGACGTTCAGGATCTTGCCCTTGATCGGCAGGATCGCCTGGTACTGACGGTCCCTGCCCATCTTCGCGGGCCCGCCCGCGGAGTCACCCTCGACGATGTACAGCTCGGTCTCGTCGCGGTTCTTGTTCTGACAGTCCGCGAGCTTGCCCGGCAGGTTGCCGCTGGCGAGCGCCGACTTCCGTCGCACGAGGTCGCGCGCCTTCCGCGCGGCGTCGCGGGCCTCCTTGGCGCGCACGGCCTTGCCGACGATCGACTTCGCGGGGGCGGGGTTCTCCTCCAGGTACGTCCCGAAGAGCTCGTTGACGGCCGACTCGACGATGCCCTGGGCCTCGCGGTTACCGAGCTTGTCCTTGGTCTGACCCTCGAACTGCGGATCGGGGACCTTCAGCGACAGGATCGCGGTGAGGCCCTCACGGAAATCGTCGCCGGACGGCAGGTCCTGGTTCTCCTTGACCAGCTTGCCGTTCCGCGCGTACGCGCCGAGCGTCCGCGTGAGCGCGCCCTTGAGGCCCGCGAGGTGCGTCCCGCCGCCGTGCGTGTTGATGTTGTTGACGAACGTGAACACGTTCTCCTGGTAGGAGTCCGTGTACTGCAGCGCGAGCTCGACCTCGTACTCGGCGTTCGGATCGTCCAGCGAAGGAACCGCCTTCGCGAAGTGAACGACGTCCTCGTGCAGGACGGTCTTGTTCTTGTTGATGTGCGAGACGAACGTCCTGAGGCCTTCGGGGTACTCGAAGACCTCCTGCTTGCCCGTGCGCTCGTCCTCCAGCTCGATGCGCAGGCCGCGCGTTCCCATCAGGTACGCGGTCTCGCGGAGGCGCTTCTCGACGATGTCGTAGTCGACCTCGACGGTCGAGAAGATGTCCTGGTCGGCCGACCAGGTCACGGTCGTCCCCGTGCGGTCCGTGTCGCCGGTGATCTCCAGGTCCCGGGTCTTCACGCCGCGCGAGAACTCCATCTCGTGGACCTTGCCGTCCTTGTGCACCGCGACGTGCAGGCGCGTCGCGAGCGCGTTCACGCAGGACACGCCGACGCCGTGCAGGCCGCCGGAGACCTTGTACGCCTGGTCGTCGAACTTGCCGCCCGCGTGGAGCTTCGTCAGCACGACCTCGACCGCAGGAACGCCCTCGGTCGGGTGGATGCTGACGGGAATCCCGCGCCCATCGTCCTCGACCGACACGGAGCCGTCGGCGCGCAGGATGACGCGGCACTTCGACGCGTGGCCGGCGAGCGCCTCGTCGACCGCGTTGTCGACCACCTCCCAGATGAGGTGGTGCATGCCGCGTGAGTCCGTGTCGCCGATGTACATCGCCGGCCGGACCCGCACCGCCTCGAGGCCTTCGAGGACGGTGATGGAGTCTGCGCCGTACGCCGGTGCCGCGCCTTCCGCAGCGCCGGCGTTCGAGCCAGCATTCGGATCGGCGGTCTTGTCCAGATCGCTCATGAGCGTCGTTTCAGCTTGAAGTTCAGCTTGCGGATCGTGGCTCCCTCCAGGAGCGCATCCGCGCGTGTTCGTAGGTCTTCCGAGGCGAAGCCGCGGAGTTCGGCGAGGAGGGCTGTGCTGTCCACCTCGATGAGGAGTTCGCCGCGTCGGAAGGACACCGCGCGAGCTCGCGCCGCGATCGTCTCACCCACCGCTTCGTCCCACGCCGCGAAGGCGGGTGCCGCCTTGGTCCGGCGCAGGACTCCGGTGTCCTTGAGGTACTCGCTCAGCGCGTCGCCCAGCGGCATCAGTCGGCCGCGTTCGGGCTCTTCGCGGCCGCTCCGGGAGGTTCCCGGCCGGGACCTCCGCGGGCGCCCACCGCGCCTCGTTCGGGACATGCTCGTTCGGTCAGGCGTCGAGGGTGATGGGCATGACGATGTAGATGTGGTTCTCCCCGAGGGTGAACTTGCCCGGGCTCGTCCTCTGCCCGAACTCCAGGATCACGCGCTCGGGCGCGCCGTTCTTCAGGCCGTCCAGCACGTAGTCGGCGTTGAATGCGATGTCGCTGTCCTCGCCCTTGAAGGCCACGTCCATGTGCGCCGTGGCCTCGCCGCAGTCCGCGGAGTGGCCGTAGAGCTCGAGCTGCTCGCCTTTCACCCGGAAGCGCACCGCGCGGGTCTCGTCGCCCGATACGTTCGACACGAGCCGGAGCTTGCGGCTGAAGACCTCGGCGTCCGCCTCGATGGCGTTCCCGCATTCGGCGGGGATCACGGCCTGGTACTGCGGGAAGTCGCCGTCGATGAGCCGGGCGAAGATCTCGGCGTTCTTGGACCGCAGCCCGACCTGACCGTCCCCGAACGACAGGCGCACCTGGTCGAGCGGGTCCGGGATCGCGCGGCAGAAGAGCTGCATGCCCTTGGTCGGGATCAGCGCACTCGTCGGTTCGCGGCCCGCCATCTCGATCGGGATCGACGCCATGGAGAGCCGGCGCCCGTCGGTGGCGACGAGGCGGAGCTGATCGTTCTCCAGCTCCGTGAGGACTCCGTGCATCGCGTAGCGGCCGGGCTCCTTCGCGGCGGCGAACGCGGTGCGCCCGACGAGCCGGTTGAAGTTGCCTCCCTGGACGCCCACCGAGTCCGTCTCGTCGAAGCGGGGGACGACCGGGAACTCGTCGGCGTCGGCCGTCACGAGGTCACAGGAGTCCTCTCCGCTCGTGATGGTGCAGCGGTTCTCGTCGGTCGAGATCGTGACCGTCTCGCCGGAGAGGTCGCGGACGAAGTCGAGGGCGGTCCGTGCGGGAACGACGACGGGCCCCGGTTCCGCGACGTCGACCTTGTCGAGCTTGAAGCGAACCGAGACCTCCTGGTCCGTGCCGACGAGCTCGACCTGATCGTCCGTGGCGACGAGGCACACGTTCGAGAGGATCGGTTTGGTGCTCTTCGTCGGGATGACGCTGCAGACGATGGCGAGACCGTCGCGCAGGGCCTCGCGGTCGCAGGTTGCCTTCATGGTGTCACGGTGAGGTGGTTGGATTCCGAACGCACGGATCCGTCAGTGGGGTCCTGCGTGCGGCGGTCGGTGCGTCTGTGGCGCTCCTGGGATCGGTTTCCGCTGCGCGGTTCCGATCGAGGTTTGCGGTGGTGGACGGCGTCCAGGTCGATGCGCACCGAAGGTGGTTCGGGGGGGGGTGCGCGGAGGAGTTCTCCAGGGCCGTCGCCTAGTTAGATATCTTCGTCTTAAACGGGGGGGGTGTCCATCGTTCAGAGCTGGGAGGTCGGCGCCCTTAGCCGATTTCTGACAGTGGTTTAGGGGCGCGATGCGGCTGTGGATGACGCGCGGATCGGCGTGGACGAACGGTGAAGATCCGGGCACTTCTCCACGCCTCTCCAGGCGGTCCGACGAGCGGGCCTCGGCGCGGGGAACGACCCTCGAATCGTCCACATCGAATCCCCTGTGACGCTGACGAGCGATCCCCGGCGCGCGCCGGTTCGGCACCGTTCCTCGACGCTGGAACCACGCCCGATCCACGCCCTTTCCACACGCGAAAGGGCGCCGTCCGAAGACCCCGTTCGGGATCGTCCGGAACGAACGAGCCGCCCGCCGACCGGGGTCGACGAGCGGCTCGCAGTGTCCACGCTCAGGGGGTCGGGCGGTGCTACCGGCTCGTGCTCCCGAGCTTGTCCATGAAGTGGTGGATCAGCCGCGCGAACTCGGTGTCCTTCGCCACCTCGCCCTCGATCTTCTCGACCGCGTAGAGAACCGTGGTGTGGTCCCGGCCGCCGAAGAAGCCGCCGATCTCCTCCAGGGAGTGCCGCGTCACCTTCCGGGCGAGGTACATCGCGACCTGCCTGGGGAACGCGAGGACCTTCGTGCGCCGCTTGGACTGCAGGTCCGAGAGCTTCACCTGATAGTGGTCCGTGACGATCGTGATGATGTCGTCGACGGTCGGGGCGCCCTTGCGCACGTCGATCAGGCCCGCGAGCGCTTCACGCGCCAGGTCGACCGTCAGCTCGCTGTTCGTCATCTGCGTGTAGCCGAACAGGCGGGTCACGGCTCCCTCGAGCTCGCGCACGTTCTCCTCGATGTTCTCGGCGATGAACTGCGCGACCTCGTCGGGCACCTCGGTGCCGCGGTCACGGCCCTTGCGCTTGACGATCGCCATCCGCGTCTCGAAGCACGGCGGCTCGATCTCCGTCACCATCCCCCACTTGAACCGCGACACGAGGCGGTCCTGGAGCGTCGGGATGTCCTTCGGCGGGCTGTCGGACGACAGCACGATCTGCTTCCCGGCGTTGTAGAGGGAGTTGAACGTGTGGAAGAACTCCTCCTGCGTGCGCTCCTTGTTGGCGAGGAGCTGGATGTCGTCGACGACCAGCACATCGATGTTCCGGTACTTGTCCCGGAAACTCAGCATGTCGCCGTTTTCGAGCGCCGCAATGAAGTGGTTCACGAACGTCTCGCACGACAGGTAGAGGATGCGAGACTCGGGGAACCGGTCGAGGACGGAGAAGCAGAACCCCTGCAGCAGGTGCGTCTTGCCCACGCCCACGCGTCCGTGCAGGAACAGCGGGTTGTAGGACTTGCCCGGCTGCTCGGACGCTCCCAGCGCCGCCGCGTGCCCGAAGCGGTTGCACGGGCCGACGACGAAGTGGTCGAACGTGCACTTCGGATTCAGGACGAAGTCACTGGAGTCCTCCAGCTGGACACGGCGTCCGCTCGCGTTCTGCAGGTGACCTGCGGCGACGCCGCCGCGCGGCTCCGCGTCCCGGCGCTGGCCGTCGGTGTGCAGCGAGTGCGCGCCGTCCTGGGCGGGCTCCAGCGCCCTCGTCGTGGCGGCCTGCGACGCGGCCCCGTCCCGAGCAGAGTCCCGAGCAGAGTCCCGAGCAGCCTCTCGGCCACGCGGCTCCTCGAGCGCATCCGCGTTCTCCTCGACGAGGCTCTCGGGCTGCTCCTTGAGCACCACGCGGCGCTCGACGCCGAGGATCGTCCGGACCGCCTCTTCCAGGGGGTCCAGGTAGTACTTCGCGATCCACTCGCGAGCGAACGCGTTGGGCACGGCCACGACGACGCAGCGGTCGTCGACGCGGACGAGCTTCGAGCGCTTGAACCAGGTCTGGTACTGCTCGGGCGCGAGCATTCCCTGGAGCGTCGTGCGCAGTGCCTGCGCGAGGTCTTCGATCATCGCTCCCTCCCCTACGGAACCGCTCGGCTCGGACTCACTTACGTCTTCGTGCTCACTTGCGTCTACCTGGCGCTGTGCCGCATCGGGTCGTTCGGACGTCGCGAAAGCACGATCGTCGCTGAAGAGGTCAGGACCCTGGTCCTTCGTGCGGTTGCGGCCGGCGCGTGACGCGCTCTTTCGAATCTGCTGGGTGTTCTGATCGTGGGTCTCTCGCGGCTGGCGGGCGAGGAGAGGCCTGGGCCCGGGGGTGGGCACAGGACGGTCGGCGTGGGACTCGGGGTCGGACGTCAAGGCCTGCGCTGCGGTGTCGCTGAACGAATCGTCCATCTAGGGGGGTGACTCATGCGTCGCGGCCTGCGGGGGCAGTCCGGCGCATGGGAAGCAAAGGAGCCAGGGGTAGAGCCAGCGGGGGGGCTGGCGGGGACGTGGAAGTCCGAAAACGGCCGTACTGCTGCGCGGTCGCCCGAGCGCGAAATGCGTCGAGTCGAAGCAGCCGACGGGGTCTACGGAACGACCGCGGCGGCTCCAGTCGACGCCGTGCGGGATGACCGGTGACTGCCTCCTGCATCGAGATACGGGGGCGAGGCAGCCGCGGGTGATCGACGGCGTTCGTCTTGGAGAAAAGGGGATCGTGTGTCGAGGGTTCGCCGCGCTCTCAGGGGGGGTGAGTGCGGTACGTCCGTGGGCGGTGTGCAGCCCGCTCACGGACAGGCGACGTCAGGTTGGAAGGCGCAGCGGAGAGCCGCTCGACAGGCCGATTACAAGCGTGCTGCCCGGGATCGTCAACGGCTCCAGAACGGCATCCAGAGGCGTTTTCGCGGCCGACAATGACCGCTCTGGACTTACGCCGCTTCCCCCAAAATTCTCCCCAAACGCTCCACACTCCTGTGGATATCCGTGCTCGACGTCGTGCGTCCGAGCGAGATCCGCACGCTGCTCGTCGCACGCGCGGCGTCAAGTCCGAGTGCGAGCAGGACGTGCGACGGTTCGATCGAACCGCTCGCGCAGGCCGACCCCGCGGAGACCTCCAGACCCTCGAGGTCGAGGCGCACCACGAGCGTGCGCGCGTCCCCCGAACGGGCCGCCACGTTGAGCGTGTTCGGGAGCCGCGTCGCGTCGTCGAGAGCGGGTCCGTTCAAGCGCACATCGGGCACCCGCGAGACGAGTCCGTTCCAGAGTTCCTTCACCAGAGCTCGCGTGTGCCGCGCGTAGTCCTCCGTCTCCCGAACCGCGATTTCGATCGCGACCGCCGCCGCGGCGATCGCCGGAACGTTCTCCGTCCCGGGTCGGAGTTCCGCTTCCTGGGCGCCTCCGAACGTGCGCGCGACGAGCGGGACAGAGGGTCGACGCACAAGGACGCCGACCCCGATCGGGCCCCCTATCTTGTGCGCCGAGAGGGTCGCCAGGTCGACGCCGGCGGCCCCCAGATCGAGCGACTGCTTGCCCAGCATCTGCACCGCATCGCTGTGGAAAACCGTCCGTGGACCGATCGCTTCGCGCACGGCGGCGAGATCGACCGTCGACCCGATCTCGTTGTTCGCCGCCATCACGGAGACGACCGAAGGCCGCGTGCGCGCGAGCTCGCCGACGCGTTCGACGTCGACGCGGCCCTCGCCGTCGACCGGGACCAGGTCCACGCGTCGACCGGCAGCGGCCAGGCGTTCGGCCGGCGCAAGCACGGCCGCGTGCTCGATCGCCGTGGTGACGAGCCCCAGGTCGGGTCCACCGGCCTCGACGGCCCCCAGGAGCGCCAGGTTGTTCGCCTCCGTGCCCCCGCTCGTGAAGACGACCTCGTCCTCCGTGACGCCGAGGGCGGCGGCGACCCGCATCCGCGCGTCGTCGACGACCGCGCGCGCCCTTCGGCCGGCTGCGTGCACGCTCGACGGGTTGCCGAGGCCCGCGTCCAGCGCCTCCAGGAGCGCCTCGCGCGCCTCGTCGCGCATCGGGGTGGTGGCGTTGTGATCGAGGTGGACGCGCTCCAGGGACTCGCGCGGCCCGTTCACGGACACGGCCCCGTCGCGTCCAGGATCCGCTGGTAGAGCGACTCGTACTCGCCGACGACCTTGCGACGCTCGAACCGGGTCTGGGCCCGCTCGCGCGCCGCGAGGCCCATCGCACTCGTCCTGGCGCGATCGCCGAGGAGCTCGACGAGGTGGGCGGCGTAGGTCTCCTGGTCCTCGACCTCGGACAGGAGCCCCGTCGCGCCGTGCTCGACGACCTCCGGGAGGCCGCCGGCGAGCGTTCCGACCACCGCCGTCCCGCAGGCCATCGACTCCAGCGCCGACAGCCCGAAGGACTCCTGCGTACTCGCGACGCAGAAGACGTCCGCCGGACTCAGGAGCTCCGGGAGCGCGTCGCGCAGCCCGAGGAAGGTCACCCGGTCGCAGATCCCCCGCTCGCGGGCGATCCGCCGCGCCTCGCCGTGCTGCGGCCCGTCGCCGACCAGCACGAGGTCCGCCTCGAGACCGCGGCTCGCGAGCTCCTCCAGAGCCATGGCGAACGCCTCGACGAGCCACGGGACCCGCTTGACGCGTCGGAAGTTGCTGACGTGGATCGCGGTGGGCCGTTCAGCAGCCTCGCCCGAGGGGCAAAACTCGTCCACGTCCACGAAGTTGGTGATCACCTCGATGCCGCACGGCGCGCGACCCTCGAAGTTCGCGGCCGTGCGGCGCTTGAGGTCCTCGGAGACCGCCGTGACGGCGTTCGATGCCGAGATGGCGTACTGCGTCAGCGGCGCGTAGCTCGGGTCGTTGCCCACGAGCGTGATGTCCGTGCCGTGGAGCGTGGTCACGACCGGGAGCGGCGGCAGCCCGGCCTCCGCGGCTGCGGCGCGGACCTGCAGCGCGCTCACCGCGTGCGGGAGCGCGTAGTGGGCGTGCAGGATGTCGAGCCCGTCGCTGCGGTGCAGGTCGAGCACGCGCGACATGATCGCGAGGTCGTGGGGCGTCGAGTGGAACAGCGGGTACGGGCTCCCCTGCGCGACGTGCACCTCGACGGGACCCGGGTTGCGGGCGAGACGCGGCGGCACGTCGTGGGAGAAGAGGTGCACGCTGTGGCCCGCCTCCGCGAGCGACAGCGCCAGCTCGCTCGCCACCACGCCGGAGCCGCCGTAGGTCGGATGGCAGATGATCCCGATCCGCATGGCGCCATCATGGGCCCGTGCAGCGACCGTTCGAGCGCCGCCCGCGCTCGAATTCCCATTCCGTACGCCTATTCGGCCGCGCGCGGCCCGCGTCGGGACGGAACCTCGGCCCGCTCCTCGCCGCGGTGACGCAGTGGTTCCGGGAGGGGCTCCGGAAGGGGCTCCTCCTCGACGTGCGCCTCCATGGCCCCGAGATCGAGATCCGGCTCGGGATCCGGCTGGACCTCGACCTTCGGCTCCACCTGGGTCTTCACCGCCGTCGGCGGCGGCGTGACCGCGACCATCGGCTCGTCCAGGCCGGCGCCGAACGCGGGCGGCGCCGCGGGCGCTGCGACCGGCTCGGGTTCGGGCTCAGGTTCAGGCTCGACGACCGGCTCGGGCTCCGAGTCTGCGATCGGCTCCAGGGGCGGCTCCAGGGGCGGCTCGGAGGAGGGCTCGGAGGGAGGCTCGGGCGCCGGCGCGACCTCTTCGGGCCCGTCCATGCCCCCGTCCGGCTCGACGGTCGGCCTGGGCTGGAGCTCGACCGTCGCGAGCGCCTCGTCGTCGGGCTCTTCTCCGGGCTCCTCGGTCGACCCTTCCGCCGATCCTTCCGCCGGCCCGTCTTCTGGCGCGTGCTCCCGGGTCCGTTCGCCGGCCGGTCGACGCGACTCGAGCGAGCGCGGGTCGCCGTTCACGTCGACGCCCTCGCGCTCCAGGAACTCGCGCGCGACCGTCAGGTAGTCGTCGGCGCCCTTGGACTCGGGGGCGTACTCGAAGATCGTCCGGCTGAAGCTCGGCGTCTCCGCCAGCTTCACGTTCTGGGCGATCGGCCGGCTGAAGAGCTGCTCGGGGAAGTGCGTCCGGAGCTCCGCGAGGACCTCGCGCGCGAGCCGCAGCCGGCTGTCGTACAGGCACGCGAGGACGCCCGTGATCTCCAGCTCGGGGTTCATCCGGCGCCGCAGGAGCTGGACGATCTCGACCAGCTTGCTGAGGCCCTGGAGGGCGAAGAACTCGGTCTGGACGGCGATCAGGACCTCCGTCGACGCGGCGAGCCCGTTGACCGACAGCAGGCCGAGGCTCGGCGGGTTGTCGATCAGGACGACGTCCGCGGGCGCGCGGCCGCGGCGGTCGAACTCCTCACGCTCCCACTCGTCGAGGGCGTCCTTGAGGATCGTCTCGCGTCCGATGGCGCTCGCGAGCTCCAGCTCGGCGCCCGACAGGTCGAGGTGCGCGGGCAGGACCGACAGACCCGGCGTCGACGTGCCGCGGAGCGTGTCGGCGACCCGCGCGCCCTGGGTCAGGATCGAGTACGTGGACGGCTCGCCCGTGGCGAGCTCGGCGGCCAGGTTCAGCGACGCGTTCGCCTGGGGGTCCATGTCGATCACGACCACCCGGCGGCCGAGCCGCGCGAGGGCCGCACCGAGGTTGACCGCCGTGGTCGTCTTACCGACGCCGCCCTTCTGGTTGATGATCGCGATTCGCCGCATGCGAAGGGGCGAGTGTAGCGTCGCGACGGTAGCTCCGTCGCCGCGGCGTCGGGTCCCCGTCGCGGCCGCGGCGGAGGGTCGGTGATGAACGTCCGACCATGCCGCCGCGGCCCCCCGAATGCGCCCCCGGGATCAGCGCGCCAGGAACGGCCGGTCCGCCAGCTCGTCACCCAGGCCCGTCGTCCGGCGCAGGACCTGGGCCAGGGACACGCCCTCGACCGCTCGGCGGAGGCGGGTCGGGAGCTGGCGCGAGTACCACAGCCGGTCCCCGTCCCGCAGCGCTTCGAACTGCCGCGTCAGGATGGCGTGGAAGGTCTCGCCGACGAGAGCGCCGGGGAGGTGGTCCTCGGCCAGCCCGCCGATCCACAGGTCGAGGTCCTCCGGCGTCGATGCGACCGCCTTCAGCCGCGCGACGACGTCGGCGTCGGAAGAGATCTCCTCCAGCGTCGCCGGCGCCCCGAGGCCGAGGTCGCGCCGCGTCTGCGCGAACGAGGGCAGGCCGTGGTCCCGCCCGCGCTGCAGGTTGAGCGACGGGAGGTCGAGGCCGCCCGCGCCCGGCGGACCGAACAGGAAGCTCCGCACGTCCTCGACGACCATGACGTCGAGCTCCTGGGCGCGCTGGCTCGCGAGCCCGCGCAGGATCGGGTCGACACCCGTCGCCACGACCTCCTGCGGCGCGAAGAACGCGTCGGCCAGCGAGATGTGGCCGCGGTCGATCGGCTGGCCGCGCGCGTCGAGGCGCAGCAGCTCGCTGGACAGCATCGAGTGCCCGAGACGGAACGCCGCCGTCGCGAACTCGTTCGAGATCGTCGCGTCGAGGTCGGGGCGATACACGCTCTCGGCCGGCAGCGCGCCGGGACCGAGCAGCAGCGGCAGCCACTCGCGGTACGTGATGACCTGGAGTTCGGCCGACACGATCGCGCGCGCGAGCTCGTAGATCTCGTCGCCCGTCAGGGGCTTCGCGCTTCGCTGCGCGAGCGCGCCGCGCGACAGCGTCCGGCCGCCGCCGCGACCGCCGTCACCGCGCGTACCCACCGCGAGCCCCGAGCGTTCGAACCACTCCAGGTCGGCCTTGCGGATCCGGTCGGCCCACAGGTTGTGCTCGCGCACGAACACGACGTGCATCGCCGTCAGCCCGACCTGCTCGTTCGCGCGCACATCACCCGCGAGGAAGAAGCGCGGCAGGTGGTCCGACGGTGCGTTGTGCAGACCGTCGACGTTGTATGGCAAGAGGTCGCCGGGGCTCGTCTTCAGTCGCCCCGTCCCGTCGAGCGCGCGGAGCGCCTTCGCGCGCTCCAGGTCGGAGCCGTACACCTGGCTGCCGTCGATCCACGCGGTGAGGGCGTTGATCTGCTCGCGGCGTCCGCCGTCGCGCACGGGGAACGAACGGCTGAGCGGGATGACGACGACGCCCGTTCCCTTCGGATCGAACGCGCGGTCTCCGCTGGGAACGGGAACAGGGAACGCTTCCGCGGGATCGCCGACGGGCGTCTCCGTGATGTCGTGGTCGAGGAACTGACCCCACTGCCAGAAGAGGTCGCTCACGCCCTGGGCGTTGGCCGTGTCGCGCGTCTGTCGGCACACGGCGTTGCTGATCGCGCGCGGGCTCGGGCGTTCGGAGCCCGCGGGCGTGGTGACCCCGTCGGCGTACGCCACCGACGCGTAGCGCGCGAAGGGCTCGAACGCGGCGCCGCGAGCGGCGTCGGTCTCGTGGTTGTCCGAGCCGTCGATCGTTCGAACGAGCTCGAGGGGTGGGAAGGGGCGGTCGCTACTGCGACCTGACTCGATCAGGGAAGGTGACGTCGGGGCTTGGGCAAAGCCGGACACCGTCGCCAATGCAGCGAGGAAGAGGGGCATGACGGTCTCTCGTCGTGAAGGATGGGACGAGCCGAAGCTCGCGGTTCACAGCGGGATCCCGAACTCTCACCGGTCATGAGTTTTCGATGAGCAAGTGGCGCGCCGTCAGTCGGCCGCGCGCTCCAGAACGACCTGATAGGCGTCGAACGTCTCACTCTCGGAGAAGCAGACCGCGCTCAGATCGACGTCGCCGCGCGGAAGGGCGACGCGGCCCAGCGCGTGCCGACGGCGCGATGTTCCGTCCGCGTCACGTTCGATGACGTCACCTGCGATGTCGAAGCGTGCGGAGTCGAGCGTGCGCTCTCGCACGAACACGAGCGTCACGTCGACCTCGATCGGCTCTTCGACGCGGAGCAGCCAGCGGCCCTTCGCGCCCCAGCCCTCCTTGCCGTCGCACCGCCAGTCCTGCCGCGTGAGCGTCGTGACGGGCTCCTGCGGCGTGCAGGGCTCGATCCGAGGCGGCGCGAACCCGTTCGGCCGCGACGTGCTCACGTCCGTGAACCACGCCTGGTACGCGGCGTGCAGCTCGATGCGGACCAGCACGCTCGAAGTGGCCCGGTCGGTCGTCTCCGCCGGATCCTCGAGGAGGTCGTAGAGCCGCCACGGCGCGTCCTCGGGCGCGCTCTCCCGGCCGAAGCCTGTCGCCCGCACGAGCTTCCACCGCGGACCGATCACCGCGCAGTGGTGTCCTCTCGCGGGGACGTCGCCGCGGTGCGACTGGACGAAGATCGAGCGGTCGGTCCACCCGTCGTCGCTTCCCTGGAGGAGCCCGAGCGCGCTGCGGCCGTCGAGCGTGACGCCGTCGGGGACATCAGCGTTCACCGCGTCGAGCAGCGTCGGCATCAGGTCGATATGTGCGAGCGGGACGTCGACGCTCGTCCTTGGCGAGAGCCGGTCGGGCCAGCGCACCCACAGCGGCGAGCGGATGCCGCCCTCGTGCACGTCGGTCTTCGCGCCCGTGAGCCCGCGGACGTACCGGCCGCGCGTCGGTCCGTTGTCGGTCAGGAAGACGACGATCGTGTCGTCCGTGACCCCGAGCTCCTCGAGTCCGTCGAGCAGCCGGCCGAAGTTCTGGTCGATGTTCTCGACCATCGCGTAGATGCGCGCGATGACGTCGAGCTTCGCCTTCTCGCTCGTCCGCACCGACGCGAGGTCGCGCTCGAGGTAGGCCTGGTACAGGCCCTCCGGCACGTCGTGGAACGGCCCGTGCGGCGCGTTCGGCGCGACGTACGCGAAGAACGGCTCCTCCGCCTCGACGCTCGCACGGACGAAGGCGAGCGCCTCGTCCACGTAGACGTCGGTGCAGTACCCGTCGGTCCGCTCGAGCACGCCGTTCCGTTCCAGGATCGCGTCGGTGTACCGCCGCTCGTTCTCGATCGGCTCGGAGGGCTGCGCGAGCCCGCCGCCGCGGTGCACGAGCGCGACGTCGAAGCCCTGGTCCATCGCGCGCAGCGGGTACGCGTCGCCCAGGTGCCACTTGCCGAAGATCCCGGTGCGGTAGCCCGCGTCCCCGAGGGCCTCCGCGATCGTCACCTCGTCCGGGTGCATCATCGCGCGCCCGCGGTAGGTGTCGACGACGCCGGTCCGGTAGCCGTAGCGGCCGGTCATCAGCGCTGCGCGCGTCGGGGCGCAGACGGGGCTGACGTAGAACCGCGCGACGTCGGGGCACTCGGCCGAGAAGGCGTCGAGCCGCGGGGTGCGCAGGACCGGGTTGCCGGCGCAGCCGAAGTCGCCGTAGCCCTGGTCGTCCGTCATGACGACCAGGACGTTCGGCTGCGCGTCCTGCGGGGGCGCGGCGCAGGACGCGAGCGCGACGAGCGCGAAGATCACTCGTTCGAGCGCATCTTCGCGAGCAGGCGCAGGAACTCGATGTAGAGCCAGATGAGCGTGACGACGAGCGCAAAGGCGCCGTACCACTCCATGTACTTCGGCGCGCCGCCGTTGGCGCCGTTCTCGATGAACTCGAAGTCCATGAGCAGGTTGAACGCGGCGAGGCCTACGACGAAGACCGAGAACGCGATCCCCAACGGACCCGCGCTGTGGATCAGCGGCATCGACACGCCGAAGAAGCCCAGGACGAACGAGATCAGGTAGAAGAGCATGATCCCGCCCGTCGCCGCGAAGATGATCGACTTCATGCGCTCCGTGAGCCGGATGATCCGGAACGCGTAGAGGCCGAGCATCGCGAACGCGGTGCCGAACGTCAGCACGACCGCCTGGAGGACGATCCCGCTGCCGAGGGCGCCGGGCGCGTCGAATCGAAGCGCGTAGAACGCCGAGATCGCGCCGAGCATGAGCCCCTGCAGGAGCGCGTACGGTACGGCGAGCGACGGGGCCATCTTCGGCTTGAAGCCGATGATCAGGCCAACGACGAGGCCGCCGATCGCGCCGCCGAGCATCCAGGGCATGGCCGCGGCGGCTCCGCCCGGGCCCTCGATGCCTGTCATCACCTTCTGCCAGGTGAAGGTCGCGGAGACAGTGACCGCCAGGAGCATGATGGCCGTCTTCGCCATCGTCCCCTGCATGGTCATCAGCGACGAGCGGTCGGTCAGCTCGGCGCGGTCGAAGGTCGTCCCGGAGAAGACCGAGTCGTTGAGGGCGGGGTTGCTGCTGTTCATTTCGTTGGGCGAGGTCCAGACAGGCTCGCGAGGACGATCAGGCTAAGCGGGTTCGCGATCGGGCGCGAGCCAGCGGACCAGGGGATCGTCGAACCCCACCGGCTCCCGGCACAGGAGGGGCTCTCCGTAGCGCTTGCAGATCCGCTCGCCGTAGGTGCGCGCCTTCGTCTCGACCCGCTCCAGGATGTCGGTGCCGTACAGGAAGTGCTTGCCCTGGTCGCCCTCCCCGCTGCTCTCCAGCTGGGTCGCGTAGGCGAGGATCGCGGCGCGCTTGCGCTCCCACACCGGCTCGATGTCGACCACGAAGGTCGGCTCGAACGGGGTGTGCGACATGAAGTGCGCGAGCTGCGCCGGCCGGCGCGCGTCCGGGCCGCCCGTCTCCTTGGCGAGCTGCCGTAGCCCCGACAGGTACCACGCCTCCTTGGCCAGCCGCGCGCTCGCCTCGTGATCGGGGTGCGGGTCGTCGAGGTGGTGGGAGAGGACGAGGTCCGGCGCCAGCTCGCGCAGGTGCCGCGCCAGCGCCTCGCGCGCCTCGACCGTCACCCGCACGCGGCCGTCGGGCTGCTCCAGGTTCCCGCGCCACGCGAGCCCCATGATCTCGGTCGCGCGCGCCGCCTCGGCGTCGCGGTCGGCGCGCGTGCCGCGCGTCCCCATCTCACCCCGCGTCACGTCGAGCACGCCGACGCGCGCGCCGGCGTCGACGAGCCGCAGGAGCGTGCCGCCGACCGAGATCTCGGCGTCGTCGGGGTGCGCCGCGATCGCGAGCACGTCGAGCTTGGTCATCTTCCTTCGGCCTCGTCGCCGTCCTCCAGGTGCAGGACCAGGTGTTCCGTCGAGACGGCGGGCATCTCGCTCCACAGCGCGTCCACGAACGCCGCGCCGTACCGCGCGACGAACTGGAACGGGCCCAGCACTCGCTCCTGCGGCTGGTCGCGCGGGACGAGCGTGCCGTTCACGCGCCGGACCTGACGCGCGCCCTTGCCGGCGCGGTTCTTGTGCACGCGCAGCGCCTTGTCGATCACCTTGCCGATCGACTGCTGCACGTGGTCCGCCGTCTTCTTGAGCGTGACCGCGAGCGCCGGCTCCAGCTCGGCGAGCTCCGCGCGGTGCTCCAGCATCTTCTCGGCCGCATCGACGCCCACGGCGCGCAGCGCGTCGACGACCGGCGGATCGGCGAGCGCGTCGTCGTCCTCTGCCCCGAACCTGCCCATCGCGCGGAGCACCGTCTCGACGTCCGAGTCGACGCGCCCGAGCGCGTAGCGCGTGTCCGCATCGACGAGCGTGATCGACACGCGAGGGAGGAACGGGGTGCGCGGCTGCCCGACCGCGTCGCGCGCGGGCCCGAGCTGGGCGTGGTAGCCGAGCTCGCCCAGCCCGCCGACGTACGCGCACGTCGGGAACACGGCGTCCTGGACGAGCGGCCGGACGAGCGCCCCCGCGGACCAGTCGTCGGTCGCGCCGACCACGAGGCTCCCGAGCTCGGCGGGCGTGCACGAGCCGGGTTCGCCGTCGACGCGGAAGCCCTCGCCGCCGGCGCGGACGGCGATGCGCTCGGGGAGGCCGCCGCCCTCGGGGCGGTCGATCCGATACACGAGCGCAGCGTGGGTCTCGGCCTCCTCGTCGCCGACCGGGATCGCCGGCTCCAGCCCGAGCGCGCGCAGGTCGTCCTCGCCGCGGCGCAGCGCGTCCGCGAGCGTCGCCTCGCCCGCCGGGCTCGACACGATCCGGCCGAGCTCGCTCGACAGCATCGGTCGGATCCACTGCGGCTCACAGACGATGAGCCCGTGGACGCCGCACAGCTCGGTGAACGCGCGCGTCATCGCGCGGACGAGCGTCTCGCCGTCGCGCGGCAGGAACAGGTCGAGCGCGGCGTCCGCGCCGGGGTGCTCCTCGACGATCCCTCGGAGCTGCGCGCGCACCGCCTCCAGCCGCTGGGCCTCCGCGTCGATCGGCAGGTCGCCGAGCGGCGTCCGCCCCGACGACAGGCCCGCGAGCGAGACCTTCTGCAGGTCGAGGTTGCGGTTGAGCTGCCACGCGTGGTGCACCTCGGCGACGTCGTGGTCGTCGGCGTGGTTCCAGAACACGGGGACGACCGGGGCGCCCCACGCTTCCGAGAGCTCCTTCGCGGCGCGGCAAGCCTGCAGCGCCTTGTAGAGGCTGTAGAGCGGCGAGCTGAGGAACCCCGGCTGCTGGCCGGTGACGACGCAGGCCGTCCCTTCCTCGCGCAGCGCTTCCAGCCCGTCGCGCGCGGCCGGCGGCAGCCCGATGCCGGCGCCCTCCAGGCCTCGGTCGATGTGATCGATCAAGACGTTCCGCTCGTCGACGCCGAGGAACTCGTCGGGCCGCGGGACGTCGGTGATGCGCGTGGCGACCGGGATCGGTCCGAAGGCGCGGCCCGCTGCCAGCGCCTTGCGCGCCACGGGGGAGAGGCCGAACACGTCGGCGGAGAGGTGCTGGAGGGAGGTCATCGCTCGAGGAGGACGGCGCGGAGCTCCGACGCCATCGACTCCATCGCCTCGACCGCGGCGTCCTTCCAGTGCATCTCCGGACGCTTCGATCCGGCGAAGAGGATCCCGCGCGACGAATTCACGAGCGCGCCGTGGAGCCCATCGCGGAACCCGCCGGCCACGTCGGCCGCGCCGGCGCCCTGCGCGCCGTAGCCCGGCAGCAGGAGCGGAGTGCGGGGCATGCGCTCGCGCAGCCGCGCGAGCTCGTCCGGATGCGTCGCGCCGACGACGGCGCCGATCGAGCTCCATCCCCGTTCGCCGACGAGCTCGCTCCCCCAGCCGACGACGGCGTCGGCGACGAGGTCGGAGACGGTCGCTCCGTCCGCGCCGGCCTCGACCGCCTGCAGCTCGGCGCTCGACGGGTTCGACGTGCGGACGAGCACGTAGAGCCCGGCATCTGCCGCGCGGCAGGCGTCGACGAAGGGCGCGATCGAGTCGGTGCCCAGGTACGGGTTGACCGTGATCGCGTCGCAGAGCGTGCGCGGATCCTGGCCCTCGAGCCCGGTCAGGAACGCCTGGGCGTACGCGGCCGCGGTGCTGCCGATGTCGCCCCGCTTCACGTCGCCGACGACCAGCAGGCCCGCGTCCTTCGATGCCGCCACGACGCGCTCGAACTCGTGGACGCCGTCCGCTCCGAAGGCCTCGAAGAACGCCGACTGCGGCTTCACGGCGGGAACGCGCCCGGCGCACGCGTCGACGATCTCGACCAGGAAGTCGCCGATCGCCCGGGCGCGCTCGGCGCGCGGCGCCGCCGCGTCCCGCGCCGCGGAGAACTCCTCGGGCAGGTGCGCCAGGTGCGGGTCCAGCCCGACGACGCACGGATTCCCGGCGCGATCGACCGCGTCGGCCAGGCGGTCCGCGAAGGGAGCGGTCACGAGGCCTTCTCGTCCGACGTGTCCTCGAACGTCTCGACCTCGTCCTCGCCGGCGTCCTTGGGCGGGTGGTCGATGCCGAGCGCCTGCCAGCGCTCGTGCGGCTCGTCCATGTCGGTGACCTGCTCGGCGGCGGGCACGAGCACCCCGGCCGAGACCGTCACGCGCAGCGCCTCGTCGACCGAGATGTCCAGCGGGATCAGGCGGCTCGCCTCGATGAAGACGGTGAAGCCCGTCATCGGCATCGGGGACGTCGGGATGAACACCGAGAGGAAGTTGCCGCCGAGCTCCGCGTGGACGGTCTTCAGCCCGCCGCCCGTCACGAACCCGATCGCCCACACTCCCTCGCTCGGGTACGGCGCGGCGACGACGGTGTCGAACTCGAGGTCGCTGTCCGACAGGAAGAAGTCGACGAGCTGCTTCGTGTACGGGTAGACCGAGCGGATGATCGGGATCCGCGTCAAGGCCTTGTCGAAGCTCGCGATCAGCCCGCGGCCGAGGAAGCCGCTGGCGAGGTAGCCGAGGAACAGGACGATCAGGCCGGCGAGCATCAGCCCGATCCACTCCGGGAAGGGGATCGCGGCGCGCAGCTTCTCGCGGTCGATCGCCAGCGCCTTGAAGTCGCGCAGGAACGTGTACTTCGAGTCGCGGTAGTTCTCGATCGCGGCGAGCGCCTCGGGCGAGCCGAGCTCTCCCAGCTCGCGGCCGATGCCGATCTTGTCCTGGAGCTCGATCGGCAGCTCCTCGAAGTCGATGTACTGCTTCGCGCGCGGATCGACGTCCATCATCTCCAGCGCTTCCCACCCGAGGGTGTTGCCGTCGAGGATGGTCAGGATCGTCGTGTTGATCGGCGTCGTCAGGTACGCGTTCACGAACTGGACGATCGTCACGAAGATGAAGATCGTGAGGACCGTCGGCAGCAGCACGACGAGCCCGCGGACGAAGAAGTTGCGCTTCTTCTTCTGCGCCTTCTTCTGCCGCTTTCGCTCCCTCCGAGCGGCCCTGGCGAGCTTCTTCTCTGCGTCCGCGGACATCCGTGGCGAGAGGGTAGCGGAGACGGGGGCGCCCGGAGATCCGGGGAGGCCCTAATCTCCGCCTACGGCGCGCGCCGGAGCCAGTAGTTCAGGGTGTACGGGCCGTGGCCGTAGGTTTGGGCGCCGCGGAGCGCATCGCCGCATCCCTGGGTGGCTCTCTCGATGGCGAGACCCTGCTCGGCGAAGATCCGGCTGCAGATCTCCTCCGTCAGCTCCAGCGGGTGCATCTCGTCGGCCTCCTCGTGCTTGTCGAAGGAGAGGAACGCGACCCCGTCCTCGTTCAGGTACTGGCGCACGTTGCCCACGATCGTCGCGAAGTCGAAGCAGTGGTCGAGGACGTTGATGCTGACCAGGAGGTCGGCCCGGCCGACGCACGACTCGACGAGGTCCTCGGCCGGCACCGAGTGGACCTCGGCGGCTTCGCCCAGGTCGCAGTGCTCGACCTCCGCCATGAAGCGCGAGGCGAGGGGCTCGATCACGATCAGCTCGGCGCCCTCGAAGGCCTTGGAGCGCAGCTTGCTCCCCGCGCCGAGGTCGATCACCACCTTGCCCCGATAGCCCTGGCGATCGAGGCCGAAGTGGTCGAAGAGCGCGACCGACTGGGCCATGAAGTCGTCGGTCCCGCGCCAGCGGTCCTTCAGGTGGAAGTCGAACTCGCCCTCCTGGGCGTCCTTCTTCCAGGCGTCCCGGTCGATCTCGGTGACGGGGCCGCGCGTGGCCGACGTCATGCGTCGGAAGAAGCTCTTGAGTCCCATCGCGGTTGCCCCCTGGACCGCGGCCGCGCGATCCGCCCGGAGGCTACGAGTGGCCCCCGGCCCGGTCAAGACGACCCGGGACCGGCGACGACGCGACGTGCGCAGGGCCGATCAGGGACAGTGCAGCGCCGGCCTCGCCGGGGACGCGGACGTCCAGCGGGCCGCCCGGGAGGTGCACTCGGACGTAGCGGTCGGCCGCGGCGAGGCCGGCTCGAACCGCCGCGAAGGCCGCTGCGCACGCGCCCGTCCCGCACGCGTCGGTCAGACCGACGCCGCGCTCCCACACCGCGAGTTCGAGTGCGTTCGCGTCGGGGTCGTGCGGCCGCCGTCGCAGGAAGCCGACGTTGGTGCGTTCCGGCGCGAACGCCGCGTCGATCTCGACGGCCGGGCCGAGCCGCCGGGCGAGCTCGACCGGGTCCTCGTCCGTCCCGACGATGCACACCGCGTGCGGGTTGCCGACGTCGACGCGGTGGAAGGTCCGGCCCGGCGCCGCGGCCGGACGGGCCTCCCCCGCGGCTCGAGCCTCGCCCATCGTGACGCGCACGCGCGCGGCGCGTCCGTCGTCCCAGAGGACCTCGAACGCGCGCGGGCCCGCGTCGGTCGCGATCACGCCCTCGCACGCGCCGATCCGTCGTCCCACGTGGACGGCGACGCAGCGCAGGCCGTTCCCGCACATCTCGGGCCGACTCCCGTCGCGGTTCACCACGACCATCGTCGCGGACGCGCCGTCGGCGTCGCGGCCCGGACCGACGAGGAGGAGCCCGTCCTCGGTGCGTCCACGCTCGACGTTCGTGAGCGCATCGGCGTTCTTCCTGGCGCTCGCGACGGCGCGGTCGAACACGCCGCCGGCGTCCAGCAGATCGACGAGCGCGAAGCGGTTCCCTGCGCCGTCGACCACCCAAACGGGGACGCCCAGCGGCGCGCTCACTTCTCGGCCTCCTCGTCCTCCGCGGGCGGCGGCACGTACTGGTTCGTCGGCGGCCCGGCGCCCGGGTCGTCCGGGATGGTCGCGCCCTTCGCCCGCAGCGCCACGATGCCCGGATGGTCCGGCGCGTAGCGCAGCGCGCGGAACATCGCCGTCGGGTGATCCTTCAGGCTGCGGTCGTCCACCTCCTCCGGTGTCCGCGTGAAGGGGCTGCGCCAGTCCCAGACGATCTCGCCCGCGGGCGTCACCTCGAACACGCGGCCGGGCGCTCCGCTGCACGCGAGCGTGTTGCCGTTCGGCAGCCGCTGGACGCCCGAGATGAACGGAGAGTGGAAGCTCTTCGGCTCCTCTGCCTCGTACGTCCACTCGGGTTCCGCCGGACCCCAGGGCTCGCCCTCCGCGCGCGGATAGCGGCCGCTCTCGTCGCGCGGCGCCCACCACTCGAGGAGGGTCGACCACCTGCGGTCGCGGCTGCCGTTGTTGAACACGATCAGGTTGCCCGCGCCGAGCTGACCCTGGGGGATCCACTGCACGTTGTGCTGGCCGAGGAGCGGACGGTCCTCGTACTCGCCCATGCCGTACGCGAACGGGTTGCCCCAGCGGTAGAGCAGGTCGCCCTTCGGTCCCTTGGCCTCCTCGCGCGAGATCGAGTGGTCGATCACCCAGATCTCGTCGAAGCGCCGGACGCTGATCGCGATCTGGTCGAGCGCGGCGTTGTACGCCACCGCGTTCGTGTGCATCCAGTCGGCGTCCTTCACGCGTGCTTTCCGCGCGGCTTCCTCGGGATCCTCCTCCTCTTCGGCGTCCTCTTCGTCACCGTCGTCCTCCTCCGGATCGTCGCCGCCGCCCGCGTATCCGATCGCGGCCATCGCGGCGGCCTCCTCGGCCTCCTCCTCCGGCGTCGGCGGCTCCGGATCACGGTCGCCGTTGATGTCGATCCTCTCGGGGTGGTCCGACGGACGCCCGTAGCCGGCGAGGTCCTCGTCGTAGTCCTGGATCAGGTGGTCCATCGCGTGCCACGACCACACGATCTCACCGCCCTTCGGCCGCGTCGGCTTCACTTCGTAGATCGCGCCGGCCCAGAACTCCGCGCCCTCCAGGAGCTCGGGATCGCGGCCCGCGGCGAGCGCCTCTTCGCGCGTCGTCCGGTCCCAGGCGACGAACAGGACGTTGCCGTTCGGGAGCTCCTCAAGGTCGTGGTGCTGGCTGCCGTGATCTCCGTTCCAGTCGAACTCCCACAGGATCGTCCCGTCGACGTCGATCTCGACGATGCGCCCGCCGCCGCCGCCCGCGTCCTGGAAGTGCGGATCGTCGGGCGTGCGCTGCGCCGCGAGGATCGTCCCGCGCTCGGTGAGGTAGGCCATCTCGCCGGGCTTGCGCGGCGCGACCCACCGGTGCACGGCCTCGCCCGCCATGTCGACGAGGTAGACGGAGTTCGACGTCAGCGGCGCGAAGAGCGTGAAGCCGGGGAACGGGCCGGCCGCAGCGACGTCCGCGCGCTCCGGCTTGGGCACCATCGCGTACGTCGGCGCTCCGTCGGAGCAGGCCGCGGCGAGGGGCAGGGAGGTGAGGACGGCGAGGAGGAGGCGCTCGTGCATGGGGAGTCCGAAGCTACCCGATCCCGCGTCCCCCCGTCGCTTCGACAGGCGGCGCTCATGCCGGGCCTATGCTGGCGACGGTCCCCCACGAGACGCACCCATGATCGCAGCCCTCTCCCTCGCCGCACTCGCAGCCGCTCCCCAGACGCCCGCCTACGTCGACGTTCGCTTCCCGCCCGGGCTGCGCGCGGAGCCGGCCGACGGGAGGATGATCCTGCTGTTCTCCAGGGACGACTCGCGCGAGCCGCGGTTCCAGGTCTCCGGGACGATCGACAGCGCCCAGGTCTTCGGCATCGACGTCGAGGGGCTGCTGCCCGACCAGCCGGTGCGGTTCGGTTCGCAGACGTTCGGCTTCCCTCTCGAGCACATGCACTCCATCCGCCGCGGGGAGTACACCGTGCAGGCGGTGCTGCACCTGTACGAGACGTTCCGCGTCGCGCACGGCCACACGCTGAAGCTCCCCATGGACCGCGGCGAGGGGCAGCACTGGAATCGTGCGCCCGGCAACCTCTACAGCACGCCCAGGAAGGTCGAGTTCGAGGGGATGGGAACGCCGTTCGAGATCGTTCTCGACCAGGTGATCCCGCCGATCGAGCCGCCCGAGGACACGAAATACGTCAAGCACGTGCGGATCCAGAGCGACCGCCTGTCGGAGTTCTGGGGGCGACCGATGCACCTCGGCGCGCACGTGCTCGTGCCGAGGGGTTTCGACGAGCACCCCGAGGCGCGCTACCCGCTGATGATCTTCCACGGGCACTTCCCCGCGGACTTCGGCGGCTTCCGCCCCGAGCCGCCGGACCCGGACCTGGAGCCGACGTTCTCGAAGCGCTTCGGCGTCGAGGGCTACAACCGGATCCAGCAGCAGGAGGCGCACGACTTCTATCGCAAGTGGGTGTCGGACGACTTCCCGCGCTTCCTGATCATCCAGATCCAGCACGCGAACCCGTTCTACGACGACTCGTACGCCGTCAACTCGGCGAACGTCGGGCCGTACGGCGACGCGATCACGCACGAGTTGATCCCGCACATCGAGGAGCAGTTCCGCGGGATGGGCGAGGGCTGGGCGCGCTTCCTGTACGGCGGCTCGACGGGCGGCTGGGAGGCGCTCGCCGCGCAGGTGTTCTACCCCGACGAATACAACGGCTGCTTCGCCGCGTGCCCGGACCCGATCGACTTCCGCGCTTTCTGCCTCGTCGACATCTACGAGGACGAGAACGCGTACTGGGTCGACGGTCCGTTCGGGCGCATCGAGCAGCCGGCGCGGCGGGACTTCCTGGGCCGCGTGAACGCGACCATGCGTACGAACAACCACATGGAGCTCGCGCTCGGCACGAAGACGCGCTCGGGCGACCAGTTCGACGTGTGGGAGGCGGTGTACTCACCCGTCGGGCCGGACGGGTACCCCGCGCGGATCTGGGACAAGCGCACGGGCGAGATCGACCGCGAGGTCGCTGCGTACTGGCGCGAACACTACGACCTGCGCCACATCCTGGAGCGCGACTGGGAGACGCTCGCGCCGCGGCTCGCGGGCAAGATCCACATCTACTGCGGCGACATGGACAACTACTACCTGAACAACGCCGTGTACCTGATGGAGGACTTCCTGGAGGTCGCCGACCCGCCCTACGGCGGCGTCGTCGACTACGGGGATCGAGCGGAGCACTGCTGGAACGGGGACCACGAGAACGGGAACCACATCTCGCGCCTGCGCTACAACACGATGTACGTGCCGCGGATCCTGGAGCGGATCGAGGAGTCGGCGCCGCCGGGGGCGGACCTGACGAGCTGGCGCTACTGAGCGGTTCGCGTTTTTCGCGACCGACCCCTTGCCGGACCAGGGGTGGGCTGTCACGCTACCCCTGGTCCGAAAAGGGGTCGCCATGACGGAAGACAAGCTGGAGATGCCTCGGGGAGCCCTGGAGCTCCTCGTCCTGAAGGGGCTCGCGCGCGGGTCCCAGCACGGCTACGGCCTCGCGCGGTGGATCGAGATGCGCTCCGACGGGGCGCTCCTCGTCGAGGAGGGCAGCCTGTATCCGGCCGTCCACCGGCTGGAGCGCAGGGGCCTCATCGACGCCGAGTGGGGCAAGACCGACACCGGCCGCCGGGCGAAGTTCTACTCGCTGTCCGACGATGGCCGGCGTGAGCTCAGGCGGCGCACAGCGCGCTGGAACAAGCTCGCGAACGGCGTCGCGCTCGTCCTGCGGGCGCGCAGCGCAGGGGGCGCGCTGTGAGCGCCGCCAGCGGGTGGATCGGGCCGCGCAAGGAGAGCGCGCCCGCGCGCGCGCTCCACGACGACGTGCGCGCCGAGCTGGAGAGCCACATCGAGCTGTGCGTCGACGAGCTCGTCGAGGCCGGAGAAACACCCGAGCGCGCGCGCCAGACGGCCGAGGCGCGCTTCGGGGACATCGACGTCATCGCGGGGCGCTGCCTCGCAGAGAAGAACAGAGGAGCCGTGGGCATGAAGGGACTCGTCGCAGTGCTCGTGATCGGGCTGGGCCTTACCGTCGTCGCGTTCGCGACGCTATCCGTGCGCGCGCGCCAGGCCGCGGTGGAGCGCGAGATGGCGGCGCGGTTGGTGGCCGAAGAGCGCGCCGTCGAGCTGGCCCAGCGCCGCCCTGCCCTCCTCGGTCAGGACGACGTGCCGTCCCCCGGCGATCGCGTCCAGGTCACGACGATGATCGCCGGCGGCCACGAGGCCGAGACCGAGGCGACGGTCGATGCAGGCGGGATGATCCTGCTGCCCGAGGTCGGCCGGCTGCTCGTCACCGACAAGACGCGGCTGGAGCTGGAGCAGTGGGTCAACGCCGCGTACGACCAGTACTACGCCGACCTGCCGCGGCTCTACGTCGTGCTGGAGCGGCCGGCGCTGCGCTGAGCCGTCACCGAAACCCGAGCTCGCGCAGCTTCGCGAGGATCGCCTCGGCCACCAGCACGTTGCCGCGGTCGTTGTGGTGGCCCTGGACGTAGAGGTCGCCGAGGTCGTTCTCGGGTTCTTCGGCGTAGGCGAGCAGCGTGTCGCGCGTGTCGAAGCAGTCGACGCCGAGCTCGTCGCAGAACTCCTGGAACAGGGTCGAGCGAGGGTCGACGCGGAAGACCTCGTTGGAAGAGTGGAACAGCACGTAGAGCAGGTCGGCCCCTGACGCGTGCGCGAGGTCCCGATTCGCCCTCACGAGCGCTCGGTTCAGCTCGACCTTCTCCTCGAACCGCGGGTCGAGGCCCGCGAAGAGCTTCCTCCTCATCCCCTGCGCGACGTAGCTCCGGAACGTGAGCCGCGCGTAGCGGAAGAACGCCTCCGGATCGGGCTCGATGGGCGTGTTCGTCACCTCGAGCCCGCCGCCCGCCGTCACCCGGAGTCGCGGCTTCTGGTACGACCGGATCGAGAGCGTGGCGCGATCGAAGTCGTAGATCATCACGCCCATGATCACGAGCGGCCTCTGCGCGTCCGGGTCCTCGGCCGCGGGGATCCGGTCGCACGTCTCCCGGAAGAGCAGGTGCATCTGCCCCGTTCCGTAGCCGCCCACGCCGAGGTGCAGGACGCTCGTGTCCGGCAGCTTCGCGTCGAGGTAGAAGGGGAGCTTGTTCTCCTCGCGCGAGATGCCGGCCACGTACGAGTCGCCGTAGAAGAACACCGGCGCGGTGCCCGGCCCGGAGAGCTGTGCGCGCGTCTTCGCGATGAGCCCGAGCGGGGCTCCGGGTTCGACGTGGGCCTGGCTCCATCCCAGCTCCGGGTGGACCCTGCGGACCGCGATCGGCAGCCCGTACGTGTTCCAGCGCCCGGCGAGGATCCAGTAGTCCTCGCTGGCGAGGTTGTCCGCGAATCGAGCCGGCGAGCGAAGCGCCGATCGCTCGAACCGGAGCGCGACCCGTAGCCCGACCTCGACCATCGGAGGGCCGATCAGCACGAGCGAACCGGCGACGAGGTTGAGTCGCGCCACCCAGGGACGGGCGCCCCCCCGCCACGTGACGAGGGCGAGGCCGAGGAACGCGAGGCTCGCGATCCAGGCGAGCGGTCGCGCCTGCGCCTTCAGCTCGGCCCGTTCCGGCGCGAGCCATGCCTCCAGCCCCCACTCGCTCAGCGCGACGGCGCACAGGAGCCACACGATCGCGAGCGCACGGGTCATGCCTCGAGTCGCTCCAGGAAGCACTTCGCGACGCCGTCCGCGAGGGGCCGGCCGCGCTCCGTCACGCGGTACCTCCCGCCCGCCGTGCGTTCGAGCAGGTCGTGTCCGACGAGGTCGTCCGCGATCGGCAGGCACGGATCGTCGGTGCCGTCGAACCCGGCCGCGCTTCGAGCAGCGGCCGGGTCGACGCCCTCCGCGAGGCGCAGGCCGAGCCACCAGGTCTCGCCGAGCCGCGTCCTCGGCTCGGGGTCCTCGCGCCAGTCCGTCGCGTGCCCCGCGGCCGCGACGCGCCGCAGGTACGGCGCGATCCCGCGCGGGTTCCCCGCGCGCGCGTGACCGACCTTGCTGACCGCGCCCGGCCCGAGGCCGACGTACTCGCCGTTGCGCCAGTAGTTGAGGTTGTGCGCGCAGGACTCTCCGTCGCGCGCGAAGTTCGAGATCTCGTACGCGTCGAGGCCCGCTTCGCGCGCAAGCCGCCGCGTCGCGTGGAACATCGCGAGCTCCACCTCCTCCGGCGCCCGCTCGATGCGCCCGCGGTCGAGCCAGCGCTTGAACCGCGTGTCCTCCTCGAACGTCAGGTTGTACGCCGACAGGTGATCCGGGCCGAGGGCGAGCACGCGTGCTAGGTCCGCCTCCCACTGCTCCGCCGTCTGATCGGGGATCGCGTAGATCAGGTCGACGTTCATGTGCTCGATGCCCGCGTCACGCGCGGCCTCGAACGCGCGGAACGAATCGTCCGCCGAGTGGACGCGCCCGAAGAGCTCCAGCGTCGCGTCGTCGAGCGACTGGAAGCCGATCGAGAGCCGGGGCACGCCGAGGTCCAGGAGCGCCCGCGCCTTCGCGCGGTCGAGGCTCTCCGGGTTGCACTCCGCGGTCACCTCGCGCGCGCTCGTTCGCCAGCCCGTCCGTTCGTCGAGCCCGTCGAGCACACGAGTGAGCTGGGCCTCGCTCAGGAGCGACGGCGTCCCTCCGCCCAGGAACACCGTCCGCGGGTCGCGGGGCGCGCGCGCATCCGCCTCCGCGAGGATCGCGTCGACCATTCCGTCGACGTCCTGGCCCTCGTCGGGGACCGAGAAGAAGTCGCAGTAGTGGCACTTCGCCGCGCAGAACGGCAGGTGCACGTACAGCGGCGTCCCGGGCGCTGCGCGCGGCAGGGCCTCGGCGCGGGGCTCGATCCGATCGGAGAGGGTCACCGTCCCGGAGGATGGGACGGTGGCCCCCGTCGCGCACGGGGCCGTCCGGTGAATCCGGTCAGCTCCCGGATCCGATCACGCGGTGCGGCGGCGCCGCTTGTCCTTGTTGCCGCCGAACAGCGCGACCCAGCCCACGAGCAGGCAGCCCGCGGCGCTCGCGCTCAGCGCAGTGGCGTCGTTGGAGGCGAGGAGCTCTTCGAGCTCGAAAGCGCCCGCGTCGCCGCTGGCGATCCGATAGGCGAGGTACCCGCAGCCGGCAGCGCCGGCGAACAGCAGTAGGCCGAGTTTCTTTCTCATGCGTAGCGGTGCGGCGGAGCGGACGCGCCGCTCCTGCCGACCGCCCGCATCGGCCGGACGAGGTGACTCGTCCTGCGACCGCTGCTCAAAACCCGCGGTCTGTCCCGATGCGGCTCCGAGGGGTCCCCTCAGAGGCGCGTCATCCGTGCCAGGACGACGAGCGTCTCGTCCGAGCCGGACAGCGGCCGCGTCGTGACCACGGTCCACTCCCCGCTCTGCGACTCGACGAGCGTCCGGGCCGCAGCGCGCCGCGTGACGGGGAGCTGGAGCGCGAGGTCGAGCACGAACCGGCCCGTCATCCCCGGCGAGTCCTTCGAGCCGTCGTTGGGACCCGGCCGGTACGACGACGCCGTCAGGTCGCGCGCGTCCGGCGCCGGCGCGTGGGCCTGGACGTCGAACCACGCCGACAGCCCGCCGGCCTGGTCGCTCATCGGCATGCACCACAGCGCGATGCCCTCGAACGCCGCGTCCACGATCGGGTCCGCGACCACCGAGCCGGCCGCGATCAGTGTGTCGTGGTCCTTCAGGTAGGCGTACTCGGTGCCGCCGACGAGCAGCACGGCGTCGTTCTCGATGCCGCTGCCCAGCAGGCGGCCCGGAAGCGCCTCGGCGAGGGGCGCGAGGTCGTCTGCAGCGGTCTCCGTCCTCGCGGCCTTCGACGGCATGATGCCGTAGCGCACGTCCAGAGCGATGGTGCGGATGGACAGGCTGCTCCTGAGCTCCTCGACCGCGCCCGTCAGCTCGGACGTGATCCTCTCGGGCTCGCCGAACACGACGCTGGACCCGAAGCGACTCGCGTGCCCCGACCTGATGTCCTCCACGGTCTCCGTGAAGGTCGACAGGAACGACGTCCACTCCCAGGAAGGCACGGAGAAGTCATCCTCGCGCGACGGCCAGCCCCCGGATGGGGCGACTGCGCTCAGGGTCGGGATGGAGGGCTGCATCGGTCGTGTGCCCAGCTCGCCCAGCGGGAGCACCGAACTCGGCGTCGTCGAGGGCCCGTCCGGCGCGATCCGGACGATGAGAGCCTCGGCGCCGCCACCGTCGTGATCGATGAGCATCGCGCCCCCGGGCGGGACGAGCGCCGACGACGTCCAGAGCGATGTCGCAACCGTGGGAAGCTCGAGCGGTGCGCGACCGAGCGACGGAAGCTCGATCCTCTGCATCTCGGCGGCGACGCGACCGTCGCGTCCCCACGTCCGTACGACGAAGCGGCTCCCGTCGGACGCTCGCTCGACGCGCAGCCCGACCTCGAAGCCCGTGCGCAGCATCGAAACGGTCGGGTCGGCAGCGACCGCGCCCTGGGCGACCTCGACGTCGTAGTCGTGGAGGAAGCTCGTCACCTCCTGGTCTCCGAGGCCCGCGCTCCGGCCGATCCGGACCGACTGGCGGTAGGCCGATCCGACGTCGATCCGCTCGAGCAGTGCGGCCGCGCGCTCCACGTCGAGGACGGCGTCCGGCTCGCCCGCGAGCTCGGAGTCCCGCACCCGATAGACCTCGACGACGACGCTGTCGAGCGCCGCGGCGCGGAGCGCCTGCAGGGCCGACCAGGCGGTGCCCTGGGCCGCGTCGTTGCCGGTGACCTTGATGTGGCCCACGCCGCGCGTGATGCCCCTGAGATCGGCGGCGCCCTCGGCCTCGATCGCCTTCCGGATCATCTGCACGCAGACGTCCTCGGTGAGCGCTGCGTTGCGGCCGAGCGGGAGGTCGTAGCTGTCGGGTTCGAGGTTGTCGATCCAGGACGAGGTCAGGTGCAGCCGCAGGTCGATCCCCGGCGGCGTGCTGGCGCTCGCCGCGAGGATCGGGCGCAGGTCGTACCAGCGGGAGGTGGTGTCGTCGTTGGCCGAGGCAGCGACGAGAGCGGCCGAGGCCGCGAGGAGGTGGAGCATCGTGGAACGTGGGGCAGAGTGACCCGCTCGGTCGCCGGAGACGGAACCGGTGGAGGATTCCGGGGGACGGGGCGCCGAGGACCGGGCGGTTCGCACGGATGGGGCTGCGTCTATAGCTCGGAATCCGCCCGGCAACGGGTCGCGCGCCCGGATTCGGCGCCCCGCGCGCGATGCTCACACGCCGTGAACGTCACCGATTCCACGGTGCTCGCTACCGTCGAGTCCCCGGCGTCGCGTTCCCGTCCATCGACCCCCGTCTCGCCCCGCCTCGATGAGTCGCACTGCCGTCACTGCTCCCGTTCTGCTCGTGCTCGTCCTCGGCGCCGCCCTCGCCGGGGGCGCGATTGGCTTCGTGCTCGGAGGCACGTCCGGCGTCGCCCGTGCCGCCGAGCGTTCCGAGTCTTCCTCCGGCGCGAGGGTCGAGCGAACCGTCGAGCGCTCCGAAGCTCCTCCGTCGACCCCGTCGAACGACCTCAGCCTCGCGTCCCCCTCCGGCGGCGGCCGGACCGCGCCGGCGGTCGTCGTGCGCGCCAGCGGTGGCGCGGACCCGGCGGCGATGGCGCGCACCGTGCGCTCTGCGGCGAACGGGTACGACGTCGACGTGCCGACCGGGAACGGGGTCATCCAGGGGCTCGTCGAGACCGAGGACCACGAGCCGATCGCAGGCGTGGACGTGCTCCTGCTGCCGTCGGTCAGCAGCTTCGAGACCGCGCGCAAGGGCTCCAGCGGTGCGGCGGGGGACGCGGTGACCCGAACGCTGGAGGACGCGCTCGACAAGGCCGCCAAGAAATGGGCGAAGCGCGAGGGTCTGTCCATGCGGACGACGACCGACGCCGGAGGGCGGTTCCGGTTCGACCAGGTCGCGGACGGCCGGTTCGAGGTGCGCGCCGAGCTGGAGGGCTGGCGCTTCCGTATGCGCGGCACCGAGGTCGTCCAACCCGGCGAGTCCACCACGATCGAGGGGCGGGCGGCGCGCACCCTGCGGATCGCGCTCAGCGCGTCGGACGGAACGCCGATCGACGAGGCCGTCCTCTTCATCGACGGCTCGCGGGGGAACGAGTTCGTCGACTGGACCGCCGACGACCCGGTCGTCGTGGTCGAGGATCCCGAGGTGAAGGTCACCGCTTACGCCGACCTCTACGACTGGCCGAACACGCGCGGAGCGCCGCCGTCCCGGCTCGTGTCGGACCGGATCCCGATCGACGTCGCGAGCGGGGACGACGCCGAGGTCACGCTCCAGCTGGAGCCGCGTTCCGTCCTCCTCGGCCGGCTCCTCGGCGACCCGACCGGCAGCACCAGCAGCAGCGTGTTCATGATCCCGCTGCGGCCGGGCGAGACGTTCGATGCGACCGTCAAGCTGAACGACCCCCTCTCCACCTGGGCACGCAACGGCACCTTCAGCTTCTACGGCCTGCGTCCTGGCCCGCACGAGGTCGGGGTGTTCGGCGAGGACGAGATGCCCGCGAACCACCGGACGATCGAGATCGTCGACGGCCTGAACGAGATCGAGCTGGAGCGCGAGCGGCTCGACCCGTCGGGCTGCATGGTCGTCCGTTCGTTCGCACCGAACGGCCGGCGCATGGAGCGCGTCCGGTACTGGTTCGAGTACGAGAAGCCCGGCATGGATCCCGACACGGGGTGGGCCTCCACGCGCCAGAACGTCGACGGCGTCGACCTGATCGACATGGACGACTTCGACGAGTTCGACTACCGCGACTGGCCCGCGGGGACCCGGATGTGGCTCATCGGCAAGACCGACGCGTACGGCCAGGCGCGCGTCGAGATCTCGCCCGGCCAGATGGAGGCCGAGCTCCAGTTCCAGCCGCCGTGCGAGCTCGAGGTGAAGATCCACGGCGACACCTCGATCGGCAGCTATCGCATCGTCGTGTACGACGACGCGATCGAGCGCGAGGACCCGCGCAGCCTCGCGATGGCGTCCCAGGGCAGGCGCGGGTCCGACACCCGGATCCGCCGGTCGGGCGTCGCGACGTTCCGCGGACTCGCGCCCGGGCCCGTCGTCGTCGCGCTGAAGCACGAGAGCCAGTGGTGGGGCGACGGGGTCGAGATCGCGCGCCAGGAGCTGACGCTCGTCGGCTCCGACCACCGCGTCGAGTTCCAGGCGGTCGAGCTGTGCGACCTCTCGATCGTCGTGACGCCCGTGGACAACGACCAGAACTTCTCGATCCGCCACGAGGAGGAGGACGGCGACGAGCAGTACCTCGGGTGGGGCTCGACGACGGACGACGGCCGGCTCCTCTTCCGCGGCCTCCCGCCCGGCGACTACATCGTCGCGCTCGGCGAGAAGGGCGCGCGGCTCGACGTGACGCTCCCGTGCAGCGAGATCCGCTGGGACATCTCCGAGCACGTCACGAAGCTGACCGTCTCGGTCTCGAAGGCGGATGGACAGCTCGCGAGCTGGGGCCTGCAGGGCGGCGACCTCATCACCGCGATCGACGGAGAGCCCGTCGAGGACAGCGAACAGCTCCTCGCGAGGCTGGACGAGGAGGGGGTGACCGTCACCGTCGAACGCGGCGAGGAGACGCTGGAGCTCGACCTGCCCCACTACCCGCGCAAGACGCGCGGCGAGAACCCGCTGGGCGGGTGGATGTACATCAGCGACGACTGAAGCGCGGCTGCGCGTCAGTCGTCGACGTAGAGCTCCAGCGTTCGAGCCTCGTTCGCTCCGAGCTCGATGCGCTTCCCGGTGAGGTCCATCGCGCGCCCTGCGCCGTCGTAGCCCTTGGCGACGACCTCGTACGGGCCTGCGCTGAGGCCGCGGATCGGGAAGACGATGGCGTCCGCGTCCTCGAGGACGCCGGGTCGGGTCTTCGAGAACACCGCGGACTGGCCCTGGCGTTCCTCCGTGCTCTCCATCAGGAGGACGACCGCGCGCAGCCGGGTGCGGCCGGGGCCGGTGACGCGCACCTCGAGGTCGGACGGGGGCCACAGCTCGATCTCCTTCTCGCTCGCTCGCTCGCGCTGGACCATCACCGTCGCGGCGGCGTAGCCGGGCGCGCTGACGCGCAGCCACGTCGCTCCCTCGTTCGGGAGCCACGGCAGGACGACCGGCGAGGCCTTGCCGCTCACGTGGACCCGTCCGTCGTCCGGCTCGTCGGCGAGGAGCGCAGCCGTCGACGAGCCGGCGACGCGCACCGTGACGTCCGTGAGCGGTGAGCGCTGGCCGCCGTCGACCACGCGCAGCACGATGCGTGCGAACGGCGCGCCGACGATCACCTGGTCGTCCTCCGTCGGATCGAACGGCGCCTCCAGTCCGGGGAAGCGGACGGTCTCGCCGTCGAGGACGCCGCCCGTCAGGACGATGCGCGCGACGGACGGCACCTGCGTCTCGAAGCGACCGCCGGAGATGTCGACCTCGAACGACTCGCGTCGGCCGCGCAGGAGCACGTCGTACGACATCGAGCCGAGCGCGACACCGACGGGCGGGTCGCCCTCGCGCTGGAGCATCACGCTCCCGCGGAACGGCGACATGCGAAGGTCCTCGGCGCGTGCGACGGGCGCCGTCGGCGACGAAGGCTCGCGCGCGTCGGTCGGAGTCGCGTCCGTTCCCGGGTCCGTTTCCGGTAAGGCAGGAACGGGCTCGGGCTCGTCGTTCTCGTCACCGTCGTCCGTCGCCTCGACCGACGGAGCGTCCCGCCGGTCGATGATCTGCGGTGTACCGCCGTCGCCGGGCTGCGGCGCGTCGTCGTCCGACACGAGCAGCGTCGCGAGGAGGGCCGCGATCCCTGCGATCGCGACGAGAGCAAGAGCCATCGTGCGCATGTCGTCCAGTGTCGACGAATCGTGGGCTCAGGTCGAGACCGGGTGGCTCCCCGTTCGTTCGGAGTCCCGCGTAGTCTGTCCGCACCCGGTGTCCGGACAGGGCGCCAGGGTCCCGTCTCGCTTCGATCGATGCTCCATCGCGTCCTCCCCCTCGCGCTCCTCGCCGTCGCCCTCTCCGCGCCGGCGAGCGCGCAGTTCATGAACCGGGCGGTGTACCTGGGCTTCGAGGAGGAGGGCTTCCGCCGCGACTTCCGCCAGGACCGCGAGTACTTCGTCGACCGCTACGCGATCATCGACCAGCCGCCGTGGTGGCGCGGGACGCCCGAGGCCTTCCATCCGTTCCAGAACCGCCTCTCCCTCGCCGGCGGTTCCGTGTCGTCCGACGAGCTCTCGCTGGAGTCGACGGTCAACCTCGGTGTCGACGTGGGGCGCGGCGTCACCGTGCGCGCGAACTACCTCGCGTCGGAGCACCAGACGACGCGCTTCACTCGCTTCGCGGTGGGGATGGACTTCCGCACGAGCGAGTCGAGCTCGTTCTTCTTCCAGCTGGAGGGCGACGCCGGCAAGGACCGCGCGGACGGTTCGCTCGGCGTCGAGTTCCTTCGCTCCGACCACGGCGCGCACAGGCTCATGTTCACCGCGGTGGACTGGTCGACCGGCAAGAGCGATGTCTTCGAGTACGACGACAAGCCCTACGGCGTCATGCTCTCCGGCTACCGGGGACGGGCGGACGGCGTGCGCTTCCTCTACGACCTCGGCGTCCAGCTTCCCTTCCAGGAGAGGCTCATCGGGACCGGCGAGACCTTCGCGATGGACCGCACGATCGGTCTCGCCGAGGTACGCGTACCCGTGAGCGACGAAGACGAGCTCGTCCTCGGGTTCGACGGCGAGCTCAATTCGAAGGAGCTCCGGCAACCGGACGCCGTATCGATCCTCCGCGAGGACGGTGACGTCCAGCGCGGTCGCTTGCGCGCGGAGTGGTGGCGCCGGCGCGACAGCGGGTACGACACGTCCTTCGGCCTATGGCTGCACGGCATCGACGAGGACTACGTGCGCCCGAACGACCCGGCGGAGACGCGCCGTGTCCGCCGCCGCGAGGCGATGTTCACGGGGCGGGTGCGGGTCCCGTTCAACCCGACGTGGAGCGTCGAGCCGTACGTGATCGCCGGCCACGTCGACCTGACGGACCGCCTCGGTGGACAGACCGGCGAGCTGGACTTCGAGGGCTTCCAGGGCCAGGCCGGGATCCCCATCCGCTACACGTTCTCGGACTTCGCTCTGATGCGCCTGGACCTGTCGATGCAGCTCGACAGGTTCGCGTTCGGCGGCGGCGCGGTGCAGGTCGAGGCGCGATTCTGATCGCGTTACAGGCCGCTGCCGACCGCGATGTAGATCACGCCCTGCTCGGGTCCCACGGCGAGGTCGAGGCCGGCGGAGATCCCGAACGGTCGCGCGAGCAGATAGCGGAACCCGAGTCCGCCCGCCCAGATCGCGCCCGAGTTCGGCAGCACGCTGTCCCTCGCCGTCCCCACGCCGCCGAACGCGAGACCCTCCCAGCGCGGTGTGAACGCGTAGCGGAATTCGGCCTCGGTCGAGCCCACCTCGGTGCCCTGGTACCGCGCGAACGGCACGCCCCGGAGCCGGATGCTCGGGAGCAGGTAGAACGGCGCGTCGTCACCCGCGAGCTCGACCTGCACCCGGACGCCGAGCGTGTGGTCGTCCGCGATCGGGAAGTACGCGCGCCCCTTGCCCTGGAACGCTCCGAAGTTCGCGTCGCCTCCGAAGGCCTCGTTCCAGAACGTGCCCTGCAGCTCGATGTCCTGGCCCGTGTGCGGCGTGAAGTAGTTGTCCCGCGTGTCCCACTGGGCCACGAGGCCCGCGCCGGCGTCGTTCTGTTCGATGGCCGGGAACAGCTCCGGCGGGACGTCGCGGAAGTTCGCCTCGGAGCTCGCGAAGCGATAGTTCGCGCCCAGGAACAGGTCCGTGTCGCCGACCCGGAAGCGGATGTCCTGGAAGATGACGACGGTCTCCAGGCCGTACCCGAACCCGGTGTCCCCGACGAACAGGTCCAGGTTGATCTGCCCGGTCGCGAGCGCGCCCATGTAGCGGATCGTGTCGTCCTTCCACACGCCCTGGTGACCGACGGCGGCGAGCCAGGTGCCGTTCTCCGTCCCCGCGCCCATCACCACCGTGGCGTTCGGCGGCGCGTTGACCGCGGACGTGTCCTCGACGTACCACGGGTCCTCGACGTTGCGCTCGTGGATGAAGAGCGCGGCCGCGCCGCCACCGAAGCCGACCGCCGGCTCGGTGATCAGGAACGGGATCGGCACGAAGCCGCCCTTCGAGAAGTTCAGCGTCAGGTCGAACATCCCGTCGGTCGGATCCTTGAAGCGGCTGCCCGAGGTCTTCTTCGGCGCGGCGTCATCGGCGGCCTCGCTCTCTCCTTCCGCGTCGGGCTCGGCCTCGACCGCTCCCGCTGAAGGGGCGACCGGTTCGTCCTGCAAGAACGGGCTCGCCGTTCCGATCGCGAGTGGGGCGGAGAGCGGAAGAGCGAGGAATACGGGTCCGAACATCGAGGGCTGCGCGCTACAGCGCGGACAGGGGGAGGAGCACGTCGCTCGGATCGTCTCCCCCGAGCGCGAGCGACGCGACCGCGGTCGTCGCGCCCTCGACCGAGACGAGGATCAGGTCGATCCGGTTGAGCGTCGGGATCGTCGCGACGAGCAGCCGCCCCGAGGCGTCGATCGCGATCCGGCCCGGCGAACCGCTCAGCGGGGTCGCTTCCATCGTGTCGGAGAGCAGTCCCGTCTCCGGATCGATCGCGAAGCGGCCGACCGACAGCGTCCCGCCGTAGCCGACGAACAGGCTGCGGCCGTCCGGCCGGACCGCGAGCGAGGACGGCACCGCGTCCATCGGCACGGCGATCGTCGGAGGGGTCTTCGGCGTGAGCGTGCCGTCGGGCGCGACGTCGTACTGCGAGATCGTCCCCGCCTCGTCGGCCACGTACGCGTGTCGACCGCTCGTGTGGACCACGACGTCGATCGGCTCGGCGCCGGTCGCGACGGCCACGCCGAGCGCGGCCGGATCCCCCGTTCCACCGTCGAGCGTGTACCCCTGGACCGTGCCGTTGGCGAACGAGCACGCATAGAGGAATCGCCCGGTCGGATCGACGGCGATCGAGCGTGGGTCGGCGCCGGTCGCGACGACGTCGCTCGCCACCAGCGGTGCGTCCGTGCGGTCGACGCCGATACGGCGCAGGCCGTCGTCGCCGTTCTGGAGGACGTATCCGAAGCGGCCGGAGGCCTCGATCGCCACGTCGATCGGAGTCGGCGTCGGGAACGTCGTCGCGGGCGAGGAAGCGCTCAGGATCCCGGTCATCGGGTCGCGAAGCAGGTCGCGCAGATCGTTCCCCGCGCGGCTCGCCACGAACGCGTAGTCGGACTCCGGGTTCAGCGCCAGCGCCACGGGCTGGTTCCCCGCCGGGACGGAGAACGGATCGAGCGGCTCCAGCACGACCTCCGCGCCGATGATCGCGAGGGTCGATTGGAGGATCACGTCGCTCACCGCGTACGAGACGTAGACGTGCGGCGAGAAGAACACGAGCGGCGGCCGGTCGGCCGCCACCGCGATCGCGCTGCCGCCGCGCGCCCGATCGCGCGCCGCCGCGGTGAGCTCACCGGTCGGTCCAACGTCGAAGGTCTGGACCTCCTGCGCGTCCGGCAGCGTCACGTAGACGGTCGTTCCTCCGTCGGACGCCGCGATCGCCAGCGGGTTGCCGGCCGTCGTCACCCCGGGCGTCGCCATCGGCGACAGCAGGCCCGTCCCGTCCGCGATGTCGAACTGGAGCACCTGGCCGCCCGCCGCGAGCGTGACGTACAGGTAGCTCCCGCTCGGGTCCGCGACGACATCGATTGGGCGGCTGCCCGCGGGCGCCGACACGCTCGGCGGAGTCAGCGGCGTCAGGCGACCGGCCGCGTCGACCGCGAACTGGTCGATGGCGTCGGTCGCGCCCGCGCAGGCGACGTAGGCGAAGCTCGCGCCGCTCGGCGTCGTCACGACCGTGATCTGCGACGGGCCGTCGCTCGTGACGGTCGCGGCCTCGAACGTCAGGTCCCCCATCGCGTCGACGTCGTAGTGCTCGATCCGATCGACGCTCTCGTGGACGCTGTAGAGCTCGGTCTCAGTGAGCTCGACCACCCGGATGCGCGACGGGCCGGCGTTCGCCGTGGACGTCGACGTGACCGCGCCCAGCGCGCCCGTCATGCCGTCGATCGGATGCCTGCCGAGGGTCGAGCCCGTCGGCGAGCAGACGTAGAGGTTCGAACCGTCCGGCGCTGCGTCGACGTCGAACGGCGCCGCGATCGTGGCGGTCCCGGGCCCGAGCGACACCGCGCGACCGTCGACGACGGCGAAGCCGTCGATCTCGTTCGCGCCCGCGTCCGGCACGTAGAGGAACCTGTCGTCCACCGCGAGCGCGATCGAGTCGGGCGTCACGCCAGCGTCGAGCGCGGTGTAGCCGTCGCTCCGCAGGGCGTCCGACAAGACGTCGGGCCGGAATCCACTGATGGACCCGGCGGCGTCGGCGACGAACAGCGCCGGCGGCGCGTCGACCTCGACGATCTCGATGTTCACGACGTCCGAGTCGGAGCCGAGCGGATTCGTCGCTGTGATCGTGTAGTCCGTCGCGGGGGACGCCGCGGCAGGCGTGCCAGAGATGACCCCGGTCGACGCATCGAACTCCAGGCCCATCGGCAACGCCGGCACGATCGTCCACGACACGATCGTGCTCGTGATGCGCGGGATGTTGGGCGGGATCGGAACCCCGGTGGCGTACACCACCGGGTCGTCGGGGAACGTCAGGTCCGCGGGAGGTGTCAGCTCGTCGACCGTGATCTGGAACTGGGCCATCGTCAGGCCGATCACGTTCTGGGCCGTCACCGAGTAGGTGACCGGGCCCGTCGCGACGGTCGCCGTTCCCGAGATGACGCCGGTGAGCCCGTTGAACGTCATGCCCGCCGGAAGCTGCGGGTTGATGAACCACTGCGTCGGATCCCCGACGGCCAGGTTCGGCATCAAGGGCTCGATCTCGATCAGCGTGTCGAAGCGCGTCGGCGTCGGGTACGACAGCCCCTGCGGCGCCTGCGAGGGCTGCGGGCCGAGCGGCGTGTCCTGCACGCACGCGACGGTCGCGACGAGTGTCACTATGAGAGCCGATCGGCGCAGGGTCAGTCGCATCGCGTGGGTGCGCGCACGGGGTGACGGACCGTCTCCTGCGCGCCGGGGCGACACGGTACTCGCGCGCTCGCGCTCTTCGTAAGGGCCAATCTGCATCCGCCCGAGGACTCGGCCTTGCGATGGAACCCTAGACTCGGATGGTTCCCCCCCCCTCTCCCCCCAGAGCATGATCCCCCTCGCACTCGTCCTCCCCGGCGCGCTCAGCGCGGCGCCGGCCGCCGTCGCCGTGGTCCAGGACGATCCGCCGCCGTCGAGCGCGCCCGCCGCCGAGTCTTCCGCTGGGGAGTCCCCCGACGCGGAGTCCTCTCCCGACGAGGAGTCCACCTGGAAGAAGCTCGAGAACATGTGGGCGCGGGTCCCACCGAAGCGCGGGAAGGAGAAGGACATCCCGTGGCTCAAGGGCGACTTCAACGTCTGGAGCGGGATCGCCACCGCCGCGATCGTCGTGGCCGCCCTCGACCGCCGCGCCGGTGACTCCCCGCGCGGAGGGCTGGAGGACAACGAGGGATCGTTCGAGACCTTCGGCGACAACCTCTTCCGCCTGCTGCCCGCCGCCGGGTACGTGACGTCCCTCGCGGCCGGCGACTTCAAGGGTACCGGCTACATGCTGCTGCACAACGGCATCGCGTCCGGCGTCATGTCGGCCGGCAAGAGCACCGTGCGTCAGGCCCGGCCGGGCGATCAGAACAACAGTTCGTTCCCGTCCGGTCACTCGAACACCGCGTTCATCGGCGCGTCGTTCCTCCAGCAGCGTTACGGCGCCCGATGGGGCGTGCCCGCCTACGCGGCCGCCGGCATCGTGGCCTGGTCCCGCGTTCACGGGAACAAGCACTTCGTGCACGACGTCGTCGCGGGCGCAACGATCGCGATGATCAGCGCGTGGCTCTTCGTGCCGCCGTACGACCGTGAAGCGCGCCGGCGCTGGCGCGACATGGAGCGGTGGCGTCCGTGGCGCTTCGAGAGCGCGTTCACCTTCAGCAACATCAACCGCAACGTCGTCCAGGCGCCGGAGAACGAAGGCGACCAGTTCGAGTCGCCGCTCGACCAGAACGCGGACGAGCCGTGGGCGAACGCGCCGATCTCGCTGGAGTACAGGTTCGACGAACAGCAGTCGGTCATCGGGCTGTTCTCGCCCTGGGAGATTCGCTCCTTCGGCCAGTTCACCCAGGACACGAGCTTCGCGGGCCAGGTGTTCCCGGCGAACCAGGAGCTCCGCTCCGCGCACCAGCTCTTCAACTTCGGCGCGCAGTACCGCCGCAAGCTCTACAGCGACGACCGCTTCCAGCTCGGCGCCGGCGCCGGTCTCGCCCTGCAGTACTTCGACTACGAGCTGTTCGTCGTCAACGAGACCGCTCCCGACGGCCGCGGTCCGGGCGGTCGCGTCGACCGGACCGACCTCTACGGAGTCGTGCACGCGGACGTCGACGTCGGCCTCATCTGGAAGCTCTACTTCGCGGGCGACGTCGACTACGGCTTCGGCGTGAACGGCGAGTACGTCGACTGGCGCGCGTTCCTGCGCCTGCGCTTCAACCCGAAGTGGGACATCGGGCTCGGCTGGACCGAGCTGGCGAACGACCTGCGCGCGTCCGACATCCGGAACGACTTCCGCCGCTCCGGCGTGGTGTTCAACGTCGGCTACTCGTTCTGATCGCATCTGCGTGGCGGACGAGCACGAGTACATCCTCGGCACCGACGACGTCGAGATCGCGCGCCTGCGCGTCCAGCACGACGCCTGGTCGCAGTCCGCACGGGACCTCTGGTCGCGCGCCGGGATCGAACGCGGCCATGTCGCGGTCGACCTCGGCTCCGGGCCGGGGTTCACCTCGTTCGACCTCGCAGAACAGGTCGGGCCGACAGGTCGCGTGATCGCGCGGGACGAGAGCGCGCGCTTCCTCGCCTTTCTCGAGCGCGAGGCCCGCGCGCGGGGTCTCGAGAACGTCACTGCGAGCGAGGGCGCGGTCGAGGACATGCACCTCGCGGAGGGTTCGATCGACGCTGCGTACGCGCGGTGGCTCTTCTGCTGGCTCGACGCGCCCGGCGAGCTGCTCCGGGACCTCGCGAGCGCGCTCCGTCCGGGAGGCGTCGTCGTCGTGCAGGACTACCTCGACTGGGGCGCGTTCGCGACCGTGCCGCGCAGCGCTGCGTTCGACGCCGCGGTCGACGCCTGCATGGCGAGCTGGCGAGAGGGCGGGATCGCGATCGACGTGATGGAGTCGCTGCCGCGCCTCGCGCGCGACGCCGGGTTCTCGGTTGAGGTGTTCGAGCCGGTCGGTCGCCTCGGGGCCGTCGGGTCGCCGGAGTGGCGGTGGGTCGAGGGGTTCTTCGAGAGCTACCTGCCGCGGCTCGTCACGCGCGGAACGATCGACAACGCCGCGATCGAAGCATGGCGGCACGACTGGGATGCGATCGCGGCCGAGGGCACGGCCTGGGTCAGGACGCCGACCGTGGCCAACCTGGTCCTGCGGCGCGCGTGACGTCCGGCGTCACTCGTGCTCCTTCGCGAGCAGCCCGAGATCACCCAGGATCGCGTAGATCGACGGGACGACGAACAGCACCAGCAGCGTCGACGCGAGGATCCCGAACACGATCGACGCGGCCAGCGGGATCAGCACCTGGGCCTGCAGGCTCGTCTCGGTCAGGAGCGGCGTCAGGCCCGCGACGGTCGTCAGCGACGTGATCAGGACCGCCCGGAAGCGGTCGCGCGAAGCGGTGCGCGCGGCGTCCTCGGTCGCCATCCCGTCCCGACGTCGACGCTTGATGAACTCGACCAGCAGGATCGAGTCGTTCACGACGACGCCGGCGAGTGACGCGAACCCCATGATACTCGGCATCGTCAGCGGCAGCCCCATCGCACGGTGACCCCAGATGACGCCGATGAGCGCCATCGGGATCGCGGTCATGACCGTGACGGGCTCCAGGAAGCTCCGGAACTGGAAGCTGAGCAGGATGAAGATGCCCAGCATCCCGATCATCAGCGCGCGGACCATCGACCCGGCGGTCTTCTGGCCCTGCTCGATCTCGCCCTCGATCGCGACGCCGAGCCCGCGCTCGCGCAGGTCCGGCACGACCTCGCGCTGGAACTGCTGCATCACCTGCGACGTGTTCGCGTAGCGCGTGTCGACGTCGCCGATCACGGTCACGGTGCGCCGGCGGTCGATGCGCGCGATCCGCGCGTAGCCGCGGTTCGGCACGACGGTGGCGACGGTCCCGAGCGGCACCTGGACGCCCTGGGGCGACGTCACGTGGAACTGGTCGACGTTCGCGAGGCTGGATCGGTCCTGCAGCGCGAGGCGCACGTCGATCTCGTAGCTCTCGGTCCCGACCTGCACCTCGGCGGCGGTCGAGCCGTAGAAGGCGGACCGCATCTGGCGAGCGATGTCGGACGCGCTGAAGCCGAGGACTCGCGCGCCGGGGAGCATCTCGACGCGGAACTCGGGCTTGCCCGGACGGAGGTCGTCCATGAGGTCCTCGACGCCGCGGAACCGGCCGAGCCAGCCCTGGACGCGCCTCGACTCCTCCGCCAGCACGTCGAGGTCGTCCCCGCTGATCCGGATCTCGATCGGCCGACCCGCCGGGCCCAGGCCTGGCTCCGTGAACGCGAGCGAGAGGACGTCGGGGACCTTGCCGATCCGCTCGCGCCACAGCGCGAAGAGCGCGTCGAGCGACACGTCGCGCTCCTCGGTCGTCGCGAGGTCGGCCGAGATCGTCGCGACGTGCGGGCCCTCCTCCTGGGCGTCGGCGTTCTGGTTGTAGGTGACCGTGACGCTCCGCACGAGCGGGGTCCCGGGGCGGCCGACCTCCGACGCGACGTCCTCCAGCGCGTCCGTGATCCTCCCGACGACCTCCTCGGTACGCGAGAGCGGCGTGCCCTGCGGGAGCAGGAGCCGGCAGATCGCGACGTCGCCCTCCAGGTCGGGGAAGGCCTGGAACTTCACGTGCCCGCCGGCGAGCAGGCCGAACGAGACCAGGAACACCGACGTGACGCCGGCGACCGTCACGTAGCGCCAGCGCACGGCGACGTCGACGACGCGCCCGACGACCTTCTCCCGGACCGTCTCGAACCCGCCGTCGAACGCGCGGCGGAACCGCGACGGCGGCTTGCCCCGCGTGTTCGCGACCGATCCCTTGAGGTGGTGCGGAAGGATGAAGAACGCCTCGACGAGGCTGACCGCGAGCACCAGGAGCAGCGTCAGCGGCACCACCAGCAGCACGGCGCCGATATCGCCCTTCAGGAACGCGAGCGGCACGAACACCGAGCACGTCGTGATGAACGACGAGAAGACGCCGATGCGCACCTTCTGCACGCCGTTCACGACGGCGTCGAGCGCGGACGCGTCGCCCTCGAGCTCGGTCGCGATGCTCTCCGCCAGGACGATCGCGTCGTCCATCATCAGGCCGAGCGCCATCAGGAGCGCGACCATCGTCAGCATGTCGATGTTCAGCCCCAGGAACGGCATGAAGAAGAACGCCCCGAGGAACGCGACCGGCAGGCCCAGCGCGACCCAGAACGAGTAGCGCAGGCCGAAGAACAGCCACATCACCCCCAGCACGAGCAGAAGGCCCTGCCAGCCGTTCTTGAGCAGCATCGTGAGCCGGTCCCGCACGACCGACGACGTGTCGCTCGTCAGCTCGACGCTCATCCCACGCGGCGCCGACGCTCGCTCGCGCTCGACGAACGCGGCCACCGCGTCGTACACCGTGAGTACGTCCTGGCTCTTGGTCTTCTCGACCATCAGGACCCCGGCCGGCAGCCCGTCGTACGTGATACGCACCTCCTCGGGCTCGAAGACGTCGGTGATGGTCGCGATGTCGCCGAGCCGGATCTCCCCACCGCTCTCACCCGACACGACGACGAGGTCCTCGAACTCCTCGACGCTACGGCGCTCCTCGGTGAAGCGCAGGACCACCTCGCGATCCTCGGCGCGGAGCGTGCCGACGGGCAGGTCGAAGCTCTGCGAGCCGACGACGCGGGACAGCTCGTCCGCGCTGACGCCGTACTGCATCAGCGTGGTCGACGGCACCTCGATCCGGATCTGGCGCTGGGAGAACCCCGTCACCGTCACGAGGGAGACCTCCGGGTCGCGGAGGAGGCGCTCCTTGAGGGCCTCGCAGTATCCCTTGAGGTCGGTGATCGGCAGATCGCCCGCGACCGCGATCGACACGACCATGTCCGTGCGCTGGATCGACTTGACGATCGGGTCCTCGACCTCGTCGGGGAAGTCGTCGATCGCATCCACCTCGGTCTTCACGTCCGAGAGGAAGAGCGTCATGTCGCCACCCTCGGCCATCTCGAGCGTGACGATCCCGACGTTCTCGCGGGCCTCGCTGACGACCTCCTCGACCTGCTCGACGGACTCCAGGGCCGTCTCGATGCGCCGGCAGACGGCCTCCTCGACGTCCTCCGCGGTCGCGCCCGGGTAGATCGTGCGGACCTCGACCTTCGGGCTCACGAAGTCGGGGAAGGTCGCCCGGCGCAGCGACGGGACGGCGAGGAGCCCCATCGCGAGGAGCACGAGCATCAGCAGGTTGGCCGCCGTCGGGTGGCCGGCGAAGAAGCGGATCATCGCGTCCTCGCCCGACCCGTCGCGTCCGCCGTCAGACCGGCGCCGGCCTCCTCGTCGACCTCCGGGTCGAGCAGCATGCCGCCGACCGCCGGCACGAGATCCGTGAGAACGAGGCGCTCGCCGCCGTCCAGGCCCGCGCTGATCGACGCGAATCCCGACTGGACGAAGCCGACCTCGACGTCGCGAACCTCCATGCGGTTCGCGTCATCGACCAGGCGTACGCGACCCGAGTGCATCGCCGAGCGCGGCACGACGACCGTTCCCTTGCGCGGAAGGCCGCGCACCTCGACCTCGACGTACATCCCGCGGACGAGCGGCGGTCGTTCGCTCGGACGCACCTCGCGGTACGACCCCTCGACCGAGACCACGAGGCCGACGGTGCGCGTCTGCGAGTCGATGCCCTCGACGCGGACGACCTCGGCGTCCCACTCGAACGACTTCCGGCCGTTCGACAGACGCACGGTGCTGGAGAGCCCGAGCTTCAGGAGCGTCTCGGGATCCCCCTGCGTCGCGTCGATGGGCGCGTCGACGATCGGGAACACGCTCGCGAGGCCGACCATCGGAAACTGCGCCGTGACCTCGGAGCGTGCGACCGAGTCGGCCGAGAACATCGCCTGGCCCTTCTGCACGACCTGGTCGCGCTCGATGTCCACCTCGCCGATCCGGCAGTCGAACGGAGCGCGGATCGTCGTGCGCTCGACGTTGAGGCGCGCCTTCTGGAGCCGGGTCTCCTGGAGCACGCGGTTCGTCTCCAGCACCTTTCGATCGGGACCGGCCATCGTCAGGCTGTTCTCCACCTCCTGCACGCGCGCCTTCTGGGTCAGCACGATCCGCGACTGCTCGTCGAGGTTGGCGGCGGGCAACGAGTCCTTGTCGACGAGCACCTTGACGCGGTTCCGTTCCGTCTCGGAGAGCGCAAGGGCGTCCTTCTCGATCGCGAGCGACGCCTCCAGCGTCTGGATCCGCGCGTCGAGCTGTTCGATCTCGGCGTCGAGCGACGCGATCTGCGCCTCGGCCTCCACGACCTCCAGGTCGTAGTCGGAGCGATCGATCTGCAGGAGGACGGTCCCCTCCTTGAAGATGTTGCCCTCGCGCAGGCGATCGTCCATCTCGACGATGCGACCGGCGACTTCCGGGACCGCCTGCCAGACGCGTCCCGGGCGCACGACGCCGAAGCCGACGACGCGCGGGAGCACGTCGAGGCGTGGGACCTCGAGGACGCGGACGCGGCGCGCGAGCTCGCGGTCCTCGACCATCTCCGGCTCGCTCCCGCCCCGAACGAGCAGGACGAGTCCGATGATCCCGACGGCGATCACCGGGATGAACAGCAGCTTCTTTCGCAAGGTCCCCTCTGTGTTCGACGTCGTTGCGATACGTCGCCGAAGCTAGCGCATCCCCGACACCCCCGGGGCGCCCTGCTCAAGCTTTGCGCGATTCCTGCCGATCGCTGCGACGTGAAGTCCCTCCGGGCATTCGTCGTTCTCGCCCTGCTGACGCTCGTCGGCTGCGGCGGGTACCACACCGTCGCCCCGACGAAGGTCGATCGTGAGGTGGAGCGAGGCGACGCCGTGCGCGTCACGCGCCACGACGACTCGTGGGTCGAGTTCCGCGTCGTCGAGATCGAGGCCGACGCCCTCTACGGACCCGGGCTGCGCGTCGATCGCCGCGAGATCCGCCGGCTCGAGAAGTGGACGCAGGGCGGCCGGTTCCTGCGTGGCGTCGGGGAGTTCCTGGAGCTCACCGTTGCCGTCTGCGCGGTCACCGCCGCCGTTGCTGCCGCGCTCGTCGCGGTCTGACGCCATGCCCCATCGATCTCCTCTCCGCGCCGGCTGCCTCGTCCTCGTTCTGGTCGCGCTGACCGGCTGCCGCTCCTACCGGCCCGCCACGCTGTCGAGCGTCGAGCTGGGTGACGACGTCCGCATCCAGACCATCGACGGGCGAGCGGTCGAGTTCGAGGTCGGCTTCCTCGACCGCGACGCGATTGGCGGAACGGGCGTGCACGTCCCGGTCGAGCGCATCGAGTCGGTCGCGGTCTACCAGAGGACGACCGCGGGGACCGTGCTCAACGTGATGTCACACGCGAAGGAGATCGTGTTCTTCACCGCGGTCGGCGTGACCGCGATCGTGGTCGTCCTCGCGCTGTGACGCCCCGCGGGACGAACCCCGCAGGATGACGACGGTGCGATAGGGTCGAGGTCACGATGGACCTCTCCCGCTGCTGCGGAGGGGCTCTCCTCACGCCCCTCCTCCTCGTCCTGCTCGTCGCGTCCCCTGCACGCGCGGGGGACTTCTGGGTGGACCCCGTGCTCGGCTCCGACGCTGGCGCCGGTACGAGCCCGACGGAGGCCTGGCGCACCCTGCGGCACGCCTTTGCCGAGACGAACGGTCCTTCCGCGCACACGCTGCACCTCCTGCCCGGGACGCACTTCGACTCCGGATCGCTGTCCATGACCGACAGCACCTCGGTCGTCGGCGTCGAGGGCGTGGACGCGACGTTCGTGGACGTCATGGACCTCGTCGTCACGCCCTCCGGCGGCCCCGTCGCCGGGACGACGCTGAGCGGCGTCACGGTCCGGAACACAGGGCGGGGGATCGAGGTCGTCGTGGCGGCGTCAGGGACGTCGCCGGCACGGGTCGAGCTGGAGGACGTGTTCTTCGAGGATTGCGCCGTCGGGATCGAGGCGGAGATGAGTGCGGGCCGACGCGCCGAGATCACGGCGCGCCGGGTGGTGGTCCAGGGGTCCGCGATCGGCGTGCTGCTGGGCGGCGACGTCGCCTTCACGCTGGAGGACTCGACCATCGAGGGGTCGGTCTTCCGCGGTCTGCAGGCGCCAGACCTGATCGGCACGCCCATCGCGCTGGCCGAGCTGAACCTCGTCCGGTCCCGGGTGCTTGGCACGGTGGGGACGGGCATCGAGGTCGGCGGCGGCTTCGCGCGCGTGCGCGTCGAGGACTGCCTGATCGAGGGGAGTCAGCAGGACGGACTCCTGTTGTTCTCGCTCATCGGCGACGTCGACGTCGATCGGACCACGATCGCGCGAAACGGCGGAAGCGGCCTGTATCTGCGCGTCGGCGCGCCGAACGCCCGCGTGCGTGGCTGCGTGCTGGCGGCGAACGCCGGACCCGACGTGCGCCTCCAGAACACGCTCGTCGACGTCCGCGACTCGCTCGTCGAGGACGGGAACGCGACCGGGCCCGGCGTCCTCGCGGGCGATCCGCTCTTCGTCGATCTCGCGGCCCGGGACTTCCGGCTGCGGCCGTCGAGCCCGGCGGTCGACGTGCTCGCGCCGTCGGCCGCGCCCGATCTGGACGGCGTTCCCCGCGACGCGGACGGCGACCTCGATCTCGTTGCCGGGCGGGACATGGGCGCGCTCGAGCTCGCGCCGCTACGGCCGCTCGGCCCGGCCGTGGCCGGCACCGACCTGGAGCTCGAGCTGATCGGGCCCGACCCGGGGATGGCCACCATCGCCATCTCGCCCGTGCCGCTGGTCGCCCCCGCCGTGTCGCCCTACGGCGCGCTGGCGCTCGACCCCGTCGTCGCCTGGCGGGCGCTGCGCGTCGTCGTTCCGGGCGGTGGCGTCCCGGCGCTGGCGCGCCTGCCTCTGCCGTCGATCAGCGTCGGCGAGACCTGGGGCGTGCAGGCGCTGCTGCCGTCCGCTGCCGCGCCCGCTGGCGGCGCATTCTCGAACCCGCTGGAGATCGAGATCGAGTGACGGCCGGAGCCGCTACTCCCCCGCCATCACGTCGTACAGCTTCTTGAGCGCGTCGCGCTCGATCTGCCGCACGCGCTCGCGGGTGAGGCCGACGATCTTGCCGATCTCCTTGAGCGTCATCGGCTCGGCGCCCTCGTCGAGCCCGTAGCGCAGGCGGAGGATCGTCGCCTCGCGCTCATCGATGACGTCGAGCAGCTCGCCGAGGCGCGAGAGCAGGTCCTGCTGGACGATGCTGTCCTCGGGGTCGGGCGCGTTCTCGTCCTCGACGGTGTCCTGGGTCTGGGTCATCACGTCGAGCGAGACCTGACCGGCCTGGTTCGACTCGATGGTGCGCTTGAGCAGCGGCCAGGACTCCTTCGGGATGCCGAGCTCCATCGCGACCTCCTCGACCGTGGGCATCCGACCGAGCATGTAGCGCAGCTCGTTCGACACGTTCCGCCACTTGGAGATCATCTCGGTCATGTAGCCGGGTACGCGCACCGACTTGACCGTGTTCGTGAGCGCGCGACGGATCGACTGCTTGATCCACCACGTGCCGTACGTCGAGAAGCGGCAGCCCGCGGCGGGGTCGAACTTCTCCGCGGCCTTCATCAGGCCGATGTTGCCCTCGGCGATGAGGTCCTGGAGGGTCAGCCCGCGCTCGGAGTACATCTTCGCGATGGACACCACCAGGCGCAGGTTCGCGCGGATCAGATGCTCGCGCGCCTCCAGATCGCCCGACTGAACGCGCCGGCCGAGCTCCTTCTCCTCATCCGCAGTGAGGAGAGGGACCTCGTTGATCTCCTGGAGGTAGGTCTCGAGGCAGCGTTCGGCGGAAATGGCGATTCTCCTGGGGGGCAGAAGAGGGGAACGGTCGGGGGGAGAGAGAGCGCTTCGAGAGCGCACCTCCGTCCCTGTCGATTCGGTCGACCCGATCCGGTCTCTTGAGACGTCGCCGAGGTTCCCTCCACCGGGTCCCGGGTCGAGGATCGTGCTACGCTCAGAGCGAGCCATGTCCGAGCCTCCTCTCGAGAGAACCGTCTCGGAACAGGACTTCGCGGCCCTTCTGCGGGGCAGCGCCGAGCCGTTCCTCTCGACCTGCGCCGCGCCCGGAGGCAGCGCATGGACGAAGCGTCGTTTCTTCGACCTCGCGGCGGACGCCGACGAGCTGGAGTCGTTCCTCGACGACTACGGCGCGCGCACGAACCGCACGTTCTCGGCGTTCACGGAGCTCGTCGCGTCGGTGCGAGGGTTCGCGCTCGCGGGGATCCGGCTGGCGCACCTGACGCGCCGCATCGATGCGTACGGCGTGCTCGGACGCCTCGGCGACGGGGGGAAGGTCGCTCGCCGCGACCTGGAGACGGCGCTCGAGTTCGTCGAGGACCGCATCGTCGAGCTGATGGGGGCGATCCTCGAGGAGGCGCGCCGGCTGCGCGTCACCGAGCTCTCGCGCGGCGAAGGGCGTCGCCCCGTCGAGCGCTTCGAGGGCTGGCACCGCCTCCCCCACGACGTCGACCTGCCGAGGCTCGACGACGACGACCACCTCGTGGCCGGAGTGGCGACGAGGTACATCGAGGCGGTCGACATGATGCGCGAGGTCGGGATCCGCGTCATCGAGGAGCCCGAGCAGCGGGAGGGGTTCTTCCGCGAGCGGTGCAGCGAGGAGCTGGCGCGCGTGCGCGAAGCGACGGTGCACAACCTCCAGTCGAGCTACGACACCTACGTCAAGAACACGGTCCTGGAGACGGGGGACCCGCGCCTGCCCGAGCTTCGGGGCCACATCTCGGCGGCCCTCCACACGCTGGAGGCCGTCACGCTCCTGACGCACTTCGTGGAGCGGCACGAGCGAGGCCTGCGGTCCGACGCCGCCGACTCGGTGCTGCAGCGCATCGTCCCGCGGCGGTCGGTGCGGGACGTCACGCTCAACCGTCTCCTCGTCTGCGCGCTCGCGTTCATGGAGGCCGGCGCGCCGCTGGCGGAGGCGCTCCTGCCCAGCTACACGACCGCCTCCGAGGCCAAGCTGGAGCTGCGCGACAACATCCTGCTGCACGCGCGGCCGGCGTCCCTGATCGTCGCGATCGTCCAGCACCACGGGACGCCCGTCGAGCTGGAGGTCGCCGGGGCCCGGTGCAACGCGGGCTCGATCCTCGAGCTCATGGTCGCCATCGGTTCGAACCCCGAGGCGCGCGAGTTCGTCGTCCGCGGCGACGAGCGGCCGCTCCGCGATCTCGTCGCGCTGTTCGCCGCCGACCTCGGCGAGTCCGGGCTCGAGGTGCTGCCCGATTCGCTGGGCTATTTGCGCGGACGCTGACCGCCGCCGGGAGTCAGATGCCGAGGAACAGGCGGTCGCCGAGCATGCGCGGCAGGCCGGCGCGGCGGATGCGATCGGCCTCCCGTTCAATGTCGTACTCGACGCGAAACAGTTCCACCTGCTGGTCCTCGGTGTCGTAGACCGCGTACGCCGCGCGAGAGTCCTCGTCCCGTGGCTGCCCGACGCTGCCGACGTTGACGAGCGCCACTGTGGACTCCGACAGGTCGAGCGTGCGGTCGATCGTGTAGGACGTCCGGTTCGGCGAGTCGACGAGCCGGAGGATCGACACGGGGACGTGCGTGTGCCCGAGGAAACACACGGGCCGATCGAGGACGTCCAGGGACGGGTCGGCGTCCTCGGTGGACTGGATGTAGTCGTACCGCTCGGGCCGGCTCAGGGTCCCGTGGGAGATCGAGCAGTCGTCGGTCCGTTCCGTGAGCGGCAGGTCGGCGAGCCAGCGGAGGTCCTCCTTGGTGAGCTCCCCCACCGTGAAGTCGACCGCTGCGCGCGCGTTCGGGTTGAAGAACCGGGGGTCGACCTCGCCCGTGCACGCCGCGTCGTGGTTGCCCTTGACGGTCGTGATGTCCCGCTGGCGGAGGATCTCGATGACCTCGCGTGGCGCTGCGCCGTAGCCCACGACGTCGCCCACCTGGAGGATCCGGTCCACGACGGCGGCGTCCACGGCGTCCAGCACGGCCTCGAGGGCGGCCAGGTTGGCGTGGATGTCACCGAGGATCGCGTACCGCATGGGCTTGGGCCGGGGGTGGAGTCGCGGGGCTCGCGAGCGCGACCGCTGCCGCTCCCCACCCGACGATCGGCAGGCTCGCGGCGATCCAATGAGCGCGAGTCAGGGGGAAATCGAACGACGCGCGGAGCGAAGCGCCGGCGTCCAGAATGGCGAGAACGAGGTCCCCGAAGAAGGCCCCACCCGCGAGCAGCGGAGGCAGGACGCAGGTCGCCAGCAGGACGATCGCCGCGCGGGTCGTCGACTCGACCGGAAGCCGGAGGGTGCAGGCCGCGATCGAGGCCACGTGCAACCAGCCGAGCACGAGCGCGAGCAAGGACTCCCCCACCCGAAACGTCGCGAACTGCCATCGGTCCAAGAGGTGCGCCGGCACGAGGACGAACGCGGCGAGCGCGCACGCGCACGCCAGGAACGTGACGAGCTCCAGCGCCGTCCGCCGCGTCGACCCCGCCCGATCCAGGATCCACCCCAATCGCGCCAATGGGCCAATACCCCCCAGGATCGCGGCGATTCCGCCGAACAGCGCGAGCTCGTACGCGCCGGTCCAGTGGTGCAGGTCCGCGGTCGCGAGGCCGAGCGGAAGGAACGTGCGAAGCGCAGGCCAGCAGGCGAACAGCAAGCTCGCGAGCAGCCACCAGAGCGGTCGGCGAGCGAGCGAGGTCAGGACACTGCGGGCGACGAGGAGGACGCTCACGCCCGACACTGTAATTCGCGGACTTCGAGCGGCCGCTCCCTTGCATGCGGTGCTCTGCCGCGGCCAGGCAACGTTGCCTTGACACGCTCGGGGGTCCGTCTAGAGTCGAGACGCGCACTCGGTAGGGTGCTGCCCCGTTTCCGGTACCCCTCATCGCGCCTATGGAACGTCGTCTCGGTCGTGGACTCGGCTCCCTCCTCGGGCAGACCGACGAGGCACCCCAGGCCGGGTCTAGGAAAGAGCAATTCGGTGCAGGTGCGGACGAGGGGCCGGCCGGGATCGGTGAGCTGATCGCGATCGACTCGATCCGCCGGAACCCCGACCAGCCGCGCAAGGTCTTCGAGAGCGAGGCCCTCGAGGAGCTGCGCGACAGCATTGAGCGGCACGGGGTGCTCCAGCCGATCTGCGTTCGCCGCGTCGGCCGCGGCTTCGAGATCATCTCCGGAGAGCGCCGCTGGCGAGCCGCGCGCAACGCCGGGCTCGAGCGCATTCCCGCCGTCGTCCGGGACGAGGTGGCGGACGACGTGAGCCTCGAGCTGGCGCTGATCGAGAACGTCCAGCGCGAGGACCTCGACCCCATCGAGAAGGCGGAGGGCTACCGGTCGCTGATGGACCGTGTCGGGCTCACGCAGGAGCAGATCGCGGAACGGCTCGGCCTCAAGCGTTCCTCCGTGGCGAATCAGCTCCGCCTGCTCGAGCTCCCCACCGAGGGCCAGGACGCGGTTCGCAAGGGCCTGATCACCATGGGCCATGCGAAGGCGCTCCTCTCGATCCGCGGCGCCGACTCGCTACGCAAGGCGCTGCAGGAGATCGTCCGCAAGGATCTCTCCGTGCGCGAAGCAGAGCGGCTGGCCAAGGCCGGCGTGGCGCGGCCGGCGGCCGCGAGCGCCAAGGCGGAGTCCTCCACGGGGTCCTCGCCTGCGTGGGTCGGCGACCTCGAGCGTCGTTTGCGGGCCGCGCTCGGCGTCAAGGTGACCCTCCGGAGCGGCAAGGGGTACCGCGGGTCGATCCAGCTCGACTTCGCGGGCCGGGAGGAGCTGGATCGTCTCTGCGATCAGCTCGCTCCCAAGGACACGCTCTGATTGTTCCACGTGGAACAATCGACCGTCCGCGCTTCGTACGCCGCCGTCCGTCCTGAAGGAGGCTGTGGGCCGCGATCGTGGCGGGGCAGCTGACGTCGTAGCGGATCGTCCGCGCCTGGAGAAGTTGTCCACGGAGCTTCCACGCGGAGCGGAAGGTCGTCCCGGCACGAGACGCCCGTCGGAGGCACCGCTGGGGCGTGCCCGGCGGGCGATCTCGGTGGCCTGAAAGGTATCGCTTGGCGCCGGACTCGCGCTCGCGAGGCCGGTTGTCCACAACACGTCCACGATCGGCGAGGAATGTTCCACGTGGAACATTCCGGCCTCCCTGGTATGAGGCCCCCTACTGCGGTCCGACCTGGCGACGATTCACAGCGCGTGGTCCATCCAAGTCGGCACCGCGTGCGGACACGATCGCACCGGAGTGCCAGGCGGCAGGGATGGACCACGCGCTGTGAATCGTCGCCAGGTCGGACCGCAGTAGGGGGCCTCATACCAGGGAGGCCGGAATGTTCCACGTGGAACAGTCC
>JBCDGE010000046.1:0-55024 GCA_038757895.1 Planctomycetota bacterium | reverse complement strand
GGGGGGGGGGGGCTGCTCCGCCCCCCCCCTCCCCCGGCCCCACACCCCCCACCCCACGGGGGGGGGGGGGGTTGTTCCTCCCCCCCCCCCCCGCCCTTTTCCATGATGCGCGCGATGGCCTTCCAGGTGCGCGGACGGAGGGCGCTCGTCACGGGCGCCTCGGCGGGGATCGGGCGTGAGATCGCGCGCGTGCTCGCGCAGCGCGGCGCGCGCCTCGTCCTCGCGGCCCGGCGGCGGGATCGGCTCGACGAGCTCGCCGAGGAGCTGCGCGCGGCCCACGGCACCGAGGTCGAGGTCGTCGTCTGCGACCTCGCGGATCCTGGCGGCGCCCGCGCGCTGATCGACGCGGTCGACGCGGCGGACCTCGACGTGCTGGTCAACAACGCCGGGATCGGGATCCACGGCTCTGGCCTCGATCACGCCTGGGAGGACGAGCACCGCATGCTGCGGATCAACGTCGTCGCCGTCGCGGAGCTGACCAAGCACTACGGCCGCGCGATGCGCGACCGCGGGACCGGCCGCATCCTCCAGGTCGCGTCGGTCGCGGCCTTCCAGCCCTGCCCGAGCTACGCGGCCTACGGCGCGACCAAGGCCTTCGTGCTGCAGCAGGCCGAGGCGCTCGACGACGAGCTGCGCGGGACCGACGTGCGCGTCACGGCGCTCTGCCCGGGCACGACGAACACCGACTTCTTCGACATCGCCGGCAACGTCCGCAACCGGATCCAGAAGGCGACGAGCATGGAGCCCGACGTCGTCGCGCGAATCGGAGTGGACGCGATGATCGCCGGACGACGTATCGCGGTCACCGGCCTCGGCAACCGCATCGGAAACCTGGCCCTGCGCCTCATCCCCCGCCGACTTCAGGTCACACTCGCGCGACGAGTCCTCGAATGACCGTATCCCCCGCCCGACCTCGACCCCGCCCCCGACTCCGACTCGGTGCGCTCGCCCTCGCCGCAGCAGCGGCGTCCGCGTGCGCCATCTATCCCCCCGTCGCGGAGTCCCCCGACTACGGGCGCCCGCTCCCGGTGGGCGCCGACGCACTCATCGAGCTCCGCCCCGACGAGCGCCGACCGGACCTGCGCGCGACCTGGTACCAGCGCGAGGAGATCGCGCCCGCGCTGGAGCGGTCGATCGAATGGACGAGGTCGCGGCACGCGGCCCAGTTCTTCCCGATCACGGGCATCACGCACGAGCGCGCCCTCGCGAGCCTGGAGCGCTTCGCCGACCTCTTGGAGGTCACGCGGTCGCCCGAGGACTTCGCTCGCCGCTTCGAAGAGGACTTCACCGTCTACAAGAGCGCCGGCTGGGACGGCGCGGGCGGCGGCGTCCTGTTCACCGGCTACTGCACGCCGCTCCTCGCGGGCAGCCTCCAGCGCACCGCGCGCTACAGCCACGCGCTCCACGCCCTCCCGCCCGACCTCGTCAAGGCGACGGACGGGACGATCCTCGGTCAGCAGACCGCGAGCGGCCTGCGGCCGTATCCGGAGCGCGCGGCGATCCTCGCGAGCGCCCGCTATCGCGAGCTGGAGATCGTCTGGCTCGAGGATCCGATCGACGCGTACATCGCACACGTGAACGGCTCGGCGTTCGTCGAGCTGGAGAGCGGGGAGATCGTACGGTTCGGGTACGCCGGCAAGAACGGGCGCACGTACACGTCGCTGGGCAAGGAGCTCATCGCCGCCGGGCGCGTGACCGCCGAGGAGATGAGCCTGGCGGCGATCCGGCGCTGGGCCGCGGATCACCCGGAGGAGGTCGAGGCGTTCCTCGCGCGGAACGAGAGCTACGTGTTCTTCACCCCCATCGAGGGCAATCCCCGCGGCAGCCTCAACGTCGAGGTCACGCCCGAGCGCACGATCGCGACGGACAAGACGCTCTTCCCGCGCGCCGCGCTGTGCTTCGTCGAGGCCGAGCTGCCCACGTCGGGCGGGCCGTCCGCTCCGTTCCGTCAGCTCATGCTGGACCAGGACACGGGCGGCGCGATCCGGACCGCCGGGCGCGCCGACCTGTACCTGGGCGTCGGCCCGCGGGCCGAGCGACTGTCGGGCGCCACGCGTTCGCCGGGCCAGCTCTACTACTTCTTCCTGCGCCAGTAGTCGCGCGCGTCCATGGCCGAGAGCGCATCGATCGTCGCGGTCTGCGTGGGTCCCGGCGGGATCCCCAAGCACCCCGTGGACGAGGTCCGGGTCGAGCCGCTCGGGCTGGAGGGTGACGGGCACCGCTACCGCGGTCACGGCGGCGCCGATCGCGCCGTGTGCCTGCTCTCCCTCGAGGCGTACGAGAGCCTGCGCGAGGACGACGTCGAGTGCGACGCGCCGGGGACCTTCGGTGAGAACGTGCTGACCCGCGGCCTCGACGACGCGGATCTCGGCCCGGGCACTCGCCTGCGCCTCGGGGACGAGGTCGTCGTCGAGATCCACGACGTCCGCGCGCCGTGCCGGACGCTGAAGTCCGTCGACCGACGCTTCCCCGACCTGATGCTCGGTCGGAGCGGCTGGGTCTGCCGCGTGGTCGAGCCGGGCACCCTGCGACCGGGCGCGCCGATCGAGCGGCTCTGACGCAGACCTCCGCGGCGGTCTGCGGGTCGGATGGCCGTGCGCGCGTGGATCGGGCAGACTGTCCGCGCCGGCGCGACGAAGAACGCGCCGGCCGCCTCACTCCTGGCCCACGCCGCCCTCGCCGCCGCCCCTCCCATGTCCGAGTTCGAAGTCGTCAGCTACACCGTCGAGCCCGTCGAGGGCGACGACCAGATCGCGATCACGATCCACGCCTCCGACGGGAACAAGTGGGAGTACGGCGTGCCGTTCAGCCGGTCGACCGGCCGCTACACGTTCGAGGAGCTCGACGTGCTCGCGGTCGACTTCGGCGACGAGTTCGCGGAGGAGCTGGAGGAGAAGCTCGACTCGGTGATGAAGGAGGTCACCGGGGGTTAGCCCGACCTATTCACGCCTGATCACGCCGAGCACGCGCAACGACGGCCCTCGCGGCGTCAGACGGCTCGCTCCGCGAGCCGCCGGCTTCGCCGGCTCCCTGGCAGCGTGCTCAGCGGCGCTCGCGCCGCCTCCGCGCGCTTCGGTCGCCTTCGTGGAGGAGACGCGGCTTGCGAGGGTCGCCGTTTCACGCACTCGACGCGATCATTCATGAATCGTCCGGGCCAGCGCTCTCGGCGTCGGCCAGCTGGCCGGCGACCTCGTCGACGAGCGCGGTCTCCTCCTCGGTCAGCTCCAGCGAGCGCGCGTGCTCCAGGATCGCGCGCGCGTCCTCGACGAGTCCGTCGGCGACCAGCCCGCCCGCGTAGGCCACGAGCGCCGCGACGTCGCCGGGGTCGCTCTCCGCGGCGCGGCGGAGGAACTCCAGCCCGCGGCCCGGCTCGATCCCGGCCCGCAGCGCGGCGCCGAGCCGCCAGAGCGCCTCGGTGTGCTGGGGATCGCGCCGCACGACCGGCGCCAGCCACGGCGCGACATCGGGATCGGCCCCGATCCTGCGCGCGGCCTCGAGCCGCTCCTCGTCGGTCGGCTCGTCGGACTGGAAGGCCACGTCCAGCGCACGGATGGCGCGCTCCCGGTCGCCCGCCGCGGCGGCCGCGAGGCCGAGGTCGAGCTGGGCGCGCGCGTTCGCGGGATCGAGCTCGATGCTCTTCTCCAGGGACTCGAGCCCCTCGTCGACCTCGCCGGCGGCGATCTGGAGGGCACCGAGCCGCGCGAGGCTGCGCGGGCGGTCGGCGTCGATCTCCAGCGCCGCGACGTAGTCGACGCGCGCCGCGTCGGGCGCGCCAAGGGCCTCGTGCGCCGCGCCCCGGAGCTCCAGCACGCGCGCCTCGCCCGGGCCGCGCGCGTCGAGGTCGTCCAGGAGCGCCCGCGCCTCGGAGGATCGACCGGCGGCCAGCGACGCGCGCGCCGCCGCGAATCCTGCGTCCCGGTCACGCGTGCCGGAGGCGAAGTAGATCTCGGCCCAGAGGGCGGCCGCCTCGGGCCAGGCGCCGACCCGCTCGTACGCCTCGGCGCGGTCGTTCCTGGGATCGTCGACCACCTTCGTCACGCAGCCGATCGCGCACAGCGCGAGGATCGCCAGAATGCCGACATGCAGGCCGCCACTGCGAAGGCCCTCCTCGTCGACTTCGGCGGCACGCTCGCGACGGAGCGGCGGCCGCGGGCCGCGATCTACGCGGACGCGGCTCGATCCCGGGGCGTCGACGTCGACGACGCGCGTATGACGGGGCTCATGGCGTCGGCTCACGACAGCCTCCCGCGCGAGGCGGCCGGTGCCTTCCGGTACGGCCGGGCCTGGTTCGAGGGCTTCATGCGGACCATCTTCACGGACGAGCTGGGCCTGTCCAGCGCGTCGCTCCCGGGGGTCGAGGACGAGCTCTTCACGCGCTTCGCCGACGCGCGAACGTTCCACGTCTTCCCCGATGCTCGCGAACTGCTCGCGCGGGCGCGGGCCGCGGGCCTCTCCATCGCGGTGGTGTCGAACTGGAGCGAGGCTCTGGAGGGGCTGGTGCGAGACCTCGATCTGGACGTCGACGCCGTGCTCTCCAGCGCCGTCCTCCGCAGCGAGAAGCCCGAAGCGGAGATCTTCCAACGCGCCCTCGAGGAGGTCGGCGCGGCCCCGGAGGAGGCTGTCCACGTCGGTGACTCGCCGCGGAACGACGTCGAGGGTGCGCGCGCGGTCGGCATCCGCGCCGTGCTGCTGGACCGTGCCGGCCGCGCTCCCAGGGGCACTGCGGCCGTCCGGAGCCTCGCCGAAGTCGGTCTCTGACGCCGTCAGTCGACGTGGATCGACCCGCCGAGCGGCGGCGAGAGCGACTCCGGGTTCAGCTCGACCGAGACCACGTCCGGGAGCGGGAAGGTCGCCGTCGGCGCCACGTTCCCGTCGAGCATCAAGAGGTCGTCGAACCGCATCAGCGCCCCGCCCGCGTTCTCGGCCACCCAGAGGCTGGAGCCGTTCCAGGCGAGGTCGAGCGGCTCGTCGAGCGTCGTCGCCGCGCCGGTGATCGTCGCGACGGCGGGCGTCAGCCCGCTCGCGGTCCCGGCCCCCTCCAGGACGAACAGCGACCCGTCGCCGAAGCCGCTTCCCGCGCCCACGTCGGACAGGATCAGGAGGTCGCGCTCGGCGTCGTGCACGAGCCCGCGCAGGTCGACCGAGACCTGCGTCGCGCCGATCGCGTCGCTCGGCGTGATCGTGCGGTCCGGCAGGACGCCCGGGTTCGTCGTGAAGCGCTCGTACACGTAGACGGCGCCGCTCGAACCGGCGACGTAGAGCGTGTCGGAGCCGGGGTCGTAGTCCATCCCCCACGGCACGTTCGTGGCGGCGTCGAACCCGCCCCGAAGGACGCGGATCGCCAGCGCCTCCCTGCCCGCGCTCCTGCCCGTGACGAAGAGGCCCGGGAGCCCCGGATCGGCGACGATCACGAGGTCGTTCCGCTCGTCGATCTCGATCGTTCGCGGGTCGACGAACACGTCCTGCGGGCCCGTGGAGATCGGGCGGATGATCATCTGCCGGTCGCGCGACTCGCTGAACGCGGTGTCCATCCCGGTGCCGCGCTGCTTCGCGAACCGGTTGACCACGGCGACCCCGGCGCCCGAGTAGGCGACGAAGGCGTCGCCGACCGCGTCCAGCGCGACGGCCGCGATGTTCTCGGTCACGTCGAAGGTCGCCACGGGCGGGAAGTTCAGAGCGGCCGGGATGCGCAGCAGGAACCCGTTCGAGCCCGCCGGACGCGTCGAGACCACGAGCGGCCCGAGCGGCGTCGCGGGATCGTCCACGTCGCTGGTGCCGCCCATGCGCTGCGGCGACGGCGGCTCGATCGCGATCCCGGCGGGGTTGGCGACCGAGTTCGTCAGGGCCGGCGTGAACTCGTAGCGCGCGCCGCTGGAGCTCGGGTTGAAGATCGAGACGCGGTTCGCCGTCGTGTCCGCGACGCGCAGGCGACCGTCGGGCGCAATGACGACGTCCGACGGGTCGACGAGCTGCGTCTGGGGACCGGAGATCGTCAGGGTCGGCGTCGTGGGTCCGGTCGACGTCGACGCGTTCGGGATGAACAGGATCTTGCCGTCGGTCCCACCGGCGGCGCCCTCGACGCCGACGTCGGTGACGATGAGCTCGTCCTCGCCCCGGAGGTCGCGGTGCGCGATCCCGCGGAGCTTCATCGACGACTGCGTGACGCCGTCGGCGCTGGGGACGATGACGCGCGATTCGGCCGTCGGCCGCGTCTCGATGAAGGCGTCGAAGACCGCGATCGTGCCGTCGGCGAGCGAGACGAACAGCCGGTCGTCGGCGGCGTCGTACGCGACGTCCCACGTCTCGCTCGGCGTCGCCGAGATCCACACGGGAGCGACGTTGCCCTCGGCCGCGGTGCCGAACACCTTGACGCCGAGGTCGCCGTCGTCGGTGACGATCACGAAGCCCGCCTCGTGCGCGATCGCGACGCTCTTGGGATTCTCGAGCGTCGTGTTGTTCGGCTCCAGCGGATTGAAGATGTCGAAGACGAAGCCGATGTCGCGGTCGAGCGCCTTGGTCATCACCGCGGTCCCGCCGGCGATGGTCCGGTCACGGACCCGCCCCAGGATCCGAACCGTGTTGTCCAGGCGGTCCGAGTCCGCTGCCTGGTACGCGTTGCCGAAGTAGTCGAGGTCGACGCCCTCGTCAGCGAACGCGATGACGGAGAAGGAACCAGAGACGAAGTTGCGATCGCCGCGCAGGAGCGATCCCGTGTTGCGCTCCAGCCCGTTGAAGGCGATGTCGCGTCGCTCGAAGCCGACGTAGGTCGTCAGCGCAGCGCCGGTGTCCGGGTTGTCGGACCCGCCGCCGCCGCTGCTGCAGGCGGCCGCGAGGGCGCAAAGCGCGGCGTTGGAGAGGAGCTTCGTGGCCATGTTCGGTCGATCGCGGATGGACGCGTGGTCTGTCGTCGCGCGAAGATGATGCGGAAGGAGGTGGGCCGACGGCGACCCGCGCCCTCGTCTTCAACGATTCTTGATGAGCGCCCAATACGAGGGCGTCCCGCCACGATGCTCGCTCTAGCGCTCCTCCTACCATTCGCCGCCCAGGTGGCCGTCCCGGCAACGGGCCCTGCGAGCGGATCCGCGACGCTCCCGGCAGACGCCCCGGGACACATCGCAGACACCCAGGAGGCTTCCGCCGACGGCGAGGCCCTCCGTGACCCCCTGCGCACGGTCGCCGGGTACGCCGCGAAGGTCACCGCCTCCGCCGTCTTCGTGGGTGGGCGCGACCTCGCCTCCGTGCGAGCGGGCGAGCTCTTCCCCGTCCGGCCGCTGGAGCGGATGAGCCTGCCGATGATCCAGCTGGAGGTCGACAGGGAGGCTCGCACGGTGACGGCGAGCCTGCCGACCGGCCAGTCGGCCACCGCGGTCCACCGGGACGGCCTCGGCTGCGCTCTCGCGATCGGCGCCACGCGCGACGAGATCCGCGCGCAGGCGCTACCCGCGCCGACGCGCGAGGCGCCCGGCATTGACGTCGAGCCGCTCGACGACTCCGTCACCGTCGATCGCGAGGCCGTCTCGGCGGCCCTCGACCGCGCTTTCGCCGACGGAGCGATCGACGCGTTCGTCCCGACCCGGGCCGTCGTGGTGCTGTACCGGGGCCGCCTGCTGGCGGAGCGGTACGGCGACGGCTTCGACGCATCGTCCCGCCACGCAGGATGGTCGATGGCCAAGACGATCACGGGCGCGCTCGTGCTGCTCCGGGCCTCGTCGGGCGCGCTGGACCTGGAGGCGCCCGCGCCGGTCTCCGAGTGGGGCGGCGAGGACGATCCGCGGCGGGCGATCACCCCGCTCGACCTGCTCCGGATGAGCTCGGGGCTCGCGTTCGACGAGGACTACGGCGACCTCACCTCGGACGCGACCACGATGCTGTTCGCGTCGAACGACGTGGGGCGCACGGGCCGGACGAGTCCGCTCGCGCACGCGCCGGGGACGAGGTGGAGCTACTCGTCGGGCACCAGCAACGTCCTGCAGAGCATCCTGAAGGGCACGTTCGAGACCGACGCCGCGTACCACGCCTTCCCGCGCGAGGCGCTCTTCGGGCCCGCGGGCCTGGCGTCCGCCGTGCTGGAGGCGGACGCGTCGGGCACCTTCGTCGGCAGCTCGTTCTGCTGGATGACGGCGAGGGACTGGGCGCGCTTCGGCCAGCTCCTGCTCGACGACGGGGTCGTGCACCCGCCCGGGACCGACGGGCCGCGGCGCGTCCTGCCGGAGGGGGCCGTCGCGCGGATGGGCGCCCCCGCCCCGGCCTCGCGGGCGCGGCGCCACGGCGCGCATCTGTGGCTCAACCTCGGGTTCGAGGACGACCCGGGCCGCCGGGAGTTCCCGACCCTCCCGACGGACCTCGTCTACCTCTCCGGATACGAGGGGCAGTACGTGATGGCGGTGCCCTCCGCCGACCTGGTGGTCGCGCGGCTGGGCGTCTCGAAGTCGAGTCCGCGCGCGAGCGTCGAGAGGATGGTCCGCGCGGTCCTCGACGCGCTGCCTTCGGACTGATGCTGCCGGACTGATCCCGCGGGGCGACGGCGTCCATCGCGAGACGATCGAGCAGAACGTTCCCGGAGGCTGGCCCACCGAGGTGGATCACCGAGGCGGTTTCTGCTCTACTGCGCCAGTTTTGGCCAGATCGGCCAAACACCGCGCTCCACCTCCAGCTCCCCACTGCGCGATGCCGCGTCGAGACGACCTAGAGTCGATCCTCATCATCGGAAGCGGGCCGATCGTCATCGGTCAGGCCTGCGAATTCGATTATTCCGGGACCCAGGCCTGCAAGGCCCTCCGCGAGGAGGGCTATCGGGTCATCCTCGTCAACTCGAACCCGGCGACGATCATGACCGATCCGGGGATGGCCGATGCCACGTACATCGAGCCCATCACCGTCGAGACGGTCGAGAAGATCCTGGAGAAGGAGAAGCCCGATGCGGTCCTCCCGACCCTCGGCGGGCAGACGGCGCTCAATACGGCGCTCGGCCTGTACGACCGGGGGACGTTCGAACGGCTCGGGATCGAGATGCTCGGCGCCGACTCGAACGTCATCCGGAAGGCCGAGGACCGCGACCTCTTCCGCGCCGCGATGACGAACGCCGGGCTGGAGTCCGCGCGGTCGGGCATCGCCCACGACATGGACGACGCGCGCCGCGTGCTGGCGCAGATCGGCCTGCCGTGCGTCATCCGGCCCGCCTTCACGATGGGCGGCGCGGGCGGCGGCATCGCCTACAACGTCGAGGAGTTCGAGGAGATCGTCGCGCGCGGCCTCTCGCTCTCGATGAACTCCGAGGTGCTCGTCGAGGAGTCGCTCCTCGGCTGGAAGGAGTTCGAGATGGAGGTGATGCGCGACGGCAACGACAACGTCGTCATCGTCTGCCCCATCGAGAACATCGACCCGATGGGCGTACACACCGGCGACTCGGTCACCGTCGCGCCGGCCCAGACGCTCACCGATCGCGAGTACCAGGCGCTCCGCAACGCCTCGATCACGATCATGCGCGAGATCGGGGTCGAGTGCGGCGGATCGAACTGTCAGTTCGCGATCGACCCGAAGAGCGGCCGGATCATCGTCATCGAGATGAACCCGCGCGTGTCGCGCTCGTCGGCGCTCGCGTCGAAGGCGACCGGCTTCCCGATCGCGAAGATCGCCGCCAAGCTGGCGGTCGGCTACTCGCTCGACGAGCTGTCGAACGACATCACGCGCAAGACGCCCGCGTGCTTCGAGCCGACGATCGACTACGTCGTCACGAAGATCCCGCGCTTCGCGTTCGAGAAGTTCCCCAGCGCCGATCCGACGCTCACGACGCAGATGAAGAGCGTCGGCGAGACGATGGCGATCGGCAGGACGTTCAAGGAGTCGTTCCAGAAGGCGCTCCGCGGGCTGGAGACCGGACTGCCGGGCTTCGGGCTCGATCCTCGCGCGCCCGTCGAGGCCGTCGACCCCGCGGCGCGGGAAGAGCTCTCGCGCAAGCTGCGCGTGCCGAACGCCGGCCGTCTCGTCCACCTGAGGACGGCGTACCGGTCGGGCTGGAGCCTGGAGGAGATCCACGAGGCGACCAAGATCGACCCCTGGTTCCTGGAGAACATGCGCCAGCTCGTCGAGTTCGAGCAGGAGCTCGCGGGCTCGCTCCTCGACGAGGAGCTCCTCCGTCGCGCCAAGGAGCACGGCTACTCGGACGCCCAGATCGCGGTCGCGGTCGGCGCCACCCCCGAGGCGATCCGCGCGCGCCGCGAGGAGTACGGGATCGCGGCGGTCTACAAGCTCGTCGACACCTGTGCGGCCGAGTTCGAGGCCGCGACGCCGTACTACTACTCGACGTACGAGGACGAGTCGGAGACGCGCACGGGCGACGCCGACAAGATCATGATCCTCGGCGGCGGCCCGAACCGGATCGGGCAGGGCATCGAGTTCGACTACTGCTGCGTGCACGCGGCGTACGCGGCCCAGGAGATCGGCTGCGAGGCCGTGATGGTCAACTCGAACCCCGAGACGGTCTCGACGGACTACGACACGTCGGACCACCTCTTCTTCGAGCCGCTCACGCACGAGGACGTCATGAACGTCGTCGAGACGGTGAAGCCGAAGGGGATCATCGTGCAGTTCGGCGGACAGACGCCGCTGAACCTCGCGAGCGGGCTCGACAGGGCGGGCGCGCCGCTCATCGGCACCTCGGTCGACTCGATCGACCGCGCCGAGGACCGCGAGCGCTTCCAGCAGATGCTGGCCAAGCTGGAGCTCCTCCAGCCGCCGAACGGGATCGCGAAGAGCGTCGGTGAGGCCTTCGAGATCGCGCGCACGATCGGGTATCCGGTGCTCGTCCGACCCAGCTACGTCCTGGGCGGCCGCGCGATGGAGATCGTCTACGACGACGAGGCGCTCGACCGCTACATGACGAACGCCGTCGACGCGTCGCCGGACAAGCCGGTCCTCGTCGACAAGTTCCTGGAAGACGCGATCGAGGTCGACGTCGACTGCATCGCAGACACCGAGCGCGTCGTGATCGGCGGGATCATGGAGCACATCGAGGAGGCCGGGATCCACTCGGGCGACTCGTCGTGCGTCCTCCCGCCCTACTCGCTGCCGGACGTGATTCTCGAGGAGATCACGCGGGCGACCAAGGCGATGGCGACCGAGCTCGAGGTCATCGGCCTGATGAACGTCCAGTACGCCGTCAAGGACGGCAGCGTGTACGTCATCGAGGTCAACCCGCGCGCCTCGCGGACGGTGCCGTTCGTATCGAAGGCGATCGGCGTCCCGCTCGCGAAGCTTGCGGCCAAGGTCATGACCGGAATGACGCTCACCGAGCTGGGCTTCACCGAGGAGGTCATGCCGACGTCGTTCAACGTCAAGGCGCCGGTCTTCCCGTTCAACAAGTTCCCCGGCATCGACATGCTCCTGTCGCCCGAGATGCGGTCGACGGGAGAGGTCATGGGGATCGACCCCGAGCTCGGGTTCGCGTTCGCCAAGGCGTACGACGCCGCGGGGATGCGCCTGCCCCTGCGCGGACGGGTGCTCATCACGGTCAAGCACAGCGACAAGCGGGCGATCGTCTCGGAGGCGCGCGCGCTCTCCCAGCTCGGCTACGAGATCATGGCCACGGGCGGGACCTGGCGCGCGCTCCGCGCCGCGGGGCTCCCGGTCGAGCGGATCAACAAGCTGCACGAGGGCCGGCCGCACATCGTGGACGCGATCAAGAACACCGAGATCGACCTCGTCTTCAACACGCCGTCCGGCAAGGAGTCGCGCCACGACGACACCTACATCCGGTCGACGTCGATCACGCAGGGGATCCCGTGCGTGACCACGATGGCCGGGATCCGCGCTGTCGTCAGCGCGCTGACGGCGCTGCACCAGGGTCCGACGACCGTCCGTTCGCTCCAGGAGATCCAGTCCGAGCAGCGGCCGGAGACGAGCGAGCCGACGGCGATCAGCTAGAGCCCGTCTTCAGCTCGACGGGAAACGGCGCCGGCCCCGGCGCCACGTCGAGGGCCTCAAGCTCGGTCGCCGGATCCGCGGCCGTGGCTCCGTCGACGGTCATCCGGTAGCGTCCGGCGCTGATGCGCGGACAGCGCACGACGCCGTCCGCGTCGGTGCGCAGCTCGACGCGCACGGGAGCGTCGAGGTCGACGACCTCGACGCGTCGATCGCCGAGAGCTGCTCCGTCGGAATCGACGATGCGGGCGTGGAGTTCACCGGTCCGGATGCGGAACGAGGTGAACCCGTCCGACCCGGGCTCGACCTCCGCGGAGGCCCACGAGACGAGGGGCGCCGGGCCGCCATCGACGATTGCCATGTAGGTTCCGGGCCGCAGCCTCCGCGCCCGGAAGTCGCCCTTGGCATCCGTCTGCACGGTGACCTCGCCGCCGCGCGCGTCGGCGTCTGCTCCGTCGGGACGGACGATCCGAACGAGCTGGACCGCGGTATCGGCGAGCCGCTCGTCGTCGACGCGTACGTTGCCGGAGAGCCGCGCCGGCAGGAGGTCGGAGATGTCCAGCTCGAGCGAAGCAGCGGTGGGGACGTCGACGATCCCGAGGTCCTTGGTGGCGCCAGCCCCCGTGTAGGAGTTGTGCCCGTAGTCGGCCCGGAACTGCAGCGACCAGGGACCCGGGGCGAGTCCGTCGACCTCGAAGGAGCCGAGTGGGTCGATCTCCACGGTGCGCCGCGCCCAGCGCCCCTTCCATCCGGACTCCCCGACGTAGGTCAGGATGAGCGAATGCCCGTCGTCGCCAATGATCCTGCACGCACCGCGCTGGATCTCGTCCAGGACCCGGATGGGAGTGACGCGGCCCTTCAGCGCAACTCCGTCCCCCACCTCGACCTCGACGACACTCGTCGCGCCGTCTGCGTTCACGACGACCCGCTGAGCCAGGGCCGGGAGGTGTCGCGAACCGGTCACCCGCACGGCGAGCGCCGCGCCGTCCGCGCGCCATTCGAGCGCGATCGTGCCGTCCTCGCCCGTGGTTCCGACGTCGCACAGGAGCGAGTACGGACCGGAGCCCACGACCTGCGCCCGCTTTGCGGCCGACATCGCGTGGGACTCGAGGGGCGAGCCGGACGTTCCCGACGGATCGAGGAGCTCGACGCGCGAGCCAATGGCGGGGTGACCGTCGGCGTGGACCGCTCGCACGGTGATCGGTCGACGTGAGGGAAGCTCGACGCGCACGCGCTGGGACGCCACGCCCAGGACCTCGACCTCCAGCGGGACGTTCGGCGCGAGGGTCGGATCCTCCGGCGTCACGACGAGCCGGACTCGTCCGGCGGGGACCGCATCGACGACGCAGACTCCGTCGACCCAGCGCGTCGGCGCTGACGCCTTGCCACGCAGCGTCGTACTCGCCTCGTGCTCGACGAACCACGCGACGTCGAATTCTCTCACAGGGTGCCCGCTCTCGGCCTCGACGACCTCCAGCTGGAGGGGCCGAGACCTGGTGAGGACGAGGGTCAGCCCCTCGACACCCCAGTCGATGGTCCCAGACAGGTTCTTCGGGTCGAAGCCCACGGCCTGTGCGACCCCGACGTGCACGCTCCCGACGTCAGGGTCACTGCGCACGAGGCCGAAACCACCGCTTGGCGACGTGAGGGCGGAGGCCTGCTGTGCACCCGTCTCGTCGCGCGCAACGACCAGCGCGCGAACGACCGGCTCACCGTCACCGTCCACGACTCGCCCGAGGATCGTGCTCTGACGGTTGGGCCCTTCCAGGACGATCGAGACAGGAGGCCCTGCTCCTGGCTCCACGACGAGGGTGTCGGCAACGCTCGAACCGTCCGGCCCCGACACGACGTAGCGCCACGGGCCGCAGTCGACGGGAGTCGTCGAGGCGACGAAGCCGTTCGCGTCCGTGACCAGATCGAGCTGTGAGACGCTCTGGAGGAGGCGGTTCGAATCGCCCGAGACGCGCGAGAAGCTCACGCTCCGACCGACGACCGGATCACCGTTCTTCCGCTGCACCCGAGCGGACACCACGCCACCGGGCGGCAGAGAGAACTCTCCCAGCGGGTACGCGTTCATCCCGCGCGGAAGCACGGGAAGGAGCGCATCGACGGGCGCGCAGCCGCGCGCAGTGATCGACACGCGAACGCGCTCGCCGGACGGCACGTCGAGGTCCGCGGAGAAGCGCCCGTCGTCGTCCGCGGTGCTCTCGGCGGTCGAGAGGTCGTCCCCGACGGTCAGGGTGATCGACGCGGGCCCCGCGGCGACCGGGGTGCGGACCGTGCCGGAGAAGGTGATGCCGCTGTCCGGTCTCCGCGCCTCGACAGGGAGCTCGACCTCCGTCTTGACGAGGTCGACGACCGCGGTCTCGCCCACCTCGGGTGGTCCGGGAACGACGCGGCGCTGCCCGACCCCGGGCGCGACGCTCTCCTTCGCGATCTCACCGGCCGTTCCGAGGAAGAATGCGGCGAGGACCACGACGGCGAGCGACGCGACGAGCGTCAGGACCGCGCGTTGGTCGAGCATGATCGGCGGCGGAGTGGGCGAGAGCGCAACGCGCTCGAGCCTACCCGCTTGTGAAGGAGAGTCAGTTGTCCAGCGCCCCGTCCGTCGTCCAGACGCGGATCAGCGTGATCTGCGTCGGCGTGAGCGGCGCGCCGCTCGGCGGCATCCGGACGCCGACCGTCTGCGTGCCCTCGATCTTGTCGATCAGGTAGCTCGCGTTCGGGTCGCCGGCCGTGATCAGGTTCATCGTCGGGATGCCCGTCGACGCGACTCCGACCGTGGCGCCGTGCGTGACGCCGCTGGAGAGGTTGAGCCCGGACGCCGGGGCGCCGCCCGAGTGGCAGCCCGTGCAGCTCGTCGTGAGGATCGGCTGCACCTCGCCCGAGAGCGTCACCGTCTCCGGGACCGTCGGCACCGTGATCGTGGCCGTGCCCCCGGTCGCGGTCGTGACCATCACCTGGCCGGTGCCCGCGACGACCGTGTTCGGCGCCGTGAGCTCGAACCTGAGCTGGGTCGGGCTGGCGACGATGACGTTGTCGATCGTCGCGCCGGCGACGTCCGTCGAGACCACCGCGCTGGCGTCGAAGCCGGCGCCGTTGACGGTCCAGGCCTCCGTCATCACGTTGCCCCGGACGTAGGGCGGGACGGTCGAGTTGAGGGCGAGGCCGGTCGCGTCGTCGTCGTCGCTGCCCGAGCAGCCGATCGCGAGGAGGACGAAGGCGGACATAATGAGTCGATTGCGCATGAGGTTCACCCGCTCCCAGGTATGAATGACGCGCCGGGGCGCGGCCTCGAGCGACCGCGTCGTCTCCGAACTCGTCTCATCCGGCGGCCGAGCTTGAGCCCGGCGGCGGCACTCCTAGGAAGACGGATTCACGCCGTCCCTACCGCGCGACGGGGCGCGGGTTCGTCGGGTATCAACCCAGCCAGTCGGTGTGCACCGAGGGCCCGTCGGGGTCGTCGGTGCGCTGGTAGGTGTGCGCCCCGAACGCGTCGCGCTGGGCCTGCACGAGGTTCTGGGGCAGCCGCTCCGAGCGCAGCGCGTCGTAGTACGCGAGGCTCGCCGCCATCCCGGGGACCGGAATCCCCGCTGCGATCGCTGCTCCGACGACGCGCCGCCACGCATCGCTCCTCGCGGCGAGCTCGCCCCGGATGGCCTCGTCGGCCATCAGGTTCTCCAGGCCGCCGTCGCGCTCGTACGCGGCCATCATCGACTCCAGGAACCGCGCGCGGATGATGCACCCGCCGGTCCAGATCCTGGCGATCTCGCGCGGGTCGACCGTCCAGCCGTGGGCCCGCGCGCCGGACAGGATCAGGTCCATGCCCTGGGCGTACGCGCCGACCTTCGCCGCGTAGAGCACGCTCTCGACGTCCTCGGCGGTGAGGCCGTGACCACCCGCCGTCTCCGACGACCCGACGAGGAGCGGCGCGAGCCGGGTCCGTCGCTCCTTCTCGCTCGACAGCACGCGGGCGTCGATCGCCGCAGCGATCGAGGGCACGGACACGCCGAGGTCCAGCGCGACCTGCGCCGTCCAGCGCCCGGTGCCTTTCTGCCCCGCGCGGTCGAGGACGCGGTCGACGAGCCAGCCGCCGTCCGGATCCGGCGTCCGGAAGATCTGCGCGGTGATCTCGACCAGGAACGACTCCAGAGGACCGCCGTTCCAGCGCTCGAACGTCTCCGCGAGCTCCGGCGGCGCCTGACCGAGCAGCGCCGAGAGCACGTGGTACGCCTCGGCGATGAACTGCATGTCGGCGTACTCGATGCCGTTGTGGACCATCTTCACGAAGTGGCCCGCGCCGTCCGTGCCCACGTGGGTCACGCACGCGCCGTGCTCGGTGCGCGCCGCGATCGCCTCCAGGACGGGCCGGATGCGCTCGTACGCCTCCGCGTCTCCGCCCGGCATCAGCGACGGTCCGTTCCGCGCTCCCTCCTCGCCGCCGGACACGCCGACGCCGACGAAGCGCAGCCCGGCCTCGACGAGACGCGCCTCGCGGCGGCGCGTGTCCTCGAACCACGAGTTGCCGCCGTCGATGACGACGTCGCCCTCGTCGAGCAGCGGGACGAGCTGATCGAGGACGAGGTCGACCGGGCGCCCCGCCTGAATCATCATCATCAGGCGTCGCGGCCGCTCCAGCGTCGCCACGAGCTCGGCAAGGCTCGCCGCGCCGAGGATCGCGCCATCGCTCTCACGGACCGCGCGCTCGGTCAGCTCGGGCTCCAGGTTCCACCCCGCGACCTCGAACCCGTGGTCCTGGACGTTGAGAGCGAGGTTCCTGCCCATCACGGCCAGGCCGATCATCCCGAAGTCCGCGAGGTGCTCCGCCGGCACGTCGGCGGGCGCGGCGTCGCGGTCGACGAACCAGCGCACGCGCCCCGCGCTCGAGCGGACGCGCGACGCCGAAAGGGTCGCGTCGCCGACCGGGCGCCGCGCTCCTTCGAGCACGGTCGTGAGCGCCTCGCGCTTGGCCGCACCGAGCACGAGGAACGCGATCTCCCGCGCCGCCTCGAGCGCGGCGAACGTCAGCGTGACGCGGTCGTGCGGGGCCTTCGGACTGCGCGACGCGACGGCGAGCGCGTCGCGCGCATCCAGCTCGGCCCCGCCGGGGAACAGCGAGGCGGTGTGGCCGTCGTCGCCCATGCCGAGCAGGACGAGGTCGAGCGGCTCGCTCCCGAGCGCGTCGTGGTACGCGCGCGCGGCGTCCTCGGGCGGGAGGGTGCCGTCGATCGCGTGGATGCGGTCGGCGGGGATCGGGACGCGGTCGAGGAGCGCCTCGCGCGCCATGCGGGCGTTGCTACTCGGGTCCGTCGCCGGGACGCACCGCTCGTCGCCGAAGAAGACCTCGAACCTCGCCCAATGCGCTTCGTCGAGGAGCTCGCTCGCGGCGAGCGCCGCGTGCAGGCGCGCGGGCGTCGAGCCGCCGGCGAGCGCGATCCGGAACGTCCCGCGGGCCTCGATCGCGGCGTGCGCCGCGAGCGCGACCCGCGTCGCGAGCGCTGCGACCGCGTCGTCCGCGGCCGAGAACACGGCGAGAGCGGGCGGCGTCTTCTTCGTCAGCGTCTTGGTCATCTCGGCGTCCGAGTCAGTGCTCGCGCATCAGCGCGCGGTCGGCGATCGCGAACCCGCCGGCTGCGTCCGGCCCCCACGACCCGGCCGGGTACGGGTGGACCTCGCGTCGGCGCTCCAGGAGCGGGTCGAAGATCCGCCACGACGCGAGCACCTCGTCGCTGTGCACGAAGAGCGTCTGATCGCCCCGCAGCACGTCGAGGAGCAGCGTCTCGTACGCGTCGGGGAGCGCACCGAAGTGGTCCCCGTGACGGAACGACAGCGGGATGCGCTCCAGCTCGGTCGTCGATCCCGGCTGCTTGACGTCGATGTAGAGCGAGAACCCCTCGTCGGGCTGCATCGTCAGCGTCAGGACGTTGCGACTGACCTTGCACACGCCGTCGGCCTCGAACATGCAGACCGGCGACTCCTTGAACATCACGCCGATCCGCGTCAGGCGACGCGCCATGCGCTTGCCCGTGCGCAGGTAGAACGGAACGCCCTGCCAGCGCCAGCTCTGGATCGAGCAGCGGAGCGCCGCGAACGTCTCGGTCTGCGAGCCCGGCTCGACGCCGTCCTCGTCGAGGTAGCCGGGCACGGATGCGCCGCCGACCTCGCCCGGCGCGTACTGGCCGTACGCGACGTCGGTGCTGGAGAACGGCGTCATCGAGCGCAGGACCTTGGCCTTCTCGTAGCGCACCGACGCCGCATCGATGACCGGCGGCACCTCCATCGCGACGAGCGTCAGGAGCTGCACGAGGTGATTCTGGACCATGTCGCGGAGCGCACCCGAGTGGTCGTAGTAGCCCGCGCGCGTCCCGACGCCGAGTTCCTCGGACACGGAGATCTCGACCGCCGCGATCTTGTCGCGGTTCCACAGCCCCTCGAACACCGGGTTCCCGAACCGGAACGCGAGCAGGTTCTGGACGGTCTCCTTCCCGAGGTAGTGGTCGATGCGGAAGATCTGCTCCTCCTGGAAGGAGCCCCGCAGGAGATCGACGAGCTCCTCGGCCGACGCGAGGTCGTGGCCGAACGGCTTCTCGACGACGACGCGGGTCCAGCCGCCCTCGGGGTCAGCGTTCAACCCAGCCGCGCTCAGCCCCCGGATCGCGGGCCCGAGCGCGCCGGTCGGCAGCGCCAGGTAGAACGCTCGCCGCGGCGGCAGGTCGTGCTCGCGCTCCAGGGCCTCCAGCCGCTCCCCCAGCGCGCGGTACGCGCCGTCGCCGCGGTCCCCGAGGCCCTGGTAGTGGACGCAGCTCGAGCAGAGCGCGCTCGCCGCCTCCGGCTCGACCTCGGCGGCGACGAGCGACTCGCGCACGAGCTCCCGGTACGACGCCTCGGTGTTCTCGGGCGATGTCGCGACGCCGACGATGCGGGTCCGCGCGTCGATGGCGCCCCGCAGCGAGAGCCGCGCGAGCGCGGGCAGGAGCTTGCGACGCGCGAGGTCGCCCGTCCCGCCGAAGATGACGAGCGTGCTCAGGGGTGCAGTGTCGGCGGCGCGGCTCGTGGCCATGGCGGGAGCGTCGTTCGTCAGCATCGCAGGGCGGCAGAGGTTACCCGCGACGGGTCGCGCGCGGCGGAGGATCCGCGGCGGTCGGCTCCCCCGCCGCCGGACCTGGTCCAGCGCGCCGCCTGACCTGGCCGGACACGCCGGGCGCACGTACGCTTCGGTGCGTGTGCCGAGAAGCCGCAGCACACGAGGGAGAGCTCCACGCCGTGAACCAGTCCATCCAGTTCCGACCCGCCTGGCTCGCATGGGCGACCTGCGCCGTCCTGGCAGCGTGCGCGGGACCGCGCGACGAGCCCGCTCCGCCGCGCGACGACGATCGAGCTCGCGAGCGAGCTGCGGAGGACCGCGACGGCTCCGGGCCCTTCGACCCCGGCGGCCGAGGGACCTCGCGGTCCGAGCGCGACGACCCCGGCGGGGATCGCGGCCGGGACCGCACGTTCGGAGCGCTCCGCCACGCGCAGCTCCTCTCGGTCGACCGACCGGACGCGCTCTCGCCGGGCCTCGTTCGCTTCGCGACCGCGTCGCGGGGTGCCGGCAGCTCCAGCCGGATCTCGATCCACGAGGTCCCGCTGGAGTCCGGCGCGCGACCCGCCAACGCCGTGCCGATCGGATCCCCGTCGCTCACGATCGACCTCCCGTTCGACGTGCTCCCCGGGTGGAGCTGGACGATCCGCGAGAGGTGGCGCCTGTTCGAGTCGAACGACGGGCTCCTGCTCGTCACGCACGACGGACGGTCGCGGAGCGTCGAGCTGCGCGACGTCACGAGCGGGCGGCGGCTGTTCGACCTGGAGGGCTGCGAATCGCTCGAGGACGCTCGGCTCGCGGCCGGGTCGATCGAGCTGGTGGTGCGGTCGTCGACCGGCATCCGGATCCTCGTGCTCAGCCCGTCCGGAGCGGTCCGCTCGTCGCGGACGATCGACCTGCTCGACGTCGACGGCGCGCGCGCCGCCCTGGTGCGCCCTCCTCGCTCCGTGGACGCGACCTCTCGACTGGCGCTGGTCGGCTGGCGTGGCGACGACCTCGTGATCGCCGTCCACGACCTCGCCTCGAGGGAGACGCGCACGCTCGACGTCGACGCGGGGGATGTCAGCGGCCCGCGCGCGCGTCTGGCCGCGTGGTCGCGCGGCGAGCTGCTTCGGATCGCAGTCGGCCTGCCCGACGACGCGTCCGGACGCGGGCGCGTGGTTCTCATCCAGGCCGACGGTGGGTCGGACGGCGCGCTGCTGCACGCGTCGCTCCCGTTCGGGGGCGAACGGGCACCCGGGGCGGACCCGAACGAGCCTCCGGCGGGAGGCCCCGACGGCTACGGGCAGGTGGTCCGGTTCACGGCGGACCTGGACGGCGACGGGCTCCCGGAGATCGCCGTCGGAAGCCCCGGTGGGGCCCGGCCCCACGTCGACGTCCTTGGCCACGCGGACGGCGCGAGTCGCGCGCGTGTGCTCTCCAGCTCGACGCAGTTCCGCACCGGCGGCAGCGTGTCGCTCGACGCGGCCGGTCGGTACCTCTTGACCGTGGGCGGCTACGTCGACCGGCCCGAGTTCCTGCGCAAGAACGCTCGCGGGTCGCTCGTCGATCTCTCGCGCGACGCCGGCCTCGTCCAGTCGTACCGCTACGCGCTACGCTGACCTACCGCGGGGCGAGACGCTCGAGACGGTCGAGCCCGAGCCGCGCCGTGCGCAGGTCGATCGGGTGCGCGTCCGCGCTCGCGAGCGCGGCGTCGAGGCGTACGCGGGCCGTGTCCCGCCGCGCGGCGTCGCCGCTCTCCATGGCGAGGCGCAGCTCGACGAGCGCGAGCACGGGGTCCGTCGCACCGGCGTCTCCGAGGAGTTCGCGAGCGCGGGCTTCCTGCTCGATCGCAGAGCCGATCCGCCCGCGGACGATGGCGGCGAGCGCCGCGAGCCGGCACAGGCCGCCGTCGACCGCGGCCCGTCGCTGCCAGGCGTCGAAGTAGGAATCGGCGGCTTCGGCGGCCGCGACGTCCCACCGCTCGACGATGCGGCGCTCGAGGATGCGCCGCAGGTGACGCGCACGCTCCTGGTGCAGGACGGAGCGCGTGGCGCGCTGGAGTTCGACGTGGCCGCCGCTCATCCCGTCGACGCGTTCGAGCGCCGCGTCGATGTCCTGGAGGTCGGCGATCGGTCCTCCGAGCCATGACTCGACGACCGCGCGCCCCGCGCCCTCCAGGTCGACGCGCGCGTCGAACGCGCGCTCTGCGTCGGGCGTGCTCCGCGTGTCCCAGACGCGGACCGACGCGTACGAGCCCGTCGACACGAGCGTCCCACCGTCCGGAGAGAACGCGACGCGACGCACCCAGTCGCGGTGCCCCTCCAGGTCGATGACGACGTCGCCGCTGGCGACGTCGATGAGCCGGATCAGCCAGCTGTTCGATGCGACGGCGAGCAGCCGTCCGTCGGGGGTGAAGCACGCACCGTCGAGCCCATCCGTGTCCCATGCATTGCCCTCGCCGCCGAGTCGGATCGTTCGCTCGGCGGCGAGCGCGTCGGCCGGGGAGAGCGCCACGGTCCCGTCGTAGCTCGACGTCGCGAGCACGTCGCCGGTGGGCGAGAACAGCGTGCGCGTGATCCGGTCATCGTGCCGCTGGACGCGCTCGATCTCCTCCAGCGTCTGCGCGTTCAGCGCGATCAGCCAGCCCTCGAGCGTCCCGACGAGGACGCGGCTCCCGTCGGGGCTCAGGGCGAGCGAACGAACGCCGAGGCCCTCGAGTCGAGTCCGGGCGAGCTCGGCCCCGTCCTCCAGAGCGACCCGGACCACCTCGCCCCCGAAGGCGCCGAGGAAGGCGACCTCGCCGCCGGCGTCGATCGCGGGGCGGACACCGACCCCGTCGAGGCGCATCGACCACCTGACGCTCGCCGCGTCGACGTTCCAGTCGATGAAGTAGCCGCGGCGATCCGCGCCGAGGATCCTGCGGTCCTCGTCATGCCAGACGAGGCCGTTCACCTCGCTGCGATGTCCGATCAGGAGGACGTCCAGCCGGAGCGACTCCGCGTCCGTGACGCGGATCGTCCCGTCGCGCGCTCCGGTCGCGAAGCGGTCGCCGGCCGCCGCGTGGTCGAGCGCCGCGACGTCCGCGAGGTGGCCGCGGACCGTCGTACGCCCTCCGCTCGGGCCGATGTGCCACTCCTTGACCGTGCCGGACCGGCTCCCTGTCACGAAGCGATCACCGGTTGCGTTGAACGCGATCGAGAAGACCTCGCGCGCGTGCCCCGTCAGCACGTAGAGGGCCTTGCGCGTCCGGAGATCCCAGACGCGGATCGCCTTGTCGCTCCCGCAGGACACGAGCATCGTGCCGTCGGGAGAGAACGCGACGCAGGAGACCGGTCCTTCGTGGCCGATGAGCTGATAGGCCTCCTCCGTCGAAGCCCCGTGGGAGGGCTCACCGTGCGAGAGATCCTCGTCGATCGGCACGAGGTGAACCGAGTGATCCTCGCACGCGACGGCGAGGTACCGCTCGTCACCGCGGAGCGTGACACCGAAGAGGCCCGAGCCTGGATCGAACACGACCTTGGAGCTGAGCGTCTCCAGGTCCCACTGGCGGATCGATCCGTTGCGCGACGCCGTCCACGCGCGCCGCCCGTCGCGCGAGACGAGCACGTGGTCCACGCCCGTTTGCCCCGTCGGCACGTCGGCGATCGGCTGGAGCGTGTCCGCGTCGACCACGAAGAGGCGGCCGTCCAGCTCGACGGCGACCGCGATGCCGGCCTCCGGTGCGTAGTCGGCCGTGATGATGTAGGACGGCATCGAGAGCGCCGGCAGGCTCGCGGTGTCGTCGGCGGAGTCGACGACCCCGTCCGGCCCGCAGCGCAGGAAGCCCACGTAGAGACGGAAGCAGAGCCAGCCGTCGTCGACGGGCCACGCGCCGATGAGCGTCCGGTTCCTCTGGCCGCCGCCGGGCAGGTCGACGGTCCCTTCGCCCTCGTCCGAGACCTTGACCAGCCCCTCGTTGTGCACGATCCGGATGCCGTCGTCGGCGTAGTCGAGCTCGAAGACCCGCGTGCCGACGGACGCGACGGTGCGCAGGCTCCGGTCGAGGCTCGCCTCCAGGTGCTCCCACTCCCACCGTCGACGGGAGGGCGGACAGTTCTCCAGGTGCCGCTGGGCCGAAGGTACGTCGCTCTTCTCCAGCGACGCCGCGGCCGCCGCGAGGTTCGCGCGATACGCGAGCGTCGTCTCCGCCCGCCTCGACTGGTTGAGCTGCGCCAGGTAGAAGATCGCGCCGACGACGAGCGCCGCGAGCAGGGCACCGATCGCGGCGAAGAGCGGTCGGTTCCGGTTGATCGTGACGCGCGTGAGGTACATCACGCTCGGCTCGCGCGCCGCGATCGGCCGCCCGTCGAGGTACGCGCGCAGGTCCGCTGCCATCGCCTGCGCGGTGCGGTACCGCTCCTGCGGGAGCTTCGCGATCGCCTTCATGACGATGCGCGCGAGGTCCTGCGGCACCACCCCGCGGACCTGATCGGGACTGCGCGGGACGACGTACAGGATCTCGTGGACGAGCTCGACGCGCGAGTCGGCCTTCATGGCGCGCTCCAGCGTCAGCATCTCGTACAGGACGAGCCCCAGCGCGTACACGTCCGACCGCGACTCCGCGTGCCCCTCGAAGTGCTCGGGCGCCATGTAGCGCAGCGTCCCGACGATGTCGCCCTCGCGCGTGATGTCCTCGGACTCCTCGAGCTTCGCGAGCCCGAAGTCCGTCACCCAGACGCCGCCGCGCCGGTCGATGAGGACGTTGCCGGGCTTGATGTCGCGGTGCAAGACGCCGCGCGCGTGGGCGTAGGCGAGCGCGTCCGCCACGGCGAGTCCGATGCGGGCGACGTTCCGGTGGTAGGCGCGTCCGAGCGCGGGGATCTCGCCCTCTCCGTAGGACTCGGATTCGAGCGAAGCTGACGAATCGGACGCCACGTCGAACGCGCCGAGCCGCCCGGTCGCGAGGTCACCGGCGAGCCGCAGCGCGTGGCGCTCGTCGCGGTCGGCGCCCGACGCCTCTCCACCCTTCGGGTCGAACGGACGATCCGAGCGCGCGTAGAGGTTCAGCAGCTCGTCGACGCCATGGCCGTCGACGAACTTCATCGCGAGGAAGTGCTGGCCGTCCGCGTCGTCGACTCCGTAGATCGGAACGACGTTCGGGTGCTCCAGCCGCGCGGCCGCGTGCGCCTCGCGCTGGAAGCGCTCCAGGAACGAGGGGTCGCTGGAGATCGTCGGTGGCAGGAGCTTGAGAGCCACCCGGCGGTCGAGGGAGCCGTCGTGGGCCTCGTAGACGATCCCCATTCCGCCGCGGCCGAGCTCCCGCACGACCTCGTACGGCCCGATGCGATCGGGCGTCTCGACGGTCTCCCCTTCGGCGCGGGCGACGGTCCGCTCCATCGACGCGACCGCCTCCAGCGCGGCGCGGAGTTCCCCGGCGAGGTCGGGATGCTCCGCGACGATCGCGTCGATGGAGACGCGCTGGCCGGCGCGCGCGTGCTCCATGGCGGCGGTCACGATCTCGTCGACGCGAACGAGCTTCTCGAGCTCCAGGTCGCTCTCGTCGCTCGACGGCCTCACCATCCAACCGCGTGGCGGGGGTCCGCGGGCTCAGGGGCCGCCGACGGCCGACTGGAGCCTCGTGAGGGCGCGGACGTAGCGCGCGCTCGCGGTCTGGGGCGTGATCTGGAGGAGCGTCGCGACCTCGGCGTTCGAGAGCTGCTCGAAGTGCCGCAGGACGAGGACCTCGCGGTCCATGTCGCTCATCGACTCCAGCGCCTCGCGCACGCGGGCGTGCTCCTCGTCGGCGGCGGCCGCCTGGGACGGCGTCCCGGACTCGGCGAGCCAGACGCTCGCGACGGAGAACGCGCTGGCGCTCGGCGTCGTCGGCGTCGTCAGGTTGACCTCGCGGTCGGCGGCGCGAGCCTGGGCGCCGAGGTGCGTCCGGTGGAACTGGAGCAGCTTCTGACCGACCAGGAAGCGCACCCAGAGGAAGAAGGGCATCTTCTCCTTCTCCTCGCTGAGGTAACGCGGGAGGCGCTCCGAGGCCTCGACGAACGCCTCCTGGAGCACATCGGAGGCGTCGAACCGCCCCTGGAGCCGGGCGTCCATACGGATGGAAACCATCCGCGCGAGGCGGCCGCGATAGGACTCGAGGAGCGGGCCGATCGCCTCGATGTCCCCCTCTCGGGCAGCGTCCAGCGCGTGTCGTTCGTCGGTCTCGGTCATCGGGGCCGCGGGCGGCCGGATCAGTCGCGGCCGGGTCGTGGGCAACCCGGATTGTACGGCGGGCCCTCGCCGAGGAACCGCTCCAGCTCGTCGACGGCCTTCTCGGGTCGGATCATGAGCCACTCGTGGCTGTTCTCGGTCTCGAGGCGCACCAGGTCGCAGTGCGAGAAGACCCGCCCGAGCCCCTCCTCGAGCCCGTCGGTCGAGGGGTAGAACTCGTCCCCCACCCCGTACACGACGCGCACGGGGACCCCCGAGGGGACGTGGGGTTCATACCAACGCAGGAGCCGCTCGTAGGTGTAGGCGCGCAGCCCGCCGATCAGCCCGACCGCCGCCCGCGGCTTGCGGAGCCAGTTGCCGTAGAACCGCCCCGAGCTGTCGCGCAGGACGCGGCGCGCGCGGTGCCCCTCGCCCGCGAGCCCGAGCCCCATCTTGGTGTTCATCCAGGCCGAGCTCATCATCATCGAGGGGGCCCGGCGGGACGACGGCTGGACCGGATTGATGGCGAAGAGGCCGGGCGGCGCGGGGTCGAGCGTCCCGAGCGTCAGGCCGACGGCCCCCCCGGTGGAGTGGCCGAACACGGGCGCGCCCGCGTCGAGCATCCCCGCGTTGCGAAGGGCCTGGGCGGTCCGCCGGGCGAGGGCCGCGCAGGCCCAGAAGGTCGTCGGCGGGTGGTGCAGGCCGTTGTTCGCGAAGAGGAACGGCGCAACGACGCGGAAGCCCCGCCGGGCGACCTCGTGGAGCAGGTCGCCGTAGTCCAGCGGATGGCGGGCGTAGCCGTGGAGGAACAGCGCGTCCCCCCGGGATTCAGCCCCGGGACGGGCGTCGACGATCGTCACCGGGACGGTCTCTCCGCGGACGACCACGGTCTCCCGGGTCGTCCTCTCCTCGCTCGGGGAGGGGCTCATGGCCGACGAGGCTATCCAGCCCTTGCAACCTCGGGCGCGGGCGCGTCTCCTCTTCCTCCGCATCCCGGCCGGGACGGGCGCCGAAACCGGCGTTCCGGCCCCCGGACGACCCGCCGGACGCCCATCCAGATGAAGCTCGGAATACCCAAGGAGACCCATCCCGACGAGCGACGCGTGGCCGCATCCCCGCAGGCGGTCGAACGCTTCGTGGGCATGGGGTTCGACGTCGTCGTCGAGTCCGGCGCCGGCGCAGCGGCGTCCTATCCCGACGGCGCCTACGAGGCGGCCGGCGCAAGCCTCGCCTCGCGCGACGACGCGTTCGGCGCGGACGCGGTGCTCAAGATCCGAGCGCCGCGGGTCGCGGACGGCGACGACGGAGCCGCGGAGCTCGGGCTCGTGCGCGAGGGCGCCACGCTCGTCTCCTACGTCTTCCCCGCGCAGAACGAGGACCTCGTCGAGGCGCTGCGCGACCGCGGCCTCACGACGATCGGGATGGACCAGATCCCGCGGATCACGCGGGCCCAGAAGGTCGACTCGCTCAGCTCGATGGCCAACATCGCTGGCTACCGGGCGGTGATCGAGGCGGCGAACGAGTTCGGGAGCTTCTTCACGGGACAGTTCACGGCGGCGGGCAAGGTCCCGCCGGCGAAGGTGCTGGTGATCGGCGCCGGCGTCGCGGGGCTCGCGGCGATCGGAGCCGCGCGCGGCCTCGGCGCGATCGTGCGCGCGTTCGACACGCGCGAGTCCGTCCGCGACCAGATCAAGAGCCTCGGCGGCGAGTTCCTGACCGTCGACATCGAGGAGAGCGGCGAGGGCGGCGGCGGCTACGCCAAGACGATGAGCAAGGAGTTCATCGACGCGGAGATGGCGCTGTTCCGCGAGCAGGCGAAGGACGTCGACATCGTCATCACGACGGCGCTCATCCCGGGCAAGCCGGCGCCGAAGCTCTGGCTCGAGGACATGGTCGAGGCGATGAGGCCCGGCTCGGTCGTGGTCGATCTCGCGGCCGAGCAGGGCGGCAACTGCGACCTGACGAAGCCCGGCGAGCGCGTGGTCGCGCACGACGTCGTGGTCCTCGGCTACACGGACATGGCGAGCCGGATGGCCACGGTCGCGAGCGACCTCTACGGCACGAACCTCGCGCACCTGCTCGACGAGATGGGCAAGGCCGAGGGCTTCACGGTCGACCTGGAGAACGACATCGTGCGCGGCGCGCTGATCACCCACGAGAAGGAGATCATGTGGCCGCCGCCCGCGCCGCCGGAGCCGGCGCCGAAGGAGGCGCCGACGGAGTCCAAGGAGAAGGCCCCCGCGCCCGCCGCCGCGAAGCCTGCGGCAGCCCCCGCTGCGGCGGCCGTCGCGTCGACCGGCGACGCGCCGGAGCGCAAGTCGAGCCCGGTCACGGTCGCGATCGGCATCGCCCTGGCCGCGCTGTGGATCTGGCTGCGCTTCAGCGCCGAGCCCGCCGCCACCACCGAGGCGACGCGCGAGTTCCTGCAGCACCTGACCGTGTTCGTGCTGGCGTGCTTCGTCGGCTGGCAGGTCATCTGGAGCGTCACGGCCGCGCTGCACACTCCGTTGATGAGCGTCACGAACGCGATCAGCGGGATCATCGTCGTGGGCGGTCTCGTCCTGGCGACGACCCAGGTCGGCACGACGGCGGCGCTGATCGGCGCGATCGCCGTCCTCTTCGCGACGATCAACATCGTCGGCGGTTTCATGGTCACGCAGCGGATGCTGCGGATGTTCCACAAGTAGCACGCACGCCATGGAATACGCACTCGTCACGATCGCCTACCTGGCGGCGGGCATCTTCTTCATCCTCAGCCTGCGCGGCCTCTCCAGCCAGGAGACCGCCCGCGCCGGCGTGCTGTACGGCATCGTCGGGATGTCGATCGCCGTCTTCGCGACGCTCACGCAGAGCGACGTCGACCGGTACTGGCTGCTGCTCCCCGCGCTCGTCGTCGGCGCCGCGATCGGCCGCAACATGGCGGCCAAGGTCGCGATGACGGCGATGCCGGAGCTCGTCGCCCTGCTGCACAGCTTCGTCGGGATCGCGGCGGTGCTCGTCGGCTTCGCGACGTACGTCGCGCAGAAGAAGAGCGGCACCGTCTTCGAGATCGAGATCTTCGTCGACGTGTTCATCGGCGCGATCACGTTCACGGGCTCGGTGATCGCGTACCTGAAGCTCAAGGGATCGCTGAGCGGCAAGCCGCTGCTGCTGCCGGCCCGGCACCTGATCAACCTCGGCGCCGTCGCGCTCTCGATCTACCTCGGGACGCTGTTCGTCGGCTTCGAGGGCTCGGCGGGCATCTGGCCGCTGATCGGCATGACGCTGATCGCGTTCGGACTCGGCGCCCACCTCGTCGCGGCCATCGGCGGCGCGGACATGCCGGTCGTGGTGTCGATGCTGAACAGCTACTCGGGCTGGACCGCCTCGGCGGCCGGTTTCATGCTCGGCAACGACCTCCTGATCGTGACGGGCGCGCTCGTCGGCAGCAGCGGCCTGATCCTGAGCATCATCATGTGCCGGGCGATGAACCGCTCGATCGTGAACGTCATCTTCGGCGGCTTCGGCACCGACGGCGGCTCCGCTCCGGCCGCGGCGGCGAGCGCCGACGGCGAAGAGCAGGAACTCCAGGAGACCGAAGTCGCGGGCGTGGTCGAGCAGCTCCTCGCGGCCAAGAACGTGATCGTCGTCCCGGGCTACGGTATGGCGGTGGCCCGCGCGCAGCACAAGGTCTTCGAGATGACCGACCTGCTCCGCGGCATGGGCGTGAACGTCCGCTTCGGCATCCACCCCGTCGCGGGGCGCCTGCCGGGCCACATGAACGTCCTCCTGGCCGAGGCCAACGTCCCGTACGACATCGTGCTGGAGATGGAGGAGATCAACGACGACTTCCCGGACACCGACGTGGTGCTCGTGATCGGCGCGAACGACATCGTGAACCCGAGCGCGCTCACGGACACGTCGAGCCCGATCTACGGCATGCCCGTGCTGGAGGTCTGGAAGTCGAAGTTCGTCGTGATGATGAAGCGCAGCCGCGCCACCGGCTACGCGGGCGTCGACAACCCGCTCTTCTTCCACGACGCGACCCGCATGCTCTTCGGCGACGCGGGCACGTCGATGGACGGCATCGTGGGCGAGCTGCGCGCGAAGGCGCCGGCAGGCGCGAGCGCCTGACGAGGGAAGCGCCGCTGCGCCCCTACGGGCACACCGGCATCTCGATCGCGTCGCTGAATCGCGCGTTCCCCGGCGCCGCGCCGTAGCGGTACCAGAAGTGACCGATGACGTTCGACCCGGCCACGATCGCCGGATCGACGCCGGACTGGACGTACGCGTTGAAGTCGAGCTCGAACGTGCCCGCGCACGGACCGTCTGCGGGGTTCCCGCCCGACGGCACCGGCGGCGTCCTCTGATACGGGCCGCCGACGCAAACGTCGCCGTACAGGCCCGGGACCTGCGCCCGCGCGCCGATGCCGTAGAAGAAGATCGCGAACGAAAGCGTCGGCGCGTCGTTCAGCCTCAGCGTGAACGGCGTCGGCGCCGAGAGGCTCGCGAAGCCCTCGTACGTGAGGACGGGCGCGCAGGGCGGGAACGTCGTCTGGGCGCAGAAGACCTCCGGCTCGCACGCGTTCCGGAAGAACGCGCCCATGTCGGCCGGCGTCGCGTCCGGGTCGAGCGGTGACGCCGGGTCGCCGGTATCGACGCACGGCGAGAGCTCCGTCAGCCGCAGGTCGCGGCCCGCCTCGTCGACGAAGAGCGGATCGACGTCGATGTTCCCGTCCGCGCCCGCGAAGCCGGGATCGCCGTTACTGAAGACGAACTGGCCGGCGCCGAGCCCCGACGTCGCACCGCCCGCGTTGCTCCACGTGATCGAGTCCGCGACCGTGCCCGCGTACGTCCCCAGCGCCGTGATCCCGGCGCCGGCGTTCCCGACCGCCGTCAGCTGCCGCGCCGCGAACGCGGTCGCAGAGAGCTGGAATCCCGGTCCCGTGTTGTCCCGCGCGACGATCCGCTCGAGGGCGCCGGCGTGGGCCGTGACCTGTGCGCCGATCCCGCTCCCCTCGGCCACGATCACCTCGCGAAGGCGCACCGACGACGAGAAGCACTGGAGCGTCACCCCGTTCGTCCCGCCGTAGCGCAGGTCGAGACCGTTGACGAGCGACGCGGTCGCCTGGGTGGCGAAGGTCATCGTCCCCCAGTCGCCCGGTGCGGGCGTGGTCGCGCCGCCGTCACCGTTCGTATCACCCGCGACCGAGTCGTCGAGGAGCGACGTGATCACGACGGGGTTCTGGAGGGTCCCGCGTGTGAAGAGCGCACCCTGAACGAAGAAGTTGAGGCCCGGCCCCAGCTTCAGGGTCACGCCCGGCTCCAGCGACAGGCTCAGACCGGACGGCACGAAGACGCTGCTGCGGAGGAGCAGCGCGCCGTCGAACTGGTTGTTGAGCTCGATCGTCGTGTTCGCGGTCACGTTCCCGCTCGCGATCGCGATCGCGTTCGTGCCGTTCCCGCCGCCCCCCGCGAACTCGACGTCCTGGAGCCGCTCGAAGAGGATCCCCTCGATCGCGGTCCCCGTGCAGTCCTCGACGCGGAGGCGCTCGAACGAGCCCGGCTTGGTCGTCTGGCCCATGTTCACGCCGTCGCCGAGCGCGTGGCGCACCGCGCACCTGTTCAGGGTCACGCTCGCGTTCGCCACGACGAGACCGGTCCCGGTCGAGCCCGCGTACTCGACGTCGGTGAACGACATCGCGGAGCCGTCCGACGTCTGACCGAACGTGATGCCGCGCCAGTCCCCCGGCATCGGCGAGGTCGCGGCACCGTTGCCGTTGGTGTCACCTCCGACGCTGTCGTCGTGGATCGAGGTGAGGGCGACCCTGCGATTCAGCGTGCCGTTCGCAGTCAGGAGGCCCTGGACGCTGCACGTCTGCCCCGCCGCGAACTTGACGATCGTCCCTGCCTCGAGCGTGAGCGACGCCCCGGGATCGACGCGGATGCTGTCGTTCATGAACACGACATCGCCGAAGGTCCGGGGGGGACCGATGTTGAGGTACGTGCCGGGCGGAACGACGCCCGCGGACACCTCGACGCGGTCGAAGTCGTTGCCCGAGAACTGCAGCCCGGAGAAGTTCGCGAGCGCGACGAGCGGCGCCGCGGCGAGCGCGTCGCCCTGGCAGTTCGTCACCGCTAGCCCGTCGATGGTCGGCGTGGCGGTCGTCGAGAGCGTCACCCCATCCGTGTCGCATTCGCGCACGACGCAGTCGCGGATCGTCGCGCTCGTCCCGCCCAGGTTCATGCCGAAGCCCGAGCCGCCGGCGTACGCGACGACCGTGTGCTCCAGCACGCTCCCGTCGGACGTCGGGTTGAAGATCCCGATCCCGCGCCACCAGCCCGGCGCGGGCGACGTCGCACCGCCGTCGCCGTTGGAGTCGCCGCCGATCGAGTCGTCCCGCTCGTCGGTCACGACGACCGGCGACGCCGCGGCGCCCTCGCACCGCAGGGTCCCGTTGATGACGAAGAAGTTGGAGGGCGACATCTTCACGATCGTGCCGGCCTCCAGGACGAGCTCGGCGCCGGCGGGAACGGAGATCGCGTTCGTCGGGTGGAGCACGCCGCCCGGCAGGTTCCCCGGCCCGATCGTGACCGTCGTCCCCGCGGGGACTCCGCTGACGGTCGTCTGCAGCCAGTTCTCCTCGTTGCCGGACGCCGTGAGCGCAGAGAACGCCGGGACGGCGAGCAGCGAGACGTTGTCGAACGCCTGGCCACCGTTGTCGAGCGCGGCGCAGCCTGTCAGGGTCGGCCGGCTCGTGGCGTCCAGCTCGAAGCCGTCGCGCTGGTTGAGCTCGGCGACGCAGTCGACCAGCGTCGCATCGCACGCCGAGAAGATCACCGCCGGCCCGAGGCGGCCGGCGAAGCGCACGGTCATCCCGCTGATCTGGCTCGCGTCGGCGCCGTCGCGCAGCAAGATCCCGCGCCACCAGCCGGGCGCGGGCGCAGTGGCAGCACCGTCGCCGTTCGTGTCCCCGCCCGCGGCATCGTCGCGCAGGTCGGTCAGCACGACCGAGCCGACGCCGGCCCCATTCACGAGCAGCGTGCCGTCGACGAAGAACGTGAGGTCGGTCGCGAACTTGACGACGACGTTCGGCTCGATCGTGAGCGTCTGCCCTGCGTCGACGCGGATGGAGCCCACCGCGTGGTAGACGGTGCCGGAGACGAGCGGTCCCGTCGTCGAGTCCGAGAGCGGTCCGCTGAGAGGAACCTGGGCCGCCGCGGTCGCGGCGGGGACGAGGAAGAGAGCGAGGGACGGAACGGCGCGCATGGGACGGCAGACTCCGGCAGGAGAGGGGCGGCAGGACTCGATCGAGTATGCACCCCCCCGAACGACGGGCGCCCGCGGCCCGGACACGCAGCCCCCGATCTCTCTCGAGCACCGAGAGGAGCGTCACACGCCGCAGTCTCGATCGCATTCCTGGACGAGGCAGGATGTCGCCGCCCGTCGCTGCTGGCTGATTGGGCGTTGACGGTCTTCGGGTCGGTGGACAGTCTTGCTGCGCCCTCGACCGCCGGTCGCCTGGGGGATCCGACGTCTGGAACGAGCGATACACCGAAAGGAAGCGACCCATGGCAGAGAGCACGCGCACCGCCGTCATGCGACTCTCGTCCCGTGACTGGGATCGAGAGCTGGGGGGATGGCGCGTCGACCTCCTGACGATCAGAGGAGCCGAGCTTGCGGGCCTCTATGTGGGAGGGGAACGGGTCGACTCCAAGCGCTACACGATCGACACGGAGCTCGGCGCCATCCGCTGGTCCGACGACGAGAAGCCCCGTTCCGTCACTGTCCACATCCGGATCGCTTCCAGGATCGCGAGCCAACAGGAGGTCGATCGCTGGCGAAAGCTCTCGGTCGTCCTCCCCTTCGTCGCTGCGATCGCCGGTTCGGCAGCGACCTACTTCGCAGCCGTCGTGACGAGCGACGGTAGCACCGTCGACGCCGCACCGACCGAGACCGCGCCGCCGCGGAACGTCGACAACGACTCCTTCTGCCTCCAGTTCGCGGATCGACAGCTACTACAGAACGTCGTGCCGCACATCCTCGAGGAGTCCCCGGACGGGATCGAGACGCACGAGGAGGCGCTCGCGTCGCTCACCTGGCAGGTGAAGGCACAGGACGGATTCGCGGAGTTCCTGTGCGGCGACGAGCACCTGAACATGCAGGTGCGATTCGAGGACGGGTCCGCGAACTTCGAGTGGAATCGTGGCGACAACCCGTTGCCTCGCATCCTCGCGGCCATGGGGCTGAACGCAGAGGGAGAGGACCTGCAGCAGCTCGGCGCGGAGCTCAACCTGTTCGGCATCTGCTGGCCGACAAGCGGTGACTACATCGTCCGCGGCCTCGACGGCGGTTTGACCGTCGTCGGTAGCGAATAGCGAGGGGGTGGCGGAGGTCGCCTCCCCTACCTCGCCACGAACTCCGCCGTCGCCGTCTCGCCAGCGATGACGGTCACATCCACGTCGTCGGGGTCGGCGCTGATGTCGCCCGCGGGGCCGCCGAGCAGGCGGACGGTCCAGTCGCCCGGCGCCACGCCGTCGATCGTCACCTCGTCGCCGGCCATCGGCTCGATACGCGGCTGGCCGCGGAACTCGCCGCGGCGGCGGAGCATCACCATCGCGCCGCCCGGTCCGTCCTCCAGCGTCACGCGGATCGAGCCGGGCTTGACGAACTGCACGTCGATGCCGTCCTGCGTCGCGCCCCTGTCGACCTGGAAGCGCTCGGAGCGCGACTCGTCGTAGCCGTCGGCGGTCGCGATGACCTCCAGCTCGACGCCGGCCTCCACGCCGCGCAGGAGATAGCGCCCGTCCTCGTCGGTACGCACCTCGTCGGCGGGGTCGTCGCCCGTCGTGATGACGCTCGCGCCTGCGCCGCTGCCGTCGTCGCTGACCATGATCGCGATGCTCATCTGCTGCGGCGCGCCGCGGGGCTGCGCGCGCTCGGGCCGCACGACAGCGCCCGCGACCGGCTCGCCGGCCTCGTCGACGACCGTGCCCTCGACGATCGTCACGTCGAGGTCGATCTCGACCACCGTCTCCGCGCCCTCCGCCTCGACCGGCCGAACCTCGTCCATCACCCGGGTGGGGTGCGCGAGCACGATCTCGTACTCGCCCTCCTCGACGTCGTCGAAGCGGAACTCGCCGCGCGCGTCGGTCACCGCCTGCGGACCGCGCGGCCCGAACGACAGCATCCCCGCCATCGGGCCCGACTCAGGGCGGCGAAGGGTGAGCTTCGCGCCGGCGAGCGGCACGCCGAGTTCGGTGACCTCGCCGCGGACGACGCCGCGCAGCGGCGCGACGAGCGTCAGCTCGACGGTCTCGCCGGCGAGCACCGCGACCTTCGTCCAGTCGTCGCCGTCGTCCTCGTCCCCGGGGAGCCCCGAGATCGCGACGTCCATGAGGAACCCGCCGCCGCCGCCCATGGCCTTCGGCTCCAGGCGGAACGACTGGTCGCCCGCCGGCAGGCCGTCGAACGTCAGGACGCCGGCGGAGTCGGTGGACTCGGCCGTCACGTCCCCGCCCAGCGTGACGATCTGCTCGGACCCGCGGCGCTCGACGCGCGCGCCGCGGACGGGAGCGCCGTTCGGATCGACCACGGTGATCTGCACGCGGCCGCCCAGGTCGAGCGCGACCGCGTGCTCGGTCGTGGACGACGTCGTCGAGACCGCGACCGGACCGTCGACGGTCTCGGCGAAGTCCGGATGGCGGACGACGAACTCGACCGTCGCGCCCGGCGTGGCGTCGAGCTCGCAGCGCCCGTCGGCGTCGGTCGTCCCGCGCGCCTCGCCCTCGACGTCGAAGGCCGAGAAGTCGTCGCCGTCGTCGTCCCGGTCGGCCTCGATCGACACGCGCCGCCGGATCGAGGTCGCGGTCACCGCCGGATCGCGGTACGGACGCATCAGCACGTCGGCTCCCTCGACCGGCTCGCCGGTCACGGCGCTCGTGACGGCCAGGAGCATGCGCGGCCGCTCCTCCAGCACGATCGTCCCGAGGTCGAGGGAGGCGTCGGGCTGTACGACGAGCTGCTTCGCGCGATAGGGCTCGAAGCCCGTGGCCTCGATCTGCAGCTTGAGTGCGTCGCCCTCCTCGCTCGGCCAGAGGTTCGCGATCTTGCAGACCCCGTCCTCGCACGTCTCGTTCCGGCGGACGCGCGCCGTCGGGTAGTCGAAGCCCGCGTCGACGCTCATCGACTCGACGGGGTTGCCCTCCGAGTCGGTGACGCGGAAGGTGACGGACGCGCCCTCGCTGTAGGTGATCCGTGCGTTCCGATCCCCTGCGCGCGCGGGAACGGACTTCGAGCGGCGGGTCGAACCGTCGAAGGCGAGCCGGTCCTCGACGAGCGTCAGGCGCACGTTCGCGCCGGGCTCCAGGCCGGTGAGGACGAACGAACCGCGCTCGTCCACGTCGCCGGTCACCGGCCCGCCGGGCCGGCTACCGAAGAGCACCGCCATGCCTTCGGGGCCCATGCCGCCCCGCGCGACGACGCGCAGTCCGTCCGCGCCGCTCTCCGGAAGGTCGAGCACGACGCCCTCGATGGTCGCACCTGCACGGAGCGTGACGACGATCCCCTCGACGACCTCGCCGGGCTGCTCGGTGCGTCCGGCGAACGGCTGCGGCGGGTGCTCCTCGTGCACCGCGATCAGCTCGTACGGCCCGGCCGCCTGCCGCAGGATCTCGAAGCGCCCGTTGTCGTCCGTCTCGGCGATGGCGTCGATGCGCCCGCCGTAGAAGACGATGCCGCCCTCCCTCTTCGGCTTCGCCACGATCTTCGCACCGGGAACGCCGCGGCCCCCGGGATCGAGCACGCGGCCGGAGAGGCGAACGCCCTGGGCGAGCCGGAGGTCGCCGACGTCCGTGTCGCCCGCAGCGAGCACCTCCGCGTCGCGCTCGTACGGCGCGTATCCGTCGAGCCCGACCGCGATCCGCACGTCGCCGCCGCGGACCGTCGTCTCGAAGCGCCCGTCCCCGTCCGTCACGACGGTCGTCGAGCTGTCCCCCGTGCCGACCTCGAAAGAGGCGCGGAACGCGAGACCGCCCGCCGAGCTGCACCGGACCTCCGCGCCGGCGAGCGGCGCGCCAGCGGCGTCGGTGACCCGGCCGCGCAGCGCGCCGACGGTCGACTCGTCCTCGTCCTCTGCGTCCTCGACGAGAGCGGCGACGCCGGGCGCGATCGCGTTCGGGGTCGCCGCGGCGCGGGCGACGTCGTCGTCGTCCTCCGCGACCTCGACGAGATTGGCTCCGCGATCCCCCGTGCGCTCGGTCTCTTCCGCGGGCGCATCGGCGCGGTCGAGGGTGGCGCCGGACGACGGATCGGGGCCGCCGCCGGACAGGAACACGTACGAGAGGCCCGCGAGGAGAGCGAGCGCGACGGCGGCGAGGAGAGAAGCGTTCTTCATGGGGAGGGAGGCATTCGACAGGACCGGGGGCACCGGCGTCGACCGGGCTCGCCTCCCTCAACGTACAACTACCGAGGTCGTTGGCGGCAACCGGCCGCTTTGCACGTCTCGTACGCGCGGGGCACGCTGCGCCGCCCCCCCACCCCAGGGGGCCTCACTCGACGACGACCGAGATCGTCCCCTCGCGCTCCTCCTCCATCACGAACTCGAACTCCTGGCCCTCGGCGTCGACGTCGACAACGAGCTCGATCTCGCACTCCACCTCGGCCTCGAAGCGGAACGAGGCCATCCGCGACTCCGCGAGGTCCCAGTCCAGCGTCCCCTTGCCGTCGATCTTCGAGGTGTAGCTCGCTGTGTTCATCTCGGCGATGGCGCCCTCGGGCGTCGCGCGCGCGAGCATCGCCCCGACGTGCTCTCCCTTGTCCGCCACGACGGTCGCTTCGAGCTTGAACTGGATCGACGCGATCCCGTCCTCGATCGACGCGACGCGCGCGGAGAGGCTCCCCTCTTGCTCGCCCTCCAGGCACTGGAAGACGCCAGGAAGCAGGAGCGGATCGAGGATGCCCTCGAGCGCCTGGAGATCGGACTCGAACGCGATCGGGAGGGTGCCGCCGGGCCGCAGCACGTCGAAGAGCGCGTCGAGGTCGACGTCCCACTCCGCGCCGAGCTCGACGTCCTCGTCCTCGGGCAGGAGAGCGAGGAAATCGGTCGTGGGCCGCAACCCCTCGAGCAGCGATTCGTCTGCTTCGTAGTCGTCCGCGTAGCTGCGCTCGTACGTCTCCTCGTCCTCGTTCCAGATGAACCGAACGCCCACGTCCTCCAGCAAGGACCCGCCCTCGCCCTCCAGCCTCAGCTTGCCGCCGCTCGGCTCCAGCTCCAGGTCGGCGCCCGTCTCCAGCGTGATCGGGCCGAAGCGCCGAACGAGCTCCAGCGGGCGGCCTGGCGTGCTGCGCACGAACTGCTCGGTCGACTCGATCTCCAGCGTGCGCTCGACCGAGGTGAACGGGGTCGGCACCTCGTCCGTGGGCTGACCGCCCAGCGTGATGTCGACGGACGTCGTCTTCGACGATTCGGTCCACGTCGCGGTGCGCTCGACCTCCGAACCGTCGGAGGGAGCGAAGCGGATCACCTCGAACGCAGCGACGCCTGCGGCTGCGGCTGCGGAGGAGGCCAGTGCGAGCGAGGAGAGGGAGCGAACGGAGAGCGCTAGGTTCATGGCAGATCGGGTGACCACGGGGCGGAATTGGCCCCACTACGGTACCCGTTCTGCTTCGTTCGCCGGAAGCCGCCGTTCAGCGCCGGTCGTTCCAGTGCATACAGGTGAAGCACTTGTGGTACTGCCGCCGCTGCTTCCCCTGGCACTGGGACACCGTCACCCGGTGCTGGATGAGCGGCTGGGGATCCTCGATCCGCGTCGGACACGCCCGGACGTCCGGCCGAGCCTCCGTGTCCGTCGTCCCCGAGCCGCCCGCGCCCACTGGCGCGGCGGTCAACGTGCCCTTCCTGTCCAACTGATCCGTCCTGCGGCTCATGTGCTCCTCCTGCTCGCTGCGGTCCGAGCTGCCCACGGCCCACGCCTGCGCCCGAGCCCCCTCGCCGTGCGCAAGGGCCTTTGTACGGAGACCATCGGGAGCTTTCGCCCTGAACGGACGAATTCCATCGAATTGACCGAGAAACGACTTGCAGGTCCTATTCGCCGAGGGCCCCTCGAAGCGCCTCGAGAGCGTCCCTCGCGGCCTCTGGAGCGCGGTGACCGTCCCTCGAGAGTTCGACCGCTGCCATCCCGTCGAATCCGCACGTGATCAGCCCGTGGAGGGCGTCGCGGAGGTCGAGGTCGCCCTCACCGAACGGAAGATGAACGTGTCGGCCCCGCGGGCAGTCGTCGAGATGCACGTGGACGAGGCGCTCCGCAAACCCCTCGACCACTGCGCTGACGGGCTCGTCACCGGTCACCACGCAATGGCCGACGTCGAGCGTCAGGCCGAGGTCGCGTCCGTCGGAGCCCATCCGCTCGAGGAGCGCCCGGAAGCCGCGCGGACGCTCGACGAACATGCCGGGCTCGGGCTCGAAGCCCACTCGCACGTTCGCGCCACGCGCGTGCTCCAGCACGCGCGTGAGCCCTTCGGCCAGCCGCTCGGCGAGCGGGTGGTCGGCCGCGTCGTCGAGCGTGCCCGACTCACCCTCCGGAACCGCGCCGGACCAGAGCGACACGACGCGCGCGTCGAGGTCGACCGCGAGGTCGATCGAACGGCGCAGGAAGTCGACGCGCCGGTCCCGCTCGTGGGACGCACTCTCCAGCAGCGTCGGACGATGCTTGCGGCGCGGGTCGAGCACGTAGCGGGCACCGGTCTCGATGGCGACCTCCAGGCCCGCGTCGTCGAGGCGCTGGCGGACGTCCGCCACCGTCCTGCGGTCGAGCTCGAACGGATCGAGGGGGCCGACGTCCGGCGTGATCGCGATGCCCTCGTAGCCGAGGTCGGCCAGGAGGTCGATCGCGTCGCCGATCCGGTGGAAGGAGAGCCCGTTCGTGTTGTAGCCGAGGCGGAACATCGCCCTCCGCGCTCAGTCGGAGTCCCGGGGTCGCTCGGCGTCCGCGCCTGCGGTCTGATCGTCGACGTTGCCCGCCGGGTCTTCCGCCGGCTCGTCCATGGGGTCAGCCGGAGCATCGACCGGCGCGGCCGCGACGTCCGCCGTTGGCTCGCGGCGGTCGGCGTCCGCGTCCGGGGCGAGATCCCCCGACGCGATGATCCCGTCGGCGGGCTCGATCGTGGTCTCGGGGAAGGGCTCCTCGTTCGCGCGCTCCGCGTCCGGGTCGAGCCCGTCGGGGTCGATTGCGTCGGGGTCGCTCGAGTACGCGTCCTCGAGCTGGGCGAGCGCTTCCGGCGACGCGGCGGTCGACGAGGACGCCGTCGATCGGCCCGCGGGCCCACGCACGTCGAAGTCCGCGTCGCGCGGGACGCTGAGCTCGATGTCGCGCCGGACGCGGCGGAGCTCCTCCTCCAGGCCCGTATCACGCCACATCTTCGAGACGGCCCGCCGGGCGCGCATCACGTGGGCGGTCGCGCGGAGCGCCACCTCCGGCAGGCGCGGGCCGAAGATCATCAGCGCGGCCCCCCCGATCACGAGGATCTCCACCAGGTGGATCGACCCGAAGATGGCGAGCGGCGCGGGCAACATGGGCCTCCCATGATACCCGTGCGGCGGATCAGAGCTTCTCGAGCTCGATACGCCGGAACTCGGCGCGCGCGCCCTCGGCCTGGAGGGCGATCCGGCCGCTGGAGGCGGTGCAGTCGTAGCCGTTGTTGACCGGGTCGCCGTTCACCCAGACGTCGATCGAGGTGCCGCGACATTCGATCACCATGACGTTCCAGGACCCGAGCGGCGCCTCGGAGTCGTCCGTGAGGTTCTCGATGCGACGCTTCTGGCCGACCTCGCCGCCCCACTCGGCGGGGTCGGGCCCCCGGCGGGTCTCCATGTCGTCCGTCCGGATGTCCTCCCCGATGCACCAGAAGTCGCCGGCGTTGCCGCTCTGGAGCTGGCACTCGATCGACTGGGGGAACATCCCGTAGAGGCGCCGGAGGGCGGAGCAGTGCACGAGCACGCCGCAGTTCCCGCCCTCGCCGGGCCAGCGGTACTCCACGGTCAGCCGGTAGTCCCGATAGGACGCGTCGGTGATGAGGTGCCCGCGCGGCTCGCCGAGGCTCACGAGAACGCCGTTCTCGACCACGAACGACGGACTCAGGTTCGGGTCCTCGTCGGCTGCGGGCACGTCCGCGAACCAGCCGTCGAGCGTCGTGCCGTCGAACAGCGCGATCGGGCCCCCGGAGTCGGTCCGGGGACCATCGGCCCCCTCCTGGGACGAGGCGCAGGCGGCGAGGAGCGCGGAGAGGGCGAGGACGGCGGGGCGCATGGCGATCTCGATCGAGGGACGGGAATGGCGCGGCAGGTGACCGCGGCCGAGGCGCCAGACTAGTGAGTCGATGCGCACGATCCTCCCCCTGCTGTCCCTCGTTCTCGCCGCTGCCCTCGCTTCCTCCGCGACCCCACTCCAGGACGTGGAGGTCGACGACCGGCGTCTGCGGCCCGTCGCCAAGGCGCTCGGCGCCGTCCTAGAGGCCCGCTCCGAGCGGGCCTCCACCGCCAAGCCCCGCGCCAAGCTGCGCGAGGCCGCCGGCGAGCTCGCGGCCGAGATCGAACGCGACGACCTCCTTGCGGCGCCGTCCGTCGTCGGTCGCGCGTGGGCGCTGGCGACCCCTCCGGAGCGGACGAAGGTGAAGAAGGGCAAGGTCGTCCCGCTCACCGAGGCGGTCCTGGGCTTCGCCGAGCCGGGGCTCGCCCTCGGCGTCCGGGTCCCGCGCAAGTTCCGGCCGCGGGACGAGGTGTATCCGCTCGTCCTCGTCGTCCCGCCGAAGGGGCTCGCCGCCCCCGCCGCGATCGATCGTCTGCTCACGCGCGCGATCGCAGCCGACGAGGAGGACCTGCGCGACGGCGCACTCGTGGTGTCGATGGAGCTCCCGTCCAACCTCGCCGCGTGGCCGACCGTGACGCACGAGGGCGCGCCGGGCGGCATCCGGCACGTGCTCGCGGCGCTCGCCCACGCGGAGCGCACGCTACCGGTCGACCGGGAGCGCGTGCACCTCGTCGGTCTCGGCGAGGGCGCGATGCTCGCGCTGCACGTCGCCGACTTCCGCCCCGACCGGTTCGCCAGCGTCGTCTGCCTCCACCTGGAGGACGACGAGCTCTTCGGCCGCCCGGGGCCGGCGAACTTCGCCACCGTGCCGGTCCTCTTCGGCCTGGCCAGCGACAGCGCGCTCCGCTTCGTCACGGAGAACGCCAACGAAGGCCACGACAACGCGGTGACCGCCCCGTCGTCGACCGAGGGCGGCGAATGGACCTGGATGGCCGCCCATCCGCGCGACGCGGCGCCGAAGCGCGTCGTCGTGCGGCCGGGGATCTCGTTCCCCACGCGCGTGCACTGGCTATCGGTCGACTCGAACGCGCGGGACAGCCGCGCCGAGGCCACGATCGACCGCGACGCGAACAGGATCGAGATCGTCGCGACGGGCGTGGCGAGCGTGGGCCTCTTCCTGAACGACGACCTCGTCGATCTCGACCGCGCGGTCGAGGTCGTGGTGAACGGAACGACGAACCGCGTCTCCGCCTACCGCGAGTGGGTCACCGCGATCGACCGGATGGTCGACGGGACGAGCGACCCGGGGCGCGTCTACGTCGCCGAGGCGCGCGTCCCGGTCAAGGCCGCGAAGTAGGACCGGCCCGCCGGCGCGGCTCAGCCGCCGGTCTCCTCGAGACCGGCGAAACGCAGGATCGCGGCGCGCTGGCCGACGAGGACGTCCTCCAGCCCGCGGACCGCGGCGGCGATCGCGCCGCCGTCGCGGACGGCCAGCGCGGCCTTGAGCGCGTCGTGGGCGGCGGCCACCTTCTCATCGCCGCCGTCGACGAGGTAGGCGACGACGAGCCCGCGCTCGATGAGCAGCTTCCGCGCGCCGTCGAGGTCCGCAGGGTCGACGCTCGCGGAGAGCACGCGCTCCAGCGGCGCCAGTCCGCCGAGGCCGCGGAGGTTGTCGACCGACCACTCGCGCGGCCAGGTTCGGCTGCGGTCGGCGGCGGCGTCGTGGTCGATGAAGAAGCGCTCGGCGTAGACGGCGCCGCCCCAGCGCAGCCACTGCGGCAGGCGCTTCTCCTGCTCCCGGCGGACCGCGTGATCGTCGGGCGGCGCTGCCGCATCCCCCTCCTCCATCGCCTCCAGCGTTCCCATGAGCGCCAGCGGGCTCGGGTCGATCGCCTCGACGTAGGCGAGGCCCGCCGCGAGCCGCGCGTTGTGCACGCCGTAGAGGTCGCCGTACTCCTGGTCCTCGTTCCAGTACGTCACGCCCTTGCCCGCGAAGCGGACGCGGCGGCCGTCGGGGACGAACCAGCTCTCCGCGAAGTAGGCGGGCCGCACGACGTGGAGGCCGCGCATCTGCGTCGGCGCGCGCTCGCCCTCCGCGTCGCCGACGGCGAGGCGGTCGTACTGTTCCTCGGTGCGGAGCAGGCACACGTCGAGGGGGAACAGCGGCTCGACGCCGAACACCCGCCGCAGGTCGTCCACGGCGCTGTTCATCTCGGGCATCGCGCGCGCGACGACCGCACGACGGGTGGTCGCGTGGACGCGGAAGTAGGGCCCCGGCACGATCCACATGCGGTCGACGTTGGACCGCAGGCGCTCGGCGCGCTCCAGCGGCATCCACTCGTCGTCGACGAGCCACTCGCCCGCATCGACGCGGCCGCCGTCGTCGGGCCGGATCCAGGTTTCGTCCTGGAGACGCCAGCCCTTCTCCAGCCGACGCCGGTCGCGCGCGGCGAGCCACATGCCGTGGTCGGGGTCGAAGCGGAGCCCCTCGCGCAGGAAGGGCACGGCGTCGGGGTGCACGTAGTCGCGACGGAAGCGGACGAACCCGCGGGCCTTCTTGGCCTCGACGTCGGCGACGCGGCGGTAGCGCGCCAGCGCCCGCTCGTTCTCGAACCACCGGCCATCCTCGCGGACGTGGCCGAGTTGCTTGCGCGCCCGGACGTGGTTCGGCTCCAGGGCGACGAGCCGGCGCAGGACCTTCTCGGCCTCCTTCTCGGTCGTCTGCGCCCGCTCGGGCTCGGTGCACCACTCGAAGAGCTCCCAGAGCGCGTCCGGGTCGTCCTTCGCGTCCCGGTAGCGGTCGTCGAACGACTGCGATCCTCGGATGGAGGCCGACGCCAGGGATGGAGACGCCGGGGACGGGATCGTCGCCTCCGCTGAGGGGGCCATCAGGAGGGACGCGAGGGCGAGGCAGATCATGGCGCGGGAGGATCGGTCGAAGGACCTCCCGGTAGCCGCTGGCGCGACGGGGGTCACGGGCCGAAGTTGGCCCCCCGAGGGGCTCCGAAGACTACTCTCGTACGCCCATGCCCCCCGAGCTCACGATCGCCGTCGGGTTCTACGTCGTCTTCCTGCTGTCGGTGTCCCTCCACGAGGCGGCGCACGCGTGGGCGGCGCACCGGCTCGGCGACGACACGGCCTACCTGGGCGGCCAGGTCACGTTCGACCCGATGCCGCACATCCGGCGCGAGCCGTTCGGGATGGTCATCCTCCCGATCGTGACGCTGGCGATCGTCGGCTGGCCGCTCGGGTTCGCGCACGCGCCGTACGACCCGGTGTGGGCGGATCGCTATCCGAAGCGAGCGGCGATCATGGCCCTCGCCGGACCGGCGGCGAACCTCGCGCTGCTCGTGCTCGCGATGGTCGGTCTGAAGATCGGGCTCGCGAACGGCGCTTTCGTGGTTCCCGAGTACATCGGCTTCGACTCGATCGCCGAGACCGCGGGCTCCGCGGTCGGGCGGTCGTTCGCGATCTTCCTGAGCCTGCTGTTCACCGAGAACCTGCTGCTCCTCGTGTTCAACCTGATCCCGCTGCCGCCGATGGACGGGAGCGCGGCGCTCGGGCTGTTCCTGCCGCGCGACACCGTGCGCAGGTACAACGACCTGATGGCGCAGCCGATGATGCCGCTGCTCGGCCTGATGCTGGCGTGGATCCTGTTCCGCCAGATCTTCGGCCCCGTGTTCGTGAGCACGGCGAAGCTCGTCTACGGCGACATGATCGTCTAGGGCTGCTCGATGCTCGGTCTGCTCTGCGCGGTCGGCGGTGTGCTCGGCGGCGAGGTCCGCGTCTCGGACGCGACGACGAAGCTCTGGTACGACGAGCCCGCCGCGGCATGGACGGAGGCGCTGCCGGTCGGGAACGGAAGGCTCGGCGCGATGGTGTTCGGCGGCGTGACCGAGGAGCGGCTGCAGCTCAACGAGGACACCGTGTGGGCGGGCAGCCCGAGCGAGCGCGACCGCGCGGGCGCGGAGGCTCTCCCGGGCATCCGCGCGCTGCTCTTCGAGGGCCGCGTCGTGGAGGCGCAAGAGCAGGCGCAGAACGCCCTGATGAGCGAGCGCTGGGTCCGCAGCTACCAGACGCTGGGCGACATCGGGCTCACGTTCGACCACGGGGACGCGGAACCGACGGACTACCGTCGCTGGCTCGACCTCGCGAACGGCACGGCCGGCGTCCGGTATCGCGTCGAGGACACCGTCTTCACGCGCGAGGTCCTGTGCAGCGTCGAGCACGGTCTTTGCGTGCGCATCACCTCGTCGCGCGCGGGGTCGATCGAAGTGAGCGCCGCGCTCTCGCGACCTGGGAACATCACCGTTGGTGCGATGGAGATCGACGAGGAGTCGGCGGCCGCGATCGTCATGATCGGGCGCGCCGTGAACGGCGAACACCCGGCCGTCCGCTTCCGCGGCAGCCTGCGACTGGAGGCGCGCGGTGACGCTGCAGAGATCGACGCCCGATTCGGCGCGCTCGTCGCCTCGGGCGCGGACGAGGTGACGCTCTACTTCGACGCCCGCACCGACTACGAGGGCGGCGACGTTTCGAGTGCGATCGAGACGCCGCGCGCGGCTTCGGAGCTCGGCTACGACGCGATCAAGCGCAGACATATCGCCGCGCACCGCGAGCTCTTCGACCGCTGCGCGCTCGACCTCGGCGGACACGAGGCGGGGCTCGTCCCGACCGACGAGCGGCTCGCCGCGTACCGCGCCGGTGCGCCCGATCCCGCGCTGGAGGCGCTGTACTTCCACTACGGGCGCTACCTGTTGATGTCGTCCTCGCGGCCAGGCTCGATGCCGGCCAACCTCCAGGGCCTCTGGTGCGAGCACGTCGAGGCACCCTGGAACAGCGACTACCACATCAACATCAACTGCCAGATGAACTACTGGCCGGCGGAGGTCACGGGGCTGGCGGAGTGCCACCTGCCGTTCTTCCGGCTGGTCGAGGGCATCGCGCGACGCGGACGGACGACCGCGCGGACGCTGTACGGCGCGCGCGGCTGGGTCGCGCACCACACGACGGACGCGTGGTGGTTCACGTCGCCGATCGGGCGGACGGTGTGGGGGCTCTGGCCGACCGGGGGCGCTTGGTGCACGCGGCACCTCTACGAACACTGGGCCTACGGCGGTGACGACGCGTTCGCGCGCGAGGTCGCCTACCCGCACATGGCGGGCGCCGCGCGCTTCTTCCTCGACTACCTCGCCACCGACCCGGCGACGGGGCGGCTCGTGAGCGGCCCGTCGAGCTCGCCCGAGAACGTCTACGTCCTGGAGGACGGGCAGCGCGCCGACGTCTGCATGGGCGCGTCGATGGACCAGCAGATCGTGTGGGACCTGTTCACGAACCTGCTGGAGATCGCCGAGGCGCTCTCGATCGACGACCCGATCGTGTCCGAGGTGCGCGAGGCGCTCGTGCGGCTCGACGGACCGAAGATCGGGACCGACGGCCGGCTCTTGGAGTGGTCGACCGAGGTCGGCGAGGCCGAGCCGGGGCACCGGCACATGAGCCATCTCTACGGGCTGCACCCCGGACGTCAGTTCGGGCCGGGCATCGACGACGCGCTGTCGGACGCGGCGCGGCGCTCGATCGAGACGCGCCTGGCGAACGGCGGCGGTCACACCGGCTGGAGCCGCGCGTGGCTCGTCAACTTCATGGCGCGGCTCGGCGACGGCGCCGAAGCGCACCGTCACGTGCAGCTCCTCCTGCGCAAGTCGACGCTCTCCAACCTCTTCGACGACCACCCGCCGTTCCAGATCGACGGCAACTTCGGGGGCACGGCCGGGATGGCGGAGATGCTGCTCCAGAGCCACGGCGGAGTCGTCTCGCTCCTACCGGCGCTGCCACCCGCGTGGCGCGACGGTGCCGTGCGCGGCCTGCGGGCGCGCGGCGGCTTCGCGATCGACGTCGCCTGGTCGGGCGGCGCGCTGGAGGAGGTGCGCATCACGTCCCTGCTCGGGCGGCCGCTCCGCCTGCGCTGGGGAAACGTCGTGGGCGAGCTCGAGCTCGAGCGCGGCGCGACTTCCCCACTCGTCGTGAACGGTGACCGACTCGTTCCGCGGAACCACTGATCGAATGACCATGCCTGCCCTCGCCGCTTCCGTGCGCGACGTTCTGTTCCTGGTCTGCGCGCTGCTCGCGACGTCCGCAGGGACGACCGCGCAGACCAACCTCCAGCTCCCGCCCGCCGTGGACGGCAAGATCGATGTGGAGGTGTCGTTCTTCCTGATCGACGTGCTCAAGGTCCTGGACGCCGAGCAGACGATCGAGGCCGACATCTTCGTCCGTACGGCGTGGATGGACCCCCGCCTCGCCGACACGACGCAGGAGGGGCCGCGCTGGGTCGAGCTCGACTCGATCTGGTATCCCGCGCTGGAGCCCGTGTCGCCGCGCCGGATCTCGAGCCTCTTTCCGGACCTGGCGATGGTCGAGCCCGACGGCATGGTGAGCCTGACGTCGCGCCTCGCGGGCACGTTCGGTGCCCCGACCCGCCTCGCGAACTTCCCGTTCGACCGGCACGACGTCCGCTTCGAGTTCATCTTCACGCGCTCGCTCGGCTTCGAGATCGTCGCGAAGGAAGGCCCGATCGTGGCGACCTCCGAGTCCCTCTCGATCCCCGACTGGGAGATCTCGGGCGGAACGCTCGACCTCACGCCGATCAGACTCGCCGAGCAGATCCCCGAGCTGTCGGCGGCGACGTACGTGATCCGCGCGGAGCGCAGCGCGTCGTACTACATCACCAAGGTCATCCTGCCCCTGGTGGTCATCGTGATGATGTCGTGGACGGTCTTCTGGGCCCCGCCGCCGCAGATCGCGATCCAGTTCGGCTTCGCAGCGACGAGCATCCTCACGGTCATCGCCTACCGATTCGCGCTCGCGAGCCAGATGCCCCGCGTGCCCTACACGACGCGCCTCGACGCGTTCCTGAACGGTGCGTTCGTGATGGCGTTCCTGGCCCTCGTCGAGGTGGTCGTCACCGCCCAGCTCCTCTACCGGGAGGCCACGGACACCGCCCTGCGGGTGGACCGGATCTGCCGCGTGGGCTTCCCGCTCGCGCTGGGCGGGCTGGCGATCTACTCGTTCGCGATCTAGGCAGCCGGCCAGGAGCCCGACGCCGACGGACAGCGCCCCCCGAGAGGTGCGCAAGAAGTCCGAGATCGCGCCGTTGCGTGGGAGACGTTCCACCCCTTCCAAGGGCGGCGCTCTACCCTCGATGCGCTGCCCCCGTCGCCCTGCTCGGCGACGCCCCCTGCCGCCGCCAAGACTGCGCCCCTTCGCCATGCCCCAACCCGATCGCGAGCGAAAGCGCTCAGACAGGGACTTCGAGACTCTCTCGAAGGTCGAGATCGACGGCGACTTCACCGTCCCCACGAATCCGACCGAGGGCGCCGGAGAGGAGGCGCCCGCCGTCGGCGGGGACACGGCGCAGTTCCCCGGATTCGATCCGAACGCCGCGGACCCAGCTGGCGATCCGGCCGCAGATGTCGAGCCGACGATCACGGGCGGCAGCGGTGCTGCCCACACCCAGCCGTCCGCGGGGACCTCTCGCGCGCGCGCGGTGAAGCCGTCCGGGAGCACGTCCTCCGACGCCGCGGCTGGTCCGGGCGACGCGGCACCCGGGACCGTGCTCGGCGGACGCTTCGAGATCCTCCACCCGCTCGGCAAGGGCGGGATGGGCGAGGTCTTCCTCGTCCGCGACCGCCAGATCGAGATGCGCGAGGTCGCGCTGAAGCTCGTCCTGCCCCGATGGTCCAAGGACGCCGCCTTCCGCAGCCTCTTCTTCAAGGAGATCCGCGCCGCGCAGGGCTTCGTCTCCGAGCACGCCGTCCAGGTGCGCGACTGCGGGCAGCTGCCGGACGAGCGGCTCTTCCTGACGATGGACTTCGTCGAGGGCGAGAGCCTGACGCAGCTCCTGCGGCGCGAGAAGACGCTGATGCCGCGGCACGCGCTGGAGATCGCGCGCCAGATCCTGCTCGCGCTCTCCAGCGGTCACGAGAAGGCGTTCATCCACCGCGACGTGAAGCCGAGCAACGTGATGCTCGCGTCGCGCGTCCCGAAGACGAGCGACAACCCCCACGGCGTCAAGGTCGGGCTGCTCGACTTCGGCATCGCCAGCCTGACCGAAGAGATGGAGGCCGGCCGCGGGCCCGGCACGCCGCACTACATGTCGCCGGAGCAGGCGGCGGGCGAGAAGCTCGACCAGCGCTCCGACCTGTTCGCGGTCGGCGTGATGCTCTTCGAGATGATCTCCGGCTCGAAGCCGTTCGCGGGCCGGACCCAGCAGGAGATCACGGCGTCGGTCATCGACACCGACCCGACGCCCCTCGTGAACAACCTCACGGGGATCAAGAAGCCGATCAAGAAGATCCTCCGCAAGGCGCTCCAGAAGAAGCGCGAGAAGCGCTTCTCCAGCGCGGCGGACTTCATCGCGGCGATCGAGAAGTGCGACTCGTTCGTCGAGACCGAGGGCGCGCCCGCGTGGGTCGGCGCCGCTGCGGCCTTGTTCGCGCTGTCGACCGCGGGGCTGAGCTGGATGGTCGTCGATCAGCGGATCGGCAAGGGCGAGGACCGCACCGAGATCGAGGACGCGGTCCGGGCGGAGCTCACCGATTCGATGGTGAAGCCGCGCGACACCCAGATCGCCGCCCTGCTCCAGGACCAGTCCGCCAAGCAGGGGACGATCGATCGTCTGACGACCGAGAAGGCCGCCGCGGACACGCGCATCATCACGCTCCAGAAGGACCTGACCGCGGCGACCCAGGGACGGGGCGTCGCCGAGCGCGACCGTAACTCGGCCGAGATCACGTCGCTCAAGGAGCAGACGAAGAAGCAGAACGTCATCAACTTCCTCTCGGCGCACATCGACGACCTGATCGACGTGTCCGCCGCCACGCTCGACCGCTACGGGGCGCGCCTCGTGCCGGTCGGCGAGATGTTCGACGAGCTCGTCGGCAAGGTCGAGCGCGGTGAGATCAATGGCGACACGCGCATCGTCGACTCGGCCGTCCAGTACGGCGGGATCGAGGAGCGCACGCCGGGCCTCGGCTACCTCCGCGAGGTCGAGACGCTCGCGAACGACGTGCACCGCTTCGCGAACCGCGACGCCGGGGGCGGCGAGTCGTTCGTCGCGCTCGCCGAGCTGCGCTCGACGCTCGACAAGCTGTCCGGCCAGGACGCGATCGCCGCGTTCACCCGCGCGAGCGGCTCGCTCGTCGAGGCCGGCGCGGACCAGGGTAAGTGGCTCGCGCTCGCCAAGTTCGACAGCCGCGACGAGTTCAAGGGCCGGCTCCTGGAGACGGCGGCCCGCTCGGTCCGCGGAGCGTCCCGGCCCGCCTCGGGCGGCTCCGAGGACGACGTCGAGGCCGCGGACGCAGGCGGTGAGAACGGGCTCTCCGAGGCCGAACAGAAGGAGGCCTTCGAGGAGGCGCGCCGCGAGGTGGACAGCTACTCGCTCGTCCAGCAGAAGGAGGACCTGTCCGAGTGGATCCGCCAGGTCGGCAACGAGCGCGCGGCCGAGGCGCTCTACGGCGCGCAGCTCAGCGCGGAGACGCAGGAGCGGCGCCTCGCCGCCCTCGACGCCGCGTTCGGCGCGCTGCGCGCGACGCTCGACGCCCAGCAGGTCCGCCTCGCCGAGGCCGCGACAGAGCGCGTTCAGACGATCTCAGGCCGCTCCGACCTCGCTGCCCAGGCGAACGAGCTCGTCGGCTTCTTGCGCGACTTCGGCGACTACGCGCGGGACGAGATGGCGCCGCTGATCGAGGCCCACGTCGCGAACCTCGACGCGGCGGTGATCCAGGACGGCCGGCTGACCCGGGAGGGCCTCCGCGAGCGGCTGCCGGCGCAGGTCGACGAACTCGCCGTGCTCCTCGACGAGCGCGACGCGGTCGCCCGCGAGATCGACGCCGGCGCGCTGGCCCAGCTCGACTGGATGGTCGCCGCCCGACGCTGGTACACAAGCTCGGGCGCTGGCCCCGAACAGGACGCGTGGTTCGACGCCTTCGCCGAGCGCGAGCTCGTCGAGCCGTTGTCGACCTACGGAACCGAGTGGAAGCGACTCCTCGCGTTCCAGTACCAGCTCCGCGAACGCACCAAGGTGACACGGGGTAAGGAGAGCACGCGACTCTTCGCGTCGTTCCCCGCAGGCGGCAGTGCCTCCTCCCAGGAGGAGTGGCTCCTGATGAAGATCCTCGACGAGGACGAAGGCCTGTTCCTCGAGCGCACCTACTTCGACGTCGAGGGCCAGAGGAAGGCGCGACCGAAGAAGGACGAGTTCGAGCCACCGACCGATTCGATCTCGATCGAGTGGCGGGGCAAGTCGCTGATGCGTCTGACCGACCTTCCCGACCACGTCACCTTCGTCGAGTGGAACCCGACCGGCACGAAGGCGCGCTCGCGCTTCGAGTCGTTGTCGCCGAAGTCCTTCCGCGGACTGAACCGCAACGTCACGCCGTCGTCCCTCGTACTCGACCAGTACCTCGGCAGCGGGGGGGCGAACGGGGACGCGCTGATCTGCCTGGAGGTCGAGGGCCCGAGCGGATCGAAGTACCTACTCCATCCCGTGCTCGGCGTTGTGCGCCACGAGTCCGCCCGGTACGACTACGAGCTCGTCCACCTGCAGCGCTGACGAGCGTCGCCGCGCCGCCCCTGCCCCCATGACACCCATGCCCCCGGAACCGCGCCGCGCGCGCCTCGCCGCTCGCGCCTCCTTCCTCGCCCTCGCCCTGCTCGCCGCTTCGTGCGGCGGCGGCTCGAAGGTCAAGTCCGACCTCGTCTTCCGCGCCGCGGACACCGGGAACCCGGACAAGTGGGCCTTCCACCGGCTGGGAGCGAATGACAGCGTCATCGAGTGCGAGGCCCAGATCGACACGAACCCCAAGGGCACGTTCGACTTCGAGCTGTCGAAGCGGTTCAACGTCGTCCCGGTCCGCCTGACGGTGACCCTCGTGTCGCCGGACCACGTGGTGCGGCTCAACGAGTCGAACATGCAGCCGATCCTGTTCCTGGAGAACGGGACCGCCCTGCCGATCGCGGACCCGGACGCGATGGAGGAGGACGTCAAGCGCAAGTACAAGCAGACGTTCCGCGAGAACCTGTTCGAGGACACCCTCCTGCAGAGCCTCGGACAGAACCGGACGCGCGTGGAGGGGTACCTCTTCTTCGAGCTGCCGCGCGAGTCGCTCGGGGACGACATCGAGTTCGTCGTCGAGGGGGCGAGCAGCACCGCGTACGAGATCGACCTGCACCGTTCGCTGGTCCAGTTCGGATTCGACGTGACGTACGAGGGCCGCGAGACGCGCCGCACCATCAACGTGGGCACCAAGTGAGCGAACCGATGCCGAAGACCCCCTTCCAACCGCGCGCGCTCGCCGGCGCCACCCTCGCGCTGCTGTCCCTCGCCGCGTGCTCGTCGACGCCCGACTACACCGAGGAGTACGGCCGGCGGCTGACCGAGTCGCACGAGGCGCTGCGCAGTGGCGCTCTGCTCGACGCGCACACGAGCACGGTCGAACTCATCGACGACATGGACGAGCGGGGCGTCGAGTCGTACGAGGTCCAGCGTGCGCTCGCCGACGCGCTCATGGTCCACATCCACGCCTCCGCCGTCGCGACCAACGGATTCCTGACCGAGCCCGAGCGCTTCAGCTTCGAGCTGAGCTCGACCGGGTCGAGCGGCCAGGTCGTGTCCGAGACGGCCCACCGCGTCGCCGCGATCTTCCACGCGTGGCACCTGCTCGCCCGCGAGCAGGTCCTCGCGAACGCGGCGACGCCTCCGGAGAACCCCGCGGTGGCCCCGGGCCGACTCGAGGGCCTCCTGGGCGGCGCGAACACGACGAACTATGCGACGCTGATCCTCGCGGGCTCGTACGCGCAGCTCGGGTTCGACGAGCGGTCCCAGGAGCTGCTGCGCGCCTTCGAGCACCCCGAGAAGGGACGCCTCTTTACGAGCACCGACCTCGACGCGGACAACGACATGGTCGAGGTGATGGACGAGTACGGGCTGCCGCAGCACCTGCAGTGGCACCTGTTCGCCATGGGCCACGAGCTCCTGAAGCGCCGCTTCGTCGAGTCGGGCCGGGCGACGGACCCGACCCTCGCGTACCGCCTCGGATGCCGCGCCGCGTTCGGGCCGCTCGAAGCTGCCGGCGAGGGCCGCCCGCCCGTCCACACGGGCGAGGTCGTCGATCCGGGCTTCCGGGACGAGTTCTACGCGTGGGCGAAGGAGCTCGAAGAGGACGGCCTCGGGACCTTCGAGTCGATCGAGGGCACCGCGCTGGAGACCGGCGTCACGTTCTGCCGCGACAGCGGCGAGCCCGCGATCGAGTTCACCTGGCAGACCGAGTAATCAGGCGAACTCGACCGAGAGCCGCCCGAGGCTGCCGTACTCGAAGCCCTCCACGGGGTACCGCGTCGCCCGCTCGCCCGCGCCCGCCGCGACGAGCAGCGGCAGCCAGTGCTCCAGCGTCGGGTGCGCGCGCTCCAGGGCGGGCGCCTTGCGGCGGAAGTCGACGAGCGCGTCGTGGTCGCCACGGTCGAGCGCGTCGCGCGCCCAGGACTCGAAGTCGACCGCCCACGCGGCCGGCTCGCCGGAGTCGCTCCAGTCGAGCGCGCCGAGGTTGTGCACGATCCCGCCGCTGCCCAGGAGCAGCACGCGCTCGCCGAGGATCTCGCGCAGCCGCCGTCCGAGGAGCAGCAGCTCGTCGGGCGAGGTGCCGCTCGCCAGGCTGACCTGGACGACGGGGACGTCACGGTCCGGCGCGAGGTGGACGAGCGGGACCCAGACGCCGTGGTCCCACGGGCGTTCGTGGACCCGCTCGATCGCGCCGTGGCCGAGGCGGCCGGCGAGGCCGCGCTCGATGTGGTCCGCGACGTCCGCGGCGACCGGCGCGTCGTAGGTGACGTCGCGCAGCTCGGGCGCGAACCCGCCGTAGTCGTGCAGGAGCGGCCGCTCGGTCGCCGTTCCGATCGAGAGCGGCGTGCGCTCCCAGTGGGCGGACACGACGACGATCGCGTCGGGTCGCTCGATCTCGGTCCCCCACCGGGCGAGGTCGGCGCCGCGCTCTCGGTCGAGCGCAAGGTTCGGCGCGCCGTGGGAGACGAAGGCCGCCCTGGGAAGCGGGCGGCGGCCCGCAGGGCGTTCGTCGTCGGCGCCCTTCAGAGAGAGCGCGGCCGCCCCGGCCGCGACGCCGACGGCGACGTCGCGGCGGGTCGGGCGGCCGGGGCCCGGGCCGGAGCCCGGGCTGGAGCCAGGGCCGGTGCGTCGATCGTTCATCGGACCGCGCTCAGGCGACGGCGGGAAGGAGGACGGGGACGTCGACGCGGCCGGCACCGAGGCTGAGGCGACCCGGGCCGACGAGGCCGATCGTGACGGCGACGGCGGCGAGCGTCAGCGGGTACTCCATGCCGCCCTGCGTGACGTCGAATCCGGAGTGCGCGCTGAACCCGGCGACGAGCATGGTGAACGCGAGCGGAACCGCGAGCGTGCGGGTGAACGCGCCGGTCAGGAAGGCGAGGCCGCCGACGAACTCGGCGCTGCCGGCGAGGACCGTCGAGGCGACGGGGAACGGGACCCCGATGCTCTCCATCCAGCCCGCCGTGCCCTCGATGCCGTAGCCGCCGAAGAGGCCGAACAGCTTCTGGGCACCGTGGAACACGAAGACGGAGCCGGCCATGAGGCGGAGGACGAGGAGGCCGAGGTCGGTGCGGAGGTTCTGCATGACAATTGTCGTGACGTTTGTCGTTGTAACGATCTTTGGTGTGGAGCGAGCCCCTCGAAGGGGGGACCCGTGGTCGGTCGGCGTGGTGGATCAGTCGCCGGGGGCGGGCGCCGGGGCGCTGGCGACGAGGCGCTCGAGCGCCTCGAGCAGGGACTCCAGGTCGCCGGTCGTGAAGTCGGCGAACTGGTCGAGGTGCCGCTGGAGCACGGGGTCGTCGAGGGCGTCGACGCGCGTCCGGCCCTCGTCGGTCAGGAAGGCCAGCACGACCCGGCGGTCCTCGGAGCTCCGCTCGCGGCGGACCAGGCCGTCCCGCTCCATGCGGTCCAGCAGCCGGGTGACGTCGGGAACGCGGTTGACGAGGCGCTCGCCGACGGCGTTGCAGGGCAGACCGTCCGGGCCGGCGCCCCGAAGGATGCGCAGGGCGTTGTAGGTCGCCTGGGTCAGGCCGTGGGCCTTGAACAGGGTCGCCAGGTCCCCCGCGAGGCGCTCGTGAACGCGCATCAGCGTGAGGTACGCCTCGGGGGCGAGCTGGGCCTTGGTCCTGCGTGCCATCGCGGTGGAGTATTCGTCACCACGATGCCTGTTGCGACAGCCATTCTAAGGAAAATCGGGGGCGCGCGGAGTCACGTCGGCGAGAGGGACGTCTCTGGCGCATCCGCTGACGCGGATGCAGCTGGGATGTCTCTGGCGCATCCGCTGACGCGGATGCAGCTACTGATTCCGGTACACCGAGTGGCACTCGAGGCAGCTCTCGGAGACGAGGTCGTACGCCGCCTCCAGCCGCTCGGTCCGGTCCTCGGTCACGCCCGCGGCGCGGCAGTCCGTCAGGAGCTCGACGAGGGTGTTCATCCCGTCCTGGCTCGCGGTCAGC
>JBCDGE010000045.1:0-55214 GCA_038757895.1 Planctomycetota bacterium | reverse complement strand
GACGGAGCTGATCCTCGAGTGCGTACAGGCCGATGAAGGCGAGATCGCGAGGCAATCGCGGGGAGCGTTTCGATCCGCGGACGACGTGGGCGCGTTCGAGTTTCGAGCCCTTCCGAAGGCTCTCTACCGCCTCGTCGTTCGGGGCGAGCACTTCGCCGAGCGCGTGATCGAACGCGTACGGCCCGGGGGTGACCCTCTGGAGATCATCCTCTCGGAGCGCAAGTCCGCGCGTCTGTGCATCGAAGCTGGCGAACAGACCGCTCGGATCGAGGTCGTCGTCGTTCGACTGGACGAAGAGAGCGAAGCACAAGCGCTGGGCTCGGTCGATCTCGCGCGCGCGCGCTCGCCCTTCGTCTGGGGCACATACGGGAGAGCGGTGTTGCCCGAGGGCACTGTCCGTGCGGAGCGGTGCGAGAGGGTGGTCGCGCGCGGACGCATGAACCTGTCGCTCGCGCCAGGCCGGATGTGGATCGGTGTGACCGGAAGGGACGTCGACCTCCAGCCGCTCTCGACGGTCTCGTCGGGCCTCGTACGGATCGAAGCTGAATCGACCGTCGACCTGAGGGCTGCTCTCGTCAAGACAGTCGAAGCGTCCGGACGCGTGGTGCTGGCGGACGGTGAGAGCAGCACTTGGATCGCGCTCGTCGACGACGAGGGCCGGTTCTTCCGCGCCACGGCGACGCGCAATGGTGAAAGGCGCGGCAAGAGGATCTTCGCAACGGGGCGCCATGGCCACTTCGCCCTCGCCCAGGTCCCGGTCGGGCGCTGGAAGGTGTGGGTCGGAACCCGCGAAGAACTCGAGCGGCAAGCGCCGCGCCACCGCGAGCCCGTCGTCGCCCGCGAGGGCGAGCGACTCGAGATCACGATCGAGCTCTGACGCACCGCGCCCCCGCCCGGCATGGGCCGAGCGGGGGCGCACTTCGCGCGGAGCCGCGCCGGGGTCCTGGCGGGATCACTGGCGCGCAAGCTGCGCGCGGATCTCTCCGTCGGGGTTGTCGCCGGCGGCGCCCATCGTGTTCGGGTCGCCGTCGGAGGTGCGGACGTTGAAGTAGACGTTGCCCGCCTCGATCTCCGCGATCAGCGCGTCGAGCGGGAAGTCGGAGAGCGGGCCGGTCAGGTCGGCGCCGGTCAGGGCGAACGTCTGCAGGTCCGTGCCGAACGAGCCGCCGCCCGGCGCGCGCGGGGCGATCAGGTTCGCGACGACCGGGCCGTTCGCGCCCGTCGCGCCGAGGTGGAGGTCCGCGCCGATCACGTTGGAGAGGTTGCGGCTCGCGAAGAGCACCTCGAGGGTCGTGCCGCCGTTGCGCAGGAGCGCGCCGACGCGGGCGCCCGCGGGCGTCGAGACGGCCGGGACCTGGTTCGCGCCGCTCGCGACGCCCGAGAAGTCACGGTCGTCGACGATCGCCGGTGCGCGGCGGATGCGCACCATGACCGGCGAGTAGCCCGGCAGAGTGAAGTCGCCGTTGCTGTAGCGGAAGTCGTCGAGGATGCCGCCGCTGCCGCGCGGGTTGAAGCCCATGTGCGGCATGACGACGCCGTTCTCGGTGACGCCGGTGTTCGGCATCATCTGACCGAAGAACGCGGTGTTCATCGGGAGCTCGTCGTTGACCTCGGTGCCCGCGTCGAGCACCTCGTTGTCGATGAAGTCCGCGAAGACGAAGTTGCCGGCGGGGTCATAGACCTCGTGGGCGAAGGGGTTGCCGTTCGCGACGAACGCGTCGTTCGACGGAAGGACCATGGACGCGAACGAGAAGTAGCGGCTCGTCGGCGCCATCGGGTCGATCAGGAGCGAGGCGTAGGCGATGTCGCCCGGAGCGATCGGGCCGTTCGGGCCGAAGACGGTCGTCTCGACCGTGCCAGTGCCGGAGCCGAGGAAGTTCGCGGCGATCGGGCCGGTGCCGCCGTCTTCGGCCAGGGTCTCGAGAGAGCTGTCGCCCAGCGGAGAGTTCGGGCCGGAGGCCGGCTGACCGCCGGTCCAGATGTCGAAGTTGCCGTCGTGGACTCCGACCCAGACAGGCGTCTGGAACGTGCCCTGGCGGGGCGCGAGGTTCTCAACGGAGACGGCGATCCGGTCCTGGGCGGCGGCAGCGGTGCTCAGGACGGCGGCGAGGGAGAGGAGAGAGGACGAGTGGCGCAGCATCGGGGAATCGAAGTGAGTGCGCGACGCAGGGTCGCGGTGGTGCGGGAGAGGGCAGAACGCCCTGCGGGGACACACCTGTTCGGCCTTCCGGAAATCTGTGATTGCCGAATGCCGAAATCTCACTCATCACCCGAAGCGATCGCACGGATCCGCGCGCTTGGGGTAGCCAGCTCGGTGAGAGGGTTCGGAGTCCACCAGCGGCTGGGACCGACCTTCGGCGGGATTCCGCTCGCAGGTCCCCCGTCCCCGGATCTCCGGAGCATCTCGCCACCTCTGCGGGTCTCCCGGGTTTCCGGTCATACGGGGCGGGCGCGGCGGCCACTGCCCCGTGGCCATGCCCTCCGTCCCCTCCCTGCAACAGCTCGAGTCCCTGCACGCCGGCGCGTTCGGCTGGGCGCTCCTGTGCTGTGAGCGGGATCGGGAGGCGGCCGCGGACGTGCTCCAGACGAGCTACGCCCGGGTGCTCTCGGGCGGGGCGGCGTTCGAGGGGCGCAGCGAGCTCAGGGCGTTCCTCTTCGGCGTCGTGCGCCGCGTCGCCCAGGAGGAGCGGCGCCGCGATCGACGCGACGGGGCGCGACTCCTCGAGCTGGAGCGGCGACGCGCCCACGCGCACGACGCCGACCCCGCCGACGCGCTCGACGACGCGCTCCACCGGCTCGAGCGGAGCGAGGAGCACGCCCAGCTGCGGGCCGCGCTCGACCGACTGCCCACGCGACAGCGCGAGGTCCTGCACCTCGCCTTCTACCAGGACATGACGCTCCGCGAGGCCGCCGCCGTCCTCGGGATCCGCGTCGGATCGGCACGGCGGCACTACGAGCGCGGCAAGGCGGCGCTGCGAGAGCGGTGCGCACACCTGTCGACCCGATGAAGCAAGACGACGACCTTCGAGACTTCTTCGCCGCCGAGCGCACGCGTGACCGGCACGACCTGCCCGCGTTCGCGGACCTCGTCGACCCGTCCGCGCACCGCGATGCACCCCGGGCTCCGCGCAGGCGACGCGGACGGATCGTGTGGCTCGTGACGGCGGCGGCCGCGAGCGCGCTCGTTGCGACGTGGCTCGCCGCTCCTCCCGAGATCACCGTCGGCCCGGCGGAGTCGATCGACCTCGACTCCGCGTGCGACGCCGCGCTCGCCGCCCTCGACGAGCAGGAGGACGACGCGCATCTGCGGCTCTCCACCGACGTGCTCCTGACCGACGACGGATCGAGCTCCGACTGACCTCGCCCCTCCCCCTGACTTCCCGACGCACTCGACCATGCTCACCAAAACCCTCCTCGTCGCCGCCGCGCTCTTCGCAGGCGGATCCGCTGCGCTCCAGCAGCGCGACCTCGAATCGCTCCTCCCGCCGCCGCAGTGGATGCTCGCCCACGCGGACGACCTTGGGATCACGCCAGAGGAGATGGGGGATCTTCGGGATCGGTTCCTCGACGCGCGCCGCGCGATGCAGAGCGCGCGCGAGGATCTGCAGCCGCTGCGCGCGTCGCTCCGCGAGGCGCTCTCGAACCCGGAGTTCGACCGAGCCGAGGTCGAGGCGCGCTTCGAGGCGCTCCTCGACGCGGAGTGCCGCGTCAAGCGCGAGCAGCTCCACGCGCGCCTCGACGTCCTCGAGTCGATCCCTGCCGATCAGCGGACGATGGTGCGCGCCGCGGCGGGGCGCGCTGCCGAACAGCGCTCGGTCCTGCGCGCGCGCATCGAGACGATCCGGCGACGCGGCAAGGAGCTCGAGGCGATCGGCGGCGACACGCGGCTCGTCCACGAGCGCATGCGACGCATCGAGCGCCAGATCCGCACAGGGCGCCTCTCCGAGGCGCTCCGCAACGCAAACCGACTCCTCTTCGACGTCGAGTCGCGCCTCTGACCGACCGCGACCCTCCCCGGCCCCGTCCGAAGTCTCTGTCCCCGACTCTTCCCACGATGCCCCTTCAGACCACGACCACCCGAGCCCTCGGGCCCCAGCAGGACCGTCCGCCGACGAAGCGCGACGACGTCCGCACCCTCCTCCACCGCGCCACTTTCGGCTTCACCTCCAGTGAGTACCAGCGCGCGACCTCCATGGGGTATCGCGCGTGGCTCGACGAGCAGCTCGACCCCGCGTCGATCGACGACAGCGACCTCGACGCGCGGCTCGCGGGCTACCCGACGCTCTCGATGGACGCGGCGACGCTCTTCGCGACCTACCCGCCCGGGACGAACGGCGACGTCTTCGTCGCCCAGCAGCTCGTCGGCGCGCGGATCCTGCGCGCCGTCGAGTCGCGCCGGCAGCTCCTCGAGCGCCTCGTCGAGTTCTGGACGGACCACTTCAACATCGACGGGACCGACAACTTCCTGCGGTACCTCAAGACCGTCGACGACCGCGAGGTCATCCGCCAGCACGCGCTCGGCACGTTCCGCGATCTCCTGGGGGCGTCGACGCGGAGCGCGGCGATGCTGCTCTACCTCGACAACTACGTGAACAGCGCGGGGGCGCCGAACGAGAACTACGCGCGCGAGCTGATGGAGCTGCACACGCTCGGCGTCGACGGCGGCTTCACCGAACAGGACGTCCTGGAGGTCGCGCGCTGCTTCACCGGTTGGTCGTTCCGCCAGGCGCCGGCGGCTCTCGGCCAGTTCCAGTTCCGCCCTGCGCGGCACGACAACGGCGCCAAGACCGTGCTCGGCACCAACATCCCGCCGGGCGGCGGCATCCAGGACGGCGAGACGGTCCTCGACCTGCTCGCCGCGCACCCGAGCACGGCGCAGTTCCTCTCGCGGAAGCTGTGCGTGTACTTCCTGACGTACGACCCGCCCCAGGGGACGGTCGATCGCGTCGCCGCGCGCTTCACCGCGACGGGCGGCGACATCGCGGAGACGGTGCGCGAGGTGCTGTCGATCCGCTCGTACCGGGAGGCGCGCATCGAGGAGAACCCGAAGCTCCGGCGGCCTCTCCACATGGCGCTCGGGGCCCTGCGCTCCACGGGCGCGACCGTCGGCGACCCCACGTCGCTGTGGGACGAGCTGTTCCTGCTCGGCCAGGTCCCGTTCACCTGGCCCGCGCCGAACGGCTTCCCGGACTCGATCGGGGCGTGGGGTTCCAACCTGCTGCCGCGCTGGAGCTTCATGTCGAAGCTCTTCGACGGCGAGATCCTCGGAAGCGGCATCTCGCCCAGCGCGCTGCTCGCGCTGATCGGCGGCGTGCCGCCGAGCGAGGTCGCCGCGACGCTCGACGAGCGCCTGACCGGCGGCCGGATGAGCGCCGTCGACGTCGCCGAGGTCCAGGGCTTCGTCGACTCCCAGCCGTCGTGGAACGGCACCGTGGCCCGCCAGGCCGTCGCTCTCGCGCTCTCCGTCCCCAGCACTCAGTTCCACTAGAGGTCCACCGTCATGTTCCACACGAACTCGAGCTGCGAGGAGTACTCGCGGATCTCCAGGCGCAAGTTCCTGGGCGCTGCGGCCGCGGCCGGCGTCGCCCCCGTCGTCCTCCCGCGCATGGCCTTCGCCTCCGGCGGCGGGACTCCGCGGCCGACGCTCGTCGGGATCTTCCTGCGCGGGGCGATCGACGGTCTCTCGTTCGTCGTGCCCTACGGCGACTCGGACCTCTACGCGGCCCGGCCGGGGCTCGCGGTCGCGCCGCCAGGAGCGACCGACGGCGCCGTCGACCTCGACGGGTTCTTCGGGCTCAACCCCAACGCCGCGGACCTCATCCCCGCGTACCAGTCGGGCGCGCTGGCCTTCGTCCAGGCGTGCGGTTCGACCGACCCGTCGCGGAGCCACTTCAGCGCGATGCGCACGATGGAGACCGGCACGCCGGACGACCCGCAGAGCAACGAGGTGTCGGGCTGGCTCGCGCGTCACCTGCAGTCGGTGTCTCCGACGGGCGCGGGCGACCTGCGCGCGATCTCGGTCGACGACCTCGTGCCGCGGGTGCTGGCGCTCGCGCCGAACACGCTGCCGATCCCGGACCCGAGCAACTTCGAGTTCCCCGGGAACCCGACGACCGCGGCCGACCGCCGCGCGGCGATCCAGGACGCGTACGCGGCGACGATCCCGCCGCTCGCCCCGGCGGCGGCGAGCTCGCTGGCCGGGATCGACCTCCTCGGTTCGGTCGACTTCACGGGCTACGTGCCGGCGAACGGAGCGGTGTATCCGAACAGCCCGTTCGGGCAGGCGCTCCAGAGCATCGCGACGCTCATCAAGGCCGGCGTCGGCCTGGAGGTTGCGCACTACGACTACGGTGGCTGGGACCACCACAACAACCAGGGGCCGATCACGGGGACGCTCGCGAACATGCTGAGCGATCTCTCGGCTGGACTGAACGCGTTCTACCTGGACATGCAGAGCATGGAGGATCGGTACCTGCTCTACGCGAAGAGCGAGTTCGGCCGCCGCGTCGCCCAGAACGGCAACCTCGGCACGGACCACGGGAGCGGCGGCGTGATGCTCACCATGGGCAACCGCGTCGTCGGCGGCCAGGTGCACGGCGCCTGGCCGACGCTGGCACCGGGCCAGCTCGACCAGGGCGACCTGCGCGTCGAGACGGACTACCGCGACGTGATCGCGGAGATTCTCGACGTCGGACTCGGCGGCACCGACCTGCCGTACGTGTTCGCGGGGCACTCGCCGGCATCGGTCGGTGTCGTCATCTGACGGCGAGCGTCGGTCACGGACAGACGTCGATCGTCACCATCTCCGTCCACCGCGACGTCGGCATCGGGCCGCCGTCGCGGTACCACATCTGGAAGTTCCAGACGTCGCTCGGCGTGGCGGCCACGGGGCCGAGGGGCGTCGGGATCGCGTCGAGGTCGACGAAGAACAGGACGTTCCCGCTGGAGCTCGCGGTCCCGAGGTTCGGCGATCGGCCGATCGGTCCGCCGAGGCAGAAGTTGCCCTGACTACCGGGGGGAGTGAAGACGCTCCCCGGGATCGGGCTCGCGAGCAGGAGAACGGGAGCCCCCGGCGGCAGGTCGCGCGCGACGATCCGGAGGGGCTGTCCGGACAGAGATGCCGAGCCGAGTGCGAACGCCGTACCGGTACCTCCGACGCTGTTGACGGTCGGCTGGGCGCAGCCGATGACGGGCGCCGTGCAGTCGGGGCCCAGCGGGCCGTCGATGCCAAGGATCCGCCCCTCTCCCGTTCCGCTGAACGTGAGTCCGGTGCCGGACATCGCGAGCCCGGGGTAGCCGTCGCCGTTGAAGTCGTCGAGCGGCGCGAGGAACCACCCGAGCGCTTGATCCTCGGCGTCCCCCTCGAACAACTCGATCGTCGCGCCCGTGGCCGCCGTCGCGACGCGGACCGATCCGCCCTCCGGGAACGCCGCCGGGCCGAGCGGCTCACCGATCGCCAGGTCGACGCGGCCGTCGCCATCGACGTCGCCGAGAACCTCCAGGGAGACCCCGAACCCTCCGGTGTCGTTGGAGCCGAGGTGCGTCGTGATCGTCTGCGCCGTGGCTCCGGAGACGATCCGCACGCTCCCCGGGGTCGTGAAGTTCACTGCGCTGACGGCGAGGTCTGCCACCCCGTCGCCGTCGACGTCGGGGAGAGGGGCGAGGGACCGCCCGAGCCTCTCCCCGGCCGTGCCCAGGATCGACCGCCACGGCGAGGGCGCCAGCCCCGAGAAGAAGTACACCGAACCGGCGAACGTGCCGCCCGCGTCGTCGAGCGGCGAACCGACGAGGATTTCCTGCTGGCCGTCTCCGTCGAGGTCCGGCATCGACGCGACGCTGCCGCCGAACGACGTCGAGGTCGGCGGGCCCGAGAGTTCGCCGAGCGGGCGAAGGTTCGCTCCGCTCAGGACGAGGAGGACGGGCTCCGAACCCGACCCCACGAGCCGGCCCGCGCCGACGATCAACTCGTCGATCCCGTCGCCGTCGACGTCGTGGATCCGCTCGAGCGGGCCGGTGCCGAACTCGATGCCGGCGGGCGGTGCGAGCGAGGTGATGATCCCCCCGTTCGCTCCCGAGAGCACGGTGACCTCGTCGACGATGACCGAGCCCGTGCCGGTGTCGACGAGCGTGGCGATGATGTCGTCGGCGCCGTCTCCGTCGACATCGGTCGCCGGACCGACCGTCCAGCCGAAAGAGCCTCTCGGCCGCGGGTTCTCGACCTTCCAGATCGTGGCGCCCGTGGCGCCATCGACCATCTCGACGGAACCGAACTGGCCCGAGAATGGGCCGCCCGCCAGGATCTCGATCGGCGTCGAGAAGGCGAGGTCGGCGAACCCGTTGCCGTTCACGTCCCCTGCGGGCGTCAGGTAGGACCCGTAGAACCCGTCGCCCGGAGCGTCGAGGTCGTAGAGGGTGGTCTGGGAGGTTGCGGGGGCTGCGAGGCACAGCGCGGCTGCGACGGTGCCGGGGATCACGAGAGGATTGCGAGTCATGGGTATGGGTATCAAGGCGCCGAACCTGGGGAGGCGGCGCGTTCAGTTGCGAGAAGGCCCAGGGTAGGCCAGTTGGAGGGAATCGTCGCGGTCGCCGGCCTGGTTGTGGAAACCGGCTTCGCCCAGGTGAGAGAGGCAACCCGCGTGCCACTTGTTCGACCGTACGCGAACGTTCGATAGAGGTCGACAGCTCCACGCCGCTGTGGACATCTCTGTCCCTTGCCGAGGTCACCCGACGTGGGTGTCGGTGCTCCGGTTGCACGGCAGGAACGCGGCGCCTCCGTGCCTGAATCTCACACCGGCGCGGTGTGTGTCACGACCAACACCTGCGATGCGCCGCCCCGTTTCCGAGACCCAGTGCGCCCGGTCACGGGGACGCTGGCGAACGTACTCACCGATCTCTCGGCTGGCCTGAACGCGTTCTACCTGGACCTGCAGAGCCTGGAGGACCGGTACCTGCTCTACGCGAAGAGCGAGTTCGGCCGACGCTGGCACCGGGCTCGCTCGACCTCCGCGTCGAGACGGACGACCGCGACGTGATCGCGGAGATCCTCGACGTCGGACTCGGCGGCACCGACCTGCCGTACGTGTTCGCGGGACACACGCCGGCGCCGGTCGGTGTCGTCATCTGACGGCGAGCGTCCGTCACGGACAGACGTCGATCGTCACCATCTCCGTCCACCGCGATGTCGGCATCGGGCCGCCGTCGCGGTACCACATCTGGAAGTTCAAGACGTCGCTCGGCGTCGCGACGACGGGGCCGCCGGGCGTCGGGATTGCGTCGAGATCGATCGAGAACACGACGTTGCCCCCGAGGCTCGCGGTCCCGAGATTCGGCGATCGTCCGATAGGGGCGTTGAGGCACAGGTTGCCCTGGCTCCCAGGGGGCGTGGATACGATCCCCGCATTCGGGCTCGCCAGGAGGAGCACCGGCGTGCCCGGCGGCAGGTCGCGCGCGACGATCCGCAGGGACGAGTTCGAAAGGGACGCCGTCCCGAAGGTGATCACGGTGCCCGTGCCTCCGACGCTGTTGACGGTCGGCTGAGCGCAGCCGAACACCGGCGCCGTGCAGTCCGGACCCATCGGCCCCTCGACAGCGAAGAGCCGCCCTCGGTCGAGACCGGTCGGCGTGATCCCGACGCCGGCCATCGCGATCCCGGGGTAGCCGTCGCCGTCCGTGTCCTCGAGCGCGGCGAGGTCCCATCCGAGCGCCTGGTGCTCCGCGTCGCCCAGGAAGACCTGGATCTGATCGCCAGTGACCGCGGTCGCGACCCGGACGGATCCTGCACCAGGACTACCTGCGACCGGGAAGAGTGGCTCGCCGATCGCAATGTCGACCCGGCCGTCGCCGTCCACGTCCCCGACGAGCGCGAGCGAGACCCCGAAGAGGCTCGTCGTGCTCGTGCCGTCGTGCGTGACGAGGGTCTGACCGCTGGCACCCGAGACGATCTGAACGCTCCCCGCGCTCTGGATCGGCGTCGCGCTGATCGCGAGGTCCGCGGCCCCGTCCGCGTCGACGTCGGGGAGCGGCAGGAGCTGGCGACCCAGGAACGCTCCGGGCGCTCCCTGGATCGTCCTCCACGGGGAAGACGCAAGTCCAGAGTAGAAGCGGACCGCGCCTGCCTCGACTCCCGCCGTGTCGTCGGTGAATGCGCCGATCACGATCTCCTCCGTGCCGTCGCCGTTGAGGTCCGGCAGGGTGCAGACGCTGGCACCGAACGAGGGCGCGCTGGCCGGACCGGTGATCTGTCCCACGTGTTGGAGCGTCGCGGAGCTGACGAAGAACACCACGGGTTCGAAACCACCCGGCGTCGTGCGACGGCCGCGGAGCGCGAGGTCGTCGACTCCGTCCCCGTCGACGTCGCCGACCCGCTCCATGTGTGTCCCCGTGAATTCCGAGCTCGGGAGTGGGCGGATCGAGGCGAGCGTAGCACCCGAAGCACTCGAGATGACGAGGATGCCCTCGGCTCGAACGAGGCTGGGTGTAGAGAGGTCCAGGACCGAAGCGACCAGGTCGGTCAGCCCGTCTCCGTCAAGGTCGTTCACGGTCGTCAGAGCGTTCCCGAACGTGCCGGTCGGAAGCGGGTTGTCGACGCTCCAGATCAACGACCCATCGCCTCCGCTCCGCATTTGAATCAGGCCGAACTGTCCGGACGAAGGACCGCTGGACAAGATCTCGGTCGGAGCGGTGACGGCGAGGTCGGCGATTCCATCGCCGTCGACGTCATCGGCTCGCGCCATCGCGAAGCCGAATCCGTTCCCGTCCGACGTCCCGCGAACGTCGTAGAGGGTGGTCTGGGAGGTGGCGGGGGCTGCGAGGCACAGCGCGGCTGCGACGGTGCCGGGGAGAGCGAGAATCCTGCGAGTCATGGGGCTGGGGGTCAGCGCGCCGGACCCGGGGAGGCGGCGCCTGCAGTGACGAGCGGGTCGGGGATGGTCGATCGGACCTTGGCAACGCGCGTGCCACTGGCGCGGCTGCTCTCCGTCGGTCGATTGGAGTCGCGAAGGTCGCGCGCTTCGGACATCGTAGTCCTTCCCCTGAGTCACCCTTCGGGAGCGTCGGTGCTCCCGAAACGCGTGTGCGGAATCCGCACTTCTGTGCGCGAGTCCCACGCTGGCACCCGCTGTGTCACCATCTACCGCTGTGATGCCCCGTCCGTATTCAGAGACCCGTTGCTTCCGGCACCCGCTCCTGGCCCGGTTGATGGTTCTCCTCGCTCTCGTCGGCGCGTCCGCGCCAGCGCGTGCCCAGGACGCCGCGGCCTTCGAGGAGGGCGCCGCCGCTGCGGAGGCTCTCGTCCGCCGCGGCGACTGGGACGCGTCGCGTGAGGCCTGGCTCGAGCTGCTCCGCGCACACGCAGGCGCCGACTACGCGCGGCCCCGCATCCCCGAGATCCGCGAGTCGCTGCGGCGCGCCGCGTTCTGGACGACGCACAAGAGGCCGCGGGCGAAGGAACTCGTCTCCGGCCGCCTCAGCGCCTACGACCGCTCCAGCGGCAAGGTGCGGATCTCGTACGAGCCCGACGGCCTCCAGGACTTCGAGAAGGTCGCGAACTTCTGGCTGCACCCTCTCCGCTTCCGGAAAACGTACACGGTCGAGGTGACCGGTCCGCCGAAGCTGCTCGAGGGCCAGACGATCTTTGTCGCGATGGGCCTCGACAACGGCTACGCCATCCAGCTCGGCGACAACGAGGAGGGCCGCTACATCTACACGAAGCACGTCCTTTCGAGGATCAAAGGGCGACGAACGAAGACGGTCGACACGAAGGATCCGAAGGAGCGCAAGAAGGATGCGAAGCCGCGCGACTCGACCGTCGAGGTGACCGTCAGCAAGAAGTCGATCCGCGTGAAGTACGACGGCCGGTCGATCCTCAGTGCTTCGAACGAGGACGGCGAGCTCGGACGCTTCGGCTTCGCGGACGCCAAGAAGCTCACCGGCATCGAGGTCCGCGGCTCGGCGGAGATCGCGTGGATCGAGGACCTCGTCGACGCCTCGGTCGAGGCCGAGCGAAAGGCCTTCGACAGGCGCTACGAGGATCCGCCAGAGCTCGCGGCGTGGGCCGTGGCCGAGCCGCGCAAGCGCAGGACGACCGACGTCCGCGAGATCGCTTCCAAGCTGCCTCTGCCCGACAAGTTCACGCCCGACCAGCTCAAGAACGTCGAGACCGTCATGGCCCTCATCAAGAGCGGCAAGACCGGTCGCGCGCTCGCGACGCTCGACGTCTTCGACGCGGACGCGCTGCCCGAGGCGAGCCAGGTCTTCCTGCAGATGATGGCGCACATCGGCGCGAGCGCGCACGCCGCGGCGCTGGAGCGGGCGGAGGCGCTGGCGGGGCTCAGCGATCCGTCGCCCGAGCTCCGCCGGATCACGGCGCTGCTGCGGATCCGCGAGGAGCGCTACGCCGACGCGATACGCGATCTGGAGAGCATGCTCGACCAGGACCCCGGCGACGTGGATCTGGAGGTCGAACTCGCGACCGTCCTGATGCTGGAGGGGCGCTTCGACGACGCGCGGGCCCGTATCGACGGCGCGCTCGTTCGATCGCCCGGGGACCCCGATCTCGTCTCCCTGCGCGCGCAGGTCGCGAAGGCGGGCCAGGGGCCGGCGTGGAAGAAGACGTTCGACGAGGTCGGCGAGCGGACCGAGGTGCGGTCCGACATCAGCGCGCGCATGACGCGGATCCTCGCCCGGCACTCCGAGGAGACGCTGGCGTACCTCCACGAGACCTTCGGCCCGATGCCGCACCCGGAGCAGCGCATCAAGGTCTACGTGTTCTCCGGCGAGAGCGGCTACACGGCGTACATCGACGGCGTTGCGGACGACAGCCCGGAGAACACGGCGGGCCTGTACAGCGCGCGGCTGAAGCAGATCCTCGTCGCGAACCAGCCCGACCGGGCGCAGCTCACGAGCGTCCTGCGGCACGAGCTCGTCCACGCGTACATGGACCGGCTGATGGGCGGATCGCCGACCTGGTTCGGCGAGGGCACGGCCGAATACTTCGCGGCCGCCCGACGCGAGGATCGCTCGTGGAAGGAAGGTGCGCCCGTCGCCTCGCACCTGCTCGTCTTCCGCCGCCTCGGGCGCAAGAAGCTGACGGTCGAACAGCTCGTCACGATGGACCACGAGAGCTTCATGCTCAACTCGACGTACACGTACCCGATGTCGTGGGCGTTCGTGGACTTCCTGCGCAACTCGACGCCGAGGAACGCGGCGATCTTCGACGCGCTGTGGAGCTCGCTGAAGGAGCAGGGCGACCCCGAGACCGCGTCGCGCGCCGTGTTCGAGGGCGTCGACATGATGAAGCTCGACCGCGCCTTCTGGGCGTCGGTGAAGGAGAAGCTGTGAAGAAGTCGTCGCAGTGAGCCGACGCAACCCGATCGAGCCGTTCCTCGCGGAGGGGCGGACGCTGCTGCTCGACGGCGGGCTCGCGACCGAGCTGGAGGCGCGCGGCCACGACCTGCGTCACCCGCTGTGGTCGGCGAAGCTCCTGCGGGAGGACCCCCGTGCGATCGAGGGCGTGCACCGCACGTTCCTCGCGTCGGGCGCGGACTGCGTCATCTCCGCGAGCTACCAGGCGACGCCGCAGGGGCTCGTCGAGAGCGGCCTGACCCGGGACGAGGCGCGCAAGCTGATCCTGGAGAGCTGGCGGATCGCGCGCCGCGCGTGCGAGCTGCACTCCGCGGAGAGCGGCGCGCAGCCCGCGCCGATCGCGGCCGCCAGCATCGGCCCCTATGGCGCGTACCTCGCGGACGGCTCCGAGTACCGCGGCGACTACGGGCTCGACGCGGGCGCGCTCGTCGAGTTCCACCGCGAGCGCGTCGAGCTGCTCGCTCCCGTCGCGACGCTCCTCGCGATCGAGACCGTCCCGAGCCTCCCGGAGGCGCTCGCCTACGCGCGGCTGCTCGCCGAACATCCCGACGCATTCGCGTGGGTGAGCTTCTGCTGCCAGGACGGCGAGCGGATCGCCGACGGCACCCCGATCGAGGACGCCGTCGCGCCGTTCGACGACCTCCCGCAGGTCGTTGCGGTCGGCGTGAACTGCACGCCGCCGACGCACGTCGCGAGCCTCGTCGAGCGGATCGGCGCGCGCGGAACGGACAAGGAGATCATCGTCTATCCCAACTCCGGCGAGCGCTTCCGAACCGACGACAAGGGCTGGGACGCTGCCCCCGAAGAGGCGTGCATCGAGCGGCTCGCCGGCTCGTGGCGAGCCCACGGCGCGCGCCTCATCGGCGGGTGCTGCCGCGTCTCCGCGGCCGATCTCGCGCGCATCCGCGGCTCGCTCGGGCCCTGATCGGGCCGTGGTCGGCACGTTTCGTCGACTTTCGTCTGACGATGGACGCCCGTCATCCGTCTTGGCGGGCGTGGTGGAGCCAGAGACGATCCCCGCGGCCGTAAGGGCCGTCCTTGCGGGCGACGACGCCCGCTTCGGGGAGATCGTGGTCGCCTTCGATGCGCCGGTGCGGCGCATCGTGACGCGGCGGCTCCGGGATCCGCACGCCCGCGAGGACGTCATCCAGGAGATCTGGATCCGCGTCTACCGTCAGGTCGCCGCGCTCCTCGACGTGCGCTCGGCCGACGCCTGGATCGGGCGGATCGCGCGCAACTGCGTGTCCGACCACCACCGGACGCGCGGCCGCGCGGAGCGTGAGGCGCCGCTCGCCGAGGACGTCCCCGACGGACGGCCGGCGACGTGGGAGCCCGCGAGCTGGGTCTGGGAGCCCGCGAGCTGGGTCTGGGAGCCCGCGAGCTGGGTCTGGGAGACGGTCGACGCGCTGCCTGACGGCGCGCGCGACGTCCTCACGTGGCGGTACCGCCACGGACTCTCCTACGCCGACATCGGCGCGCGGCTCGACGCGCCCGTCTCGACCGTCCGCGGTCGCCTGTACGAGGCGCGGCTCGCGCTGCGCCGCCGCCTGGAGGAACGAGAAGCGAGATGAACGACAACCACCTGCCCGAGTCCTGCGCGTCGATCCGCCCGCTCCTGTTCGCGGCCACCGAAGGTGAGCTCGAACGTGACGAACGACTCGCCGTGCACGCCCACCTCGCGATCTGCGACTCGTGCCGTTCGTGGGAACGCGGCGAGCGCGCGCTGACCGCGCTCCTGACCGAGTCGGCGGGTGCTCCCGCGGAAGTCGAGCCTCGCACCGGACCGCTCCTGCGCTGGGCGGCGCTCGCGGCCGCCGCGATCGTGTCCTTCGTCCTGATCCTCCCGTCCGCGACCGCGCGCGGCTCGATCGTCGAACGGCGGATGGGGGCGGACCGCGCATGGGAGGTCGCCAGTGAGCAGTCGTTCGAGGACGAGCACGTCGTCGACGTTCCGGCGGCCGCCGCAGCGTCGGTGCGCCTCGCGGGTGGCGTCGAGCTCGAGGCGATCGGACCCGTTCGCTTCACGGTCGTCTCGGCGGGCGGGACCTGGCGTATCGCGGTCGAGCGCGGGACCGTCGTGGCGTCACTCGCCGAGGGATCGACGCTGCAGATCGATAGCGGTGCGTCCGTCGGCTCGGGCACCTGGACGCTGACGCCTGACGCGGTGTCCCGACGCGACGAGGCGGCGCGAGCGGAGGAAGATCGCAGCGAGCGGCGGAAGGAACCCAGCCTCGCCCAGACGCTGACGGCGGGCGTCCAGAGCTTCGGCCGGGCGACTCCGACGATCTACGGCGGATCCGCCGAGTCGCAGCGCCCGCACCTCCTCGAGGCGGAGAGGTTGCTTCGCCAGGTCGTCGAAGCGGAGGACGCGACGCCGTACGAGCGTCGCCGCGCGCTCTTCTACCTCGCCGCAAGCCTCGGTCGTCAGGGGCGCGACGCGGAGAGCTACGAGGTCGAGAAGCAGTACATCATGGAGTTCCCCGACGGCGACGAGGCTCCGCTCGTGCGGCACTACATGGCGTGCCACCTGCTGCGCGTGGGTCGGCGCGACGAGGCGCGCGCGATGTTCGAGCGCGTCGTCGAGGACGAGGGGGAGAGTTCGGTCGGTTCCGCCGCGGCGGGCTACCTCGAGAGTATGAAGCCCGGTGGCGGGAACTCCGCCGAGGCGATCCGGAGGCGTGCCGCCGACGAGCGCGCGCGGTCGTCGTCTTCCGCGTCGTCCCCCGCGTCCTCCTCTGCGTCGTCCGATGCGTCGTCCGATGCGGCGTCCGATGCGGCGTCCGACGCTGCGTCCGACGCTGGCGCCTGCGCGACCGAGCGCGCCCCCGCGCCGGCGCTGGGCGACGAGCAGGGTGGCTACCTCGTCGTCCGGGTCGGGCTCGATCCCGAGATCGCCGACCACGCCGGGTACCTCGCGGCGGCGACCGCCGCGGCGGACTTCCACGGCGGCTCGACCCTGGACTGGGACGGTCGGGACTTCGGCGCGCTGGAGTCGGAGCTCCGTCGCCAGCTGCCCGAGAACGCCCTCTTCGTGCTGCCGCCCGATCGGCTCGACCTCGTGCTGCACCGGCGGATCGTGCTCCTCGGCGCGCGGCTCGACGACGACTGGTTCATGGACCTCTCGTTCGGCTACCTGACGGCCGAGGACGACGCGGCGTGCCTGCGGCTCTGGCGACGGATCGAGGACGTGCACGCGCGCGGGACGCTCGGCGGCACGTGGTGGCAGGCGTCGGTCGCCACGATGGATCGGTCGTTCTGCTACGAGAGCTCTGCGCCGCCCCTCGCCGTCGCGGCCGGGTTCCAGGGACCGCACTACTACTACGGCACGTCCGACCCGCGCTCCGGCGGCTATGCCGAGCAGTCGCTGGAGACCCTGCGCGACGCAGCCGTCGTCGAGATCACCGGCTGCGGCGACCCGCAGGGCATCTGGCTCTTCGACGACCACCGCAACATCGAGCGCGACAAGCACTGGGACTACGACCCGGACCGCGTCGGCGAGGATCCGGAGGGCGAGATGCCGAGGCTCATGGCGTCGCAGTTCCGCGAGGTCGAGCTCGACGGACCGATCCTGTGGAGCGGTACGTGCCACTCGGGCGCCGTGCGTCGCGTGTACGTCGAGGGTGACATCGTCTCGACGTTCGGGCGGACGGAGAACGCGACGGTGCACCTGCTGGAGCCGGAGTCGAGCCTGGCGCTGTCGTGGCTGGAGGCCGGCGCGGCGGGGCTGCTCGTGCCGCTCGGCGCGAACCACGGGATGAGCGTGTCGATGGAGGTCGACTTCGCGCTGCGGCATGGCGCGAGCCTCGGCGAGACGCTCAAGTCGACGTACGACGACGTGCTCTTCGCGGCGGGTGGCGAGCTCGTCCTCGACCTGCCCGTCGAGGGGGACCCGCACCCGCGCGGCGAGCAGGTGATGCAGGGCGGCGGCAGCAACCGGATCCTGATCGGCGACCCGGCACTGCGCCCGTTCCGCCCGATCGGGGACGCCGTCGAGGGCGCCGCGGAGCGCGTCTCCGTCGCTCGTACGGACGGCGGTCTGCGCGTGACGGTCGTCCGCGCGAACGGCTGGCAGCCCCGCTCCTGGGACATGTTCGGGACCGACCGCGGGCGCAGCTACCGCGTGCTCACGCGGGTCGACCTGACCGAGCTGGGCCTGGCGGATGCGACCGCTCTTTCCACGACCGTTCGCGCGACGACGCCGGGCGGAGCGCCGATGGGCTACGCGATGCAGCGCTGCGCGATCGAGGAGCACCAGGGCCGGCGGTACCTCCACCTGCAGGCCGCGGGAGCGCGCGATGAGCTCGATCGGAAGGCGACGACCGTGGAATTCACGGTCGAGGTGGGCGGGTAGAGGACGCGTCGCGCGAGTTCTGCGAGATCGCTGGCGCGGTCCGGCGCGAGCCTGCACGGACCTGATCGAAGGGCCGGACGACGACGTCCGCGCCCACGACCAGGACCCGCGGCCGAGGCCGCCCGACGCCAGACGATCCCATGGAGACCCTCGCCTACTCCGACATCGAACCCCTCGTCGCCGACCAGACCGTCCGCGGCAACGCCGTCGACGTGACCTTCCGCTGCGCCGCGACCGGAGTCGAGGCCACCGCGACCGGGCCGCTGAAGCGGCTCGACTCCTTCTCCGACCAGGCCTCGCGCACGGTCAAGAAGAACCTGTGGTCCGGCCTGCGCCGCAGCGCGACGCGCGCGGTCGCGGACACGCTCGGCAAGGGAACCGCGGGCAAGATCGCCCGCGAGCTCACCAGCACCGGCCTGAAACAGGCCGAGAAGAACACCGCATTCAGCCGCAACGAGGTCGAGGCCGCCGTCGTCGCGGCGTTCGGGTCCGTCCGGCAGATGTTCCGCCTCGACGAGGCGCGCGGCGTCTGGATCGGGGATCCCGCGGCGCTGCCCGCGACGGTCGAGCGGCCTCCCAGGGGGTGACCCAGGGGGTGACCCAGGGGGTGACCCAGGGGGTGACCAGGGGCCGCGGACAGGCCGCAGGGGCCCGGTTCGAGCGTTCCGCGTGACAGCCGCGGGCCATTGGGTTCCTCTCTCCCGTGGGCCCTCGAGCCGACGGATGCATCCGTCCCTGGACCTCCCCTGCAATGAAGTCACCCATAGCCGCCCTGCTCCTGCCGCTCGTCCTCTCCGCGTCCGCTCTGGCCCAGCAGACCTGGGTCGTCGACTCGATGGGAGGGCCAGGTTCCGACTTCACGACCATCGACGCAGCGATCCAGGCCTCGAGCAACGGGGACCTGATCCTCGTCGAGGCCGGTAGCTACGCCGGGTTCCGGCTAGACAGGTCCGTACGAATCATCGGGCGGGGGTCGGTCACGACCACGACGCGGAGCTTCGTGATCGCGGTGAACGGCTCTCTGCCCGCCTGTGTCGCGAACCTCCGCATCGATGGCCTGCAGGTGCAGTCCTGCTCGTCGACGATCGTGCTGACGGATTGCACCGAGCTCCTCGACGTGACCGTCGACTCGTGCGCCGACGTGCGGTTCGCGCGCTGCGGGCTCGTGGCCCGCTATGCGGGCGGATTCCCGTGGACCGGGTGGACCGCCGTTCGATTCAGTCGCGCCGAGTTCAGCGACTGCACGATCGTGGGGATGCACCTTCTGTGGGACGCCACGGAGGCGCTGGAACTCGTGAGCTCCTTCGTCCACCTCGCCGGGACCTCCGTGACGGGACTCCACGGGCTGGAACCCTGCACTGGCTGATCGTGCTTCGACTGCGGCTACGCGGGAGGGAACGGTGGCAGCGGTGTCGTCGCGCAGCTCTCCGATGTCGTCCTCACCGGAGTGGGCGCGACGCCCGTCGTGGGGGGGATCGGTGGCTATTCGCCCTGCTACAACGGATTCGACGGCCGCTCTCTCGACGCGACCGGTGGACTCGTCCGTCACTCCGGCGTGCAGTTCAACCCCTCGCCGATCGTCACCAGCGGAACCGTCATCGAGACGCCCGTCCAGGACCCGGTCCTCCGACTCGTCGGGACCGTGACCCCCGGCGCGACCGTCGAGCTCGTCCTGCGCGGGATGCCGGGTGAGAACGCGGGGATCTTCCTCGGACGCGCGCCCCTCGTGCTCGAGCGGCCGGGGTCGGTGATCGAGCGGCTTACCACGGACGGCCGCTTGATCGACGTGTCCCCGCTGCCGTCGACCGGCGAGGCGCGCGTCCCGATCACGATCCCGGCGAACTGGCCGACCGGGACGATCTTCTACCTCCAGGGCGTCGCGTCGGACGGGCCCGGGCAGGTCCAGTACTCGAACTCGGTGCCGCTCGTCGTGCTCTGATCGCGCGCGCTACCGCGCGTCGATCTCGACGAGCTGCAGGAACTCGGTGCGCAGGTCCGGCACCGTCAGCGACTTCGTCGCGCCGACGTCGGTGTCGGTCTCGACGGTCAGGGTGACCTCGCCGAATGGGATCGTCGGGCGGAACGTCGCGGTCGTCGGGTCCTCCAGGCCGCTCTGCTCCTGCCATTCGGTTTCCGCGACGAGCGTACCGGCGGAGTCGGTTGCGGTGACCCGGGCGCGGCTCCAGGTCTCCGGGTCCGGCATCGTCACCACGATGCGCGGGTTCTGACCGACGCGCAGGACGACGTCGCGGGTCGTGGTCTCGCCGTCGGTGACGTCGATCGACACGAACGGGAACACCGTGCGCTCCCCGTCGCCGCGCAGCTCCCACGTCCCCGGCTCGACGAGCTCGTTCGACACCCACCGACCGTCCTCCCGGTCGAGCCAGACCGTGCGGCCGCGGTGCGTGATCGTGACCTGGATGCCGCCGAGGAGCTGTTCGATCGCTGACGCTGGCGCGCCCAGGTCGTCCTCGAGGGAGCCGGTGATCTCGACGCGTCCCCCCGTGCCCATCACGAGGTCGCCGACGTCCGCCGTCTCACCCGCCTGCACCATCAGGCCCGAGCGGCAGAGCACGACCGTGTCCTGACGACGGCCGGTCACGCGGTGCGCGCCCGGGAGCAGCGGCCCCACGCGGAACCGTCCCGTGTCCTCTTCGTACGTCAGCGTGGACCCCATGTTCGTGTCCTCCCGCCAGAGCGTGAAGCTCGTGTCCGCGGGGATCCGGGTCTCGCCCGGCTCGGGCACGAAGCGGCCCTCCAGGTACGCGCTGGCGGTCACCGGGCGATCGATCGTCAGCAGGACGTCGTCGGTGCCAGGTGCGATGTCGTCCTTCGAGCCGAAGACCTGCATCGCCCTGCCCTCGATCACGAACGCCTCGATCCTCCAGAGCTGCGGCCCGTACTGGATCTCCTCCAGGCACGTGAGGCGGAAGCTCCCGTCGGCAGCGGTCTTGACGCTCGTTCCATGCGACGTTCGCATGAGGGACTCTTGTGCCCGGATCCGAACGCCCTCGACGCCGAGGCCGTCGCGGTCGACGACGCGCCCTGCGATCGCCGGCTCGTCGCTGAGCCGAAGCGTGAGGTCGTAGGTCTCCCCCGCCACAATGGCGACGTCCTCGCTGGCGCGTGCCAGCGGCTCCCGGTGATCGGACCGTGCGTGGACGCGCTGCGCGCCCGGCCCGACCAGTGCGAGGGAGAACCGACCGTCCGAGTCCGCCGTGATCGTGTGCGAGGGAACGAGGGACGGGCGAAGCGGCCGGTCGTTCGGGTCGACGATCCGGACCACGGCCTTCGCTGCCGGCGTGCCGTCCGGCCGGAGTACGACGCCGCGCACGTCTGCGCCTCCACCGAGCACGAGCTCGACGACGTTCGGTCCTCCCGCTGCGAGCACCTCGCGCCGCGCCGCGAACCCGGGCGCGAACGCCGCGATCGTCTGGTCGCCATCCGGTAGCGCCTGCCCGTACTCGAAGCGTCCGTCGGCGTCCGTCGTGACGGTCACCGGATGCGGGGCGTAGCCCTTGCTCCTTTGCCCGTAGCCGCCGCGTGGGCCCGCGACGACAGACGCCCCCTCGATGGGCGCGCCCGACGTGTCGACAACTTGACCCGAGATCGTCCGCCCCGCAGGGCCGAGGACTAGGTCGATCGCCCGCACGCCTGGCTCGACCTCCGGGACGTCCGATGCGAAGAACATCTGCGACGGGAGGTGCCCGGGGAGCGACGCCTGGATGTGCGCACGGTTGGATGCGGTGATGACGTAGTTACCGCCGGCGTCGGCCCGGCTGAGCGGAAGGAGCAGCGGAGCGCTTCCCTTCGTCGGGCCGATCCAGATCGTCGCGTCGCCGGCGGGAGAGCCGTCCGCGAGGGTGACGCGACCGCGGATCGTTAGCTGGTCGTCGAGCCGCCACTCCAGGACGAGCGCCTGGTCAGCCGCGAGCTCGATCCACTCCAGCTTCGCGTCACGCGCGTCGTACACGCTGTAGCGCCCCGGGGCGAGACCCTCGAACGCCGTGCGCCCCTCCGTGTTGGTGCGGCGTCGAATGGAGTCGCTTCGACGCCCGAGGCCGTCCGGCCCCGCGAGGAGCACGGTCCTGTTCACGATCGGCGTGCCAGCCTCGTCCGTGACCACGACGGTAACCGACGCGCCCTGGGTCGCGGCGGACACCGTCGGCGCGACGACACCTTCGCGGACCGTCGCGGCAGGGGCCGCTGCTGCGAGCGCGGGCGCCGAGGTCGCCGCGGAAGGTTCGACCGGACCGGCGGCTGCTGAGGCCACGGTGGCGAGGTCCGGCGCCGGCTGGACTGGCTCCGAGCTGCCCCCGTTCGGTGACAGGAACCACACGACGAGGGCGACGACGGACGCGGCGGCGACGAGCTTCACGGCGAACAGACCTCCGAGGAAGGCGGGCGAGGACACCGCGGCTCCGGTCGCGGCGAACTCCGGGGATGCGAGCGGTGCGAGCGCGGCCATCCACGCCGAGCGCGAGTCGTCCTCGCCGCCGAAGCGGCGGTCGAGGTCTTCGCGCAAGAGCGCGCGTCCCCGGGCGAGACGCGTGTCGATCGTCTTGACCGGGACGCCCAGGCGCTTCGCGATGGCGCGCGGGGGCAGCTCCTCGTGGTAGCGCAGGAACACCGCCGTTCGGTACGGCTCGTCGAGCCCCTCGATCGCGTCGTGCAGCACGCGCTCGCGCTCCAGGGTGACGGCGACGTCGTCCGCGGCGGGCGCGGCGTCCGCGCGCTCGCGAGCGACCGCCGCAGGATCGGCGGCTCCGTCGCGGCGGCGCTGGGAGATCGCCCGCCGGCGCAGGACGGTCGCGAGCCAGGCCCTGGACCGCGCCGCCGTTCCCGGCTGACGCAGCGCCGCAGCCCAGGTGTCCTGGACGAGGTCATCGGCGGCGTGCTCGTCGCGGACGAGCGCGCAGGCGAGCCGGCGCAGGAACGGCCCGTGCTCGACGAGCGCGGATTCCAGTGCGAGGTCGCGAGGGGCGGGCGAGGGAGTGGCGGCGTGACTCATGGCGAGGGGGTGCGAGGCGCGGGACGGGACGCGGGGGGGAGGTCGCGGCGCGACGCGCGCTCACCTCGGGAAGATCGCAGAAACCTCGCGAGGGTGCGCCCGTCCCGACCTGCGGCACGCCGTGCAAGGGCTGTGTCAAGCCCGGGGAGACGCTCCAGCCGGGCCGGCGGATCGCGTCGATAGGCCTGCCCTGGACACCGGTTCGATCGAGGGGGAAAGACACCATGTCCGACACGCTGCACGTGCCGACCTTGCACGCGCCGAGGGCCATGCAGCCCGCGCACGACCTCGTGCGGAGCTGGATCGACGAGTACGTCGAGCGTGGCGCGCGATTCCGGGACGGGGAGACCGTCGAGGTCGGCTGGATGACGTTCCGCGTCGGCGTCGACTCGCGCGGCTGCCGGATGTGCGCCCCGCGTCCCGGGCAGAGCCCGATGGTGTTCGTCGATGACTGCTCGGACGCTCTCAACCTGATCGCGGCCCAGCGCTATCTCGTCGACAGCTTCGGTATCGAGTCGAGCCCCTGCCAGTGCGCGCAGGCGGCGCTCGTGGTGCGCGACCTCGACCAGCACATCGACTGGTTCTTCGATCGGATGACGGGCGAGGAGGGGCAGGCGTCCGGGTGGTACTTCGGCGCGCACGGCTCGACGCTCGACGTGAACGACCCGAGCAACCTCGAGTACCGGAGTCTCTGGGACCTCTTCTGCAGACGGCCGGAGATTGGCCCGTTCCTGGAGCTCCCCCCGGGCTGGCAGGTGTCGCTGGAGGACCGCCCGGTCGTGCTCCAGGACCGTGAGCCCGCGACGCCGCTCGGCGGGTCGTACTACGCGCGCAAGTACGGCGCCTGAGGTCTCGATCGAGGGGTAGCATGCGGGCTCACCCCTTCCCGGAGAGACCGACATGATCGTCACCTCGCTCCTCGTCGCGTCCGCTGGCCTCGGCGTCGAGGCCGAAGCGCCGAAGGCACGCTTCGCCCCGCCCGTTCAGCTCACCGCCGGCGGCTCCGAGCACACCGGCATCCTCTACCCCTCGCCCGCGCTGCACGACGTCGACGGCGACGGTGCGCTGGAGCTCCTGATCGGCGAGATCTTCGGCACGATCACGATCTCCGAGCGCGACCCCGAAGGCCCCGCGACGGCGTGGAGAGAAGCGCAGTCGATGAAGGTCGGCGGCGAGCCGATCAAGCTGAACAACTGGTGATGCATCGGCATGAATCTGCAGTTTGCAGATCTCGATGCCGACGGCCACCAGGACATCGTCACCGCGACCTTCGAGGGTCACGCCTTCGTCGTGCGCGGCAAGGAGGGCGGCTGGCACGAGCCGGAGCACGTCCTCGACGCCGAGGGCCGCAAGATCGCCCTGTCGCTCTACTACGACATGGAGGCGAACAAGTACGACAACGTCGACCGCAGCCCGGAGGGCAAGAAGAACCCCGACGACCACCTCGTGTCGGCGGTCGCGATGGACTGGGACGCCGACGGCGACCTCGACCTCCTGCTCGGCGCGAAGGAGGGACGGCTGTACCTCCAGCGCAACGAGGGCACGGCCATGGAGGCGAAGTACACCGGCGTGAACGAGCTCCTGACGGCGGGCGGCAGGGAGTTCAACGTGCCCGGCGGTCTCACGGCGGCAAAGATCGTCGACTGGGACCGGGACGGCCTCGACGACCTCGTGTGCGGCAGCTTCGGTGGCGGCGCGACGCTGTACCGGAACACCGGGAAGACCGATGCGCCGGCCTTCGCAGCGCCCGTCGTCCTGCACGCGGCGGCGAAGACCTCGGACGCCGGAGTGAGCGGGCCGACGACCGACTGGTACGTCGACGTGCTCGACTACGACGCGGACGGCCAGCTCGACCTCGTGGTCGGCGGGCACTACCAGCACGCGCCGAAGCAGCCGAAGCTCTCCGCCGAGCAGAAGAAGCGCCTGGCGGAACTCGACGAGGAAGAGGCCGACCTCAGCAAGAAGCTCTCCGAGCTCTTCCGCAGCCACGCGGAGCGGATCAAGGACCTCGACGAGGACGAGCAAGACGCGGCGAACGAGGCCTTCTACGAGAGCGAGGAGTACCAGGCCATCGGCGAGCGCATGAGGGCGCTGTTCGGAGAGATCGGCGAGCTTCGGCCGTCTGCGAAGCGCGTCAGCGGTGTCTGGCTCTACCGCGGGCTCGCCGCCGGCTGATCCGCCTCGTCCGCGAGGGCCCCGAGCCGCTCGGGCCACGGCTCTTCGGCGAGCGGGAGGACCATGTGGTTCGCCCGCTCCAGCGTCGTGAGTCGCGCGCGGGGGAGCCCGCGCGCGAGCGTCTGCATCGCGGCCTGCGCCGGGACCACCGCGTCGTGGCTCGACGCGTAGAGCTCGACCGGGACGTCGATCTCGGCGAGCCGCTCCCGGAGATCGAGCACGCGCACCGCGTCGAGGCGCGCGCCGAAGCCCGGTCGCATGAAGGCGGGCGGGACGGCGCGGAACGCGGCCTCCGCGTCCGCGTCGCGGCGCGGGCGGAAGAAGATCCGATCCTGGAAGAGCCGGCGCCCGAGCAGCATCAGGCGCTTCGGCACGAACGGAAACGTCACCGCGGACAGCCACAGCCGGAACCGCCGCGGGTACCAGCAGAACGAGTTGACGATCGCGAGCGCGCGGACGCGCTCCGGGTGCCGCAGCGCGAGGTGCAGCGCCACGCCGCCGCCGAACGACTCCGCCAGCACGACGGCGGTGTCGACGCCCGCGGCCTCGAGGCTCTCCGCGAGCGTGTCCGCCAGCCGCTCGTACGTCTCGATCGAACCGCGGTCGCCCTCGTCGACGTACCGGATGCGGACGAGCCGGAAGGCCGCCTCCAGGCGCGCGGCCGTGCCGAGCAGCAGCTCGCCCGTCCCGTCGATCCCCGGGACGAAGACGAGCGCCGGCCCGTCGCCGCGGTCGCCCATGATCTCCGCGCGCACGACCGAGCCCCGAGCGGCGCTACTCGTCCTTCGCGGGCGCGTACACGGTCTCCCAGTCGCGCGCCATGTCGACGACCGTCCATCCCTGCTCGGCCGCCTCGTCGAGCGCCCAGCGCAGCCGGCCGACGTGCGACTCCCGGTCGTACGCCCACTCGCGGTCGCCGTCGGTGTGATGGACGAGCGCCATGAAGCGCGGGCCGTCGCCGCCGGCGGTCCACTGGAGCATCTCCAGGTCACCGTCGGAGTTGCCGAACGCGGCGATCGGCCGGCGCCCGATGTGGCGCTGGATCGCGACGGGCTTGCCGGCGCCATCGTCGATGAAGTCGATCTTCGGCTGGCGCATCAGGATCGGCGTCCCGTCGTCCCACTCGAACGTCATGGCGATCGCGCTGCCGATGACGTTCTGGGGCGGGACGCCGTAGACGTCCTCGGCCCACACGCGGAGGAACTCGATGCCGCCGCCCGAGACGATGAACACCTCGAAGCCCTCCGCGCGCAGGTAGTCGAGCAGCTCCAGCATCGGCTGGTAGACCATCCGCGTGTACGGCTTGGCCGTCGTCGGGTGCCGGGCGGTCTCGATCCACTCGCGCGCGATCGCGGCGAACTCGTCCGTGGTCGTGTTGCCGTGGCTCGCCATGACGAGCTCCAGGAGGCCCTCCTTGCCCGACGCCACGACGCCGTCGAGGTTGCCCTCGACCGCGGAGCGGAACGGCTCCTCGTCCAGGAACTCCGGCCGATCCGAGCTCATCGCCCGCACCTGATCGATCGCGAACAGGAGCTGGAAGTACGCGGGCTGCTCGGACCACAGCGTCCCGTCGTTGTCGAAGGTCGCGACGCGTTCGCCCGCGGGGACGAAATCGGGACCGCTCTCGTCGGTGACGCGCTGGACGAAGTCGACGATGCCGTTCTTGACCTCGCCCTCGCGCCAGGAGGGAAGGGGGTCGGTCGCGGCGCATCCTGAGAAGAGCGCCGCCGCTGCGAGGAGGATTGCGTGCTGCATGGGAGAGCGCGGCATTCTGCCCGATCGACGCTTACGATGTGGTGCAAGCTCTCTCGCACGCCGCCATGATCGCCCTCGCCGCCATCCTCGCCCTCGCCCAGGACGTCGAGCACGACCCGCGCTCGCGTCCGACGTTCCTCCGTCATGCGCTCTTCACGCTCGAGGGCGTCACGGGTCGGGTCGCGACGATCGGCGATCTCGACGGGGACGAGGTGTCGGAGCTCGTCGCTCGGAAGGACGGGCAGCTGGTGGTCTTCGAGGGTGGAACCGGAGAGACGCTGCGCCCGTTCGCCGAGGTGATGTCCTGGCACGTGGGGGACGACCTCGACCGCGACGGCGTCCGGGACATCGCGCTGAAGCCTCGGGATCCGAGTCCCAGCGATTCGGGGAGCACCCGCATCGAGGTCCGGTCGGGGCGCACGGGTGACGTCCTGCACGGCCTCACCGGCGCGGCCGAGGAGCCGTGGTGCTACGCGTGGGTCGGTGACGTCGACGGCGACGGTCTCCGCGACCTCGCGTACTGCGATCGGGCCGAGCCGGACGTGGTCGTGCTCTCGGCGTCGACGTGGGACGAGGTCTGGCGCGCGAAGCTCGACGGAGACGGCGGGCGGCCCGTCGGGATCGTCGCCGGCGAGGACCGCTCGGGCGATCGAGTCGACGACGTCTGGGTCGCTCTCCAGGACGACGAGTTCCGGATGAGCAGCCGCCTGCTCTCCGGGCGCGATGGCGCGCCCCTGGAGGCGAGTGAAGAGCCCAAGGCCGATCGCGCCATCGGGGACATCGACGGGGACGGCGTGGACGACATCGCGTGGAGCGACGCCGTCTTCGCGTTCCCGAACGACGAGTCGCTCGACGCGTTCGCGAACCGGTCCCTGGCCGAGGCGCTCCAGCGGACGCTCGCGTCTGGCGCCGGCGGCGACGGCTCGAAGGCCACGCCCGGGCGCGCGTGGGTGACCTCCGGCGCGACCGGCGATCCGATCGTCGGCGTGTGGGGGGAGCCGGGCAGCGAGTCCCGGGTCGGTCGCCAGGTGTACGGCCTCGACGACCAGGACTTCGACGGGTGGCGGGACATCGGCGTCTACTCCGAGATCGGCCTGCACGTCGTCTCCACGGGCCGCCCCGAAGTGCGCTCCGACGATCCGTTCGACTGGCTGCCGGGTCGCTGGGTCTCACGCAGCCGGCGCGGAGGGCAGGTCGTGGTCTCCGAGGAGATCTGGCTGGAGCCCGCGGGCGGGCGGATGCTCGGGGTCACGCGCTCGTTCGTCCCGGGCTCCGACCGCGGCGGCAGCTTCGAGTTCCTGCGCATCGAGCGCGAGGGAGCGCGGCTCGTCCTGCTGGCCCAGCCCGGCGGCACGCCGCCGACGCGCTTCGCCGAGGCGGAGCGCGGCCGGGCCCACGTGCTCTTCACGAATCCGGAACACGACTTCCCGACGCGGATCCTCTACCGCCGCACCCGCGACGAACTGTCCGCCGAGGTCGGGACGGACGACGACCCGGCCGCCGTGCGTCTCCGCTGGAAACTCTCCCCGAGACGGTGACGGCTCGATGGCCACGCGGATTCTCGGATCCGGTGCAATCTAGAGCACCCTGCCCCGCAGTCCCGGAACGCTGTCCCCACCCCTTCCCCGGACGTCATGCGCCCCTCCTTCTGGGCGACGGCTCTGCCCGTCGTCCTCGCGGCCGCCGTCTCGGCCGCATCGCCCCTCTCAGCGCGCCAGCAGTCCTTCACCAACTGGGAGACGCCGCACGTGTCTCCGCTGGCGCTCGACGCCGCCGGCCAGCGGCTGTTCGTCTGCAACACCCCGGACAACCGGCTCGAGGTGTTCGACGTCAGCGGCGCCGAGCCGGTGCCGCTCTTCGACGTCCCGGTCGGGCTGGACCCGGTCTCGGTCCGCCAGCGCACCGCGAACGAGGTGTGGGTCGTCAACGGGCTCTCGGACTCGGTCAGCGTCATCGACCTCACGCTGCAGGCGGTCGTCGCGACGATCGACACGGAGGACGAGCCCGCCGACGTCGTCTTCGCCGGTACGCCGGAGCGCGCCTTCGTCACGTGCGCGCAGCCGAGCCTCGTCCAGGTGTTCGACCCGGTCGCGCTCGGCGCGCCCGTGTCGGTGCTCACGATCGCCGGTGAGGAGCCACGCGCGATGGCGGTCAGCGCCGACGGCAGCGAGATCTACGTCGCCGTCTTCGAGTCCGGCAACGGGTCGACGATCCTGGGTGGGGGCCTCGACCAGGCGGCGGGCATCCTCGCGCTGCGCAACGTCGTCTCCGATCCGCTCGGTCCCTACGGCGGCCAGAACCCGCCGCCGAACAGCGGCGCGAACTTCGTGCCTCCGATGACGCCCGGCAATCCGGCTCCGCCCCCCGTCGGGCTCATCGTCAAGAAGGACCAGCTCGACCGCTGGAAGGACGACAACGGCGGCGACTGGACCGATCTCGTGAGCGGCCCGAACGCGGCGCGCTCCGACAGACCCGTGGGCTGGAACGTGACGGACCACGACATCGCCGTGATCGACACGACGACGCTCGCGGTGACGTACGCGGATCGCCTGATGAACATCAACATGGCGCTCGCCGTGCACCCGAACACCGGCTTCGTGACTGTGGTCGGGACGGACTGCACGAACGAGGTCCGGTTCGAGCCGAACCTCAACGGGGTGTTCCTGCGCGTTCGCCTCGCCGCCGTGAACGTCGCCGGCGGGCAGGCCGGGCTGTTCGACCTGAACCCGCACCTCGACTACCAGACCGCCAACGTCCCGCCGGCGACGCGAGCGCTGTCGATCGGTGATCCGCGCGGCATCGCGTGGTCCGCCGACGGCGCCCGGGCGTACGTCACCGGGATGGGCTCGAACAACGTCGTCGTGCTGAACGGCGCCGGTGCGCGCGTCGGGACGCCGATCGAGGTCGGCGAGGGTCCGACCGGGATCGCCGTGGATGGCCGGCGCGCGTTCGTGGTCAACAAGTTCGACTCGTCCGTCTCGACCCTCGACCTGCTGTCCGCGACGGAGACGTCGCGCGTCGCGTTCCACGATCCCTCGCCGGCAGCGATCAAGATCGGCCGCAAGCACCTGTACGGGACGCACGAGACCTCGGGGCTCGGTCACGTCGCGTGCGCGTCGTGCCACGTCGATTCGAAGACCGACCGGATGGCGTGGGACCTCGGCGACCCCGGCGGTGCGATGCTCTCCGACAACCACCTGAACCTCGGGATGGGGCTCCCCGGCCTGACGACAGGGTTCGAGGACTTCCACCCCATGAAGGGGCCGATGACGACGCAGACGCTCCAGGACATCATCGGCAAGGAGCCGCTGCACTGGCGCGGCGACCGCGACAGCCTCCACGGCTTCGCGGGCGCGTTCACGCACCTCCAGGGTGACGACAGTGAGCCGACGCCGGCCGACGTCGACGAGTTCGAGGCCTTCCTCGCGACGATCCACTTCCCGCCGAATCCGTACCGCACGTTCGAGAACGAGCTCCCGACCGCGCTCGAGCTGCCCGGCCACTTCAGCGTCGGCCGCTTCTCGCCCCCCGGTACGCCGATGCCCCCCGGCAACGCGCAGAACGCTCTCAACCGCTACACGCCGCCCGCAACGCTCGACGGGAACCTCGCGTGCGTGACGTGCCACACCATGCCGACCGGCATGGGGCCGAACGCGAGGTGGCAGGGGGGGCAGTGGGTCCCGTTCCCGCCGGGTCCGGACGGAGCGGCGAACCACGGCCTCGTGTCGGTCGACGGGTCGACCAACCGGAACATCAAGGTCCCGCAGCTCCGGAACCTCTACAAGAAGGTCGGGATGGACCTTACCCAGACCGAGGTGCAGGCCGGCTTCGGGTTCCTCCACGACGGGAGCATCTCGTCGCTCGTGCACTTCCTCTCCGCGAGCGCGTTCGAGTTCATCGGCGACCAGCCGATCGCGAACATGACCGCATTCATGCTGGCCTTCAGCGGCTCCGACCTTCCGCAGGGCTCGGCGACGAACATCCTGTTCCCGCCCGGAACCGAGAGCAAGGACACCCACGCCGGCGTCGGCACCCAGGTGACCGTCACGGACTGGGCGAACGCACCGCAGGCGGTGATCGACCTCGTGACCGCGATGCAGAGCGAGGCCGACCTCGCGCGGGTCGGGCTCGTCGCGCGCGGCCTGGAGGCCGGGACGCCGCGCGGGTACGCATACCTCGGCGGCGCTTCGTTCCAGAAGGACCGTATCGCCGAGCAGTTGCCCGCGCTCGACCTCCTGAACGCCGCGACGCCCGCGGCGCCGCTCACGCTGACCGTCGTTCCGTTCGGCGCACAGCAGCGGATCGGCGTCGATCGCGACGAGGACGGCTTTCTCGACCGCGACGAGCTCGACGCGGGCAGCGACCCTGCGAACGGCAGCAGCGTGCCGGACCTCGGCACGAACTACTGCGGGCCGGCCGTGGCGAACGCCTCGGGAGCCCCCGGGGTGATCTCGGCTGTCGGCAGCAGCGCGGCGACCGACGGCGAGTTGACGCTCATCGCCTCGTCCCTGCCAACGAACAGCGCGGGCTACTTCGTCGCGTCGATGACGCAGGACTTCGTCGTCGGACCCGGCGGCAGCGCCGGCAACCTCTGCATCGGCGGTAGCGTCGCGCGCTTCGCGGCCCAGGTGCAGAACTCCGGCCTCAGTGGCTCGTTCTCCATCGACGTCGACCTGGACGCGATCCCGACGAACCCGCCGCAGCAGGTGCTTCCGGGGCAGACCTGGAACTTCCAGGCCTGGTTCCGCGACTCCGCGATGGGCCAGCCGACGTCCAACTTCACGGACGGGCTGTCGATCACGTACCAGTAGCGGTAGCCGGGCACGGGTCAGGGCTTGGGCAGGTATCGCTCGGGCGTGTTCTGTTCAGGGCCGGAGGATGTTGCTGGCGCATCCTCTGACGAGGATGCGCGGGGGATGTCTCTGGCGCATCCTCTGACGAGGATGCAGCGGTCAGCTGGGCGCGCCGTAGCGGAGCTCGACGAGCCGGGCGGTCTTGCCGCCCGGCGTCAGCACGTGCACGCGGTCGTAGGCGCCGTGCGGCAGGTTTCCGAACGGCTTCCGGTCGCTGACGCTCTCCGGGTCGAGCTCGGGCAGGTCCGCGCCGAACGCGTAGGCGATCGCGGGGATCGTGTTCGAGTGCCCGGCGACGGCGATGACCTCGTCGGGGCCGGCGCCCTGGAGTCGGTCGAGCAGGCCCTCCATGTCCTGGGCGCTGATCTCCTCCATCTCGACCTCGCAGGCCTTCGCGAGCGGCGCGAGCGTGTCGCGCGTCCGCTTGTACTGCGTGTGGACGAGGGCCGTGACGCCGGTCGCGCCGAACGTGCGCGCGAAGTCCTTCGCGCGCTCGACGCCGGCCTTCGACAGGCTCGGGTCGACCGCATCGTCCGTGTCCTTCTCGGTGTGCCGGACGAGCACCAGCGTCGCCTGGAGCGGGCGGGAGCGGCGAGAGCCGCTCTGGCCCTCGGGCGTCGACTCGCACGCCGTCGCGGGGAGTGTGAGGACGGGGGCGGCGGCGCAGGCGGCGAGGATCTGACGTCGGGTGTGGGTCATGGCGGCCCCACGGTACGCGCTCGGCCTCAGCCCTGGGCGAAGCGTTCGCGCGTCAGGCTGCCGTGGCTGTCGTGCCACGCGAGCTCGCCGCCGCGGAACCAGAGCGCCTGCGGGGACTGGTGCTGGACGCCGAGCGCCGCGGTCAGGCCCCGCGCCAGGGGCTTCTCCGCGATGACGTCGATGAAGGCGATGCGGGTCGTGTCGCCCTCGTCGAGACCGCGGACCCAGGCCCGGAACTCGCCCTCCGCGCGGGTGCTGACCGGGCAGATGGGGCTCTTCTTGAAGACGACCACGTCGGCCTCGCGGGACGCGTCACGGAGGGCGGTCACGGCGGCTTCGGGGTCGGAGGGGAGGTCGATCTCTCGCATCGGGGTCAGGCCTTCTTCCTGCTCGTGGCTTTCTTGCGGGCGGCAGCCTTCTTGGTCGAGGTGGCCTTCTTCTTCGAGGCCTTCTTGGCGGTCTTCCTCGCCGTCTTCTTGCTCGCAGCCTTCTTCCGAGTCGCCTTCTTCTTCGTTGCCTTCCTTTGGGCCGTCCCCGCCAGCGTCGCCTCGTACTCCGCGATGAAGCGGTCGACGTCCATCCGGGCGATCGCGTCACCGACCACGTCGAGGGGCACGTCGTCCAGCTTCTTGAACCGGACGCAGGACTTGCCCATGTCGAGCTTCTTCCCCGCTCCCTTCCAGTCCGCCTCGAACCTGGCGACCTCGTCCCCGTCCACGTAGAGGCAGAACAGGTAGAGCGCCATGTGGCGCTTCTGCGAACCGAGGCTGAGGAACGGCAGCGGCTGCGACGGGTCGCAGTGGTACCCGTCCGGGTACACCGAGTGGGGGATGCTGTAGCCGATCATCCCGTACTGCATCGACTCCTTCACGCGGGAGTCGAGGTGGGCCCGGATGACCTTGCGGAGGGCCTCGATCGCCTTCCTCCGGTCGGGCTCCAGCTCGGCGAGGTACTGCTTCACGGTCGTGGCCTTGCTCTGCATCGAGACGAGGCTACCGCGTCGATCTCCTCGACTGGGGCCTCCAGGGTCACTCCAGAGCCCCTGGGCGATGCCTGAAGTGCGATTCGGGCCGGGAGGCGGGAGGGGCCGCGAAGAGTGGTGGTTCACCCTCAGGTCCCACAAGCGGACGGATCGATAGGGCCTGTGGACCCCGGCTCGTGGAGCCGGGTGGCCTGTCACCCCACCTGCCCCCCCCACAAAGGGGATCCCACCGCACTCTCGTGAGTCCTCAGGAGCCTCTCGACCCCGCTAGCCTCGCTGCGATGCCGCCCGCGAATGCGCGACGGCTATCGCTGGACGAGGTGCTCGCCGCGGGCACGGAAGCACTCGACGACGTCTTCGGCGGTCTCGCCGGACGCGCCGTCGACTACGAGGCGCTCGAGGCCGCGATCGACGCGACGAAATCCACCCTGGGCAGCGGCCTGGACGGGATCGACCGCGTCGGCGCCGACCCGGTCGCCCACGAGCAGGAGGGCGGCGACGGCATCAACCTCACCGAGCTCTGCAAGGCGCTGGGAGAGGTCGAGGCTGGCCCGCGCATGGCCCAGCTCGAGCTGCCGACCGTCCATCCGCTGGAGGAGGCATCGATCCTCCTCCACGAGCTGCTCTTCCGCGCGTCCGAGATCTCGGCCTCGCTCGTCCGTCGCGTCGACGTCGTCCTCGCCGAGGTCGACCAGGCCAGTCGGCGCGACTTCGTCCAGGGCGTGATCGCCGACGCCATCGAGATCGTCCCGTTCGAGCGCCTCGACGCCGTCCTCCCCCGGATCGCACCAGTCGTTCGTCGGAGCCTCTACCCGCTGTCCGATGCGTATGCGGAGATCGCGACGCGGGCCACGCCGCAGGGCCTGGAGGCGCTCTGGCCGCACGCGATCGACGAGCACCTTCTCTCGATCCGCGGGCGCCGCACCCGGCTCGACGAGGCCTTCAGCCAGGTCGACGACGTGACGCTCGACCGCGCCGTGCTTCGCCTGACGCAGCTCCCCGCGATCGCGGAGCGGCGCGTCACCGAGGAGTCGTTCGAGATCGACCAGCCGTTCTTCCGCCGGCTCTTCGCCCGGATGATGGCGACCGAGGCGCACGCCGTGATCGGTCCGATCGTCATGACGGCGTTCCATCGCTCGCCGCCCGCCGACGACGGCGTGCGCTGCCTCGTCTACGCCGTCCGCCAGTACTACGAGTCGCTCGCCGGGATCCTCCAGGAGCAGCTCGAGAACCCACGCGGCCTCGTCTCGTCGAGCTCCCAGGAGCTCATCACCGAGATGCTGATCCACGTCCTGACCGACCTGCCGCCGAAGCAGATGTCGGAGATCTGGGTCATCCACGCGCTCCAGTGGCTCGGAGCGCACGACTGGTCCGAGGCGACGCTGAAGCAGCACGAGAGGACGGGAGAGTTCCTCCGCGGCGTGCTCAGCAAGCGCCGCGGCCTCGGACGCCACTGGAACGCCGACTGCCGTACCGCGGCGAAGCTGGCTCTTCGAAGCGGAGGGTGGGGCGAATGATCACGAGCACACGACTGGAGAGCGTCCTCCTCGAGCTTGCCTCGACCATCGACGCGGCGCTCGAGGCCGGACCGGAGGCCTACAAGGTCGAGCATGCGGCGCGCAAGCTGCTCAAGTCCCTCGAGGGAGGCCTGCTGGAGAACCAGGGCAACCCGATCGTGGTCGAGATGCACGACAGTCTGTTCGTGCACCGCGACCTGCCGCTGATGCAGGCCTCGCTGCAGAGCCGCTCGGCGATCGCATTCCTGCGCGTCATCGGCTCGGGCGGCATCGCGCTCGAGGACGGCCTGAACGTCGGTCAGGTCGTGCGCTTCGTCAAGCTCGTCTGCGCGTCGTTCGACCGTCCGATGCCGCTCGAGGCGGCGCGGATGGAGCTGCTCGGCAACGGGATCATCGCGATCGGGCTGCTCGATCCGCACGACGACAAGACCTGGTCGCTCGCGATCGATTCGGCGGCCGAGAAGCTCTACGAGGCCGCGGGCTTCGAACTCGAGACCGCCGCGCCGGTGCAGAGCGAGGTCGCCCACGTCGTCGAGCAGGCGATGGCGATCGCCGCCAAGGGCGAAGCGATCCAGATGGACGAGGCTCGCACGGTGAGCGAGCACCTCCACGAGGCGTCCCGTCAGGGCTTCTCGGACCTGTTCCAGCTCGGCGAGCGGCCCGAGTACGACGCCTTCACGGTCCAGCACTCCCTGCGCGTCGCGCTCCTCGCGACGTACGTCGCGGACTACATCGGCGCACCGCGCGAGATCGTGACCGAGGTCGGCGCGGCCGCGCTCCTGCACGACGTCGGGAAGGGGCGGATCCCCGACGAGATCCTCTACAAGCCCGAACGCCTCGACCAGGACGAGCGCCGGATCATCGCCAAGCACCCCGAGCTCGGCGCCGAGATCCTGCTCGACAGCTCGGACGTCAGCGGCGTCGCCCTGGGCGCCGCGTGGGGCCACCACATGCGCTTCGACGGTCGCGGCTACCCGCACCGTCGGCAGTGGTTCGAGTCGTCCCGCGCGACCTCGCTGATCCAGGTGTGCGACGTCTTCGAGGCGCTCACCGCGCGTCGGCCGTACAAGGCGCCGTACTCGCCCTCGCGCGCGTTCCGGATCCTGTACTCGGACCCCGGCGCGTTCGACCCCGGCGTCCTGTCGGCCTTCACGCGCGCCCTCGGCCTGTATCCGCCCGGGCGCTTCGTCGTCCTGTCCGACGGGCGCCTCGGTCGCGTCCTTCGCGCGGGTCAGACGCTCGATCGCCCGACGGTTCGCATCGTCCCGGACAACGATGACGTCGATCTCGCGGCACCCGGCAACGAGGAGCTCGCCGTGACATGCTCCTGGAGGAGCCTGACTTCCTCCGTCGCGTGAAGGCGACAGAGGGCGCGGAGGCCATCCTCTCGGCCGAGCCGCTCACCCTCAAGGAGGAGCTCCCGACCCCGGAGTTCGACTCCGCGGGCGGGCAGCCCGCGATCCCCGACTTCTCGGGCGATCCGTCCGGCGCCCCGCCCGAGCCCGCAGACACCGGCGGTGACGACGGTGTCTGCGGACACGGCGAGGACTGCCGGCTCTGCTGACAGCGCATCCTCGTCCCGCGCATCCTCGTCCCGCGCATCCTCGTCAGAGGATGCGCCAGAAACATCATGAGCACCCGGGCCGCATCAGCGGCTCAGGACGTTCTCGATCAGGAAGCCAAGGATCGCGTCCTCGGCCTGCTCGTACCGATCTTCGGCGAAGTAGTAGCTGTACGTGTGCGCCTTCGCGTCCTGGCCGCCGCTGAAGACCGTGACCGTCTTCAGCGGGACGTCGTAGAAGTCGTCCTTCTGGTCGCACAGCTCGAACGCCCCGGACTCGCGCAGGGTCTGGGCGAGGTTCTCGACCGAGGCCGGATCGACGAACGCCGTCCCGGCGGCGGAAGCGCCGCCGTACGAGGCCTCGCTGGTGATGATCAGGCCGTTCGAGTAGATGCTGATCGTCGACATCACCGGGCCGAACAGCGTTCCGCCGGCGGTGGTCATGGTCGCGACGGGCGAGATCGGGATCCGGTCGAAGCAGCCGTGCTGATCCGGAACACCGGGTGAGATGTCCTGCTGCTGTTCGAGACGCTGCGCCGAGAACGACAGGTTCTCGGAGGCGTCGGCGTCGGACGACGTGAAGGTCAGACACGCGGCGGCGGCCGCGGAGGCGAGGCAGGCGATCGAAAGGCGAGAAAGGGGCATGGCGGACACCGATAGGGGCAGCGTGGGCCCGGTCGTGGGCCACGTGGGTCCTGTGCGCAACGCGCGTTCGCAGCCGGTCGATGGGCCTCGCGGCAGAGGAGTCGGCGCATCAGGGACAGGGTGGACTTGATGGCCGGTGCGAACGCGTCACTACCGCGCCGGATCCAGCGGGATCTCGCGTTCGACCGTACGCGGCTTCGCACGATTCGAACGTTCGCGAGCGCGCTCGCCCGGTCTCGCGCGGGCTGGCACACTCGTTGCCGTGACGAGGGACGACGACGTTCAGAACCTGCTGCGCGGCCTCGCCGAGTGGTCGATCGCCTACCTGGAGGGCGTCGGGGAGCGGCGCGTGTCTGCCGGCGGAGCGCGGGCCGAGCTCGCGACGCTTCCCGAACGCGGCGTCGGTGACACGGCCGCCGTCGAGCGCCTGCGAGATCTCGCCGATGTGCGCTCGGTCGCGAGCGCAGGCCCGCGGTTCTTCCACTGGGTCGTGGGGGGCGTGACGCCTTCGGCGCTCGCCGCGGACTGGCTCGCGTCGACCGTCGACCAGATCGCGTCGTCGACGACAGGATCGCCGCTCGGCGTCGACCTGGAGGAGCAGGCGATGCGCTGGCTCGCCGAGCTGTTCGATCTCGACGCCGACACGTGGTCGGGAGCTCTGACCACCGGCGCGACGACCGCGAACTTCGTCGGGCTCGGCGCTGCCCGCCAGTGGTGGGGGGCGACGCACGGCGTCGACGTCGCTGAGTCGGGACTCGCGGGTCTCCCGCGCGTCCCGGTGCTCTCCAGCGGCTTCGTGCACGCCAGCGTGGAGAAGGCGCTCGCGATGCTCGGGCTCGGCCGCGGGTCGTGCGAGCGCTTCGCGCGCGACAACCGCGGGACGCTCGACGTCGAGGCACTGCGTGCGCGCCTCGCCGGGCTGGAGCACGGCCCGGCGATCGTCGTCGCGACGGCGGGCGAGGTGAACTCCGGCCGCTTCGATCCGATCGACGAGCTGGCCGACCTCTGCGCCGAGCACGGCGCCTGGCTCCACGTCGACGGCGCCTTCGGGCTCTTCGCCCGCGTCTCGCCGCGTACTCGCACACTGGCACGCGGCGTCGAGCGCGCGGACTCGATCGCCTCCGACGCGCACAAGTGGCTGAACGTCCCGTACGACTGCGGCTTCGTGCTCGCGCGCGAGAAGTCGCTCCTCGCGAAGACCTTCCGCCTGGCGGCGCCCTACCTGCCCCCGTCGACCTCCGGCGGGCGGGCGGTGAGCGTGCCCGCCAACCTCGTCCCCGAGTGCAGCCGGCGCGCGCGCGCTCTGCCGGTCTTCGCGACGCTGCTCGCGAACGGTCGCGCCGGCGTGCGCGAGATGGTCGAGCGGCACCTCGACCTGGCCGCCCACCTGCGGTCGCGGATCGCGGAGGCGGACGACCTGGAGCTCGTCGACGACGGCGAGCTGAACGTCGTGCCGTTCCGGCTCGCGCCCCAGGGCGTCCGGAGGCGCGACCTCGACGCGCTCAACGCCGACGCAGGCCGGCGCGTGCTGGAGGACGGGCGGGTCTACGTGGGCATGACGCGCTACCGCAGCGTGGTCTGCTTCCGCCCGGCGATCGCGAACTGGCGCACTCGAACCGCGGACGTCGATCTCCTCGTCGACGCGGTGCGACAGTCGGGCCAAAGGGCCTTGCGCGACGGCGTTCCTGGACCATGAAGTAAGGGCCATGGGACGCTTCCGAGACCTGGCCGAGGCGCGCATCCGCGACGCGATCGAGGAGGGACAGTTCGACGACCTGCCGGGCAAGGGGAAGCCGCTCGTCCTCGACGACGACTCGAACGTCCCGGCCGACCTGCGCGGTGCCTACCGCGTCCTGCGGAACGCGGGCCTCCTCCCGGAGGAGATGGAGCTCAAGAAGTCGATGGTGACGCTCCGCTCCCTCATCGCCGCAGCGGTCGAGGACGACGAGCGCGCGCGGATGGAGTCCGAGCTGCGCGACATGGCGATCCGCTTCGACGTGCTGATGCAGCGCCGACGCCGCGCCGGGCTGAACCTGGGGCGCTACCGTTCGGCGGTCGCGTCTCGCCTGTTCGGACGCTGAGGCCCCCGGCGCTGAGACGACTGCTCGCTCAACCCTGCTGCTCGCTGATCTTGAAGTTCGGCGGCACGTCCAGCGTGAATCGCGCCTCGGGGTTCCGCCACACCGGATCGAGCGTCGGCGTGTTCAGCTCGTAGTCCACGACGGCGCCGTCGCGGCCCATGACGCGCAGGCCCACCGGGACCGCCTCGTCCGGGTCGAAGACGATCTCCAGTCGCTCGACCGTCGCGAGGCCCGCGTCGGGGCTCGGGATGAACGTGACCTGCTGGAGCGCGGGCTCTTCCTCGAACGGGCCCGCGGACTCCACCACGAACGCCTGCGCGAGGAAGTCGACGTCGACGAGGATCGCCGCCACGCCGGCGATCGCGCGCGGGTTGACGGCGTAGGTCCAGCGGGTCGCGTGCCTGCGGCTCGCGTCGAGGACGAGGCGCGTGGTCTCGTTCTCCAGGATCTGCAGGCGCCGCGTTCCCGAGGGACGGAAGAGCGTCGTCGCCGGCGCACGGCGCACGAACAGGGGGCCGTCCGAGATCCGGTGCGCTCCGGTGGCGGCGATCGTCTCGCGCCGGACGCACGTCGCCACGAGCATCTGGACTTCGGAGAGCGCCACCGCGTGCGGTTCGAGGATCTCGCGCGCGACCGCGACGGTCTCGGGCGCGCCCTGGAGCGAAGTCAGGCCGGTCCCCGCCGGGACGTTCAGCGTCGAGGTGCACGCGGCGGCGACGAGCGCGGTCATCAGGATGGCCGGGAGGGAGAGACCCCGCAGCACACCTGCTCGAGAGCGGGAGCGCGTCGCGGGCCGGATCGGATCGAGTTGGTGGGACGTCATGTGGGCAGCCTGGCTCGCAGGGCGGCAGATCCTACGGCGGCTTGCGTCGAGCGATCGGCCGATTCCTGTTGCGTCTCGTCGCGGACCGCCTTCTAGCGGCCCGAATCGACCGGATCGAGCCACGAACGTCCCAAGCGGCCCGGTGGCGCCTTCGATCCGAACACGCCGAGGCGACGTTCGTCGTCCCGCGTGGCGATTCGACCGACCCCACCCATCGCGGCGTCGGACCTTCGTCGCTCCAGCGACACACGACGCCACCGGTCGATCTCGACCGAGACACGACGACGGCCACGGCCAGAACCACTCGACATGCGACACGCACTGCACTCCCTCCTTCCCTTCCTCCTGACCGCCCTACCCGCGTCCGCGCAGATCGTCGGCAACGACTTCAGCGGCGACTACAACGTCACCAGCCTCGGGACACCCGTCGGCGTCCCGGCGCCGCTCGGCGGCATCAACTTCGACCCGAACGACCCCAACACGATCTGGGTCGGTGGCGCCGCGAACCAGCCGGGCGCCGAGGTCTACGCCCTCCCGGTCACGCGCGGCGCGAACGGCCGCATCACCGGATTCGCCGGTCCCGGCACGTCGATCTTCACCGCGCCGCGCATCGACGGCGGGCTCGCGATCGACGACGACGAGGTCGTATTCGTCACGACGTTCACCGACAACCGCCTCCTGCAGTACCGCCCCGGGAGCACCTCTCCCGACAAGGAGATCGAGCTCACGCCGCTCGGTATCGCCGCGAGCACCGGGACGTGCAACTTCGTCCCGAGCGGCTTCGACGGCGCCGGGACCTTCAAGATCCTCAGCTTCAACGGCGGCGGCTGGTACGACATCGAGCTGCTGCCTGACGGCATGGGGACGTACGACATCGGCACGGTCACCCCGACCGTCAACACGGGCGGTGGCCCCGAGGGGCTCGTCTGGGTCGCCGCGGGCAACCCCGGATTCCCCTCGGACTCGGTCCTCGTGTCGGAGTTCATCCTGGGGCGCGTGAGCGCGTACGAGGTCGACATGAACGGGGATGCGATCGAGTCGACCCGACGCGACTTCATCAGCGGCCTGGGCGGCGCCGAGGGCGCCGTCATCGATCCGCTCACGGGTGACTTCCTCTTCTCGACCTTCGGCGGCGGCAACCGGATCCTCCTCGTCGACGGATTCGCCGGCACCTCGGTCTACTGCAACGGCAAGACGAACTCGCAGGGCTGCGTGCCGACGATCACGACGCGAGGCACGCCCTCGATCTCCGGACCGGACGACTTCGAGCTCGTCGCCACGGAGGTGCTGAACGAGGCGAACGGCCTGTTCGTCCTGGGGACCGCGCCCGACATCGTCCTCTACGGCGGCGGCACGCTCTGCGTCGGCGGCACCATGCAGCGCTGCCCGGTGATCTTCTCCGGCGGCACCGCGGGGGCGCCGGGGGCCGACTGCACCGGCGTGGCCGCGCAGCCGATCACGCAGGCGTTCCTCGCCGGCCAGGGCTGGCCCGCGGGAGTGACGATCTACGCGCAGTTCCTCAGCCGTGACGGCGGGTTCGGCTTCGGGAACAACGTGTCGCTGTCCGACGGCCTGCGCTTCACGCTCGTTCCCTGACTCGTCGGAGCGGACTGACTCGTCCGACCAGCCGGACGACCGGTGCCCCGGGCCGCTCACGCGGTCCGGGGCACCGGTCATTCCGCGTTCAGAGCGCGAGCAGCTCGTCGATCATCGCCTCGACCTCGAGCGCGCTCGGGCTCGTCGCCCCCAGCGCCTCGATCCGCAGAGCGTGAAGCGTCTCCAGGTCCTCGAGCGCGCCGTCGACGTCGCCACCGTCTCGGCGGAGCGCGCCGCGGCGCTCGTAGCTCGTCCGGACGACGGGGTGGTTCTCTCCGAACAACGCGACCTGGCGCGGGAGGAGGACCTCGTACCGCTCGACCAGACCCTCCTTGCGCTCGGCGAGGTACAGCGCGCCGAGGAGCGTGCCCTCGGTCTGGACCGTGTACGAGCCCTCCGCGCCGAAGCGATCCGTGAAGATCGCGACCGCGCGTTCGAGCGGTTCGATCGCCTCGGCGGGTTCGCCGCGCGCGATGACCAGACCCGCGAGGTTGACGAGCGTCCCTCCGATGCGGTGGTCGTGCGGCGGGAGGCGCCTCTCGTACACCGCCGCCGCCGCGCGATAGAGCGACTCGGCGCGGTCGAGGTTGCCCTGCAGCCGCACGACGACGCCGAGCGCGGACGATGCGTTGGCCATGTCGAGCGACGCGGCCAGGCCGGCCTCGGTGAGGCTCGCGCGCGATCGCTCCAGGAGCTCGCGCGCCTCCGCGAGCAGCGCCGTCCGCACCGCTCCCTTCGCGGGGAGCGCGCGGTTCGCGAGGAACGAGCCGAGCGCGCCGGTCGCGCGGCCGGAGAAGTACGGCGGGACGTCCGCCGCCGCGTCCATCGCGGCGACCGACGAACGCAGGGCGGGGAGCACGTCGGCGGGCGCCGGGGGCTCGAACCCCAGGAGCGGATCGGCCGGCAGGCGCGCCGCGAGCCGCAGCGCGTGCGCGCGCGCCTCCTGGGCCTGCCACGACGCCTCGCCCTCCAGCTCGGCGACGTCGTCGGCGAGCGCGAGCCGGACCGCGTGGGCCTCGGCCGTGTCGTCGCGCGTCTCCGCGAGGAGCGCGAGGCTCGCGCGGGCCTCGCAGAGCTGCCAGAGAGTCCTGCGCTCGACCGCCGCCGGCGCGCGCTCGGCGCGGAGACGCGCGAGCTTGGCCTCCTGAAGGGTGACCGCGGAGCGCAGCAGATCCGCGCTCTCGTCCCACAGTCCGAGGTTGTGGTGGATCCGGCCCAGGACGTTGGAGAGCACGGCGCGCCGACCCGGCGCGTCACCCAGCGACGCGTCCAGGCTGCGTCGGAACCGATCGAGCATCGCGAGGACCGTCGGATCGGGGTCCGCGAAGTTGGGATCGGTCGCGTCGAGCACGTCCGTGACGTACGCCGTCAGGTCCTCGGCCGCGACGCGGGCCTGGCGCTCTGCGCGCAGTGAGCGCTCGAGCGCCGCGTTGTGGCGCGTCTGCTGCACGATGATCGCCGTCGGTGCCGCGACCGCGAGCGAGGCCATCGCGACGGTGAGCGTGGCGAGCGCCGGCTGTCGCATGGCCCAGCGGCGCAGCCGGTACAGCGGCCCGTCCGGTCGGGCCTGGACGGGCTCGCCGGCGAGCGCGCGGCCGAGATCGGCGGCGAAGCTCGCCATCGACGCGTAGCGCCGCGACGGCTCGACCGACAGCGCCTTCAGAACGACGGCCTCCGCGTCCGCGGTGACCGTGCGGTTGCGCGGCCGGATCGCGTCGGCGCCTCCGCGCAGCACGAGCCTCTCCGTGCTGCTGCGGTCCTCACCGCGGAACGGCGGCTGCAGCGAGAGCAGCTCGTAGAGCGTCGCCGCGAGGGCGTAGACCTCGCTGCGCACGTCGTACTGGCCGCGCTCCAGGAGCTCCGGCGCCATGTACAGGAGCGTCCCCGGCCGCGATCCCGGTCGGGTCATCCGCCCGCGGCCCTCGCGGCGGCTGCCCTCGATCGCAGCGTGCAGCCCGAAGTCGACGAGCCGCGCGCGCCCCTCCGCGGTCACGAGCACGTTGGACGGCTTCACGTCGCGGTGCAGGATCCCGCGTTCGTGCGCGTGCTCGAGCGCTTCCGCGACCTGGATCGCGACCCCGAGCGCGGCCTCGGCCCAGCGGCGGTCCGCGAGGCCGGGCGCGAGCTGCGCGCCGTCGAGGCTCTCGGGGGCACGCTCGGCGACGTCTTCCAGAACGTCCTCCAGCGAGAGGCCGTCGACGGACTCCATGACGAAGTACGGAACGCCGTCGTACTCGCCGACGAGGTGCACCGGGACGATCCCCGGGTGCTGGAGTCGGGCGACGGCCTCGGCCTCGCGCTGGAACCGCTCCCGCGCACCGGCGAAGTGCAGGTGGTCGGGGCGGATCAGCTTGACGACGACCGTCCGATCGAGCGCCACCTGCCGCGCGCGGTGCACGACGCCCATCCCGCCGACGCCGAGGATCTCGCCCAGCTCGAAGCCGTCGAAGACCCTGGGGACGTGCGTGTCCGGGCCGTCCGCCGACGCGACGCCGTCGAGTCCCAGACGAGCCAGCAGCGCGTAGCGCGTCCGGATCTCCTCGGACCGGTCGGGGAACGCGGTGCAAGCCGCCTCCAGAGCCGCCACGCGCTCTTCCGGAGACTCCCGCAGGCAGGTCGCCAGGATCTCCTCGATGGGGTCGGTGGACGGGGCCGCGGGGATACGCTGGGGGGGCTGATCTCTGGGCAAAGCCCGTGCTGGAAGACGATGCTAGGCTCGAACGCAACAGCGCGATGGAAGGTTCCGACGACAGCGACGAGGTGACCCGGGACGGGCAGAAGGACCCCGATCAGGATCCGGAGCACGGACCGGAGGCGGACCCCGAGCGGCTCGAGGAGCTGCTGGCGGAGCACCTGCCCGGCCTGCGGGGGTTCCTGCGGCGCCGTGCGCCGGACCTCGTGCTGGCCAAGGAGTCCACGGAGGACCTCGCACAGTCGGTGTGCCGCGACGTGCTGGAGCACGTCGTCGACGGGCGCATGGAGCTCCGCGGCAAGCAGGAGTTCAAGCAGTGGCTCTACGAGGCCGCACTCTGGAAGCTCCGTGCGCGCCGTCGGCACCACGGCGCCCAGCGGCGCGACGTCGCCAAGGAGGTCGGTCCGTGGGATCGCTCGCAGTCCGGCGTCCGCCCGCTCGAGCCCGGGGACACCGAGACGCCGAGCCGTATCGTCGCCACGGACGAGCAGCGCGCCGCCGTCCGGCGGGCGATCGAGGACCTCGGCGGTCGCGACGCCGAGATCCTGGAGATGGCGGTCCTCCAGGAGCGGCCCCATCGCGAGATCGCGGAGGCGCTCGGCGTCACCGAGGCGCACAGCCGCGTGATCCTCTCGCGTGCGCTCGCGCGGCTCTCGAGCCGCCTGGGAGAGGGCTGAACGCGACCGCTCGGAATTTGTGTCACCGGGTGCGCGCTGCTGCGTAGTTCCTTGCGTCGACGGAACCGGCAGCAAGTTCAACGACCCCTGGAAAGCAGGCTCGGTCTCCGGCTCGACTCCGACGCACCCGAAGCGCGCACGCGCGTCGGGTGTGCTCCAATGAAGCGATGGCGCGCGCGTCCCTCTCGAAGGTCCTTCTGACCGCTGGCCTCTCCGTCTGCCTCGTGCTGACCGCGTCGTGCCGCCGTCCGAAGACCGTCGCCGAGCGCATGCCGTCGGCGTCGACCTCGCTCGAGTGGGCGCTCGACGACGCGCGCAAGGAGGTGGAGACGGTGCGTGCTGAGATCGCCGTCGCGTCGCTCGAACCGAGCGTCGAGGCCGTCTTCCTCGACGAGTGCGATCGCCTCGACGCAGAGATCTTCTCCTCGCGCGTCGAGCTGGATCGCGTGGTTCGCTCGGACGACGCCGAACACTTCGCCCGTCTCTCGCGAACGTTCGACCCGCTCCACGCGCGGATCCAGCGCCTCCGGGACGACGTCTTGATCGCGCGGACCGCGGACGAGCGCGCCGATCGCTAGCGCGCGGGTCGCGTACGCGTCAGCGCGAAGACGGTCAGCGTCAGGACGGGCACCGCGACCGCGATGAGACCCATCGCGAATCCGACGCGCTCGATCGACGTGCCGAGCTGCTCGTACGCGAGCCGCAGGTAGTCGTTCATCAGCCCGAACGATCCGTTCGTCTCGTACTCGGCGCGGGCAGAGCTGCTGAACGCCAGTCCGAACGACAGCAGGATGTTGTCGCCGCACAGGAACCAGCCGAGCATCGCGTACAGCACGCGCTCCGCGCGGGAGTGGCACGCCTCACCGTCGGCCGCGCGCCACAGGCACAGCGACGCCGCGGCGAGCTCTCCGAGGTGGCCCGCCACGAGGAAGGAGATCGGACCGAGGCGCGTCCAGAGGAGCAGCGGGTACAGGACGCCGAAGGCGGCGAGCGCCGCGATGCGCTGGCTGCCGCGGAGGAGCTGGACGCAGAGCGTGACGACCGACGCCGCGATGATGAGGCGCAGGAACGTCAACGGCTCGCCGTGCACCGCGACGGCGTTCCCGGTCAAGGCGATCGCGGGCACCGAGGGATGCCCGGTGAACCACGCCATGGCCGAGTGTCCGACCTCGTGGAAGAGCGACGCGAGGAACCACCCCATGAACCCGAGGAACGGCGTCCACGAGAACACGAACGCGAGCGGGATCCCGACGCCCAGGTAGAGGAAGGTCTCGGGCGTGAGTCCGCCCTCGCGGCGCGCGTCCTGCGTCCGGGTGCCGGCACTGAGGGCGCGTGCGCGCGGCGGAGGAGCCGCAGCGCCGTACCGCGGGGGCAGGGGCGCGGAGCTCCCCATCAACTCGCCGGCGGACGATCCCGATGCCGACGGATTCGATGCCGACGAGCTTTGCGTCAACGTGCTCGCGGCGCCCGCGAGGGGCGTTCCGCACATCTCGCAGAGACGCCGCGAGGCGCTCTGCTCTCGGCCGCAGTGGGGGCAGGTCGTCCGAGTCGCCGGGTCCATCCGCGGAGGTATCGACCCGTGGCGCGAGGAACATGACGGGCGGCGGCCCGTCTTTGCCCGTCCCGCTAAAGGAAATCCCCAGGGCGCCCGATCCCTGACCGCCACCCGACGCAAGCTCGCCGCGTCGGCCTGCCACCATGCTCGACCGATTCAGGCTGTCCTACCTGACGGCGCTCCTCGCCGTGGGTCTGCTCACCGTTCTGGGGCAGATCGTCGTGAGGGACTCTCTGGAAGAGCGGTTGCGCCACGACGACGTCGTCGAGCTCGCCGGTCGGCACGGGCGACTCGCACAGAGCGTCGTGCAGCAGAGCCTCGCCCTCGTCGCCCAGCCTCGGCCCGAGGCCCGCGATCGTCTGGAGCGGACGCTCGACGACCTCGGCCGCGCGCACGAAGGTCTGGGTGAGCACGCGTTCCGTGGTTCCAGCGGTCCCCGGCACGGCGCGAAGCTGGACGCCGCGGGGGCCCGACTCCGAACCGCAGCCCTCGCGCTCACCTCGCAGGCCACCACCGACCGGGCGACGACCTCGGAGCGGCTGCGCACCGTCGAGCGCTCGGGAGCCCAGCTCGTCAGCCTCGCACACTCGATCGTCGGTGACTCGCGGACCGCGGCGCTCGAGCGTGCCGTGCAGCGCCAGGCGTGGCTGATCGCGATCGGCGCGCTGACGCTCGTCGTGCTCCTCGGAAGCCGACTCTTCATCTTCGAGCCAATGCGCCGGGCGAGCCTCGCGCGCGTGGAGGCGCTCCGAGCAGCGCGCGAGGATGCCCTGGCATCGGTCCGTGCCAAGGACGACTTCCTCGCCACCATGAGCCACGAGATCCGGACGCCGCTGAACGGCGTCATCGGGATGAACGAGCTGCTGCTGGCGACCGACCTCGACGAGGAGCAGCGGGACCTCGCCACGACGGGAGCGCGGTCCGCCCAGAACCTCCTGACGCTGCTCAACGAGGTCCTCGACTACGTCAAGCTCGCCGGCGGCAGCATCGACCTGGAGAAGGTCCCGTTCTCCCTGCACGACCTCGTCGACGACGTGGTCTTCCCCATCGCTGCGCAGCTCGATCCGCAGGAGGTCGAGCTGCTCGTCGACCTTCCTCCGCACCTGCCGGGCTTCGCCGTCGGCGACCCGACGCGCGTCCGTCAGGTGCTGTCGAACCTTATCGGGAACGCGGCGAAGTTCACGGAGCGCGGGCACGTCCAGCTCCGTCTCGACGTCGCGCGCACGTCGAGCGGCACCCGGCTCGTCGCCGAGGTGAGCGACACGGGCATCGGGATCCCGGAGGAGCGCGCGACGACCATCTTCGATCGGTTCACGCAGGCCGACACGTCGACGACGCGCCGGTACGGAGGCACGGGGCTCGGGCTGGCGATCTCGCGGGACCTCTGCGAGCTGATGGGAGGGAGGATCGAGGTCGAGTCCGAGGTCGACCGCGGCACGACGTTCCGCTTCGAGATCCCCCTGCAGTTCATCGAGGAGCACGGACGGGTCGTCGACGTCGGCGCGCCCTCGTCCTTCCTCACGAGCCTCGCCGGGCGGCGCTTCGCCGTCGTCGACGACCACCCGGTGAACCGGATGATCGTCGCGCGCATCCTGGAGCCGACCGGCGCGTTCGTCGAGTCGTTCGCGAGCGGAGACGCGCTCGACGAGCGCCTCGCGAGCGGTCCCGGGTTCGACGCGATCCTCCTCGACCACCACATGCCCGGTCGCAGCGGCGTCGAGGTCGCCGAGGCGCTCCGGGCGGGCGGGTCACGGGTCCCGCTGGTCCTGCTGAGCTCCGTCGGCCTCGGGCGGCGCGGCCGAGCGGAGGGAGACGATCCCTTCGAGGTGCGCCTCGTGAAGCCCGTCATGCCGAGCACCCTCCTTCGCTCGCTCCGCGTGATCCTCGGCCAGGACTTCGACGGCGACCTCGTCGTCGACCCCGACGAGAACGACGCCACGGAGGTCGACCCCCTCGAGGGGCTCAGCGTCCTGGTCGCCGAGGACAACCCGGTGAACCAGCGCATCGTCGCCGCGCACCTTCGGTCGTTCGGCTGCGAGTTCGAGATGGTCGGGAACGGACGCGAGGCGGTCGACGCGGCGCGCGACGGGAGCTTCGACGTCATCCTGCTCGACGTCCAGATGCCGGTGATGGACGGCCACGAGGCGTCGCGCACGCTGCGCGCCGACGCTCGTTTCAGGACGATCCCCATCATCGCGCTGACGGCGGGTGCCGGGCGGCACGACGTGGCGCGATCCCGCGCCGCCGGCATGACCGCCCATCTCGCCAAGCCGTTCCGGCGTGGCGAGCTCTCGGCGATCGTCCAGCGCGCGCTGGAGGAATCGAGGGCGCGCGGGCGACTGTCCGCGTGACGTCGAGAGGCCCGCTGGATCGACACGACCCCCGGTAGCGCGATCCCGCGTGTTGGCGTCGACTGAGGACGTGGCACGCAGCTCCGCGCGCGACGGCTCGTTTCGACCTTCGCAATCCATCCCATGCTCCTCACTGCCGCGGTCCTGCTCGCCCAGGCCCCCTGTCTCGCGCGCCCCATCGCTCCTGCCGGAACGAAGTACCCCGCCTTCGGGCGCTTCATGGCCGTCGAAGGCGACCGGCTCATGGTCGGGAACCAGGAGCCCGGGATCGGCCCGTTCCAGCCCGAGGAGGCGCTCCTCGTCTTCGAGCGCGACCCGCTGACCGGCGACTGGAACGAGATCGACTCGGTCCCGATCTCCGACGCGCCCGGTGGCATCTGCCGCGCACGGAACATCGTCCTCGACGACAACTCGGCGCTCGTCCTCGACGATGCCGGGATCGTGCACGAGATCGTGCGCGATCCGATGTCCGGCGACTGGTCCCAGGGACCCGTCGTGGCCACGCCCGGCCTCGGTGAGTGGACGCCCGGCCTCGCGATCTTCGAGGACGTCGCGCTGATCGGGTACCCCAATGCCTCGCCCTCGCGTGTCGACGTCCTGGAGCGCGCGCCCGCCGGCTGGGCCGTCGTCGACACCCTCACCAAGCCTCAGTCCTTCCACTTCGGCGCCAGCATCGACTACGACGGGCGCTTCGTCGTCGCGGGCGCCCCGGGCGCGAACGGGGACAACGGGCAGATCTTCTTCTACACGCGGCAGATCTCGGGCGACTTCACCGAGGCCGGCGACGGCGGCCCGGTCTCGGCGATCCTCGAGGGCTTCGGCGAGAACGTCGCGGTCTTCGGCGAGGTCGTCGCCGCGTCGGCGCCCCGGAACCAGGCCAACCCCTTCACGCCGGCGAACGTCGGCGTCGTCTTCGTCTACCAGTTCGCTCCCGTCCAGCAGAGGTGGGTCCTCGTCCAGACGCTGTTCGACGAGCCGTTCATCCGGAACGCTCAGCTAGGCTACCGCCTGGAGGCAGGCGACGGATATCTGGCCGCCTCGGCGCTCGACACGGCGGGGCCCGGCAACGGCGTGGTCGTCCTCTACCGGCTCAATCCGTTCACGAACCTGTTCCGGCTGGAGCGCACGCTCCGCGGCGGCCCGTCCGGTCCTCCGTTCGACGGCGTCCAGCTCGGCCGCGCGGTCGGGATCTCGAACTCGCTCGTCCTCGCGGCCCAGTCCGGCCCGAACCAGATCGGCGTCGAGCCGCTCGCGAACACGGACTGCAACGGCGACGGCACGCTCGACTCGTGCGAGATCCTGCTCGGCGACGCGTTCGACGTGAACCGCAACAGCTTCCCCGACGACTGCGAGGAGACGGGGATCCGCTACTGCACTCCCGCGGCGGCGAACTCGACGGGAGCGTCCGCGCGAATGGCCTTCTTCGGCCCGCCGAGGACCGCGCTGCTGTACGTCAACCTGTACGCGGAGGGGCTGCCGGTCGGCTCGACCGGCGGATTCCTGGCCTCGATGTTCAGCCAGGCCGCGACCGATCCCGCGATGTACGTCGGGACGCTGTGCGTCGGCGGCGGCGGGCCGGCCTACCCGAACCTCGGCGGTCCGCGCGTGGCCGATCGCGACGGTCGCGCGCGCGTGCTGTCGAACCGAGCCGTGGTCCCGGACGGGATGGGCGGGCTCATCCCGATCCTCCCGGGCGACACCTGGTACTTCCAGTACTGGTACCAGGACTCGGCGACCATGCCGAGCGGCGCCTACTCGGACGCGATCGAGGTGACGTTCACGCTGTTCTGATCGGCGGCGGAAGATCCGACGCGGGGCGACGGTTCCGCTCCGCGTCGACCGATCTAGGGAGTGCGCGGCGGCCTCGGCCTCGCCGCCCGCGGCTCCCATGTGCTCGATCCTCGCCCTGCTCGACGTCCCCACGGACGGCCTCCCCTCCGCGCGGGCCCGCGCGCTGGACCTCTCGCGCCGCATGCGGCACCGCGGTCCCGACTGGAGCGGCGTCTACGACGACGACCGCCACGTCCTGGTGCACGAACGCCTCGCGATCGTGGGGGTCGACGACGGTGCGCAGCCGCTCCGTTCGGCCGACGGGCGACTGGCGCTCGCGGTCAACGGCGAGATCTACAACCACCGGGAGCTGGAGAGCCGCGTCGACCACGAGCTCCTGACCTCGTCGGACTGCGAGGTGATCCTGCCGCTCTGGCGCGAGCGCGGCTCCGCGTTCCTGAACGACCTGAACGGCATCTTCGCGTTCGTCGCGGTCGACGCGGAGACCGGCGACTGGATGGCAGCCCGAGATCCGATCGGGGTCGTGCCGCTGTACTGGGGCCGTGACGAGCACGGCGTCGTGTACTTCGCCTCCGAGCTCAAGGGGCTGCACGACGCGTGCAGGGAGTTCGCCGAGTTTCCGCCCGGTCACGCGTGGTGCCGCGGCGAGCACGCGCCGCGCCGCTACTACGAGCCCGACTGGCGCCCGTACTCGGCGAGCGAGGGCCGGGCCGCAGATCCAGCCGCGCTCCGAGGGGCGTTCGAGGCCGCGGTCGAGCGCCAGCTCATGTGCGACGTGCCGTACGGCGTGCTGCTGTCGGGCGGGCTCGATTCGTCGCTGGTCGCCGCCTGCGCCGTCGCCCACGCGAAGACGCGCGTCGAGTCCGACGGCCGTGACGAGGCCTGGTGGCCGCGCGTGCACTCGTTCGCCATCGGCCTGGAGGGCTCGCCCGACCTCGCCGCCGCGCGCCGCGCCGCCGACTTCCTCGACACCGTCCACCACGAGCTGCACTTCACCGTGCGCGAAGGCATCGACGCGCTCCGCGAGGTCGTGTGGCACCTGGAGACCTACGACGTCACGACGATCCGCGCGTCGACGCCGATGTTCCTCATGTCGAGGAAGATCAAGGCGATGGGGGTCAAGATGGTGCTCTCGGGCGAGGGCGCCGACGAGATCTTCGGGGGGTACCTGTACTTCCACAAGGCGCCGAGCGCAGCCGAGTTCCACGAGGAGACCGTCCGCAAGCTCGACCAGCTCCACCTGTTCGACTGCCTGCGCGCGAACAAGTCGATGGCCGCGTGGGGCGTCGAGGCGCGCGTGCCGTTCCTCGATCGCGCGTTCCTGGACGTCGCGATGTCCTTCGACGCCGAGCACAAGCGCTGCATCGACGGCCGCATCGAGAAGCACGTCCTGCGGGCCGCCTTCGAGGGCGCGCTCCCGGACGAGGTGCTGTGGCGCCAGAAGGAGCAGTTCTCCGACGGCGTCGGGTACAGCTGGATCGACTCGCTGAAGGCGCACGCCGACGAGGCCGTGACCGACGACCAGCTCGAGCGTGCCGTCTGGCGGTTCCCGCACAACACGCCGGCGTCGAAGGAGGCCTACCTGTACCGGGAGATCTTCGAGTCCCACTTCCCCGGCCCGCACGCCGCCGCCCTCGTCCCGGGCGGCAAGAGCATCGCCTGCTCGACGCCCGCGGCGATCGAGTGGGACGCGTCGTTCGCGGACCAGGCCGACCCCTCCGGCCGGGCGATCCGCAGCGTCCACAACGACGCCTATTGATGGAGGGAGGGGCGCCAGGGCGCCCCGAAGACCGGCTGCCGTCGCGGCCCCGCTCGGAAATCGGGAGGAATTCGAGCTTCGGGTGTTCGCCCGGCGCGGCCTTCGCCGGTCCGGACCCGTGGCGAGGCCCGTCGGCCCGCCGCGAGTGCCCGCGCTTCGCTCCACGGGCCGACTCGTCCCGGACGGGACGCCCCGAGCGATCCACCCTGAATTCGATGAGCCTCCCTGCCTTCCTTCCCCGACGCCAAGCCCTCCTCACCCTCGTCGCCCTCCTCGGCGCGACCGCCTGCAGCTCCGGCGGCGGCGGCGACGCGCAGTCGCCCTCCCTCGGACTCGACGGCACCTGGTTCGGAACCGAGGAGACCGACGTCGGCAACCTCGTCGCGCTCCGCGCCACCGTCAGCGGCAACCGAGTCACCCAGCTCGTCGTCGACGGCGCCGACACCGGCCTCACCGGGTCGATCACGCCGATCTCCGGCCGCCCCAACTTCTACGACCTCGTCCTCTCCGACGGGACCGAGGGCGGGTTCCTGATCGACTCGTCCCGGAACTACGCCGTGTTCCTCGACGAGGAGTTCAACTTCGGCGTCCTCCAGCGCGGCGCCACCGCGCTCCCGAACGCGGCCGCGGCCGACATCTTCGGTCGCAGCTTCGCCGGCGTGACGGTCCTCGTCGACGGCTCGTTCACGATCACCGACGTGCTCGATTCGAGCGTCGCGGTGGCGGCCGACGGCACGTTCCAGGGCTCCTACGCAGGAGGCACGAACTTCAGCAGCGCGACGGCCCTGACGCTGCTCGACTCGACCTTCGGCGCCTGGAGCGGGGAGTACGACGCCAACGGCCCGTCGGGACCGGACTCGGGCCCCCTCCGCGTGTTCGTGAGCCCCGACAAGCAGTTCATCGGCGTCTGGGCGTGCAGCGCCGGCGGCTCGTTCCCCGTGGACTGCACCTTCTCCGTGTGGCGCGCACAGTGAGCGTCGACCGCTCGACCTTGACGGTGATCGACGTGGCGAACCGCAGACCAGTCCTCCTCGCCGCCGTGGCCGCGCTCGCTGCGGTCGCGGTCGGCGTGATCGCTCTCGATGGAGTGTTCCTCGAGGGGCCCTCGCCGCACGACGGGCGGCGGCGGATCGAGCGCCGCACGACGATCGCCGCAACGCCGGACGCGGCACCTGTCCTTCGCGCGGAGTCGTCGCGCGTTCCGGCTCCGCGGGCGCAGCGGGTCGCATCGTTCGCGCCGTCGGCGGACCCCGCTCCTTGCTCGCAGCTCGCTGCCGCGCCACTCCCGCCCTCGGTCCTGCACGTCGTCGACGCGGACACCGGCGCGCCGCTCGCCGGGGTGCAGGTCGCGCTCGGGACGCCTGCGGGTGCGACCGTCGGCGGTCCCGGGTGGCGTGCGCTGGAGGGTTCCACCGCGTCTCCGATCGCGCTCGATCGCCTCGACCTCCTCCCGGGTCGCTCCCCCTGGGAGGTCGTCGACCCGGCCCGCGGCGCGCTGCGGTTCTGGGTCTCCGCGCCCGGCTTCGCGTGGACCGACGTCGTCGTCGACCTCGCGGCGGGCGGGACGTCCGAGGTCGCGCTCGAGCGCGGCGCCTCCGTCCGGCTCGACGTATCCGGCGCTCCGGCCGGACAACGGCTCCGGCTCGTCCCGCGCGGCGACGGAGCGCGCGTCGCCCACGAGCGGACCCACCTCGTCGACGGTCTCCTCGAGATCGGCGGGGTCGCGCCGGGCCGCTACGAGCTACGCGTCGAGGCGCGCCGGGCGCCGCACGCCCTCGCGCACGCGCTCGACCTATCGGTCCCGCCCGGGGGCGTCCGCACCGCCGTCGCCTTGGAGGCACGTCCGGATCCAGTGCGCGTGACGCTCCGCGGCGAGGTCCGCATCGCGGAGGGCTGGGGCGCGCCGCGCGGCCGGCTCGTCGTCCGGCGCACGGGAACGATCCGCGCGCTCCTGCGGACGCCGCTCGCCGAGCTGGAGCAGCCCGACGGGACGTTCGCATTCGACGCGGGCGAGGTCGCTCCGGGCGCGTACGAGGTCGTGCTCGACGGGTACGCGCACCGCGGCGAGGTTCGCGTGGATCCGCGGTCGGACGGCGCGCCGGTCCTGGTCACCGTCGCCCATCCCGCAGCCCTGGAGGTCGTGCTCGTGAGCTCCGCGGACCGCACGCAGATCCCGGACGCGCACCTTCGCTGGCGCGCGGCGGCCAGCGATGCGCCCTTCGGTCGCCGCGGCGTCACGCGGAGAGAGGACGGCGCGTTCGCGCTCACGGTTCCGGCGGGGACGATCGCTCTGGAGGTGACCGATTCGGACGGCACGCTTCGGGCGTCCCGAGAGCTGACCGTCGCCGCCGGAGAGCAGCGCGTCGAGCTGTCGCTGGAGCCCGCCGGTGCGATCGAGGTGAGCCTTCGTGACGAGTGGGGTGCGGTGGCATGGGACCGGCTGCGCTGCCGCGCGATCGCCACGTCCCTCGACACGGGAGAGCGCCGCGTGGTGGCCACGCCGCGCCTCTCGGGCCTCGTGCCGGGACGCTACGGACTGCGCGTCGAAGCGGGCGATCGCTTCGAACCCGTCGACCTCGGGACCGTCCGCGTCGACGGCGGAATGGCGCGATCCGTCGACGCGCGCCTCGTGACCCGCGCTCGCTAGTGTCCTGTTTCGGAAGTTCCTCGGCACTTGCGTGTGTCCGTGTCGTCCAGGCAAGGCGGCGCGAACGTGGCGTAGCAGTAGCTACGTCCAGTGAGCGCCAACGCCGCATGGGCGGCTCGGGCGCGCGCAAGTGCCGAGGAACTTCTGAAACAGGGCACTAGTGGTGTGAGCCAAAAGTCCGCGACATAAGTTGTCGCCTGTTCTCTTGCGAGCGGGTATCGCGTGACATGGTCAAGCGAATGGGACGCCCGAAGGCCGAACTGGTGCTCAGCGACTTCGAGAAGGAGGAGCTGAAGCGGATCACTCGACGTCAGCGCGTCGGAGCGGCGGT
>JBCDGE010000044.1:0-55496 GCA_038757895.1 Planctomycetota bacterium | reverse complement strand
CCGCTGCAGCCGGTCAAGACCGAGGAGGAGCCCGTCAATCCCGACCCGATGTACCCGCGCCAGTACGGGTACCGGTTCCGCGGCTACCGCCTCGACGAGGGCGGCGTGCCGACGCTTCGCTACACGCTCGGCGACGTCGCGATCGGCGATCGGTCGGAGCCCGTCCAGCAGGGCGGTGGGGTCGGACTCGCCCGCACGCTGACGCTGACCGCGGAGAAGCCGGCCGCGCTCACGTTCCGCGCACTCGCAGGCCCGATCGAAGATCTCGGCGGCGGCGCTTACCGCGCCGGCCGCGTCACCGTTCTCGTCGGCGATGTGCCGGCGAGGCTGCGCCCGATGGGCGAGCGATCGGAGCTGCTTCTCGACCTCGACCTCGACCCTGGCGAGACCCGCCTCCAGCTCAGCTACGGCCTCGGAGACTGAGATGAGTGCCCTGATCCTGCTCCCGCTCGTTCTTCCCGCGCCGTCGTTCTCCGGGCCCGAGGACCTCGGCTCGAAGTGGGGGACCGAGACCCGCGAGCGCGCCTACTACACCGTCGTCAGCGTGCCGATCCCCGACGGGATCGTGCTGGAGGCGGGCGCGTTCGCGACGCTCCCCGACGGCCGCATCGCGGTCGGGACGCGCCACGGCGACATCTACTTCATCGACGGGATCGACGCCCCGAAGCCCGAGCCGACCTACCACCTGTTCGCGTCGGGCCTCGACGAGATCTTCGGCCTCGCGCCGATCGAGGGCGGGCTGCTCGTGACGCAGAGCTGCGAGCTCACGCGCGTCACCGACTCCGACGGCGACAGTCGCGCGGACCGCGTCGACGCCGTCTCCGCGGAGTGGGGCTACGAGCACTACCACGAGTACGCGTTCGGCTGCGGCCCCGACGAGAACGGGAACGTGCACGTCGCGCTCGGGCTGTCGCTCTCGTACCACTCGCGCGCGCTGTTCCGCGGCTGGGTCCTGAGGGTCACGCCCGACGGCGAGACGATCCCCGTCGCCAGCGGCCTCCGCAGCCCCGGCGGGATCGGCTACGACGCGAACGACCAGCTCTTCTACATCGAGAGCCAGGGGCCGTGGAACTCGTCCTGCAGCCTGAAGGCGATCACCGAGGGGTCGTTCCACGGACACCCGATCAGCTTCAACTGGTACCCCTTCGCGCCGAACCTCGGCGAGGCGCCGGAGACGCCGACGTCGGGCGGGCGGATCCTGACCGAGCGCGAGCGCGTCCCCGAGCTCACGCCCTACGCGATCGTCTTCCCGTACATCCGGATGGGGCGGTCGATCATGGGCTTCGACGTCGACCGCACGGGCGGCGACTTCGGGCCGTTCCAGGACCAGATGTTCCTGGGCGACTTCTCTCTGTCCGTCGTGCTGCGCGCGACGACCGAGAAGGTGAACGGTGTCTGGCAGGGCGCGTGCTATCCGTTCCGCGAGGGGCTGTCGACCGGGCTGCTCGACGTGCGCTTCACGCCCGGCGGCAAGCTCGTCGCCGGCGGCACGAACCGCGGCTGGCCCGTGCGCGGGCTCGAGCCGTTCGCACTGGAGCGGATCGAGTGGACGGGCGTCACGCCGTTCGAGATCGAGCGCATCACGATCACGCCGGACGGTTTCGACGTGCGCTTCACGCTGCCCGTCGACCCGATCACGGCGGGCGCGCCGGCGAGCTGGAAGATGGGCACGTTCACGCACATCTACCACGCGGGCTACGGCGGGCCCGAGGTCGACGAAACGGTCCCGGTGGTGCGTTCTGCGATCGTCTCGGACGACCGACGCTCCGTCCGCATCCGGCTGAACGAACTGAAGCGCGGCCACGTGCACGAGTTCGACCTGGAGGCGATCCGCTCCGCCGCCGGCGAGCCGCTTCTCCATCGCGACGCGTACTACACCGTCAACGAGGTGCCGGTCGACCACGACGGGACGCTGCACCCGGTACCGTCCGATCCGCGCTGGCTGACGTACTCGACCCCGGACGCCGGCCCGGAGTCGCCGCACGTCGTCTTTGTCGTGGGAGACCAGGAGTACCGCAGCGAAGAGGCGCTCCCGATGCTCGCGCGGACGTTCGCGAGGAAGCACGGGATGCACTGCACGGTGCTGTTCGCACAGGACGGCGAGGGGCGCGTCGACCCGACGGCGAAGATCCAGTGGCAGGACGAGTCCGTCGAGCACGACATCCCCGGGCTGGAGTACCTCGAGAGCGCCGACGCGGTCGTCTTCTACACCCGGCTGCTGACGCTCCCGGAGGACCAGCTCGCGCGCATCTACGGATACCTGGAGTCCGGCAAGCCGATCCTCGCGATCCGGACCGCGAACCACGGGTTCATCCGCTGGGACTACCGCGTCGACGGAGAGCGGCGCCGCTTCGGCCAGGACATTCTCGGCGGCGCGTTCCGCAAGCACCACGGCCGCTGGAGCCAGGACTCGACGCGTGCGACCGCCATCGCCGAGCACGCGGACCACCCGATCCTGCGCGGCGTCGACGACGTGTGGGGCCCGACGGACGTGTACCGGACCTACCCCGAGGACGGTGCGCTGCCAGAGGAGTGCACGCCGCTTCTGATGGGGCAGCCGCTCACCGGGCGCGCGCCCACGGACGGCCCGAACGAGAACCTGATCCCGCTCCCCGTCGCGTGGACGAAGTCGTGGACGGGCGAGAGCGGCCGCACCGCGCGCGTCTTCCACACGACGATGGGCAGCGCCCGTGACTTCGAGTGCGAGGACATGCGGAGGCTGCTGCTGAACGCGATCCTGTGGGGGCTCGGCCGCGAGAACGACATCCGCGCCGATCTCGACGTCGACGTCGTCGGTGAGTACGCGCCGCGTTCCAGCGGGTTCGACTACAGGCGTCTCGACGTGCGCCCGCGGCCGCCGTCGGCATTCCGCTAGGCGTCCCTCAACGCGACGCGGCGGGCGCGTCCTCGCGGTCGCGTCGCACCTCGGCGTGCCACGCCTCGAACGCCGCGACGAGCTCGGCCTTGCGCTCCGGCTCGCGCTCGGAGAGGTCGGTCGCCTCGCCCGGGTCGGCGGCGATGTCGTAGAGCGCCCACGTCGCGCCCTCGTCGGTCGAGTGGATCTTCCACCGCTCGCTCAGGAACGCGCGCTTGCGCTTGTGGAGGAAGCCGTACGTCGCGCCGCCCCACTCCTCCGGGAACAGGAGGTCTGAATTCAGGTCGAACCCGTCGTCCCCGTCGCGTCGATCCGAGCCCCCGGTCAGGCCGAGGACCGTGTGGAAGAGATCGCTCGTCGTTGCCGGCCACGGATACGCGCCGCCGCGCTTCAGCGCGCCGTACAACGTCGCGTCGGCCTCGCCGGCCCACCAGATCGCTGCCGGAACGCGGATCCCACCCTCCAGCAGGTCGCGCTTGCGGCCGCGCAGGCCGGCGGTCGTGCCCGGTCCCTTCTTGTGCTCGGGCCCGTTGTCGCTGCAGAAGATCAGCACCGGCGGGTCGTGCTCGCCCTTGTACTCCCGCAGCGCCGCCTTGAGCCGGCCCACCTGGCGGTCGACGTCGGCGAGGCACGCCACGTAGCGATCGCGCGCCGACGTGCCGTCAAGCTCGAGCTCCTTCGTCCTCTCCGGGTTCTCGACGACGGGTTCGTGCGGGGAGTGCAGCCACACGACCGCGAACGCGCGTTCCCCGTCTCGCCGTGCCGCGTCGAGGAACGCCACCGTCCTGTCCACAACGAGCGCGCTGTCGTCGCCCGTGAGGCCGTCCGCTTCCACGACCTCTCCTGGACCCGTCCAGTAGCGCGTCCCGTACGGCGTACCGTCCTTCGGGCTCCGCATCGGGTCGTACGTCGGGACCTTGGCCTCGGTCGCGAACGTCACGTCGAACCCGTGCTCCCACGGCGGCGAGTAGTGCGCCGCGTGCTTCTCGCGGCCGCCGCGGTTCGAGTCCTTCACCTCGCGCGTGAGCGTGCCGAGGTGCCACTTGCCGAAGAACCCCGTCCGGTACTCCAGCTCCTTCATCTCTTCGGCGAGCGTGACCTCCGCCCGCGGCAGGTGCCCGTCGTTCGCGCCGTCGATCCCCATCCGCGCCGGGTGCCGCCCCGTCAGCACGCTCGCACGCGTCGGCGAGCACACCGGCGCGGCGGCGTAGAACCGCGCGAGCTCGACGCCCTCGCGGAAGAGCGCGTCGAGCTCGGGCGTCGAGAGCGACGGATCTCGCAGGCCGATGTCGCCCCAGCCTTGGTCGTCGGTCATGACGAGCACGATGGCGGGCGGGATCCCCTGACAGGCGCCGGGGCCAGAGGCGTGTCCCGCCATGGGGACGATCGCGGCGACTGCAATCAGGTGGAGCATCGTGAGCAAAGGGTCCCGCGTTCGGGACTCCGCGCGGCCTGGGGAGTCACCCCGCGGAGGGTTCTCTGGATTGTCTGACGGTGCGATCGGGCGCCCCCGTTCGATCGGGCGGCGCGCACGCACGTGGCGGGCGCGACCTGCCCCCCCCAACCTGCCTGGCCCTCCGCGACGGGCGGCGACACTGCCATGAAGGATATCGACATCGACGACGACGACCTCCTCGACCGGGAGGGCCACAGCTCCGACTACGAGATGGTCTCGAACCGCAAAGCGGCGCGCGCCGTCGGGTTCGAGTACGACGACGAGGACGACGACGGTGCCGGTGCCGAGAACGATCGCGACGCCGTCGAGAACGGGATCGACCTCGCGACGCACGGCGGGGGGCAGCTGGAGTCGGTCGTCGGTTTCGACGAGTCCCACGCGCTGACCGAGGGGATGGGCCGGCAGACCCAGGCCGTCGATCCGCGCTGGAACGCGCTCCCGCGCTCTTGCGACCTCGAGTTCGACGAGCGTCCCGAGTCCGTCTGCGGGCGGGACGACCGCGTGCAGGTGACCTCGGTGACCCGAATTCCCTGGCGGATGATCTGCCAGCTCCTCATCACGCGGAGCGACGGACAGCAGTCCCGCTGTACCGGCTGGTTCATCTCGCCCCGCACCGTCATGACGGCCGGACACTGCGTGTTCAGTCACTCCGGCGGCGGCTGGGCCCGGAGCATCGAGGTCGTTCCCGGTATGAACGGCTCGTTCCGTCCCTACGGGTCGGCGACCGGCACGCGCTTCCACAGCGTCAAGGGGTGGACCAAGTCGCGGAAGCCCTCGCACGACTACGGGTGCATCATCCTCCCCAAGTCCGCTCCGCTCGGGAACAAGACGGGCTGGTTCGGGTTCGCGGCGCTCAGCAAGAAGTCGCTCAAGAACCTGCTCGTCAACAACTCGGGCTACCCCGGCGACAAGGCGTTCGGCACCCAGTGGTACAACGCGGGCCGCATCACCCGGGTCACGTCCCGTAGGCTGGAGTACATGCTCGACACGGCCGGCGGACAGAGCGGGAGCCCCACGTGGCGCACGAAGAGCGGCAAGCGCCACGCGATCGGCATCCACGCCTACGGCGGGTGCCCGAACAAGTCGACGCGCATCAACAAGGCGGTCTTCGACAACATGAAGAGCTGGAAGAACGCCGGGCAGTGATGGGGGACGCGGAGGCCGGAGGAGCGCTCGCGCTCGCCGAGATCGTCGAGATCGAGGAGTCGTTCCCGCTCGGGATCAGGGTCCGGATCCGCGGCGAGCTCGACGACGCGTTCCTGACGCTCGCCGAGGACTGCATCGTCGAGGACCACTCCGACGGGACGCACGGCACGCCGTGCGCTCCCGGCGACCTCCACGTCGGCGATACGGTGCGGCTCGGGATCTCGGGGCGAACGGTCACCGCCGTCGCGATCGAGGGCCGCAGCGGCTGACCCTCCGCGGACCCCGGCTCGGCGCCGTCTCGGCGCGACACAGGCCTGTCCTGACACACCACGGGGGACCACCTCGCATCAGGGCGGTTTTCCCGGCATGGGCGCGCGCTGCCGCCAGCGACCGTGCAGCGGGTTGAGTAGGCTTCGGAGCTGCCCGGCTCCCGAGCCGCGCGCGCGACCCGTTGAAACGACTCGTCCTCCGATCCGTGATCGTCGTGGCGTCGATCGCCGTCACGCTGCTCGTCCTCGAGGTCGGGTACCGCGTCGTGCTTTCCGCGCAGGGCGAGGGCCACTCGTCCGAGGCGCGGAGGGCGGCGTACGAGGGCCGTCTGGAGTGGGTCCTGCGTCCCCACGGCCCGATCGCGATGGGCGCGACAGCGATCGACGAGGTCGACGAGGAGGACCTCGTGGAGGCGGTCCAGGGCACGGTCCTGTCTCCCTACATCGGCGTCGACCGCGTCGAGCTGCTCACCGGGTCCCAAGAGCTCTCGGAGTACTTCGCCACCCCCGAGGCCGAGCGCACCTTCGACGTCGTGATGCTCGGCGGCTCGGTCGCGACCATCCTCGCGGCGGATGCTGACGCTTCCGCAGCGCTGGAGGCTCTCATCGCCGAGGACCCGCGCCTGGAGGGCCGTCCCGTCCGGCTCCACAACCAGGCCCGCGCCGGCTTCAAGGCGCCGCAGACCTCGATCCTCTGCGACCTGCACTTCCAGCTCGGCTTCCGCCCCGACCTCGTCGTTCTGCTCGACGGCTTCAACGAGGTCGCGCTCGCGAACGAGAACCGGCGCCAGGGCGGGCACCCACTCTATCCGTCGGTCACCAACTGGTCCCACCTGACGCCCGAGGTCGACCTGACGAGCGAGGACATCGCGAGCCTCGCCGAGATGCGCCTCGCCAGCGAAAGCTCGCGTCGCATCCTCGTCGGCGCGCTGCGCTACGGTCTCTACCGGACAGCGCTCGGCTCACGCCTCGTCGACGCGATGCTGGCGAAGCCGGCCGCGCGCCAGGCGCGCGCCATCCGGTCGCTGGAGGTCCGCGGCGACGGCGTCGACATGCCGCTCGCGCTGCGCGGGCCCGAGCCGCCGCCCGACCTGGAGACCGCGCTGAAAGGGATGATCCGCGTCTGGGTCGAATCGTCGACCAGCCTCGCCGCGGCGTGCCACGCGCGCGGGATCCCGTTCCTGCACGTCCTCCAGCCGACGCTCTACGACGTCGGCGCGAAGCCGATCAGCGAGCACGAGGCGCGCACGTGCCTCATCTCGGACGAGTGGAAGGAGGGCGTCGTGCCCGGGTATCCGCTGCTGCGCGAGAACGGCGCCGAGCTGCGCCGCCGCGGCATCGACTTCCACGACGCGTCGCGGATCTTCTCGGACTGGACCGGCGACCTCTACTACGACTCGTGCCACCTGACGCCGCCGGGCTCGCTGGAGCTCGCCCGGTCGATCGGCGAGGCGGCGCGCACGCTCGACGACCTCGTTCCCGCCTCGCGCTGACCTCCCGTGACCGACGGCTCCCCCGACAAGTCCTTCCTCGCCAAGAACTGGCCGTGGATCGTCATCCCGGCGCTGATCGTCGTGATCGGCGTCATCCTTCTGCTGACGATGGACGGCGGCGACCCGGACGCCGGGTTCGTCTACCCGCTGTGACGACGCTCCTCGGACGGGCCTGCGCCGTTCTGGCGCTCGTCGCGGTCGGCTGCGGCGAGGAGCCCGACCTCGACGCGATCGCCCAGCGCGCGCGCACGGCGAAGCCGATCGTGACGCTCCGCGTCCCCGCAGACGAGACGCCCGGCTGGACCCTGCCGGAGGGCGCCGTGCGACCGTGGCAGAAGGACGACCGCAGCGGCGCCGTCATCACGCCCGGCGAGGAGCCCGTCACGATCACGTTCCCCGCTCCCGACGAGGCCGCGGGCGCGGGTCACGTCTCCGTGCGCGTGATGAGCGACGGGCCCTTCGAGGTCCAGATGACGCTGGGCGACCACACGACGCGCGTCGCGACCAGCGGCAGCACGCGCCGCCGCTGGAAGGAGCTCACGTTCGCGCTCCCCGCGCCGCTCGCGGCCGACGCAGTCGCGAAGCCGATGTCGATGACGCGCGTGACCTCGGAGCTGCCGGTGCTCGTCGAGGCGATCCGGTTCCTGCCCTGATCGGCGCGGGTCAGCCGCCGCATCCTCCGCACCCGCCACCGCCGCAGCCCCCGCCGCCGTCCGCGGAGCAGCCGGCGGCCCACCACGCGGCGCCCGCGTCGGTTTCGGGCGCGGGCGGATCGAGCTCGCCGGCGATCGGCGCCAGCCGCGCGTCCATGATCGCGGTTCCACCCCAGAGTCCAACGGCGGTGCTCGCGGCGTCCGCGGCGACGTCGTCGACGACCATCCCCTCCTTCGGGCGCGGGACGCGGCGACGGAGTCGAGCGAGGACGGTCTCCCCGAACCGCGTCCGGAACGGGCGACGCCGGAGGGCGAAGAGCGCGATCGCGGCCGCGACCATCAGCGCGACCAGCAGGAGCACCGGCCGCTCCCGCACGAACCCCACGGCGACCCGGATCGCGCCGAAGCCGAGCAGTGCGAGGAAGAGCGTCGTCGCGACCCGTCGCGCGGGTGCGAAGGTCTCGTCCGTCTCCAGGAGGCCCTGCACCTCCATCCGCGCGCGCAGGTCGGCGGCCGCGCCCGCGCTGGCCTCGAGAGCTTCGCTCGCAGTCACGGGGCCCGACGATACGGCACGCTCGACGATCGCGCGTTCGACCCGCGTCGCATCCCGCGCGATGGGCTGCGCGATGCACACCCGGTCGCCGTCGACCTCCAGCGTCCCCTCGAACAGCAGCCTGGCCAGAGCGGCGCGACCCGCACCGGGCTCCCCGTGCGCCAGCACCGCGGCGGTCTCCGAATCGAGCGTGTCCGGATCGATCGGCGGGATCGGCCCGCGCGATCTCGCGCGCGCGCCCAGCGAGACGATCACCGCCATGACGAGCAGCACGAGGTAGAGCAGCAGGAACTCCGGTCCCGTGAAGTCGAACGGGTTCGGGAACGCACCGAGCGCGAGGAGCGCGGCCGGCGGGGCGACGCCGAGCGCGACGGCGCGCCGGCCGAGGAACCGCGGGCGAGGAAGCACCCAGTTCCTGCGCACGTTGACCCACCGCGCGTGCAGGTCCTCTCCGAATCGCGTCTCCGGCTCGGACCAGACGTCGAGCGGCGGCGGCTCGCCGAAGGTCTCGGCGTACGTCGCGCGCGTGGCCTCGTAGAGCGCGAGGTACTTCTTAGACTCGTCCGCGCCTCCGGCCGTCGGGTCGTGGTGGAGATCGCGGCCGAGCGTGTCGCGGCACAGGTCCTGCCAGTACGAGCGCGTGTACGTCAGGTGCAGGTGCCACGCGCGATCGACGTCCTCGGACGGCGTCACGACGTGTCCGGCGACGCACGCCAGGTAGAGGAACCGTCGGTACTCGCCGAGGACGCGGAGAGCACGCGATCGGCTCCATCCGCTCTCGCGCGCCAGCCGCGCGGCGAAGGTCAACGTGGTGCCGGGCGGGTCGAACTCGAACGCCTCCAGGCGCGCGAGGAGGTCCTCGTGGTCGCGTCGGTCGGGCATGGGCAGCCTCCTGTTCTTGGACGGGGTGCGGGGCACCGGTCGGCCCCGCACACCCCCGGGCAGGAGGCGGCGTCGGATCGGGCGCGAGAACTCGAGATTCCTGCCCGGAGCCCTCGAGTGCGCCGCTCAGGGCCCCTGGAAGGGGGCAAAGAAGGCCCTCGCGGCCGGGTGGAGATCGACCATCTGCCACTCGGCGGCCTCCTCTGGCGTCAGCAGGTCGAGGGTCTCGTCCAGCGAACCGCCGTAGAGCGCTTCCAGGGTCTCGGTCACGAGCCGGTTCGAAGCGCGAGGCGTCGTGGCGAGGAAGGTCGTGGTCGAGATCGTCGGGACGTCGCCCGGGGGCAGGCCGGCGTAGTCGCCCTCGCGCACGGTCGCGGAGCGGAACGTCGGCCCGACGAGATCGATGCGATCCGCGGCGTCGAGCGGGAGGAGCCGGAAGCTCCCCGTCGCGAAGAGCTCGACGAGGTCCCCGTTGCGCGGGCCGGTCGTCACGATCGCGGCCTCGTAGGAGGGATCGTCCGCCAGCGCTGTGAAGTGCGCCATCGGCTCGACGAGGTCGGACGCGGCGAGACCGAAGTGGTCGAGCAGGCGAACGGAGCTCGTGTGCATCCCGGATCCGGCGAGCCCGATCGAGACCCGACGACCGCGGAAGTCGGCCGGCGACTCGATCTCGCTCTCGCGGCGCACGACGACGTGCACGAGGTCGTGGTAGAGCGGCGCGACGACCGCCAGTTCGTCCGCTCGGACGGCCGTCGCCTGGACGAGCGCGAGGTCCGCCGCGCCGTCGAGGAGCAGCGCGCGGTTCTCCTTCGATCCCGCCGTCTCGAGCACCACCGTCGGCCTGTCGAGCGCCGCGCCGAGCGAGGGGGCCAGGCCCTCGCAGAGCTGGTGGTACTCGCCGCCCGGTACGGCCGATGCGAGGCGCAGGCGGTCGGGCAGAGGGAGCGCACCGCCGCCACCGCTGATCGCCCGCAGGACGAGGGCGGCGACGAGCACGATCGCGACCCACTGCGCGACGTGCTGCGCCGGCGACGCGCGACGCGTCCGCGCGCCGGTGGCCGCGGCGACGATCGGAATCTCGCGCAGCCACCGCAGCGTGCGTCGCAGCGGTCCGTGGAAGCGCGCCTTGGGATCGGCCCCGGCGAGGTAGCGGTCGAGGTCCTCCACCAGCGCGCCGGCCGTCGCGTAGCGCCGCCCCGGGTCCTTCTCGAGGCACTTCATCGCGATCGCCGCGAGCGCCGGGTCGGCGTCCGCGCGCACGGACCGCGGATCGGCCGGAGGATCGTGCAGGACCTGGAGCACCGTCTCCATCGGCGTGCGTCCCCGGAACGGAGGACGGCCCGTCACGAGCTCGTACAGCACGGCGCCGAGCGAGTACACGTCCGACCGCCGGTCGACGTCGGTCCCCGTCGCCGCCTCCGGCGCCATGTAGCTCGGCGTGCCGATCGCGGCGCCGGTGCTCGTGAGGTTCGAATCCTCCTCGTCGTGCTTGGCGAGGCCGAAGTCCGTCACGATCGGTCGGCCCTCCCGCGTGACGATGATGTTCGCCGGCTTGATGTCGCGGTGGAGGACGCCCGCGTCGTGCGCCGAATCGATCGCGTCGGCGACCGCGCGGATCGTCTCGGCGGCGATGCGGGGCGGCGGGATCGCCTCGCGGCACGCCTCCGCCAGGTCGCCCGCGCGCACGTAGTCCATCGAGAAGTAGCGCTGGCCGTCGACCTCGCCGACCTCGTGGACGTTGATGATGTTCGGATGCTCCAGGTTGCCGGCGGCGCGGGCTTCGATCGCGAACCGCTTCAGGTCGACGTCGCGCGCGAACCCGCCCGCGCGCAGGACCTTGAGCGCGACCTCGCGGTCCATCCCTCGCTGGCGCGCGCGGTAGACGATGCCCATGCCGCCGCTCCCGACGATCTCCAGGAGCTCGTACTCGCCGAAGTCGCAGGGCAGCGGCGGGCCGCTGGTCTCCTGCGTCCCGCTGTCGTGACCTCCACTCTCGCCCGCCGCGGGTCCGGCCATGCGATCGACGAGGTCCGCGGTGTCGAGGACGCCGCTCAGCTCGTCCGCGAGCTCGGGGTACTCGCGGAAGAGCGAGTCGCGGTCGATGGTCTCGCCCGAGTCGATCCTGGAGAGGACCTCGGCGAAGACGTCGTCGGCGCTGCGCCGCTCCTCTCCGTCGCCACCGCTCACGCGCGCGGCTCCTCGCCCCTGTCGAGCTCCGTGCGCAGCCCCACGAGGCCGCGCTTGATCAGCCCGGCGACCGCGACCTCGCTCCGCCCGAGCGTGGCCGCCATGTCCCGGAGGCTCCACCCCTCGAGGTGCCGCAGCCGCACGGCCTCGCCCTGGTCGTCGGGCAGGCGCAGGATCGCGGCGGCGAGCAGCAGCGCGGACTCGCCGCGCATCGCGCGCTGGCTCGGCGAGGTGATGTCGCTCGGGTGTAGCCCTGCCCGGCGCGGAGCGTCGGCGACGCCGCCGGGGCTCTCTTCACGATCGACGCTGCGGCGCTGCGCGAGGACGTGCCGCTCGACGAGAGTCGCGACGTTGTGGAGGAGGATCGCGCGCAGCCAGCCGAGGAACTCTCGCGCGTCGTCACCGCGGAATCGCGTGCGGTCGCGGTGCGCCTCCAGGCAAGTGAGCTGCACGACGTCGCTCGGATCGACGCGCTGCGCGAGCCCGCCGTGCACCTGCCGCACCGCGAGCACGCGCAGCCACGGGCGACACGAATCGAGGAGCTGCGACCACGCCCGGTCGTCGCCGGAGCGCGACCGGTCGAGCAGCTGCTGGGCGTCGGAGGAGCGCATCGAACGCACGAGGCGTCCATGATGTCGAATCCTCCCGCGGACCGGTGGCGGTGGTAGGACCGGATCGAGCGGAAGCGCTCTCGGAGCCGGGCCGAGCGCATCCTGGCGCTCCGTGAACCGAGTCGACGAGCTGGCATGGGTGTTGCGCCCGGGCCTCGTCCCGGCTCGCTGGCGTGCGCTTCCGCGCACCTCCACGCCATCCGCGTCCTGCATCCCGACCCCGCGATGACCCTCCCGCTCGCAAGCCTCCTCCGTCTCGCTCCGCTGGCGCTCACCCTCCCGGCCTCGGCGCAGCTCGTCGTGACCGGCGCCTCGAACCCGAGCGCGCCCGACACCCACGAGGTCCGACTCGTCGATGTCGTGACCGGCAGCTCCGTTGAGCTGTTCCCCGGCTGGGTCCCGCCGACCGGCGACCCTGCGATGGCGAGCGCGGCGGCGGACGAGGCCGCCGGTCTGCTCTACCTGTCCAGCAATCCCAACGCGTTCACCAGCGACGGCATCTACGTCTGGCCCTACGGCAGCCCCGGGAACCCGATCCCGTTCGTGCTCGACCCGCTGGGACCGAACGGGGTTCTCCTCGACGTACAGGGGCTCGCCGTGGCGAACGGCGTCGTGCACTTCACGAGTCACTACGTCGGGAATGACAACGGGCTGTATGCCCTCAGCCCGGGGACGGGGCTCGCCACGCGCCTGATCGCGCTGCCGATCACCTCGTTCCAAGTGAACGGGCTCACGTACAACCCGGCCGACGGGCTCTTCTACGGCACGAACGACAGCGGCTCGAGTCGCGGCGTCTGGTCGTTCGACACGTCCTCGGGCGACGTGACGTTCGTCAGCCCCTATCCGGCGGGTATCCAGGACGTCGATGGATGCGTCCTGGAGCCGACGGGCGCGGGGATCCTGCACCTGATCCGCGACACGCCCGGGCCGATCGACTCGCTCGACCTCGCGACGTTGACGTATTCGCAGACGCTCACGAATCCGCTGAGCACGCAGTACCTGTTCGCCGGCGGCGCGTGGGCGGCGGGTCTCGCCGCGAACCTGCCGGTCGGCGCGTCGTACTGCGGTCCGGCGGTCCCGAACTCGACGGGCGCAGCGGGCGAGATCGAGCTCCGTGGCAGCAGCTTCGTGCTCGTCAACGAGCTGCGGGTCGAGGCGAGCTCGCTCCCGGTCTCGTCGCTGGCGATCGCCTTGACGAGTCGGACCCAGGACTCGGTTCCGATGCCTGGCGGGAGCGTGGGGACGCTTTGTCTCGGCGGAGCGATCGGCCGCTACGTCGGTCCCGGCCAGCCGATGATGACCGACGCTGCAGGCCGCTTCGAGCTACAGCTCGACCTCACCCGGACGCCGCAGCCGACGGGACTCGTGGCCGTGGCGCCCGGTGAGAGCTGGAGCTTCCAGTGCTGGCACCGGGACTCGGTCGGTGGTCAGGCGACGTCCAACTTCACGGACGGCGTCGAGATCACGTTCCGCTGATCGTCGATCACTGAAAGTCCACCGACGTCGCGTCGGTCAGGTTCGACACCGGGACGCCGTTCTGCGCGTCCCGGTACCACGCCTGGAAGTTCCACGTGTCCCCGGAGGTCACCTGGACGGCGCCCGTCGACTGCGGGATGCTCGACAGGTCGAGGACGAGCTGCAGCGTGCCGTCCGCGCCCGAGTTCTCGACCTGGCCCGGCTGGACGTAGCGGCCGACGTCGCCGCCGAGGCAGAGCGTGCCCAGCGAGCCGCCCGGACCCACGACGGTGTCCTGGGTGCGGCTGACGAGGAAGAAACCGAACGAGCGGGGCGGCAGGTCGTCCGCGGAGAGCGTCAGCACGCCGTCCGCGGCGACCGGCGATCCGAACGCCCGGACACGCCCCGGCACACCGGTGCTGTTCGTCGCCGCCGGGGCACAGTACACCGTTCCGATGGCGCCGCCCTGGGCCGGGCAGAGCACGTTGTCGAGCTCGAAGAACGCCGGGCCGGTGAAGGCCTCTGGCACGAACCACTCCAGCTCGACGCGGACCGTCTGGCCGAGGAACGCCGCGAGGTCCACGACCGCGCGGGTCGTGCCGGTGCCGGGATTCTGCGTGCCCGCGCCCGCGGTGAGCAGGCGCGTGCGCGCGAGCTCCGCGTTCGTCGCCTCGTCGCGCACGACGACGTCGAACGTCCGGTCCTGCGTCGATCCCGGGACGGTCAGCATGTCCCACGCGGCGCGCCAGTCGAAAGTCAGAGGCGTCATCGACGCGTCGACGGTCACGACCTGCGAGAGAACGAGCGAGTCCGGCCCGATCGCGTCGAACCCGTGCACGAGCGAGAAGGTGCCCTCGGTCGGAGCGCTCGGCGCGAATCCGAACCCGGGGTTGAAGCCAGCGGGAACCGCCAGCGGGGGGATCACAGGGTTCGCGAAGTCCGAGAACGTCCAGCCGGCGAGGTCACCGGTCTCGAACCCGGGGTTGACCACGCAGCCCTGCACGGCCGGCGGCTCCTCGCGCAGGAGGATCTCGCCGTCCCCCGACGTCTGGAAGACGCCGCCGACGCGGAACGTGTACGTCCTGCCGGGGACGGGGTCGAGCACGCGCAGCCGGCTCTGGAGGAACCCGCCGCAGAAGACCTGATCGTCGCTGCACGCCAGCGGGACGAGCGCCGTGCACGGCCCCTCGTACGCCTCCAGGACAGTGTCGAGCGAGGATCCGCACGCCTCGACCAGGAGCGACACGTTCGGATCCGTCGCGACGTACGAGAACCAGACGTCGGCGCCCACGTTCATCGCGCAGGTGAAGCCGCCGCTCGACGGCGTGGCCGTGAACGTCTGGAACGGCGTGGGCACGTCGGGGACGAGCGGGACCGGCGAGGTGCACTCGTCGTTCGTGACGGGGTCGAGCTCCTGGACGGTGATCGTCCCCGTCCCGTCCTCGAAGACAAGATCGCCGATCCGGATCGTGATCACGTCGCCGGGGCCGCTCGGCTGGAACACCAGGGCCTGGCTGTCGTTCGGCGTGGAGCCCGAGATCACGCAGCCCAGCACCGTGGGGGAAGCGCAGGTCCCTCCCGTGGCCGACAGGGCGGTGAAGCTGCTCGTCGTCGTCACGTCGACGCGGACGGTGCGGCTGCTCGTGGCGACGTACTCGTACCAGGTGTCGGGACGGGTGAACATCGGCGGCAGGCAGGGCCACTGCGCCGTACTTGCCGTCGCGCCCGCGTTGCTGAACGGCGTCACGCCGAGCGCGATCGGCGTCGGCGACGAGCACTCGTCGTTGGCCACCGGCGCGAGCTCGGTCACGGTGAGCGTTCCCGGGCCGGCGCTGCCGTTCCACCCGCCGACGCGCACGAGGAAGACGTCGCCCGCCGCGGCGGGCTGCGCCGTCACGACGGCGCCGAGGCCGCAAGCGGCGTCGTCGCAGGCGATCGAAACGAGGGAGCCGCAGTCACCCTGGAAGACCTCCAGGGCGCTGTCGAACGTCGCGCCGACGCACGTGTTGAAGCGGACCGGATTCGTCGAGGTGGCGGTGAACTCGTACCACAGGTCGGGCCCGCCACCCGCGGCACACGACCACGGTTCGGGGCTGGGCGTGGCCGACAGCGTGTCGAACGGGTGGCTTCCCGCGGTGATGGGGATTGCGGTCGAGCACTCGTCGTTCTGCGAACGGGCGGTGCCGACCGTGGCGGTCGTGGCGAGCAGGATCGCTACGAGACAGCGCGAGGGAGAGGGCATGGATCGGTAGGGGGTGAGGGAGGCGAGGCGACGCGTCGCACTAGGCGCATCCGCGGCGCTCTTCGCTCGTCACCGGGATTCCGACCGCGAGCTAGAATCGTCCCGCGACACGGCGCCATCGCGTCCGCTGCCACCGCCTCTCCCGGGCACGACCTCGCCCTGCCGCGCCTCGCCCTCCGTGACCTCCTCGCCCGACCGCGAACGCGAGCTGTTCGAAGCTTGCCTCTCGATGCCGATCGGGGAGCGGTTCGACTACCTCCAGGCGCGCTCCGGCGGCGACACCGAGCTGACGGAGCGGATCGAGCTGCTCCTCGCCGCCCACGCGCTCGCAGAGTCCGAGCCTTCCGGCGAAGCCGTGGAAGGCGACCCGCCGCCGGACCTCGAGGACCTCACGCAGGTCGGCCCCTTCCGCATCCTGGAGGTGCTCGGCGAGGGCGGGATGGGCGTCGTGTACCGCGCCGAGCAGAGGCAGCCCTTCCGTCGCCTCGTCGCCCTGAAGGTCATCAAGGCCGGCATGGACACCCGCCAGGTCATCGCGCGCTTCGAGGTGGAGCGCCAGGCGCTGGCGCTCATGGAGCACCCCGCGATCGCGAAGGTCTTCGACGCGGGCGCGACCGAGACCGGGCGGCCGTACTTCGCCATGGAGTACGTCCAGGGCGCGCCGATCACCGAGTTCTGCGACGCCCGCAAGCTGTCGCTGCGCGACCGGCTGCGCCTCTTCATGGAGGTGTGCGAGGGCGTTCAGCACGCGCACAACCGCGGCGTGATCCACCGCGACCTGAAGCCGTCCAACGTCCTCGTCGCCTCCGTCGACGGCCGGCCGTCCGCGAAGATCATCGACTTCGGCGTCGCCAAGGCGACCGGTGGGAAGCTCACCGCGGAGACGGTGCACACGGCGCACGGCGCGCTCGTCGGAACGCCCGCGTACATGAGCCCCGAGCAGGCTGACTCGCGGAGCGGCGACATCGACCCGCGAGCTGACGTGTACGCGCTCGGCGTGATCCTCTACGAGCTCTGCGTCGGTCGCCCGCCGTTCGATCGCCTCTCCCTGGTGAGCGGCGGGCTCGAGTCGATGCTGCAGAAGATCCGCGAGGAGCGCGCCGAGCGGCCCTCCGCGATGCTCCGGACCCGCGACGGCGCGACGACGGAGGTCGCGGAACGCCGGAGCACGGAGGTGGCGGTGCTTCGGGACGAGGTCGCCGGCGACCTCGACTGGATCACGCTCAAGGCGCTGGAGAAGGACCGGGACGGGCGCTACGGCACGCCCGCCGAGCTGCGCGCGGACCTCGACCGCTTCCTGACGCAGCGCACCGTGCTGGCCCGTCCCGCGCCGGTGCTCGTGCGGACCGGGCGCTGGCTGCGGAGGCACTCGCTCGCGCTCGCGCTGGCGGCCGCGCTCTTCGCAATGGCGCTGAACCGGTCGCCGTCCAGCACCGGCGGCGCCACGGCGCGGCTCTCCGTGCACGTACCGCGTGCTTCGGCGCTCTACGCGTCGGGCGCGCCGAACCTGACCGTCTCGCCCGACGGACGGACGATCGCGTGGGTCGGGGGCGAGGCGCGCGAGCTGCACGTGCGCCACGTCGACGACTTCACGATCCGGCGCCTGCGCGGAACCGAGGGCGCCGTCGGGCCGTTCTTCTCGCCCGACGGCGCGTGGATCGGCTACTTCGACGACGGGTCCTTGAATCGAGTCGCGGTGGCGAGCGGAGACATCGAGGTGATCGCCGCGACAGCCTCGACCGCCCTCGCGTCGCGCGGCGCGACGTGGGGCGACGACGGCTCGATCGTCTACGTCCCGCACTTCACGGGCGGACTGCTCCGGATCGCCGCCGCTCCCGGCGCGTCAGCGGAGTGGAGCGCACCGGAGGCGATCACCGAGATCGACGTCGACGGCGGCGAGCGCACGCACCGCTGGCCGCAGCTCCTCCCCGGATCGAAGGAGGTGCTCTTCACCGTCGACGACGACCGGACCCAGGACTTCTACGACGACGCGTCCATCGTCGCGCTGTCGCTGCAGACGGGCGAGCGGCGGGTCCTCGTGCAGCGTGCGAGCCGGGCGCGCTACGCGGACGGACGGCTCGTGTTCGCGCGCGGCGGGTCGCTCTACGCGCAGCCATTCGAGCCTGGTGGCGTCGTGGCGTCCGGCCCGGCGGTCGAGTCGGTCGTCGGCGTCGAGACCGACGCATCCACCGGGGCTGTGATGTTCGATCTCTCGCGCGATGGGACGCTCGTCCACGCGCCGGGCGCGGATCGCGAGGCGTCGCTCGACCTGGTCCTGCGGGCGCTCGACGGATCCGCGCGCGAGCTCGACCTCCTGCCCGCTGGCTACCAGCAGCCGCGCGTCTCGCCGGACGGGACCCGCATCTGCTACGTGCTCGCGGGCAGCGGCGGCGGCGACGCCTGGGTGTACGACATCAACCGCGGGCTCGCGTCGCGGCTGACCGACTCGGGCACGGTCCGCTCACCCGTGTGGTCGGGCGACGGTGCGCGCCTGCTCTTCGGCGTCGACGACGGCGCGATCGAATCGCTCCAGCTCGACCGCGACGGCGGGACCGCGCGGCTGGCCGCGACCGAGCGCGGAGGCCTCCTGCCGGTCGACGTCACGTCGGACGGCGAGCGGCTCATCGCCGTGCTCAACCGCCCGGGGCTCCAGTGGGACATCGTCGAGGTCGACCTGGAGACCGGGGACGTGAAGGACCTCGTCGCCACCGCGGCGACGGAGGGCGGCGCCGACCTGCATCCGTCGGGCAAGTGGCTCGCGTACTCCTCCGACCGCTCCGGCAGGCGCGAGGTCTACCTGGCGGACCTCCCGGAGATGGAGAGTCTCTATCCGGTCACCAGCGGAGGCGGGATGGACGTGAAGTGGTCGCCAGAGGGCGACGCCCTGTTCTACGTTCGTCCCGGTACGGACGAGCTGTGGGCCGTCGACGTGACGCTCGGACCGCGCGTCACGCTCGGGACCCCGCGGCTCGCCCTCACCGGGATCTATGCGGAGGAGGACGTGAACCACAACTTCGACGTGACGCCGGACGGGCGCATCCTTGCCCTCCGCGACGGATCCGACATCGAGGTCGGAAGGGAGCTCCGCGTGCAGCCGGGATGGACGGGAGAGCTCGCCGGCGACGAGTAGCGCTCGCGGGGGCGTTCGGTCTCCTGGCGAATGCGTGCGCAGGCGGGCCCGGCGTCGACACGGCGAAGCTCGTCACCGAGGATGCGGCGACAGTCGGCAAGGTGCGGTCGGAAGTGCTCGCCGTGTACTCGGCGGGCAGGACGGAGCGCACGTTCGACGACGGCCGCGACGTGACGGACCGCGCGCGTCTGGACGACCAGGTGCTCTGGCTCGAACTCACGAGCGGCCAGACGGACGCGCTCGACCTGCGAGCCTCGGTCCTGTGGCGCGAGATCATCCGGGACGACGCAGGTGACTTCGCGGACGGGCTCGGCAACGCGTCGTTCCTCCTCAAGTGGCGCTTCCATGAGAACGAGGACGGCACGTGGTCCTTCGCGTGGCTCCCCGGCTGGACGGCGCCGTTCGGGCGCATCCGGCGCGAGGAGACCAAGCTCATCCTGCCGGGCCAGGAGTTCTGGAGCTTCGACAACATGCTGGCGGCGACCTACGCCGCGGGCCCCTTCAACGTCAGCTTCGACGCGACCTACCTCCTGCCCATCGGATCCGAACGAGAGGACCGCCGCGGGATCTTCATCGCGAACGTCGGGGCGGGCTACCAGGCGACGTCCTGGCTCCAGCCGATCCTGGAGTTCGGGTACACCTCCGGCATCATCTCCGGGATCGTGATCGAGACCGACACGTTCGCGGTGACGCCCGGCGTGCTCGTGACGCTGTCCGACGCGTTCCGCCTCGACGCGGGCGTCATCCAGACCGTCTACGGCAAGAACGAGGACGTGCTGACCCAGGTCCTCATCGGGCTGACTGCCGCGTTCTGACGAGGCGCGGACTACCGCAGGAGCGCCGAGAAATCGCCGTAGCTTCCGCCCGCGCAGCTGTGCCCGACGTAGACGACTCCTGGCCGATCGGCGTTGGCCTCGACGCACCGCGCGCTCGCAGCGTTGTCGTTCGCGAACCGGCCGATGCGCAGGAACGTCGGCGATGCCGCGTCGGCGTCGGGGCTCATCCAGAAGCCGAATTCATCGTCGACCCACCCGATGAAGAAGAGCGTCGGGTAGCCGGAGCCGCCCGGCGCCGCCGCGCCGAACGCGATCTTGTCGGGCTCCGTGACGCGCGGGACGGCCTCGAAGTTCGCGCCGCCGTCGAAGGAGCGCAGGAGCTTCAGCGAACTGCTGGGCACGCTCGACGGAGACTGCGCGCCCGCGACGATCCAGAGGTGCCCGCCGACGGGCACCTCCATGTCGACGTTCCAGTTCCATGCTCCGGTCGATCCCGCGGGCGGCGCGCCGGCGCGCACCTGCTCGAAGGTCGCGCCGAAATCGTCCGAACGCCAGAAGCCGCGCCCACCTGCCGGCTCGTCGTTGTGCAGATAGAGCCAGAAGCGCCCCGGCGCGTCCGGATCGGCGCGCAGGACGTGCCGGTTGATGAAGTACGTGCGACGCGCGCCCCAGGCGGAGCCGTTGATCGGCGGTCCGAAGGCCGAGTCCGCCCAGTTCGTGCCGAGGTCGAGGCTGAACTGGATCGTGCTCGCGGGCTGGAGCCCGCCGTGCGCGAGGACGATCCCGTTCGGCCCGCCAGCGGTGCCCGAGACCGCAGCGTCCGTGCCGCGGTAGTTCCCGCTCCCCGACGGATACGGACCGGGAGCGCTCGGGAACGGCGTGCGCGTCCCCCACGCATCCACCGAGAACCAGCCACCGAGCGCGATGTCGTCCGCGTCCCACGACGGCAACGCGACCCACAGGCGCGGGTCCTGCGGCGAGACCGCCGTGCCCCACGACGCGCCGAATCCGTTCTCCAGCTCGCCGATCTCGGTCGGGTAGGTCTCGTTGTTCGCGTCGACGATCCCGAGGGTCTCGTCCCAGAACCCGACGAACAGCTCGTCACTGCCGGGGACGTGGGTCATCTCGTTCGGACAGATCTGCTCGATGCCGACGCCCTCGGCCACGACGTCGACGGGCTCGGACGCGCCGATGCGCCCCCACATGTCCTCGAAGTCGACCCGCGCGATCCCGCGGTTGCCTCCGGCGAGCCACACCGTGCCGTCGGAGAGCGTGACGGAGTCGTTGTGCAGGTAGCCGCCGCCCGTCGCGTCGTGCCAGGGGATCGCGCCGCCGCTCGCGATGACGTCGCCCTTCCCGAAGAGCGCGGGTGACCACGACGCGCCGCCGTCGGCGGAGCGACGGTGCCCGACCGCGGAGAACCGTGAGCGCGTGATCCGTCCGTCCGCGAGACCCGGGGAGAAGTGCAGGACGCCCCGCCAGTTCGGCTCGTCCGCGAGGTCGGTCCAGGAATCGGTCGTCGCGTCGTAGGCCGAGATCGTGCCCGATCGAGAGTGCGTGAGGTAGCGACCGTCGGCCAGCCACTCGCCCTGCTGCGAGTGGGAGCCGGCGTGGGCGGAGGCGGTGTCGGTCACCTCGCGGAAGGTCGCGGCTCCGTCGTCGGACAGGAAGAACCGCCCGCCCGCATTCACCATCACGCGCAGCGTGCGGCCCGGACGGTACGGCCCGAACCGGTCGAACTTGACGCCCGTGTAGCCGGCCTGGCCGGCGTCGGCGGCGGACGGCGCGGGCAGGCCCTCGACCTCGGCGATCGTCTCACCGCCGTCGACCGTCCTCCATAGCCCGAGCTGATCGCCGAAGACGAGGTGATCCCCGTCGCGCGGATCGACGTCCGCGTGCTGGTTCATCAGCCGCATCGCGCCCTGGTTCGCGTGGAAGACGAACCCGCCCTGTTGCACCTGGAACGTCCGGCCACGGTCGTCCGACCGCAGCAGGAATCCGTTCTCGGTGCCCAGCTCTTGGAGCAGCCAGATCCGATTCGAATCGCCGCGCGCCACCAGCGCTTCGAACGTTCCGCGTCGCTCGAAAGGCTGGACGAGGTCGGGGTCGATGCGCCCGACGAGGTCTTCGAAGCGACCGGCAGCCGGATCCCACAGGTACGCGCCGGACGTGTCCGTTCGGAAGACGACCGTGTCGTCGTCGGCCGCGTCCGCCCCGGTGACGAACCCTCCCGCGCCGATCTTCAGGGGTTCCCACGAGACGACGTTCACGCGCGCGACGGCGCGCGTCGTGCGACCGCCGCCATACGTCACCACGACCGACCAGCGCCCGTGGTCACTGACGGGATCGTTCGCGTCCTGCGCCGCGTCGATCGTCCAGCGGTAGACATCGCCCGCGAGGTCGACGATGTCGGGCGTCTGGTCGCTCGGACCGGTCACGGCGACCGAGGTGATGCCGCGGACGAGCGGACGGACGGTGCACGTGAGCGGCGAGTCCTCGGCGACGACAGGTCGGCCGTTCCAGGAGTCGAACGCGAGGGTGACGAGGGGATCGGCCGTCAGCTCCTGCGGAGCCGCGAGCGCGAGCAGCGCTGCTGTCATCATGACGATCGGTCGTGCGGTGGATCGAACGATCGCTACCGCACGACGCTCACATGGTGCGACGAGGAGAGTCGCGTGAGCGCGCCATCATAGCGGAGGTTCGAGCGTCTCCGATCCGGGACGCCTCGCTGCCGCTCCGGTCACGAAGGCGACGCTCGCCCGGGCGACCGCCGGGTCGCGCATGACGAACGTGTGCACGCCCTCGACCGTCAGGCTCGCGGTCTCGCCCGCGAGGCGCGTCTCATTCACGCCGACGACGCCGTCGTCGTCTCCCGGAACGAGCGGGTTCCACCCCTCGCCGTCGCCGCGGACGGCGGCGATCGTCGCGAACGGGATCGACGGGGCTGGCGGGAGGTCGCCCGGGGTCGCGCGGGCGAGCTCGCGCGCCGGTTCCCCGTAGATCTTGAAGGCGCCGGGGACGCGGCTGGCCTCGCGCGCCATCTTCGAACCGCCGTTCGGCGCTGCGATGAAGACTGCGCGATGCGGCCGGTGCCGTGCCTGCCACGGGTCCTGTTCACGCGCGAGCAGCGCGCGTGTCACGAGCGCGCCGAGGCTGTGGGTCACGAACGACACGTCGCGGCCGGCGCCCGGGAGGCGATCGAGGACCCGCGCGACCTGCGCCGCGTGCTCATCGATCGTCCCGCGCGTGCTCGGGTAGGCGACGTCGATCACGTCGAAGCCCGCGTCCTCGAACGCGGCAGCCAGCGGTGCCATCGAGTCACGCGTTCGCCACAGCCCGTGGAGGAGCACGACGGTGTCGCGGCGCGGCGGTTGGGCCTCGCCGTCGGCGCGGCGCCGCTCGAGCTTTGCGAGGCAGGCGTCCGGCCCGCCCCAGGCACGACGCACATCGCGGTCGTCGAGCAGTCGCGCATGCCCCGTCCAGACGTGTTGCTGTACGCGCCATCCGTCGTCCCACGCGAGGTCGGCCCAGAGCTGCTGGCCGCCCGCCGTGGCGATCGGGAGGTTCACGAAGGTCTGCTCCGAGCGACCGGCGAGCGCATGCCCGCAGCCCGCCGCTGCCGCGACCCCGAGCACGAGGGCGCCGAACGCGAGCCAGCGCCGCGGACACCGCAGTCGCAGGCGACGGGGGAGGAAGGGCGCGAATCGCGTGGGATCGCCGAGGAGATTGCGCATCACGTCGGCCTCTACGGGCGAGCCCCGCAGGGATCGTCGAACGGCCGCGAATCGACGCGATCAGCGGCGCTGAGCGAACGGAGACCGTCGGGGCGGGGCGGGGCGGGGCGGGGCGGGACCGGGCGCCCGGCCCGCTCCACTCGATCACGCCTTCGGCTTCTTCTCGCGGAGCCCGCGGATCGGCGGGTTCCAGCGCTCGTTCAGCGGCATGTCGGGAGCCCGCCGGCCCCAGACGCCCGAGTGTCCGCGACCCTTGAAGTGGCTGACGATCAGCTTCTGCACGACGTTCATCTTCGGGAGCATCCCGTGCAGCCCGACGCCGATCGGGCCGTCGAGCAGACGGTCGCCGATCTCCCAGTAGCCCCAGTCGTGGCCGCTGACGCAGACGACCTCGTCGCGCGGCACGAACGAGCACCGGGCGCCGTTGTAGGGCACGGTTCCATCGCCGGTCTCGTCGGTCGGGGCGTACTTCTTGGGGTTCCACTCCTGGCGCCGCTCGACCGACGACAGGTCGAATCGGACGTCCCTGCCCGAGCGCTCGATCTTGAGCTTCACGCGCGTCTCGTCCCCGACGCCGACGACGCACAGCCAGTCGCGTGACGTCATGCCGGCGCTCTCCAGGTCGAGCCGCTCCATCCGGTTCCGATGCTTCCGCGCGCCGTCGAGCATGTCCTTGAACAGCGCGGCGGCGGCGGCCTTGCGATCGCCGGAGCGCATGCGCGCGTCCTTGCCGAAGTCGCGGAAGTACTCCTCGATGGTCGCCGTGACACCCTTCTGCCACGCGTCGGGGTCGAAGATCGAGGTCGGGATCCCGGGGTCGGTCTCCAGCGCGCCGCGGAACTTCGGCATCAGGTGGTAGAGCGCCGGGATGATGCGGGAGACCTCGCGCTCGCGCGACGCCGACTTGCCGCCGATGCTCGACAGACCCGTTGTGACCTTGATGACCGCCTCGAAGGAGCCGCGGAACGGCGAGCCCAGCGTCGCGACCTTGCCGACGCGACCATCGCCGCCGTGCGAGCCCAGGTAGCCGGCGATGACGAGGCCGCCCATCGAGTGCCCGACGAGGTCGACCTTCGGGTCGTTCGCATACCCGGCCGCGTGGTAGTGCCGCATCAGGCTCGTGCGATCGATCACCTCCTCGATGAAGTCGGCGAGCTGCGCCTCGGTATCGACGAGGGGCTGCCGCCAGTCGTAGGGGAACGCGTAGACCGGCGTCGGACTGCGGCGATGCGGCGAGAGGTCGTGCCGCAGGTCCTTGAGCATCTCGTCGTAGGGGATGTCGAAGACCTGGTCCGCGATGACGCGCGCGGGGAGCTGTCGCTCGTAGCGCGTGTCGTCCGGGTGCAGCGCCACGTCGTCGTAGCGGGTGCGAAGGGCGGTCCAGACGCGCTTGGCGTCGAGCTCGTAGTCGTCGCGGAGGCAGGTCGCGGTGATGCCGGGGATGACGATGACGGGGTTCTGCGGTGCAGGCATGGCGAGGAAGCAGTGGGGCAGTGGGTGCGCGGGCCCGGAGGCCGCTCGCGGTCAGAACTACTCCTTGTACTTGGAGACGCTGCGTCGCGCTTCCCCATGGACACCACTCGCGACCGTCCCGGATTCGGGACTGGAGAACGCAGGCTCCGTATCAGTGCCCCCAGCGCATCCCGTCGTGCGTCTCGTCGAGGCGGTCGGCAACGTTGACGAGCGCGATGACGGACAGCGCGGTCGTGCCCACGGCGCCGATCGATCGGTGCCGCTGGTCGGGCGACAGGAATGCCCCGCGCGCGTCGCCCTCCTGGAGCTGCAGGTCGTGGAGCTCCCTCGACCAAGCCGCGATGCGCGCATCGGAGGAGCGGCGCAGCGACTCGACCGTGTAGTTCGCGAAGACGTCCTGCGCGTCGCTGTTCCCGGCGATGTGCGTGTGGATCGCCCAGCGCCACTCGAGCGTGCCGCAGGTGCCGCGCGGCTCGAGCCGCATCGCTCGCCGCGTCTCGACGTCGACGTAGGCGCGCATCCGACCGACGTGGAGGAGCCACATCTCCCGCGCCAGGTCCTCGCCGATCCCGCTCAGCGCCGCGACCTCCGCCGCGTGTGAACGCGCCGCGTCCTCCAGGTGAGTGAGCGCGCGTCGGTGCTTGACGCCGGTGAGCACGATGCGATCAGCGGCGAAGAGCTCGCCGAGCGCGAACGTCGCAAAGGCATGGTCGACGGTTCCCGCGAGACCGACACGCTCTCCGAGCTGGCCCGTCTCCTCGTCCTGGCGATCGATCAGCCAGACGGCTGCTCGCTTCACGGGCGTCGTGTGTTCGCCCTGCAGCAGCGTGTGCCCATCCTCCAGCAGGGCGAGCAGCGCAAGGCTCGTCACGCGGACGTCTGCGTCCAGCTCCCCCCGCGCTGACTCCGGCCACCGGAAGTCGTCGTCCGTGCCGAACCCGTCCGCGTCCCAGCTCCCGTCGTCCCCCTGGTGGCGGACGAGCCAGTCGACGCCGGACGCCGCGCCGCGGTCGGCGCGCAGCTCCGGGAGGCCGACCGCGCCGCGGCGCTCAGTGCGTTCCAGTCGTGACGCGGCCGGCGCGGTCGGGCGAGCCGGAGGCTCCGAACTCGCTGCCGTCTCCACGATCGGGGCGGATTCCGTCGTGCCCGCGCCGGACGCTTGCGGCTCGGGGTCCACCGAGTCGCGCGCTGCGACGTCGATGGAGTCGATGTGCGCCAGCTCCGGTACGTCGTCCTCGGCCAGGCCACGCGCGCGAGGGACCACGCGAGTCTCCACGTGGCGCCGAGCCGTCTTGCCGGCCGACTCGGTCGTCCCCAGCGTGAGCCAGGCGCCGAGGCCGGCGGCGGCCACGACGGAGACCAGAGCGACGCGCGTGATGATCTCGGGGCGACCGGTCATGGACCCGGTCGGACGGCGTTCCGCCGCGCGTCTTCCCGCCGAAGCGCGGTCAGCCGATGACCAGCCTGGCGCGGCGGGGCGCGGCGGCCCGCAGCGCACTGCTCAGCGCGCGCAGCTCGGACGCGAGGTCCGCGCCCGTCGTGTGGGCGCGTTCCGTCAGGTCGAACCGATCGCCCGCGCACGATTCGAAGAAGGCGACGAACGCATCGACAGTCCCGGCCAGCTCGGACGCATCGAAGAAGTCGCCGCGGCGTCCGAGCTCCTCCTCGACGTTCTGCTCGAACGCGGCGCACTCGGCCACCTCGGTCGGCTCGCCGCCGAGGTCTTCCTCGATCTCGTCCCACAGCGCGCCTTCGTTCGACGTGTAGGGGAGGCCGAGGAAGTTGTCGACGCCGAGCCCCTCGCGCTGTTCTTCGAGGATCTGGAAGGCGCGGGCCAGGAGACCGGACTCGAAGTCCGGCTCGAGCTCGTTCCCGTGGATGCGGATGGTGACCTGCTGAGACATGGATCAGGCCGCCTTACCACTGGCGTTCTTCAGGGCCTGGATGACCTCGCTCCACGGCGCGTCGGCGTGTAGTCCGGCGCCGCCCGCGGACGCGAGTCGCTTCGCTTCCTGTGCGGCGACGAGCGGAGTGCGCTTGCCCGGGCCGGCGTGGACGTCGGCGCCCGCGGCGAGGAGCGCCTCGACGCACGCGAGGTGCCCGCTCCCCGCGGCGGCGTGGAGCGGCGTGGTCGCCAGTTCGGGCCGACGCACGGAGTCCGGAGCGCTCGGGTCGGCGCCCGCCTCGAGCAGTGCGCGCACGATCTCGGCGTGCCCCTCCGCTGCGGCGCGGCAGAGCAGCGAGGTCTCGCCGCTCCGGCCGTTCGGGTCGGCGCCGTCCGCGAGCAGTTCGCAAACGCGCTCGGGCATGTCGGCCTCGATGTACATCGCCACCTGCGGGACCAGCACGCCCTCCGAACTCGCGCCCGCGGCCTCGAGCAGTGCGCGCAGCGACGGCTTGCTCGCGGCGGCCATGAGCGGGCTCTCGCCGTCGACCGTCCGCAGGTCGGGGTCGGCGCCGCGCTCGAGCAGCAGTCGCACGATGTCCTCTTCACCGTCGCTCGATGCGATGGCCGCGTGCAGCGCGGTCTCGCCGAATACGGTCCGAGCATTCGGGTCCGCGCCCGCGTCGAGGAGCAGCTCGACGATACGGTGGGCGCGCTCGCCCCATCCCTCCGCCGCGAGCACGAGCGGAGTCGCCTCGTGCGCATCCTCGACCGCAGCCCGATCGGTGGCACCGTCGCGTTGCGCGTGCGGGTCGGCGCCTCGCCGCAACAGCTCGGCGACGCTCTCGACGGGGCTGCGGACGACGGCGATGTGGAGCGGCGCGTAGCCGTCCTCGTCGAAGGCCGTGACGTCGACGTCGTCCGACCAGAGGCTCTCGGCGGCGTCGAGGTCGCCCGTCCAGAGGGCGTCGAGGTACGTCCGGGTCGCGGTGTTCATGGCAGTGTCCGGAGGGGCGGCAGGGCAGCGGGCACGCCCGAGCGCGCCACGCCACCGTTGTCGCCGCGTCGGGCGCGGACCTTGAGCCTGTTCGGCCGGCGTCGGCAGGGGGCTCGTCCGTCGACGCCATCCGGACGATCCGCCCGCTACGGCTGCCGCTCGTAGGCGCCCCTGTCGATGATCGCCCCGCTGCCCGCGCCCGTGTCGGGCGTCATCGGGTCGTCGGCGATCCTCGGCGCTCCGTCGAGGTCGAAGTCCATTCCGGCACCCACGAGCACGTTGTCGCCGGAGTCGACGCCCGGGCTCCCCGCCGACAGCCTGTAGTCGTCGTCGACCGTTCCCGGGACGCCGTCGACGCCCAGCGGGTCGAGGAAGAGCGGGTCCGCACCCGACGTCGCGATGCCCGCGAGCGGGAAGCCGGGCCAGTCGCTCACGAGACAGCGGTCGAAGCGGAAGTCGGTCGAGCCGATCCCCGTGTCGCCGTCCAGCTCGACCTGGGCGTCGAACGTGACGGTGCCGCCCGATCGGTTGCCGAAGACGATCGAGTTGCCGACCCGCATCGAATTGCCAGAGGACGGCTCCAGGCGCAGCGCCGTCTGACCGCTCGGAAGCTCGTTGCGCGCGATCGTCGAAGAGAGAATGCGGGCCGAGACCCTCCGAATCTCCAGGAGCGGTCCCACCTCCAGCGGCGGCCCGTCCCCCGAGTTGTCATGGACCAGGATGCCGACGATCTCGATGCGTCGCCCGATCCCCGAGCCCTGCGCACGGAGGACTCGACCGCGGTTGCCGAACACACGCACGCGGTCGAGCCGGGGCGTCGTGTCTCCGAGGTCCGCGTCAGCGGTCCACACCTGGATCAGTGCGCTCGACGGGCGGGAGACGCAGCCGGCAACGACCGAACGCTCGAGGGTCGCGGCATCCAGGAGCCGCACGCCGTCCCGTGGCGACGAGGTCGCGTTCCGGCCGTCGATGCCGCTCAGCTCGAAGCCGTCGACGGTCGAGCGGCGCGCGATCGATGTCGGATCCTCGCTCTGGGGCCCGATGGTCGAGCGTCCGCGCACCTCGAGAAGCCGGAACGCGTTGTCCGTCCGGTTCACGTCGCCGGGCCCGTCGTCGCCCAGGAGGTCCGCGTCCAGGCGCGTGACGTGGACGTAGGGACGTCGGTCGCTCGCGCTGGTCATCCCGGGTAGGAAGCCGCCGAGCATCCGGGTCCCGTGGGAGACCACGAAGGGCTCGCTCGGCCCGCGCGGGCGGTAGGTGCCGGCGGCGACCCACACGTCCTTGGGCGGCAGGTCGCGGCGGCTCCACGTGCGCCGCAGCGTCGCGTCCAGGTCGTTCGACGCCGTCGACCAGGTCGCGCCGAGACCGCCCGGCGCCGCGGCGTCGACGAGCACGGGATCCGGCCCGGCGAGGATCGGGCCACCGGTGCCGACGAGAGGGAACCACTGCGGCGCACCGAGGCGCACGTGGCCTGCCGTATCGAGGAACGCGGGCTGGATCGCGAACCAGCGGAGGCCGGTGAAGGACGCGACGGGCAGGAGCATGTCGGCCTGGAGCCTGCCCGTGCCGTCGATCGTTCCCAGGACCCGCCGCTCCAGGCCGAGCACCCCGACGAACAGCGGGCCGACGTCCACCGGGAACGTGCGGCGCGCCAGCGTGCTCCCGACGAGGAGCACGACGGTGTCGCCAGGTTCGCCGTGCGCCGTGAAGGTCGCGCTCTCCCGCGAGAGTCCGAAGAGCGGCGCGCTCACGCCCCGTTCCGGCCCCGCGGTCGTCGACGTCGCTCCGCCGCCATCGATCGACCCGAACACGTCGGTCGCAACGAGGTCGAGACGCGACGTTGCATCGACCTCGGCCGCGGCGCCCTGGGCACCATCCGAGCACGGCCCGGACGACGACCAGCCACCCAACCCGCCGGGACCGCCGATGAGGTCGGACGAGGCGACCCTTGCCTCCGACGAGTCGCGTAGTTCGAGGGTCGTTCCACCGTACCCACCTCCCGTGCAGCTGAAGCCGCTCGTTCCGGCTTGCCCCTCGGGTCCGATCAGCTCGCACTCGTACGCGGAGAGGCTGGAGCGGACGGCCGAGATCGTCGGGACGTCGATGGGCGTGAATCCGTAGTAGGCGCCCTCGACCCGGCAGCGACGCAGGATGACGCTGGCGCAGTCCACCAGGTCGAGGGTGACCGATTCCTCGGAGGTCGCCCACAGGTCGTCGAGCAGGAGGACGCCTTCGCAGTCACGCGCCGTCAGCCAGGGCTCGGTCCAGGAACGGCGACCGTACAGGTCGCGTACGACCACCGAGCCTGACGGGCCGATCCCCTCGACGTGGAGCCTGCTGATGCGCGGCCGAACCCCAGGCCGGCCCACGAGCGTGAGTGACTTGCCGACGATGGCGCCCATGTGGGCCTGACTCCCGACGTCGTCGAGGACGATCGTGTCCCCGTCGTTCGCCGCGTCGATCGCGGATTGAAGGTCGGGGTGGTCGAGTCCCACGAGCAGGACGTCCGCCGTAGCTGACGCGGAGAGCGCACAGGTGAGTAGCGTGGCCGCGTAGACGCGCGAGGCGAGGTGGAGGAGCATGGCTCCAGGGAGGTCCCCGCGCCCGATCGCGCGTCACGCGCCGCGTCGGGTCGCGGCTCGGCTGCCCGCTACACTGCCCGAATGTCCCGCATCGTTCGCCTGGCTCTGATCGTCCTCCTGGCCGTCCCGGCCGCCGCCCAGTCGATCTCGGTGCGCCTGCCCGAGACCTACGCGGGCGAGCCGCTCGACGGGCGCGTGCTCGTCATGCTCTCGCGGACGGAGCGTTTCCGGCCGGGGGAGAACGGGACGCCGATCTTCGGCGTCGACGCGAACGGACTCGCGGCGGGGGACGCAGTCGTCGTCGACGGGACCGCGCTGGGGCATCCGGTCCGGAGCCTGGCCGACATCCCGGCGGGCGAGTACCACGCCCAGGCGTACCTGCACGTCTACACGACGTTCCGCCGCGCCGACGGGCACGTCGTGAAGCTCCCGATGGACCGCGGCGAGGGGCAGAGCTGGCGCCGGGCGCCGGGCAACCTGCGCTCGACGCCCCGGGTCGTGCGGTTCGATCCTGCGAGCGACGCGCCGGTCGAGCTCGTGCTGGACGACGTCGTCCCGCCCCTGCGGCCGAGGCCCGACACCGAATGGGTCAAGCGGATCCGCATCGAGAGCGATCTCCTGTCGACGTTCTGGGGGCGCCCGATGCCGATCGGCGCGACGGTGCTCCTGCCGCGCGACTTCGACGACGAGCCCGAGCGGCGGTACCCGGTCGTCTACATGCAGGGGCACTTCTCGTCGCGCGCGCCGATGGGCTTCGGCGGCGGGCGCGCGTTCGACGAGTGGTGGAAGAGCGACGACGCGCCGAAGGTGCTGCTCGTCACGTTCCAGCACGCCACGCCGTACTACGACGACTCGTACGGCGTCAACTCCGCGAACATGGGCCCGTACGGCGACGCGATCGTGACCGAGCTGATCCCGGAGATCGAGCGGCGGTTCCGCGGGATCGGCGAGCCGCATGCGCGCACTCTGACCGGCGGCTCCACCGGCGGGTGGATCGCCGTCGCGATGCAGGTCTTCTACCCCGACGTGTTCGGCGGCTGCTGGAGCCTGTTCCCCGATCAGCTCGACTTCCGGAGCTACCAGGTCGTCGACCTCCTGAACGACGACAACGCGTACTGGACCGAGCACGAGTGGTCCCGCGTCGCGCGGCCCGGCAAGCGCGACACGCGCGGGAACGTCGAGTACACGATGGAGCAGGAGAATCTCTACGAAGAGGTGATCGGCTCGCGCTATCGGTCGGGCGGCCAGTGGGCGGCGTGGAACGCGACGTTCGCGCCGGTCGCGGACGACGGGTACCCGGCGCCGCTCTGGAATCCGCTGACGGGCGCGATCGATCGCGAGGTCGCGATGAAGGCGCGCGACGGCTACGACCTGCGTCACCTGCTGACGCAGAACTGGTCCGAGCTCGGCCCGAAGCTCCAGGGCAAGCTGCACGTCTACGTCGGTCGGATGGACAACTACTACCTGGAGGGCGGCGTGTACCGCCTCGAGGAGTTCCTGAAGACGACCGAGTCGCCACGGTCGGACGCGGTCTTCGGCTACGGGCCGCGCGGCGGCCACGGCTGGTCGCCGTTCGGGCGGTTCGAGCTCGTCGAGACCATGGCGGACCACATGGAGAAGAACGCGCCGGCGAAGGCGAAGAAGACCTCCAACGCCGCGCTCGAGCGGGGCGTCCTGACCCGCCTGCTCGCGGCCGGGGGCGTGGAGACCGGTGAGCTGACGGTCCACGACTCCGGGCCCGACGGGACGGTCTACCGCTTCGACGTCGACGCCGAGGCGGCAATCGCGACCTGGGAGCGCGTGCGCGCGCTGACGAAGAGAACGGGCTTCTACCCCGTCGTCTGCCGCGACGAGAATGCGATGCTCTCGTCGCTCCTGGAGTTCGCGGAGGGGACCGTCGGAGAGACGATCGCTGCAGCGGATCGCGTGGATCCCGCTGCGTGGACGGCGGCGCGGGTGGCGGCCGCGCCCGGGTACTACGGCGGCGTCGAGCTCGGGGCGGTGCGCGAGGTCGCGCGGAGCGACGGGTGGACCGTGCCCTACGACATCCTCACGGGCGAGCCCGCCGAGGATGTCTGGATCGCGCTCGTCCCGACCACGAAGCCGTGGGAGGCCCTCGCGTACCTGCGCTACGGCAACTGGAACGAATGCCCCGCGGCCGAGGTGCACGTCGCGGTGCACCGCGCCTGGCACGAGGCGTACGGCGCCGAGGTCGTCTGCGCGACCGGCGACACGGTGGAGATGCGCGTGGCGCGGCCACCGTCCGACCGGGAGGCGGCGGCCAAGCTCGCGCGCGACCAGTTCGTGTACAGCGGCGGCGACCTGGTCTTCCAGGGCTACGAGACGCTGAACGACCTGACGTCGGCGCTGATCGACGCGCCCGTCTGGTTCTTCTGGTGGGACTGAGGTCGATCGGGCGGGGTCGAGGTCAAGGGGTCCGCCGCGCCGCGTCGATAGCGCCGGCATGGCCACCCGACTTCTGTTCCCCTAGGGCGCGGCGATCCTCGCCTTCGCCGCGGTCGCCTGGTTCCTCCGCGGGCCGTCCCCGGAGATGGCGACCACGATCACGGGTCGCGTCGTCGTCCACGCGTCGGGCGTGAGGCCGGACGAGATCCGCGTGGTCGCGGTTCCGCGCCACGTCGGACAGGACAATCTCGACGCCTTCGTCGCGCGCATCGCCGACCCCGAGCCGCACGGGTGGTGCGTCACGACGTGCGCGGCCGACGGGTCGTTCGTCCTGGGGCCCGGGGTTCGTCCCGATCGGGAGTACCGGCTCTCCGTCGGTGGCCGTGGGCTGGGGGGGGTCCGGGAGCAGTGGGTGAGGGGCGGAAGTGTCGGCGACCACGTCGAGCTCGACGCGCACCCGATCCTCGGCGCCGCGGTGCGCTTCGAGGACGAAGCGGGCCGTCCGCTGAACCGCGTCGGTGACGAGTGGCTACAGGCACACGTCGGCCTGCTGTCGAACGATGGCTTCGAGTCGCCGAGCTACGCGACCCTCGCGCTCAACGGGCTGAGGAGCTACGCGGAGGACGACGATGTCCTCCGGCGCTACGTCACGAACCTCGACCCCACGCTCGGGCCCCTCGTCGCGACCGCGGGGGCGCAGCCGCCCGGACGACCGCACGTCCAGGAACGGGTGGAGCTGCTTCCCGTGGACGGCGGCGTCGAAGAGACCGTGGTGCAACTGCCCTACGCGCTCGACGAGGGCCCGAGGCTCAGCGTCGTCTTCCCGGACACGCTCGCGGAGGCGCTCGTTGGGAGCGCCGAACGCTCGTCGCTACGGTTGCACCTCGATCTGATCGCGGACTGGTCGGAGAACGGCCTCGATGGGGACACCGACGGGCAGCCTTACGTGTCGATCCTCCTCGAGCGCGGTGGCACAGCGTGGACAACGACGGCGTTCCCCGTCGGCCGCTACTCCGCCAGGCTTCGGCTGATGGGATTGGATCTGCCGCTGCTCGAGAGCGAGGAGGCATCCCGCGGTCAGGGCTGGCGCGCGTTCGCGCCGCACGCGCGGGACACCCGGTTCGAGCTCACGGCCGACGGAGCGACGCTTCACGTTCCCGAGGTCGAGTTCGCAACGGTCGACATCGCGGGGCTCGACGAGCTGTACGGGACCTCGCGCGCCTGGGTGCTGGTCCAGGAACACGCCGGCGAGCTCGGCGGCGTGTTGACCAAGCACATGGTCAGGGGCGCGCCGCAGCGCTTCCTGGTGCACGTGGGAAAGCCGGACGCGCGCGTGACGCGCTCGTTCCTGATCGAGAGCCACATGGCGCTGCTGCTGGTCGACGACGAGGGAGGCACGGTACACGAGCTGGGAGCCGGCGAGCAGCGCACGCTGCGTGCGATCCAGTGCCCGCCGGGCATGGCGCCCGAGCGATTCGTCGGACGCACGCTGCGCTGACGACGCCTGGTGGCGCCGCCCGATCAGGGAGTCGCGAGCGCGTCCTCGATCCTCTGGAGCTGCTCCCCACAGGAGGGCTCCGTCGCCGCGCTGTGGAAGGAGCGCGGCGCCGCGAGCTGCAGCGCGCGCATCCACCGCATGCGAAGCTCCTCGATCGGCAGGGCCCGGTAGGCCTTGACGATCGCCTTCCACCTCGCCTTCGGCAGCGACTCGCCGAGGACCGACGTGTCGTAGCTGTCGAGCGTGTGGTGGCACGTGAACATCGTCCGCGCCATCACGAGGATCCCGGCGACCGCGTACGGGCGCAGCGCGACCCACAGGTCGCACTCCCGGCCGTGCTCGGCCAGGACGTCGAAGCACTCGGCGATGCACGCGAAGTACAGGCTGTTCGGGACGCCATTCGCGTAGTCCGCGATCGTCCCGTCGTCCCGCACGGCATCGGCCTGCTTGAGCTCCAGGTTCGCGAAGCGGACGTAGGCGCGGCCGATCGCCTTGACGTCCAGCGCGCCCTTCTTCGACCCGTAGTGGCGGCGGAACAGGGCGAGGTGGAGGTCCTCGATCAGCAGGCACCGATCGATGAACTCGGGGGTCCACGGCGCGAGCGCCGCGAGGTTCCCGTTCATCCGCTGCTTCACGCGACCGAAGAGCGCGTGTCCCACCGTCGCCACGGCGTCGAGCCGCTCCTCCCGGGCCGCCGGCCCGAGTCGGGCCGGCGGTTCGCGGAGATCGGTCCACTTCCTGGGGTGGCCGTCCGTGTGGAAGGTCTCGACGTCGTAGTCGTGGAAGAACCCGCGGTCGCGCCGCCTCTTGTCCTTCGCGTCGACGCGTTTCATCTCACCCCACCAGCATCTCCACCCAGTACTCCTCGGTGATCGTGAACTTCTTCTCGACGCCGTTCCCGTCCTTCATCGCGAACGTGATGTGGTTCACGGTGTCGGACGAGCCCTGACCGGCGGGCGCGAAGACCACCTTGCGCGAGCCGCCGTTCTTGGTGATCCGCCAGGGCGGTTTGTTGTTCGTCGAGTGTGACTCGATGACCTGCTCGAGCATCGAGTGCGTCGGAGCGGCGTCGAGCATGAGCCGATTGCTCACGGCCTTGCAGACGTCCTTCTTCTCGTCGTCGCTGTGCTGCTCCCAGGGCTTCGCGAGCGGCAAGAGCTGCTGGCACCCGTCGAGCGCGGCCAGCCCGGCCGGCATCGGGACGCCCTGGTAGTCGTCGCCGTACGCCTTGGCGGCGGCGTCGTCACCCGCGAGCTTCTGAATGACGCGGAACGAGATCTGCTCGAAGAACATGGAGTCGTGCGCCGGGGAATGCCGGCGGTCTGGGGAGAAAGGGGGAGATGGGCGTGCCGCGGTGCACCGCGTCAGTCGCCTGTGGATCTAGCGCAGCGGAAGCCGGTGGAGAAGGTGACGTGTTCGTCGCTCGCGTCACGACTCGATAGGGAACGGCTCGTCTTGGACTCGACCGCGGCATACCAGGGTTTGCCGACGATCAGCAGCTGGTCCCAGTCGGGTTCCGCGTCACCGTCGCGCGTAAACGTCGGCGGATGGCAGTCGATGTACTCCGAGACGTTGCCGAGCAGGTGGAAGAGCCCGTGCGGTTCGCTGCGTGCTTCCGGGTACGAGTCGACCGTCGACGCCGAGGCCAGGAAGGCACGCGCCATGGCGCCCGCGCCGTCCGGAAGCTCGGGCCCCGTTGGCGGGCCGCGGTACACCTCAGGATTCGAGTAGGGGCGCAGCCGATCGTCGGGCCAGCGCGCGAGGTAATGCCACTCCGCCAGCGTCAGCAGGCGTTTGCCCTGCGCCTCGGCGTAGGCGCGCGCCTGGCGGATGGACAGGCCGACCATCGGCATGTCGTCGTGCTCCCCCGACTCCAGCTCGGCCCACACGTCGTCGCCCTGCTCCCGCGCGTAGAGCCACCCGATCGGGAACGCCTCTTCGGGGGCTGTCTCGAGGTACGCGCGATAGTCGCCGATGCTGACGAGCATCTCGTCCACCAGGAACGGCTCGACCTCGACCTCCTGCCCGATGTAGCGAACGAAGTCCCTCGTGGGATTCCCCGGGAGGAACATCCGCCCTCCATCGATCGCGACCATGCCCTCCGCTGGGTCGCCGCTGCCCGAGAGGGTGCAGGCGATCTCGATCGGCGAGGCGTTGGCGCGGATCCGGCGCGTGAACTCGCGCGGCATGTGGCCGACGGGCCGGACCACGATGCGGTACAGGCCGGGCTGCAGTCGTGCGCCGCTCAGCGGCAGCGCCCCGAGATCCTCGGGGGCACCGAGCAGGCCCGTCATGGGGTCGAGCGGCCGCGCGGTGACCTCGCCGCCGACGGACGCTCCGCTCGCGTCGATGGCGCGGACCGAGATCGGCGGGAGCCAGAAGTCGTCCGGCATCCGATCGAGCGCCTCGGCACCGAAGAGGTCCGCCGCTTCTAGGAACAGGGCCGAGGCTCTGAGCAACCCCCGCATATCGGCGGGCCGGGATTCAGTCGCCACCGAGTCGGCTGCGTCTGCTTCGGCTGCGACGATGAGCTCGCCGAACAGCGCGTCTGCGCGCTCCTCGAGCTGATCCAACACGTCGCGCTCCGCGGAGCTGAGGTCCCCGCGGCGAGCGCGCAGGGCCTCCACGTCGTCCATCGTTCGGCGTCGCCACTTGGTGTCCCCGTCGTCCATCCACGACGCGATCGCGAGGGCCTCCCGCCCCCTTGCGACCAGGTCGTCCAGCGCCCTCCCGTTCGCCATCGCCACGCCCGTGCGTAGGGCGATGAACGCCACCAGCACCGCCGCCAAGACGCCCACCACCGCGCCCCGGTGCCGCCGCAGGAAGCGCTCCGAGCGGCGGTAGACCGTCGGCCGCTTCGCCCGCACCGGGCGGAAGCTGACCACGCGGCGCAGGTCTTCGGCCAGCTCGGCGGCACTCGCGTAGCGATCCTCGACGTCGCGCGCCATCGCCGTCGAGCAGACCAGCTCGAGTTCGCGCGGGAGGTGCCGATCGACGCGCCGCAACGGCGGCGGGTCGCGATGCATGATCGCGGTGATGACCTCGTGCGCGGAGTCGCCGCTGTACGGGCGCTGGAGCGTGAGCATCTCGTACAGCACGACCCCCAGCGAGTAGATGTCCGTGCGGTGGTCGACGCCGTCGCTCTGCGCCGCGGCCTGCTCCGGCGACATGTAGTGCGGCGTGCCGCCGACCTGCTGCCCGGCGGTGATCGAGCCCTGGGACTCGTCCTTGGCGAGGCCGAAGTCGACGACGCGCAGCTCTCCGTCCTCGCCGACGAGCAGGTTGTGGGGCTTCAGGTCGCGGTGCACGACGCCGCGCTCGTGCGCGAACTGCAGCGCGTCGGCGAGGCGGGCCATCCGGCGAAGCGTCTCGGGCACGTGACCGTTCTCGCCCGGCCGCGGCAGCTTCGGCGCGCCGTCGCCGCTGCCACGCTGGCGCTGGAGCTCCTTGTTCAGGTCGCCGCCGTCCAGGAACTCCATCGCGAACCAGCGGTACCCGCGGTCGTCTCCGACCTGGAAGACGGGCACGATGCCGGGGTGCTCCAGCCGCGCGACCGCGCGCGCCTCGCGCGAGAAGCGGTCGAGCATCGCCTCGGTCGTCGGCGGCGCCTCGCTCAGGAGCTTGAGCGCCACGTCGCGATCGAGCGCAGGGTCGTGCGCGAGGTAGACCACGCCCATCCCGCCCTGGCCGAGCTCGCGCCGGATCTCGAACGGTCCGATCGAGCCCTCCAGAGGGCTCGCGGACACCCCGCCCGGCGCGGGAGCGTCGAGGAAGTCGGTCGTACCGGTCATCTCGCGGAGCATCCGCGTGACGAGCTCACGCAGCTCCACGTCGTCGCCGCAGCGCTCGGCGAGGAAGCGCGCGCGCTCTCGAGCCCCGAGGGCGCGCGCATCCTCGAAGGTTTCCTGGACGAGCTGCCAGCGTTCCGAGTCCATCAGCGCACCCGATCCATCAGCGAACTCTCGTGAGCAGCCAGGCGCGCGTCGCACGCCAGCGGCGCTCGAGCGTGCGCGGCGCCAGACCGAGTTCCTCGGCCGTCTCGGCGACGGAGAGGTCGGCGAAGAAGCGGAGCTCGACGGCGCGCGCCATCTCCGCATCGAACCCCGCGAGCTCGTTCAACGCCACGTCGAGCGCCTCCAGGTCGATCGCGCGGCTCGCGTACTCCACGACGAGGCTGTCGAGCGGCTCCTGCTCGCCGGGGGCCTGGCGCTTGCCGCTCTCCTTGCGGCGCGCGTGGTCGATCAGGACCTGTCGCATCGCCGTCGCCGCGACCGACAGGAAGTGCCGCCGGTTGACGAACGGCTCCTGGCGCGCACCGACCAGCTTCATGTACGCCTCGTGGACGAGGGCGCTGGCCTGGAGCGTGTGCCCCTCCCCCTGGCCGCGCATCAGCGACGCGGCGCGACGATGCAGCTCGTCGTAGACCGCGGCCATGAGACGATCGCCCGCGTCGCCGTCGCCGGCGTGCGCGCGCTCGAGCAGATAGGTGATCTCGGCGGGGGACGAACTCTCCATCACGAGCCGCGACCGGGGCGGCCGGACACCGGAGCGCCGGCCCGCCGGCAATTCACACGCGACGGCCCGAAATCCGCTCGGGTGATCTGAAGTCGGCCTCATTCTCGCAAGCCCGCCGCGCGGGCCATAGGGGGGAACGTGTCCCACCGCAGAGACCGCCAGCGTTTCTCATCTTTCGCCACCGCCGCGCGCTTCGGGTGCGGCCATGTGTCCCGCCGATGGGACGGTTCGTCGAGCGCGCGCGTCGCGTCGGACTCGTTCAGAGCCCGGTCAGAAACCGCTGAAGCGTACTCCGCCCAGGCTCTGTGCCAACCATGCTGGCGCACCCGCGCACGCGGGTGCGCTGCTCGCGTGGGCAATGGCTGCCCACGCTCACCCCTCGAGCGCCTTCAGCAGCAGCTCGCACTTCGCCACGTACCCGAAGTCGCCGCCCTTGCTCTTGCGCGCGCTCGCCAGCGCCGCCGTGGCCGCGCGGCGCGCCAGCTCCTCGTCGCCCCGATGGTGCGCCAGCTCGGCCCGGTAGTAGCCCATCCAGAACGCACGCGGCTGCATCTCCGACGCCTTCGCGATCCACTCCGTCGCCTCGTCCAGGTCGCGGTCCTTGGCGTACAGGAACATCGCGGCGTCGAAGTAGGACTGGGCCGAGACCTCGCCGGTCGCGCTGCGGACCCGCTCGTCGATCGCGGCCAGGATCTCGTCGTCGGAGTCGACGAACACCGGCACCTCGACCCGCGTTCGCTCCCACGCGATGACGAGCGTGGCGCCGTTCATGTGGAACGACTCGAACTCGATGGTGAGCGTCTCGCGCAGGTCCCGGAGCGTCTTCGGCTCGACCTGGATCCGGAGCTGGTCCTCGGCGGGGTCGTAGCCCCCGGCGCCCCAGCGCGTCGAGTTCTTGCTGAGGATCACGGTCCACGACGACTGGTCCGGGATCGTGTACAGCCCGTACGTCCCCGCCGGCAGCGCCTCGCCGCCGAACTCGACGGCGCGGTCGAAGGTGAGCTTGGTCGACTGGTTCGCGCCCGTCCGCCAGACCTTCCCGTGGGGCTCCAGCGATCCGAAGATCTTCCGTCCCTTCACGCCGGGCCGGCCGTAGTCGACGGTGGCGCGCGCGAGCCCGACGTCCTGCTGGACGACGCTGCGCGGGGAGAGGGACGGCTTGCGGATCTGAGCGGACGCGGTGCCCGCGGCGACGAGCGACGCGAGGAGCAGTGTGAGGAGGCGCATGGGGCGCGCTTCGGATGCTCCCGTCGCGCGTGACCGCGATTCCGGCGACTATTCGAGGACGAGCTGGAGCGCCGTCGACGTGTTCGACGTGGGCACCGGGCCGGAGTCCCGGTACCACAGCTGGAAGTGCCAGGTGTCGCCGGGGAGCGCCGCGATCGGGCCGCTCGGCTGGGGCAGGTCGGCGAGGTCCACCGGCAGGAACATGCTCCCCGTCGCGTCCGAGAAGAGGATCTCACCGGCGCGGTTGAATCGACCGATCCCGCCGCGGAGGCACAGCGTGCCGTCGCCGGCCGGGAGCGCGAGCGGCGATCCGAAGGAGCGGCTGCAGAGGTAGTAGCCGACCGTGCCCGGCGGCAGCGCGCCGGTCTGCAGCACGAGGTCGTTGGCGGCGACGGAACGGCTACCGAGGAACGACGTGCGCGCGACCGCGCCTGTCGAGTTCGCGGTCTGCGCGTCCACGCAGAACTCCGAGTCGCCGGTGAGCAGGTTGTGGCGGACGAACTCCCACTGGGTGACGCCGCCGTCGCGCCCGCTCAGGTTTCCGAACGTGACCGTGCGCGGCGAACCGATCGCAAAGCAGGTCGGCGGATACGAGCCGCCGACCCGCAGCACCCCGTCCACGAAGAGCGCCACCGTCCCCGTCGTCGTGTTCGCCTGGATCCGGTAGGTCCGCATGACCGTCGCGTCGAGCGTCGTTCGGCCGATCTCCTGGTCGTCCCGGAAGAGCTTCACGCTCCCCGTGTCGACGTAGATGGACCAGCCGCAGCCGCCGGCGGGAGACATGCCGAGGAACGCGACCCCCTGATCGGGATCCGATCCCGTCGACTGAACGACGCGCAGGCGCGCTTCCGCCCGGTGCATGTCGGGCCCTGTGCCCGGTTCGGCGGGCTGCTCGAACCTGTAGACGAGGACGTCCTCGGGGCACGGCGAGACGTCGTCGATCGTGAGCTCCGTTGGCGAGAGCGACGCACTGCCGTCGGTACACGGGCCAGCCACGAGTCTCACGAATGCGGGGACGACGTCGTCGGGGAGCAAGCCGGACGACACCTCCCAGCCGCCTTGCACCTGTGCGAGGGCGGCGGGCGCGAGAAGAGCGGCGAGCGGAGCGAGTGCGAGGCAGTGTTTCATGGCGGCGTGGACCCGCGGAAGGAGGACCCGGGAAGGAGGTCCGGGCACCCTGTAGGCGCTCTGCGGGGCGCGGATACTCAGATCCCGATGGCTCGCTCCTACCTGAACTTCATGCGGTCGTGCGTCCGCTCGTCGCGACGCTGGCTCACCCTGCTGACCGCCGCCGTCCTGCTCTGCTCCGCCCACGCCCAGGAGCGGACGCCGCTCACTCCGCCGGGCGGGGTCGCGAGCGCGGAGACTGCGACGCCTGCGAACGTTCGCCGCGGGCGATTGGCCGGACACACCTCCCCGGCCGCCCTGGAGGGGCTCGAGGTCACGCTGGAGCGCGGGACCGGGGAGGCGTTCCCGAAGATCAGCGCGAAGCGGAGTGACGACCTCGATCTCCAGCTCCTGACCTGGGAGCGGGTCGCCCGGGTGCCGCTCGAGGAGGACGGGTCGTTCGCAGCCACGCTCCCGGAGGGCGAACGCTACCTGCGTTTCGTCGCTCGCGGACGTTTCGCGTTCGGGCTGCGGGAGATCGTGGTCGACGCGTCGAGCGACCCGGGTGCGGAGACGTTCCCCCTCGAGCTGCACCTCGGCGGCGAGCTCACTGCGCAGCTCGTGCTGGACGACGAGGCGAGTGAGACGGAGCGGAGTGCTCTCGTCGGGCGCAGGATCTTCGCGCGTGCGAGGTGGTGGCACTTTCCCCTGGGCGCGGATTGGCCCGAGCAGGTGAGGGGGAGCGCGGCGGTGCTCCGCGGCGCCACGGTGAACGAGGAGCTTCGGCTCGTCTTCTCGCACGTGCCGGTCGAGGACCTCGAGCTCGACGCCCGGTATCTCGGCGGGACGGATGCGGACAAGGGCCCGGTGGGCGTCGGCGTGTCCGAGCTGGCGCCGTTCTGCGTCCCGCTCGGCCTGCGAGTGCGGCCCGCGGCGGGGCGAGCGACCGAGGTTCGCGTTCCGCTGGAGCGCGGCGTCGACCTGCGCGCGCTCGTGACGGACGAGGACGGGACGCCGCTCGCGGGCGCGACCTTCGACACGTCGGCAGCCGAGGGAAGCGCCTCTCTCGGCGAGAGCACGCGGACGCGCACGGACGATCGCGGGCGCGTCCTCGTCCAGGCGCTCGCGCGGGCTCCCGAGAGCGTCACCGTGTACGCGCAGCCGTTCCTCCCGACGGTCGTCTCGGGGGCGCCGCTCGAGCGCGTCGCCGAGGGCGGCGAGCTCCATGTGGTGATGCGGTCCGGTGGATCGCTTCGAGTCCGGGTGACGACGCCGGACGGTCGGCCGGCGCAAGGTTTCGTCGTTACCGTGATCGACCCGAAGGGCGGCCACTATCGCGAGCGACACGTGCTCACCGAGTCGGACGGCCTCGCGTCGATCGACCTCGTTCGCGGCGACTCCATCGCCGTCGTCTGCGCCGGCAACCTGAAGCGGGACGAGGACGAGGCTGTCGACAGGGCTTATGACGGGGCGGCTCCGATCCGCTTCCAGCGACCCAGCGGCGGGCCGGTCGACGCCCCGTCGTCGGTGCTCTGGATGGGGGAGGTGCGCGACGTGACGCCGAACGGCCAGACTCTGGAGGTCGTCCTCCAACCCGCCGCGCCCATCCGTGGTGTCGTGCGCGGCGCCGACCCGGCGCTCGGTGCCGTGACCGTGGTCGCGGCACGCGTGGGACCGCAGTCCGATCGCTACGGGCTGACGAGCGGGCGCGTCGCGCGCCTCCCCGCAGACCCGGGAACGCGCGAGTTCAGCCTCGTGCTGCCGCCCGGACGGTTCCACGTGGCGGCGATCCAGGGGAGGTCTGGCGGGCAGATCCTGGACATGGCGACGCTACGCGCCACCCCGAACGTCACGATCGAGGTGTCCACCGAGACCGAGGTTCCGTCGCTCGAGCTCGACTTCGGAGTGGCCGCGCCGATGACGGGGTCCGTGCGCGACGCCGACGGCGAGCCAGCGGCCGGCGTGACCGTGTCCATCATGCGGACCGTCGACGGCCGCTCGGACGCGACGACGACGGCCGTGACCGACGTGGACGGTGCGTTCCGCACGGCCTCGCTCCTCGGCGGTGAGTACAACGTCCAGGCCTGGCCGGGCTACGGGGCCGAGCGCGCTTCCGCCTACGGTCATCCCTTCGATCCGAAGTCCGCTGCGCCCGTGGCGCTCGTCTTCGAGTCACTGGGCTGGGTCCAGATCGCGTCGTCGGATGCGACGCGCAAAGTACGGGTGGGCTATCGCGGGCCGATGGCGTACTGGAATGACGTTCCGGCATCGAGTGACGGGAGAACACGATTCGGCCCGCTGAAGGAGGGGACGTACTGCTTCGCGCTCGAGACCGTCCATGCCGACGGGTCGGTGACGATGGACGGACAGCTCGTTCGCGTTCAGCCCGGCGTGACGACCGCGGTCGAGCTCGGCATAGAGCGGGAGGGGGCGCGCGGAGGTCCGTCCGTGGTCGAGGGGCGCGTCACCTCGGGCGGCCGGCCGCAGGCGGGGCTCCGGATCTACCTCGAGCACGAGGCTTTCGACGTGGCGTGGACGACGACGAACCGCGACGGGCAGTTCACGCTCATCGCACCCTTTGCCGGCGCGGCTGCCCTTCACATCGACGATAGGGACTTTCGCGAGATCGCGCGGCGTTCGCTCACCCTCACCGCCGCGTCGACGACCCCCTACGACGTCGAGCTGCCGACGGGAGCGATCGAGCTCGCGAGGCACGAGGTCGTCGGCATCAGCGGCTTCCTCCACCTCTTCGCTCTCGAGCCTGGCGCGGAGAGCGGCGAAGGCAGGCCCCTCCGCTCGTCCCGCATGGTGCGCTTCCCCTACGTCGAGGACGGCCGCTACGAGGTGAGGCGCGTCCTCCCTGGCGGTGCGGTGGCAGCGCGCGCTCTCGTCGAGGTGAGCGGCGGCACCGTGGTGAGGGGCGTCGAGCTTGAGCCCGTCGAGGGCTCCGGCCGGTGACCCGCGGCCGTCGCCGGGCGAGCCTCCTCCGCGCTCACCCCGCGAGGGCGAGCGCCGGGCGGATCGCCGGGGCGACGAGGGCGTCAACGTCCGCCTGCCTCCGCAGCCGCGTGCCGGCCGGGACGAGCAGCCCGTCGGGCAGCGACAGCCCGTCGGCGATCCGGCAGCGGTCGCCGAGGACGACGCCGTGGCCGAGGACGACGCGCTCGCCGAGCCGGGACGCGTGACCGACCTGCGCGCAGGGGCCGACGTAGGTCCCGTCGCCGATCCGGACGCGGAACCCGACGGCCGCGCCCTGGCCGATCTCGACGTCGGCGCCGGCCACGAGGCCTCCTCCGACCAGCGCGAGGTGGCCGACCACCGAGCGCTCACCGAGTTTGATCCCGCTGACGAGGATCCGTGCACCGTCGACGACGTTCGTCCCGAGCGTGGCGCGGTTGGACACGTACACGCCGTCCGCGAGGTCGAGCAGCGGCAGGTCCCGGACCCAGGTGTCCGGGTAGAGCGTGACGTCGAGGCTCCCCCGATACCCGAATCCGCGCAACACGAGCCCGCGCAGCGGGCGCGACCCGAGGACGAGCGAGAGCACCGGCTTGCAGTAGAAGAGCGTCGTCCACGCGGCCCCGTGCACGCGGCGCGCGAGGTAGTCGCGATCGGCGGGCGAGCGCTGGAACCGCCCCTCCTGGATCCGCCCGGCGACCGGCCTCGCCACGGCGACGGCGCCAGCGCAGAGCACGATCACATAGGCCGCGGGCACGCACAGCCAGGCGAGCCCGAGCGGCAGCCGGCTGTCGAGCGCGACGGCGAGGTTGAGGGAGAGGAAGGCCGCAAGGCCGTGGAGGACGACGGGGAGCAGTGCAAGGGCGTGGAACATCTCACCCACACGTGCGGGAGGGGAGGTCGGGGACTGCCATCCGTCTCCGAGAATCCAGGAAGCGAGCCTCGTCGGGCACGTGTCCGAGATGGCCCCTTGCAGGTTCGAGGACTGGCGCGAGCAAAAACCTGGATCCGGCGGAACGCGCTCGCGGGGCGGGTGTTCCTCAGCGCCCGGCGGCCCGCGGTGCCGCATGGCCCTCGACCTCGGTTCGCTCCGCATGGCTCGTCTCTCTCGACTGGCGCATGTGCGCCTCGCTCTCGCGCCCGCCCTCGTCGCTCTCGGAGCCGTCGGCGTTCTGCCGGATGCCCAAGCAAGACAGGGGAGCTCCACGCGTCCTAACTTCGTCGTCGTGCTCGTCGACGACGCCGGATACGCGGACTTCGGGTTCCAGGGCGGTGGGATCGCAGGGGACTTCGCGGACCTCACGCCGCGGATCGACGCGCTCGTCGGCGGCGGCGTTCGATTCTCGAACGGGTACGCGTCGGCCGCGGTGTGCGGACCCTCCCGCGCGGGGCTCCTCACGGGGAGGTACCAGGGGCGCTACGGATTCGAGACCAACATCCAGACGCCGAGCGACTGTCCCGGCCTCTCCACGTCGGAGTCGACCGTCGCCGACCTGCTGCGCGCCGACGGGTACAGGACGTACATGCTCGGCAAGTGGCACCTCGGGGTCGATCCGGAGTTCCATCCGAACGTGCGCGGATTCGACGAGTTCTTCGGGTTCCTGTCCGGCGGAAGGACCTACTTCCAGCTCGTCGGCGGCGGCCCGAACAGCCGCCTGCAGCGGAACGGAACGCCGGTCGTGGAGACGCCGGACCAGTACGTCACCGACCTGCTCGGGGCCGAGGCCGAGGCGTACGTCGACGGGCACGTCGCGTCGTTCCCAGGGCAGCCCTTCTTCGTCTACCTCTCGTTCAACGCGGTCCACACTCCGCTGGAGGCGGACGATCCACGGCTCGCGGATCCGCGGATCTCCGGCATCGTCGACGCGAACCGTCGCACGCTCGGTGCGATGACGATCGCGCTCGATGACGCGGTCGGTGGCGTGCTCGATGCGCTGGACCGGAACGGGGTCGCGAGCGACACGATCGTCGCGTTCGTCAACGACAACGGGGGACCCGAGGACGACCTCGGTCTGCTCGCGCCGAACTGGTCCGACAACGGGCCGTTACGCGGCAACAAGTCGAGGCTGTACGAGGGCGGGATCCGGATCCCGTTCGCGATCCGCTGGCCGGCGGGAGTCGCTCCTGCGCTCGTCGGGACGACGCTCGACGACGTGGTCAGCACGCTCGACCTGCTGCCCACGTTCGCGGCGGCTGCCGGGATCGACGCGACGGGCGGGGCGGAGCTCGACGGAGTCGATCTGACGCCCCGGTTGACGGGGGCGTCGGCCACTCCGCTCGCGCGGCGCCTCGTGTGGCGGACCGCGGGAGCCGAGACCGGGACGAGTGCGATCCGGCTGGGTGACTGGAAGATGGTGCGGGACAACGTCTCGGGGACGGTCGAGCTGTTCGACCTCGCCGCCGACCTGTCCGAGGCGAACGACCTCGCGCAGAGCCGCCCGGCGCGCGTCGCGCTCCTGGAGCACGCCCTCGCGGACGCCGAGGACGACCTGATCGAGCCGCTCTGGGCGGGTGCGGCGCTGACGAAGAGCGTCCCCGAGCTGGAAGTGTGTCACGCTCCGATCGAGGTCGAGCTGCGCATGCCGGTACCCGGCTTCGCGCGCGCGTACGACGATGTCCGCGTCCCGATCGGAAACGACCGCGACTGGGTCCTGGAGTGCACGCTGGAGCGTTTCGGTGGAGCCGGAGGCGCGACCGCGAACGCGTTCGTGACGATCGGCGGAGACGCGAGTCCCGCGGGGACGATCGGGCTCGGCGCGTTCTTCGACCAGTCACGATTGGAGGTGCGAGAGCTCGGGACGGGGGCGGTCAGCCAGACGGCCGGGGTCGCGTTCCCGGCAACCGGAGAGGTGCCGATCCGCATCCGCTACGACGCGGCGGAGTCGACGCTCACGCTGCGGTGGGGGACGGAGTCGGTCGTGCACGCGCTCTCGCCGACGTGGACCGCGGCGTACCCCTCGGTCACGCACCTCGGCCACGCCGTCGTCGGTACGGACGCGCGCTTCAGCCCGATTCGGCGGATCGAGGATCGGTCGGCTCCGCTCGACGAGCGGAGCTGGTCCACGTCACGCATGGCGCGGGACTATGCGCCGGGCGACTTCGACGTGAACGGACGTTTCCTGGGCGGGACCGAGGCGATCTCGTTCGTCGTGCACCAGGGCGCGATCTACGCGGGCGTCGGGTACTGGAACGACGTGTTCTTCGGGGCTGGTTCCCCCGACCCGCACCCCGGCGCGCAGATCCTCGTCAAGGCGTCTGCCGACGCACCGTGGCGCGAGGAGGTGTCGTTCGGCGCGGACCATCTGCGGATCGAGGCCATGAGGTCGGTCGTGCTGACCACGGACCGGTTCGGGAGCGCGCTCGATCCGCCCGTCGAGCTGCTGCTCGCGGGGTCGGGTGAGCTGCCGACCGTCGGCCCGCTGCGTCGTCCGGTCGTGTGGATGCGCGCGGGCGGCGCGGGGCCCTGGACCGCGACGTACCCCGCGGCGCCGGCACCGGGCTCGCGCACGACGCGCAGCCTCGCCGACCACGTGGACCGGATCACGGGCGTCCACTCGGTCTTCGTGGGTTTCGGGTCGGCGTCGTCCGAGCTCGTGCGGGGCGGCTACGACGCAGGGACGGGCCTGATCGTGTGGGAGCCGACTCCCGAGCTCGTCGGGACCGAACGGATCCTCTCGGCGGGCGCGCTCAACGGTGCGCTGTACGCCTGCGTTGGATCGAACGGGATCGACGGGGACGACGTCGGCGGGATCTTCTGGCGTGAAGACGGTCCTTCGCCGACCTGGCACTTCGTGCACGAGTTCCCGGTGGGCCCCGCCAACCACGACATCCGCGGCTTCACTGCTGTGCCGCACCCGTCGGGCTTCGACCACGACGTCGCGCTCGTGACGGTCGAGAGCGAGCGTCGGATCTTCACCATCGATCCGATCGGCGGTAGCCCGCGCAACGGCCACCGCGTGACGGTCGAGCTCGACCTCCCGCAGTTCCTCGGCGACGTCTGGGCGGGCGGCGCGCCTCTCGAAGGTCCTGCGCTCTCCGCGTACAACGACATGCCGCGACTCGTGGACGAGCAGAAGCGCCGCGTCGTCCACCTGATCGGCCTTGGCGTGCGCCACCCGGCCGGCCCGGGCACGGTCGAGGGCGAGGCCGCGCATCTTCTCGTCCGCCACCTGGACGGTCGCTACGAGGTCGGGTCGGTGATCGATCCGAGCGAGCCCTTCCCCAACCCGGGCGCCGACGGCCTCCGCGCGACGCGGGCGCTCGTGCTGTCACCGTTCCCGGAGGAGGAGGGGCGCGTGCTCTACCTCGGTGGCTTCGAAGCGTTCTCCCAGACGGGGCCCGTGTACCACGACACGGCCTGGATCTACCGCGCGGGAATCCCGCTCGCGGACCGGGACGCGCCGGCCGCACGCTGAGCCGTCGCGCGGTCGAGGCGCGCTTCGAGGACTCACGTCCTCCAGGCCCCCCCGATTTCTTCACTCGGATTCGTGTTGCCCTCCGGGGACCTCGTGGAGAGTAGGCGCCGTGAAGGACGCCTCGACCCGCCTCTTCCTGCGCTACCGCGAACACCGCGACGGCGCCGCGCTCGCGCGGCTGCTCGACCGCGTCGGGCCGGGGATGATGGCGGTGGCGCTGCGCCTCACGCCGGACGCGGCCGGCGCGGAGGACCTCGTGCAGTCGACGTTCGTGGTCGCGCTGGAGAAGCCGGAGGCCTTCGACCCCTCTCGGAAGGTCGAGCCGTGGCTGTACGGCATCCTCGCCCGCCACGCGGCCAGGGCGCGGCGCGAGGCCGCCCGGCGCGAGCCCGACGCCCGGCTGCGCGCCCTCGCGACGGACGCCGAGGCTCCGCCGGCGCCGCCGGATCACGCCGCGCGCAGCGAGGTCGCCTCCAGGGTCGACCGGGCGCTCGAGTCCCTCCCGGCCCATTACCGTTCGGTGTTGACGCCGTTTCTGCTCGAGGGGCTCTCGGCGACCGACATCGCCGGTCGCGACGGGGAGTCGCGCTCCGCGGGCCACATCCGGGTGCAGATCGGGCGCGGGCTCGCGCTCCTGCGTCGCCGCCTGCCCGCCGGGCTCGCCCATGGCGGCGCCGTTGCCGCGCTCGGAGTCGGCGGCGGCCGCCGCGCCTTCGGCGGCGTCCGGGACGCGCTGCTCACGCGCTACGCCCCCGCCCAGGCCTCGCTCACCGCGACCGGGCTCGTCGGCCCCGTCGCCTCTCTGCTGCTCATGAAGAAGCTCCTCCTCGCCGCGGGCGTGCTCGCTGGCCTCGCCGCCGTCCTGGTCCTGCAGCAGCGCGATCCGTCAGCACCTACGACACCGACGGACGACCATCTGGCTGCCCGCGAGACGCCCGACTCCGGGTCCGCAGCGGACGTGCTCGAGTCGGTCCCCGTCGAGCGCGGGACCGAACGCGTGGCACTGGAGTCGGCGCCAGCAGCCGAGGAGGTCGAGCCCGCCGCGGCGCCCGAGGAGACCGTCGAGGACCCGCTGGCCGCCGAGGCCGAAGTCGGAACCGCAGAACTCCTGGTCGTCGTCACCGATTCGGACGGAGTCGTCGTCCCCGGGGCGCGTGTGCGAGCGCGACCCTTGTCCGAGCAGCACCTCCTGATCCTCATGATCGACGAGCTGGAGGGGCCGATCCGGACGGCGGAGGCGGGACCGGACGGGCGTGCGACCGTCACCGGACTCGGAGAGGGCCAGCACGCGATCGAGGTCGCTGCGGACGGCTTCGCGACGACCTGGGCCATCCTGACGCCTCAGTTGCAGCCGGCCTCATCGACCGAGCTCACCGTGAGCCTCGAGCCGGAGGCGATCCTCGAGGGGGTCGTCCGCGACGGCGAGGGGCGGCCGGTCGAGGGCGCGCGGGTGTTCATCGCGCTCGAGCTCTTCGACGGGCGCAGCTTCAACGACCGGTGGTCCGCGGACACGGGCCCCGACGGGCAGTATCGCATCGGGTCGGTGTCGTACGGGGAGATCGAGGTCAGGGCGACGAGCCGGTTCGGGCAGTCGGCCTCGACCGAGATCGACTTCGAGGTGGGGAAGACAGCGACTTGGGATCCGGTGCTCCTCGAGCCCGACCCGGTCACGGGCGTGCTCCTGGACGCGGACGGGGAGCCCCGTTCGGACTGGTGGGTCCGCGGCCACGACGTGCGGAACGTCCCGGAGGACGACGGCGACGAGACTCCGCGCGGCCTGCCTGGGAGCTGGAGCGCCGCCGCGATGACGGACGCCGATGGGCGCTTCGTCCTGCGCGGCCTGGAGGACGACGCGCTGGTGCTGTCTGCCCAGGCGTCCTCGGAGTGGCGCGCGGACGAGCCCTTCGCGGTCTTCGACGAGATCGATCGGGCGGCGAGCCCGCTCGTCCTCCGCCTCCCGCGCTTCGGCGCTCCGGCGGTCGTGCGCGGAGCCGTCGCGCCTTCCGGTGGCGCGGACCCGACCGGCCTGCGGCTCGCGCTGGTGGACCCGCGGCTCGTTGCGGATCGCGAGCGCGAGCTGGGCGCCGACGGGGCGTTCGAGTTCACCGTCGTCGTCGCGGAAGGGGAGACCGTCCCGGTCGACCTGCAGGTCCGCATCGGCGAGTCGACGGTCGTCGCGACCCGGACGTTCGATCTGGCGGCCGGCGACGACGTCGACCTCGGAGTCTGGGACGTCGAGGCGCCCGGTCGGATCCGCATCGAGCCGACCGGGACGGACGGCTACGAGTCGCAGGAGGTCATCTGGATCCTGCGAGCCATGGGGGAGACGAGTTCACGAGTGGACCATGAACGCCTCACGGCGAACGGCGCGGCGGAGCGGGCCATGGTCGCGGGTACCTACCAGCTCTTCTTCTTCAGCTGCAGCACCCACCGCGCCGAGTCCATCGACTTCGTCGTCGAGGAGGGACGGACGACGGTCGTCCGACCCGAGATGGTGTCCGCCCTGCGGTTCACCTATCGATTCGAGGACGCCGACGGCAACGACATCGACTCGGAGATCCGGTTCCGCATCTCGCACCCTGAGAGCGGTCTCGAGCTGCACGACGTCGTCGTCCCCCCCGGCGAGACCGTGACCCTCGAGGTCGAGCCCCTCGACTTCCTCCTCCTGAAGGCCACGGCGGCCGACGGCCGCGAGGCCGCGATGGAGGACGTGCGCAGGGTGGTGGACGACGGCAAGCGGGTCCTCGTGCTGCGGTGACGGCAGCGGACGAGGGGGCCAAGCGTCAAACCGTGCGTCGCCGTCGGCTACGAGGCCGGTCGGCGGCCCGTCGATCACCGCGGCGACGTTCAGCACGCGGGCCAGCGCCGGCGGCACGCCAGTGCGACCAGGCCCCCGCGCCAGCGACGGCGAGGCAGGCGACTCGGACGGCGCGCCGAGAGTGGCTCATGCGAGGCTCGGAGACGTGGATCGTGGATAGACTCCAGGTCTTCCCGCCACGCCGCGGACAGCGCAGCACGTCAACCGCGAAGGTTCCCTCCAGGGATCGGGGCTCCCCACTCCGCCGCATGCCGGGCGGGCCCAGACAGGACGGCGAATTCGGGCGTTCTGTCCACGTCGGCTCACGAACTCCCCGAAGCAGTACCCTGGACCGCGCTGCATCTCCTTTCCCTCCCTCCTCCATGTTCGGCCTGTTCAAGAAGAGCAAGCGGCCCATCGACCGCGGTGAGCCCATCGTGATCGTCTCCGGCCTGCCCCGTTCCGGCACGTCGATGGCCATGAAAATGCTCGACGCCGCGGGCTACGAAATGGTCCAGGACGACAAGCGCAAGGCGGACAGCGACAACCCGAAGGGCTACTACGAGGACGAGAGAGTCCTGCGGCTGAACGTGACGCTCGATCGCTCGTGGCTGTTCGAGTGCCGCGGCAAGGGGCTCAAGGTGGTGTCCCACCAGCTCAAGTACCTCCCGGGAACGCACACGTACAAGATCCTGTTCATGCGCCGCAGCCTCGACGAGATCGTGGCCTCGCAGAACAAGATGCTGGACAACCGCGACGAGCAGCACCGCAACACGATCGACGACGAGAGCACGAAGGCCGAGTACCAGACCCATCTGGACCAGGTCTATGCGCTGATCGCAGGGCACGATCATTTCGAGATGATCGAGGTGCAGCACCGCGGCATGATCGACGACCCCCACGGTGAGGCGTCGAAGATCAAGGCGTTCCTGGGGCGCGACCTCGACCTCGACGCGATGACGGCAGTGGTGGACAAGAAGCTCTACCGCAACCGCGCGAAGGAGCCCTCGCTTCCTTCGCCGTCCCGCGCTGACACCGACGCTGCGGTCGATCCGTGGCCGTAACCGTTCCGATACAAGGCTGCTCACCCGGGTGCGGATGGGCATCGCTCAAGTATCGGGCTTCGCGCCGCCGACTATCAGCCGCAGAGCAAGCCGCCGATCTGCGAGTCCGGCGGAGGTCTCGGGGTGCGACGACGGATCGATGAACGGGCAGAAGATCTTGGGCGTGCTCCTGACGCTGGGCTCCCTGTTGTCGTGTGTCGTCTACCTGGGGCTCGACAAGACCGTCACCTACAGCGAGGAGTATTCGCCCCCGCGATCAGAGGGCGATCACAGGTACGAGCAGAAGGTCGACGGCACGCTGGTCTATCTGAAAGTGCACTCCACGAGACAGCGTGACGAAGAGCGGTCCGGACTCCTCGTCGAGCACTGGAAGCGCGGCGCTCCCTATTCCCTGCTGATTTCCTCGCTGAACTACGACGACGCGAGCGAGCCGCTCATCGTGACGGGCGTGTGGATGACGATCGGAGGGCAGGAGGAATTCCTCGTGGACCTCGAGTACCCGCTGGAGCTCGCCTACGAGAGAAAGGACCCGAACGTTGCGTTCACCTCCACGTCGTTCTCCAGGCCGCTCGGTGATCGGCTGAGTTTCTCGCCGGAGCAGGTCATCAGCGTGCGCATGAACTACGTCCAACCGAGCCGCGACGAGCCGTTGTCGATCCGGACCCGGTTCGAGCCGAGATCCTCCACGTACTCGATCACCGCACTGGAGACGCTCCTCCTGGGGGGATGATCCGCCCACCTCGGCGGAAGGACTGCGAAACCGTCCGCTCGTGCTGATCTGGCGACTTGGTGGTGAGTTCCTCCCGACCACGTCGATCCCAGCCATGAATCAGCCCACCCTCCTCGCGCTCGCAGCCCTGGCTATTCCCTCCACCGCAGTCGCCCAGTCGGTCCACGCGACGATCGAGCTCGATGGCGGTGCGTTCATCGGGAGCGAGTACTTCAGCGTGGGAAGCCAGGCCCCTGGGGATCTCGCCGGACTGGGCGCAGTCGAGTGGGTCGGCTCAGAGCCTGGGCAGCGATTGCGCGCGCGAACAGGGCACACCGTGTCGCGCTTCAGGCCGGGTGCGCGGAGCCGCCGGATCCTCACGGGGAACGCGGCCTCTGCTGATCCTCGATCTTGAGCCACGCCTTCCTCAGCACCTCGGGCGCGCCGCTGTCGTGCAACGGCTGCAGAACGAGTGATCGACGCAGGTCACCCAGCGCCGGATCGAGGCTCTGCTCCGCCTGCTCGGCGGTTGACAGGTGAGCAGCGCCATGTGCCGGCCCGCCGAGTGCGGCTCTCATGAACGTCGTGCGCCGGAAGACGAGGTCCTCCAGGTTCACCCCCTCGTAGTGCGGCGCAAGGTCGGCGTCGGCAGTCACGAGATGGTAGAAGCGCCTCGTGATTCGTTCGATCAGGCCCGGGTTCGACAGCTGGTCATAGACGTTCATGGGCTCCGGTTGGTCGCCGGACCGTTCGAGTCCATGTCCCGTGTGGATGCGTCCTCTCACTGCCCCGAGGACCCGCCGAGATGCCTGCGTCCGTACTCGCGGCGGGACGCAAACGCTGCTCACGGTCCCGGTCGCCGTGTCCAACGTCCGAGCCTCCGGCTCAGCGCGCCCCGAACGGGAGCGGGAGGCTGAAGAACGGGGTGCGGAGGACACGATCCTCCGTGTCCGCCCGGTCGTACGCGCGCGCCAGCCACGAAGCGGTACGCGGCCGATCTTCGCCGTCGAGGACCGGCTCGTCGGTCAGGAGCTGGTTGAAGAGCACGAGCGAGCCGACGTAGGCCCAGAAGAGCAGCCACGGACAGAACGGCACGAGCGGCAGGATCGGGAGGTTCATCCAGAGGCCGAACCACCAGGCGCGCAGATAGTCGCCGAAACGGCGGCGGATCAGCGGCAGCGTCCGGTCGAGGCGGAAGGCAGAGCGGAACCGGCCGGTCGCGGACACGCGCACGAAGCCCGCCGGCACGAGGAAGATCAGGACGTGGAACGCGGTCGACAGAGCGAGCGCGGTCCCGGGCTCCAGGTAGGGGCCGCCGCGCAACGGCTGCGAGGCCGCGAGGATCGCGATCGGAAGGACGATGTTGGTGAAGATCGGTACGAGCAGGCAGATCGCTGCGCCGATCCACGTCGCGGCCCCTGGCGTGAACTCCGATCGGTGGAGCGCGATGACGAACGCGACCCATACCGGGAAGGCGTAGACCTGGATCACCCCGATACCACGCACGCCGTTCCACAGGTGCTCGACGTGGCGGCCTCTCCACTCGGGCATCGCGCGGTCCGTTTGCGCGAAGAAGTGGTCCGTGAGCGCCTTGCGGTATCCGAGCACCATCGGCCAGCCGACGATCGGCAGGAAGACGAGCCGGCCGGCCCAGCGGATGCGGGCGTCTCCGTCGGCGTCCAGGCGCGAATAGAGGCCCGCGGCGTGTGGATCGATGGGGGCGTGGGAGTGAATCACGTCGCGGGGAGTCCAGGACTGCCCCGTGTGGAGGGCGGTGGAGCCCCTCGATCTTGTCAACGCGGAGCGGTCTTGCGATCCATGGGAGCGCCGATCGGCGGGATCCACGGAGGAGGGCCTTGACTTATTTGCGCATATATGCAAATATAGAGAAGTGAACTCGACCGATCTGAACGAACTGGCCGATCTGCTCAAAGCCCTGGGAGAGTTCAACCGGCTGTCGCTGGTCTACGAGCTCTGCCAGTGCGCGAAGCCCCAGAACGCGATGTGTCTGTGCGAGTGCTGCAGCGTCGACGCTTCCGTCGTGTCACGACACCTCAAGGTGCTCACCCAGGAGGGGGTCGTGAAGATGGAGAAGAAGGGTCGCGAGCGCATCTACTCGCTCAACAGGACGGATGTGGCGGAGCGGCTGCGAGCGCTGGCCGATCGGATCGAGGGCTGACCCCAACACCCAACACAAGGAGACTCGAATGAGCGAAGAGACCTGCAAATGCGACTGCAAGGGCGCGGAGTGCTGCAAGGAGCGAACCTGCGAGTGCTGCAAGGACGGCTGCTGCTGCTAGTGGTGTGAGCCAAAAGTCCGCGACATAAGTTGTCGCCTGTTCTCTTGCGAGCGGGTATCGCGTGACATGGTCAAGCGAATGGGACGCCCGAAGGCCGAACT
>JBCDGE010000043.1:0-55741 GCA_038757895.1 Planctomycetota bacterium | reverse complement strand
CGGGCGCGAAGCGGACGCGCTGCGCGCCGCGGAGGCCGTCGCCGCGAGCGCGCCGGCCGACGTGGCCGCCGACGCACGCCTCCTGTGCGCGACCCTGACGCTCCGCGCCCACCGCCTGGACGACGCGCTCGCGCACCTCGACGCGGCCCGCGCGGCGGGCCGGACCGATGCCGAGCTGGAGGAGTCTGCGGGCAGGACCCTCTTCGTTCGGGAGGACTACGCAGCGGCGGCCGAGCGTTTGACGCGCGCGAGCCGAGGCGCGACGGGCGACGACCCCGAGCTGCTCGAGCTCCTCGCGTCCGCCCGGATCCGGTCGGGAGACCTCCCCGGCGCGCGCGAGGCGATCGTCGCGTACATCGAGCTGCGCTCGGTCGACGACGCTGCGCGCACCCTCGTGGCGGATTGGCGCAGGGCGAAGGCGCGCGGCGCATCGGGACGCTGAGCGGAAGGGGCGTCGCGCGGTGAGATTCCTCACCGGCGCGATCGCAGCGGTCTGTCAGACTCGGCGGCCCATGAAGCGCTCACTCCTGCTGCCCATCGGTCTCGTCGCCACGTCCATCACCGCGACCGCGCAGGTCACCCCCGTTTGCACGGAGACCTTCGAGTACCCCGCGCCTGGCCTGTTCCACGCGCAGACCGGCGGCACGGGCTGGTCGAACGCCTGGTGGGTCGACGGCGCGATGAACGACGACCTCCAGGTCATGGACAACACCATGACGCCAGCGTTCCCGCTGAGCGACGGTGTCGGGGGCCACGCGGGCCAGGTCGTGACGTGGGGCTCGGGCTACCGCCAGATCGATCTCGCCGCTCACCCCGACCTGCTGGACGTCGGCACGAACATGTGGGGCCGCGACGGCGCGACCATCTGGGTGTCGTTCAGCACGGTGCGATTCGCGGGCGCGAGCGGCGAGCACTACGGCGGGCTCTCGCTCTGGAAGGCGGGGCAGGCCCAGCCCGAGGCGATCTTCCTGGGCTCGGCGTGGAACGACGACCAGTGGGGCTACGACGACGAGGGTCCGGTCGGGTTGCCGAGCGAGTCGGTCGCCGGATCGGACGACTCGGTCCCCGCGCGGCTCGTGTACCGCATCGACTTCCTGCCGGGCGAGGAGCGGATCCGGCTGTGGATCGACCCGGCGGTCCCCTACCCCACGACGACTCCGGACCTCGACGGGATGATCGTCGACCTGCGCTTCGACGAGATCCGCATCTCGACCGGGGGGAACAACGGCGACCTGTTCTTCTTCGACGCGATCGAGATCGCCAAGGGCGCGCCCGACGCGACGATCGGAACGAACTACTGCGTTGCGGCGCCGAACTCGACGGGCGCGACCGGGTCGATCTCCGCGACCGGCTCCCTCGTCGCGACCGAGAACAACGTGACGCTGAGCGCGAGCATGCTCCCGACCACCTCGTTCGGCTTCTTCCTGACGAGCCAGACCCAGGGCTTCGTCGTGGGCCCCGGTGGAAGCCAGGGGAACCTCTGCCTCGGCGGCGCGGTCGGCCGCTACGTCGGCGCGGGCCAGATCCAGAACACCGGCCAGACCGGGGGCTTCGAGCTGACCCTCGATCTCACGCAGACCCCCACGCCGGTCGGCTTCGTCACGGTTCAGGCCGGCGAGACCTGGAACTTCCAGGCCTGGCACCGCGACGCGGTCGGCGGCTCGGCCACGTCGAACTTCACGGACGGCCTGGAGATCGCGTTCCTCTGAGGTGACGCGCCTTCGATGAGGTCCGCAGTTCCCGCGATCGCGCTGAGCGTCACCCTCTCGGGGGCCCTGGCCTTCGTGGTCGCGTCGTCGATCCGCCCCGCGCCCGCGTCCACCGCGACGGCGCGGGTGGATCGACCGGAGGCGGACGCCGTCGAGCGTGAGGCCGAGTCCGAGGACGTCACCGACCTGCGCATGCAGGTCGGCATGCTGGAGGCGCGCATCGCCGAGCTGGAGGCGAGGCGTGGCGCAACCGCGCGTGTCCCGGTGGCCGCCGCCACCGACGAGCCGTCGCCGACGGGGTTCTTCGCGACCGAGCTCGCGCGCCTGGACGATCGCGGCGAAGAGGTGTTCCGGGAGCAGGTCGAGCGCGTCCTGGAGGAGATCGACGAGGAGCGCGAGGCCGCCGAGCGCGCCGAGGAGCTGGAGCAGCGCGCCAAGCAGGCCGCCGAGGCCTACGAGGCCTACGACACGCTGGAGCGGGACCTCGACGACTCGGTCGCGAAGCTCGGCGGCTCGCTGGGCCTCGACAGCCGGCGGATGCGCGACATGAAGAGCCTGCTCGGCGTCCAGAACCAGCGGAACCGCGAGCTCACGCGCATGTGGGAGAGCGGCAAGATCGGCGACGAGGAGCTCGGCGAGGTCTTCAACGAGAACCGCGCGAAACACCGCGCCGAGATCATCGCGCTCGTCGGCCGCGCGAACCTCGGCGACTACAAGCGCTTCCTCCAGGAGAAAGGGCTCGGCGACACGTTCAACTACTTCGTCGCGCCCTGGGAGAGCTGGACCGACGGCGACCCCGGCCGCTGATCCGCGTCGGGCTGCCGCTGGGGCGCCACGCCCTCCGGGAACATCCCGCCGAGGATGCGCCGCGTCGTCTCGCGGTGCCGCGCGTGGACGAACACGTGATCGCGGCTGTAGCCGCAGACCGCGCCCAGCGAGACGCCCTCCTCGGCGAGGGCGCGCGTCACGTGAGCGAGGAACCCGACGACCTCCCAGTCCATCGGGGTCTCGAACGTGAACCACGTGAGGTCGAGTTCGACCTTCGCGTCGGGGTGACGCTCGAGGAGGTGCGCGAGGCGGTCCTCGTGCACGAGCAGCGTCGTCTCGTCGTCCTCGACGATGAGCTGCGCCGGCTTCGCGAGCGCGCCGAGATCCTCGAGGTCCGGCGGCCCCTCGATCCCGACGATCGCGAAGCGCCCGGGCACCTCGTGCCACCGCATGGTGGCGAGGGCTTCGTCCAGTCTCTGGGCGGGCTCTGGCACCGACTCATCGTACGACTCCGCCGCCGGATGGGGACGGCCCGAAGCGGCGCGATGCGCCCGCGGAGCGCCCTGAGGGCGCCTGCAGCGGGTCGCCTCAAGTCCCCTGGCTCCCGCGTCGATCTCCCGAAGGCCTTGTCCGACGCAATCCGCCGTCTCGTCAACCGCGTCGATCGCCTGTTCGATCGTCGCTCCCTCCACGCCGTCGTCGAGATGGAGCGGAGCGCCGGGGCGCCCGTCACGGCGACGGCGCACGAGGCGTTCGAGCGCGTGGCGCCTTCAACGCGCCGGCTGGACCGCACGTTCCGGCTGAAGCACGTGTCCGCGCCCGCGGGCATCGGGGTCGACGGACGCTCTGCCTGCTGGTCGTTCCTCTTCGACCTCCCCCGCCGTCGCGCGCAGGTCTCGGCGGACTGGACGCTGGTGTGGGACGAAGCGTCCGACGCGTGGTCGCGGGCCATCGCTGCCTCGATCGCCCGCCCGTTCCCGCCGCTCGGAGGTCTCGTCCGGCGGCAGGTCGAGGAGGGGCGCATCCTGTACCGCCAGATGGCGAGCCAGTGGCTCGACGAGCGGGCCCGGACGCCCGACCTGCCGGTGCCCTTCGTCGACAGCGACCGCGCGCTCGAGGCGCTCGCGACGCGCGGGCTCGACGCGTCGGAGGCCGAGGTACAGCTCGCGACCGGGGTCGACGACGCAGGCGAGCCGGTCTGGATCGGTACGACCCGCGATCGCGAGGCGTCCGTGCCCTTCGCCGCCGACGCGCCGCGCTCCGCGGCCTGAGGCGGCGCGAGGCCCGGGCCCGTCGACGTGCCGCCGCCCCCGGGCGGCCCCGGCGAGCCCCAGAGGAGCCCCAGAGGAGCCCGAGAGATCCGGGCGGGAACGATCCTGCGCGCCGACGCATGTCGATCCGCAGATGCGACAGGCTCGGATCGAGCCGATCCGTCTCGATCCGACGCTGTGTGCCCGACGTGCGACGCTTTGGCGCGAGCCCTCGCTATCCTGGAATGTTCACGGGCGGCTCTCCCGCCCGAACGGCGAGACCTCGAGCGACCGCCTCCCGGAGCCTGCTTCCGCGGAGACCGCCGGCTCGCCCGTCCCCCCTTCCTTCCACTGTCAATCCATCTCCAGACGATGATTCGTTTCCCCTTCCGGGCGACGGCCTTCGCGGCCTCGACCGCGATGCTCGCCGCCAGCGCCGCCAGCGCCCAGGACACCTGTTCGACCGCCGTCGCAGTCGGCGACGGCATGACGCCGTTCGACAACCTGACCGCGATGGACGAGGGCCCCGCGTTCGGCTGCGGCATCGGCGACGCCTTCGACGTGTGGTTCGCCTACACCGCCGTCACCGGCGGCACGCTCGACGTCGAGACCTGCGGTTCGACGTTCGACACTCGCATCGAGATCTACGACGACTGCATGGGCGACGAGATCCTCTGCAACGACGACTCGTGCGGCCTGCAGAGCGCCCTTTCCATCGGCGTCAACGGCGGCACGACGTACTTCATCCGCGTCGCCGGCTGGAACGGCGCCCAGGGCATGGGCACGCTCACCGTCCAGGGTCCCCAGATCCCGGACGAGTGCACGTCGGCTGCCCCGGTCTTCGCGGACACCCCCGTCGCGTTCGACACGGCCATCGCGACGCCCTCCGCCGAGGCCTGGGCGTGCACCTCGAACACGCCGAACGACGTCTGGTACAGCTTCATCGCGCCCGCCGACTACATGGCGTCAGCTGACACCTGCAGCGCGGCGACGAACTACGACACGCGCCTCGAGGTCTTCGAGGGTGCGTGCGGCGCGCTCGTCTCGCTCGACTGCAACGACGACTTCTGCGGCCTGCAGAGCGGCGTCTCCTGGACGGCGACGATGGGGACCGAGTACTTCATCCGCATCGGCGGCTTCGGCAACACGTCGGCCGGCCAGGGCGAGCTCCTGGTCTTCGGCCCGCCGCCCGCCGTCCCGAACGACGAGTGCATCGGCGCGATCGAACTCTTCAACGGCGTCGCCGAGCCGTTCGACAACACGATGGCGACGAACAGCGCCGGCGCGCCCGCCTGGACCTGCGGCGGCACCTCGTCGGCGGCCCTCGACCTCTGGTACGCCTTCACGCCCGTCTTCGACGGCAGCGCGACGGTCGACACCGAGGGAAGCCTCGGCGACACCCGCCTCGCGGTCTACGAAGGCTCCTGCGGCGGCCTCGTCCTCGTCGACTGCGACGACGACGGCGGCACCGGCCTCCTCAGCTCGATCACCTTCGCAGCGACCGGCGGCACGACCTACTACGCTCGCGTGGCCGGCTTCTCCGGCAACGTGATCGACCAGGGCATCATCAACGCCGCGTTCATCGACATGATCCCGAACGACGACTGCGCGAACGCGGTCGCCGTCGGCCTCGGCACCACCTCGTACAGCAACGTGGGCGCCACGGACAGCGGCGTCGACATGGGCTGTGTCTTCAACGGTGAGGCCAGCGACGTCTGGTTCAGCTTCACCGCTGCGAACAGCTGCCCGATCACCGTCGACTTCGACGGCAGTGGCTACGACACCGGCGCCGCGGTCTACGAGGGCGACTGCATGAACCTCGTCCAGATCGACTGCGACGATGACGGCAGCACCGGCCTGACGAGCTTCCTGAGCTTCAACGCCGTCGCCGGCACGACCTACCTCCTCCAGGTCGGCGGCTTCAACGGCGCGCAGGGCGCAGGCCAGTTCGACATCGCCGAGAGCACCGGCATCGGCACCGAGATCTGCGTCGGCGAGAACAACTCGACCGGCGTCGGCGCTGACCTGAAGCTGACCGGTAGCGACGTCGCGGCCGACAACGACCTCACGGTCACCGTCAACAGCCTCCCGATGAACTCGATGGGCTACGCCGTCACCTCGACCGAGACGAACTTCGTCATGAACCCGGGCGGCAGCTCGGGCAACCTCTGCATCGCGAGCTTCGACATGGGCCGCTTCGCCGGCACCGTCCTCGACTCGGGCGCGACCGGCTCGGTCTCCTTCAGCCCGGACCTGACGCTGTTCCCGACGGCCACCGGCAAGATCATGGTCATGGCGGGCGAGACCCGGTACTTCCAGTACTGGTACCGCGACGTCGACATGGCCGGTGCGCCGACGTCGAACTTCTCGAGCGCCGACTGCATCACGTTCAACTGAACGCCAAGCCAGCCCGTTGACGGTCGTCCTGACCGCCAACGTACGCGGGGCCCGGTCGCCGATGGCGGTCGGGCCCCGCCCGCATTCGGCGTCAGTCGTCGGCGCGCAGCGCCTCGCGAATCCGCCGATCGAGCGCGACCGCCTGTCGGAGGTACGGGTCGTCGGGGACGACGGCCGGCCGCATGACCTCCAGCACCGTGTCGACCAGCGGCGCCGCCGCCGCGGCGTCGCCGGTCCGCTCCAGGCACTCCGCCAGCCCGAGGCGGCGGAAGACGAGCTGGAACGGATCGGTGTCCGGATCGCTCATTCCCAGCTCGAGCGCCTCGGAGAGAGGATCGATCCCTTCCTGCCAAAGCCCGTCCTCGACGCACGCCCAGCCGAGCCCTTCCAGCACGGAGGCGCGAGCGGACGGATCGGGCGGATCGAGCGACCCGTGCACCTGGAGCGAAGCCTCGAAGCGCTCCCGGGCGAGGTCCGCCTCGCCGCGCGCGCGCGCGAGCTCGGCGAGGTTGTGCAGGGTCAGCGCGACCTCGTCGCTGACCTCCCCGAACAGATCGGGCGCCAGCGCGAGCGCCTCGAGCTGCAGCTCGTCGGCGAGCTGCAGCCGGCCCGCGCTGGCCGCGCAGACGCCGAGGTTCGCGAAGTCCCGGTAGACCTGCGCGTGCTCCTCTCCGTGGATCGCGACGTCGATCTCCAGCACACGCTGGCGGATCTCGAGCTCCTCGACGTGCCGGCCCATCGCCTGGAGGAGGTCCGCGAGGTGCGCCAGCGCGGTCGCGACGCCGAGGTCGGGCCCGACGGCGCGCGACTCCCACCGCGCAAGGGCCCCGCGGTAGGCCTCCTCGGCGCGCCGTGCGTCCCCCATCGCGAAGTAGGCGTCGCCGACGCGCAGGGACGCGTTCGCGATCTGGCGGTGGTCGTCCTCCAGGTAGCTCGCGTAGAGATCGCGCGCACGGGCGTAGCACTCCAGCGCCCCCTCGGCGTCGCCGGAGAGCTCACGCGCCTTGCCGAGCTCCTGGAGGATCCCCGCGCGCATGCCCTCCGAAGCCTCCGCCGGCAGACGCTCGACGATGCGCTCCAGGCGCGCGAGCGCCGGCGCGACGTCGCCGGAGTTGAGCTGGAGGAAGGTCGCGGTGCGGAGCGCGGCGACGACCTGCGAATCGTCCTCGCCGAGCCGCGGGAGCGCCGCCTGGAGCGCGCTCTCGATCCGCCGCGACGCGTCGTCGGTCCGGCCGAGGCGGTGCTCGACGCCGGCGAGCGCGGTGTCGATCCCGAGCCCCATGTCCGCGTCCTCGCCTCCGAGCGCGACGTGCATCGCACGCGCGCGCCCGAGGAGCGCCTCGGCCTCGTCGAAGCGACTCGTCGCGGCCTCCAGCGTCCCGAGGTGGACGAGGCTCGCGAGCAGGTCGACGTGCCCGAGCGGATGGGTCGATTCCGGGTAGAGCGACTCGCGCAGCTCCAGCGACTGCTCCAGGTGGACGCGGGCAGGATCGAACAGCGCGAGCCCCATGAACGCCTGTCCGATCGCGTCGAGCAGCTCCGCCCGGATCTCGGGCTCGTTGCGGAGTGACCCGAGCACGCGCTCCGCGCCGTCCTCCAGGATCTCCTGCGCGGTCCGCGGCGCGCCCTGGGACGTCTCGGGGTCCGAGCTCTGGAAGAGCTCCACCATCAGCGCAGCGACGCGCCGGGCCGAGTCGGCCTTCTCGTTCGCGCGCGCGAGCTCGCGCTTCGCGTCGCCCTCGGCCCCCATCGCGCGGAACATCAGGGTGGTGCTGACGATCGACGCGGTCACGACGACGACGGCGAGCACGCCGCCCGCCGCGAACAGAGCGCGATGGCGGCGGGCTGCGCGCCGTAGCTGATAGCGAAGCGTCGGCGGCCGCGCCTCGATGGGCTCGTGGCGAAGGAAGCGCCGCAGGTCGTTCCCGAGCTCCTCCGCCGACGCGTACCGGCGCTCGGGATCCCGCTCCAGCGCCTTGAGGACGATCGTCTCGACGTCGCCGGCGAGCCGGGGGTCGTGCGCGCTGGGGCGCGTCGGGTCGTCCTCCTGGAGGCGGCGCGCGGCCACGGCGAGCGCCTCCCCGCGGACGGCGTGAGGGAGCTCGCCGGTCAAGAGCTCGTAGAGGATCACGCCGAGCGCGTAGACGTCGCTGCGCGTATCGACGGCAGCGACGTCGCCGCGGACCTGCTCCGGGCTCATGTACGCGAGCGTGCCGATGATCTCGCCCGGCGTCGTGAGGCGGGTGCCGATCGTCACGTCCGCCTCCGTCACTGTCGCGACCCCGAAGTCGACGACCTTCGGCCACCCGTCGTCGGTGACCAGTACGTTCGACGGCTTGAGGTCACGGTGCACGACGCCGCGCTGGTGCGCGTGGTGGACCGCATCGGCGATCCGGGCCACGAGCTCCAGGCGCTCGCCGACGGGCCGCTCCGCCAGCACGGCGGCGACCAGCGGGCGCCCCTCGACGAGCTCCATCGCGAAGTACGGCACGTCGCGGCCCGCGACGTCGGCCGTGCCCGCCTCGTAGATCTGCGCGATGCCGGGGTGCTTCAGCCGTCCGAGCACCCGCGCCTCGAACTCGAACCGGCGCAGCAGTTCCGGTCCCGCGAAGCTCGACCCCAGCACCTTCAGGGCGACGCGGCGGGCGGGGTGCTCCTGCTCCGCGTCGTAGACGATGCCCATTCCGCCCTGCCCGAGCCGTCCGAGGATCCGGTACGGACCGATCGCGTCCGGGTCCCGGGGCGCCGCGGGCAGGTCGAGCCCGTCGATCTCGATGACCGGCTCGTCGAACCGACCGTCCTCCGTCTCGTCGGCCGCGAGGAGCTCCAGCACGAGCGCGCGGAGCTGCGCGTCGTCGCCGCACGCCGCGTCGACCCTCGGAAGCCGCTCGTCGTGCGGCAGGTCGCAGACCTCCAGGAACAGCTCGCCGGCCCGCCGATGCCGCTCGATCTCGTCCATGGGCTCCGAGTCCATTCGGTCCGGGGGGTCGGGACCGCTCATCGCTGCCCGGGGACGTGGAACAGCTCGAACGGCACGCGCACCCAGGACCCGTTCGGGCGCTGCCGATCGATCCGAACCGTGAGGTTGTAGGCGTTGCCGCCGTCCCAGGTGTCGATCACGATCGGGTTGCGCGCGTCCAGCCAGACGTCGCGCGAGAACCAGCGGTGCCAGTAGAGACCCTGGTCCCGCTTCGCGTGCCGCCAGGTATCCAGGAGCGTCGAGCCGCGCGTTTCGATCCGGACGGCGTCGTCGCACTTCACGTGCACCCGGTACGGACCCGGCGGGAGCGTGAGCACGCCCTGCATGCGACCGACGAAGGGCGGCGTTACGAGATCCTCGGGGCGGTGCCCCTCGCCGAGCTCCCAGTACAGCTGCCCGTCGTCGCGCGTGCTGTAGTCGAAGACCTGGACGTGGCGCGGGTTCTTCGAGCGCGCGAGCTTGTCCAGCTCGTCCCGATCGCCCCGCCAGAAGCGCCCCTCCAGCCCGGAGACCTCGTCCGGGTCGGGCTCGGTCGCAGCCCCGCCCGCCAGCGCGGCGCGGAGGTCGCGTTCGTCCATCCGGGCGCGGCCCCCCGCGGCCTTCGTCCGCTGGATCACCTGCTCGACTGGATCGACGTCCGGGCTCGTCCGCTCGACGAAGCGCCCGAACTCGACGACGAAGTGCTCGGCGCGGTCGGCCTCCGGGTCGCGTGCCCGACGCGGCTTCGGACAGGCTGCGGAGAGCTCGGCCCAGAGGGCGGCGAGGCCGTCCGCTCCGACGCCGGCCGCCTCGAGCGCGCGGAGCTGATGGAGCGCCGAGTGGACGTTGTGCGCGCCCAGGAACTCGCGCGCCGCCGCCGCCCGGAGCGCCGCCTGGACGCGGGCCCAGTCGGGCTCGGAGAGCTGCGCCTGCTCGCGCACCGTGCCGCCCGAGGCCAGCTCGGAGAGCCCCTGCGCCACCCAGGGCGCACCGCCCTCGGCTCGAAGCTCCTCGATCTCGTCGATCGCCTTCTCGACGAGCGAGTGGAGGGCCGCGACGTCCTCGAGAGACTCGAGACCCGGCGGCGACGGGACCGACGGCGTCGATGCGGCGAGCGCGAGGACGGCGAGCGGAGCCAGGCGGGCGGGGATCATCCCGCCAGTCTACGCCCCGCCATCCTGCCGGCGCCCGGTGGATCAATAGCGGTGGATCCGGGTCCGGCCGCGGAGCGACGCCGCGTCCCCCGCTCCCTTGCCGAGCGCGCTCACCGGCACCTGAAGCACGACGCGCCGGGTCAGATCGCCCGCGGTCTGGCCGCTCGTCAGCGCCTGCGCGTACGCGAACCAAACGGCCTGATCGTATTCGCCGCCCTCGGTCGGTACGGCCAGGGACGCCTGGGCGGGATCGCGCCCCTCGATCGTCAGCGCGATCGTGATCGACTCGTCCGCAGCGAGGTCGAGGCGATGGCCGTGCCGGGCGAGGCTCTCCAGGACGGAGTCCAGCGCCGCCTCGACCGCCTTGGCGTCGAGCGTCATCACGGCGTTCTGCGGCCAGGCATCGACGAGGGCGCTCGGGTCCGTCATCGCCCAGAACTCGGCCGTGGCGTCCACCGTCGACTCGGCGGCCTCTCCCTGTCGGACGGCGTCGCGCATGGTGTCCCACTCGTCCTTGCCTTCGTCCTCCTGTGCCTCCTCGTTCTGCTTGGCCGACACCGTGACGAGCTCGACCGGCACGGTCACGTCGATGGTGAACGTCGCGCCCACCGCCGGAAGGTGGAATCCGCGCGCGTTGCTCGCCGCGGCCCCGCCCCTGGGCTGCCAGCCCGTGAAGGTCGGGAACTCGCCGAGACCGAGCTGGTACTGCCAGCCGTTCTGTGTGCCCTGGACCGGGTGCGGCAGCGCGACCGAGGACGCACCGGATCCCTGGATCGAGCGCACGAGGAGTCGGCGGAGGATCTCTACCCCCTCGGCGATCGAGCGGTCCCCCTCGTCCGCGTCGAGGGTTCGGATCAGCGGGGCGGGAGGCGCCGGCGCGGGCGCGGGCGCGGGGGTCACGGCGAAGGCGATGGGCAGGGTCCAGAGCATGGTCGGTCTCCTGGGTCGAAGGGTCTCGGGAGTCGGAGGGTCGTGGTTCGAGGATCGGAGGGGATCAGCGCCCCTCCACCTGGACGTGGGACGCGAGCTCGGCGACGGCCTCGCGGGTGCGGCGGTTCTCGGTCGAGGCGCCGCGGAAGAGGGCGTCGACGAGCCGCGCGGTGTGCGCGCGCTCCCGCTCCAGCGCGCGGTCGAACGACGACGCGAGCCGAGCGAACCGGTCGCGCTCGTCCTCGCGCCGCGTGCGCTCCAGCGCTGCGCTCGTCTCCAGGAACCCCGCGATCGCGGACGTGGTGGCGCGCCGCGCGGCCGCCTCGGCGCGCAGCGTCACCTGCTGTTCCAGTCCTCCGCGCGCTGCGGCGATCCGGACCGGTGAGTCCGCGCCCGCGGGCTGCGACCACGGCAGAGCGATGCTCAGCGCGATCCGCTCCCCGTCCCGCTCGACGCGCGCGCCCGCGGCCGCGAGGAGGCAGAACGCGATCGCCGCCGCTGCGAACCCGACGAGCAGAGGACGGAGCGACGCCCGGCGCGGCCTCGCGGCTGTCCGCGCGAGCACCTCTCCCAGCGCGTCGAGGTCGTCCGGGCCCTCGGCGAGACGCCAAGCATCGAGCCGACCGCGCAGGTCCTCGTGCAGCGCGTCGAGGCGCCCGGCGTCGCCGCTATCGAAGGGTCGTCCGTTGTGATGGATCCCGCTGTGTCGGGTCATGGTGCGTCGGCTCTTGGAGCCGCTCCTCGAGTCGTTCCAGGCCGCGCGCCATGCGCGACCGGACGGTGGTCAGGGGGGCGCCCTGGACGTCCGCGATCTCCGCGTACGTCAGGTCGTGGTAGTGGCGGAGCACGACGACCTCGCGCTCCAGCGGCGGCAGCCCGCGAACGGCCAGCGCGACGCGCTCGGCGTCGTCGGCGCGCTCCAGCTCGGTCGCAGGATCCTCGGGCGGTGGCGTCGGCCGCCGGTCCCGCGAGCGTTCGTGCGCGGCGAGGCGCGCGACGTCGCGGCGACGCTGATCGCGGCAGGCGTTCACGGTGACGCGGACGAGCCAGGGGCCCAGCAGCGCCGCCGACTCGATGCGGTCCAGAGAGCGCACCGCGCGCACCAGGACCTCCTGCCGCACGTCGCGCGCCGCGTCCTCGTCGTCGAGCAGGCGCCGTGCGAGGCCGAGCAGCTCCGGGCCCGCGCGGCGCGCGAGGTCGTCGAACGCCCCGCGCTCTCCGGCGCGGAGTCGTTCGAGGAGGCGGGGGTCGCGGAGATCCATCGGTCGCTGCGACGAGGACGTACGTGCGCCGTCCAGCAACGAGGGAATCCGCGAGGAATTCTCGCGGCGCCCGCGAGCCGTCGGCCGTGCCGGGGCCGAGCGGCTGATCGGGCACCCCCCCGCCGTGCGCGCCCAGGCTCGTGACAAGCTGCTAGGCTCCCGACCCGCCCGCCCGGCCTACGAACTCTCCCATCGCACCATGTGGATCCCCGCCCTCGTCCCTGTCGCCCTCCTCGCCAGTGTCCCCGCTGCACCGAACGTGCCGGCCGTTGAAGTCGCCGTGCCCCGAGCGGCAGCGGACGGCTGGATCGAGCTCTTCGACGGAAGCACGCTCGACGGCTGGACCCAGCGCAACGGGAAGGCGACGTACGCGGTCGAGGACGGGACCATCGTGGGCACGACGGCGGAGGGCAGTCCGAACTCGTTCCTGTGCACGGACGAGTTCTACGGCGACTACGAGCTGGAGTTCGACGTCAAGCTGTTCGACGACCAGCTCAACAGCGGCGTGCAGATCCGCAGCCACTCGATCCCGACCCACAAGAACGGACGGGTCCACGGCTACCAGGTCGAGGTGTCGACCAACGGGCACGCCGGGTTCGTCTACGACGAGGCGCGCCGCGGCTGGCTCAGCAAGGACCGCGACGACCCCGCCCGCCGCGCGGCGTTCAAGAACGGCGAGTGGAACCGGTACCGCGTCATCTGCCTCGGCCCGACGATCCGCACGTGGATCAACGGCGTCCAGGTCGCGAACATCGTCGACGACATGTCCCCGACTGGCTTCATCGGGCTGCAGGTACACTCGGTGAAGGGCGACCCCAAGTGGCGCGTGGCGTGGCGCAACCTGCGCCTCCGCCCGCTGGGAGACGGCGGCGGCTTCGCTTCCCTCTTCAACGGGCGCAACCTCGACGGCTGGAAGGTGAACGAGAACCCCGGCTCCGTCCGCGTCGAGAACGGCGCGCTGGTGGTCCAGGGCGACCGCGCCCACGTCTTCTACGACGGCCCCGTGTACACGGGCTCGTTCAAGAACTTCGAGCTGCGCACGCTCGTGATGACGCGCCCCGGGGCGAACAGCGGCGTGTACTTCCACACGGCGTTCCAGGACTCGGGCTGGCCCGCGAAGGGTTACGAGGTCCAGGTGAACAACTCCCAGGGCGACTGGCGCCGGACCGGAGGCCTCTACGGGATCGACGACCTGCGCGAGCCGCCGGCCAAGGACGATCAGTGGTTCGCGATGCACGTGCGCGTCGAGGGCCAGCGCGTCACGGTGGCGGTCGACGGGAAGCAGGTCATCGACTACGTCGAGCCGGAGAACGCCGAGCGCCCGCAGAGCTTCGCCGGCCGGCTGCTCGACCGCGGCACGTTCGCGCTGCAGGCCCACGACCCGGGCTCCGAGGTGCACTTCAAGGCGATCGAGGTCCGCCCGCTGCCGGAGTAGGCCGCGACGGATCCGGCAGCCGCCGTACACTCGGATCATGAGCCTCGCCTGGATCCGAGAGCAGCACGCGTCCTGGGACGCGGAGAAGAAGAGCATCATCGGCGCGGCGCCCGCCGGCACGTTCGACGCGCGCTTCGCGGACCTGCGCGCCGGCGACGCGCTGCCCAACGAGTGGTGGCGCGTCGAGGAGGACGGCGGCGTCGTCGGGTACGGATGGCTCGACACCGTGTGGGGCGACGCCGAGATCGTGCTGGCGACGGCGCAGCCCGCCCGCGGGCGCGGCGTCGGCACCTTCGTGCTGGAGCACCTGGAGCAGGAGGCGCACGCCCGAGGCCTCAACTACCTCTACAACACCGTCCGGCCGACGCACCCCGAGCGGGAGGACGTGACCGCCTGGCTCGTCCGGCGCGGCTTCGCGCCGTCCTCCGACGGCAGCCTCCGGCGCGCGGTCGCGATCGCCGCGAGCTGACGCGGCGCCGGCGGGCCCGGTCAGCCTCCCTGGCCGGACGCCGCTGCGATGTCGGCCCATTCCTTCGCGAGCTCCGCACGGTCCGGCGTCGGCGCAGCGTGGTTCCAACGGGCGTAGGCCCGCGCGGCTCGCTGTGCGGCGCGCGTCAGGTCTCCCGGACGGACTGACTCCGCGTCGGACAGGATCCCGTACGCCAGGACGGCCTCGCGCGCCGCGTCCTCGTGCAGGTCGAGCCCGGACAGCGCGTCCGAGAAGAGCCCGTGGACGATGCCGCGCTCAGGACGCCCCTCCGGCTCCTTGTCGTCGACGAGTTCGCACACACTCTCGAGGATCTCCGCGGCCTCTCCGAACCGCCCCATCCGCACCAGGACGTCGGCGAGGTTCGCATGCACCAGGTAGCGCTCGCGGTGCTCGAGACCCAGCGTCGATTCGTACGCCTCCACGGCCTCCTCGAAGGCGGCCAGCGCCCCGTCGAGATCTCCTCTGTCGCGCAGCAAGTTCCCGTACGTGTTCAGCGCGTACGCGGTCTGGTCATGCTCCGGGCCGAAGACCCTGCGGGATCGATCGACGAGCTCCTCGCAGAGCGGGAGGGCCTCGCCGCGGAGGTCGGCGCCCGCAAGGGAGAGGACTCGAGACTGGAGCATCGACAGCGTGATGGCCGCGTCGTCGCCGTGGTGCGTGCGCGCGACGTCCAGGAATTGCGCGGCGATCTCCCGTGCGCGCTCGCCCTCGCCGACGCGCTCCAGGATCGACACGAGGTTGGCCGCCGCCATGATCGTGTCGACGTTGCTCTCCCCCTCCGTGCGCCGACGCTCCTGGAACACGCGCTCGTAGATCGCCAGCGCTTCGCTCGTCCGGCCGACCGAGTCGAGGAACACGCCGTAGTTCCCCAACGGAACGAGGACCTCGGGCCCGTCGCCGAAGGCCTCCTCCCAGAGCGTGATCGCCTCGCGGTAGTACAGCTCGGCGAGCTCGTCGTTCGAGAGCGCGCGATGGACCGTCCCCAGCTCCAGGACGGCACCCAGGACCGTCGGGTCGAGGCGATCGAGGTGCGCCCGCGCCGTGCGAAGCGCCTCCGTGAGCTCGCGCTCGGCGCCCTCGTACGCACCGAGGTCGGCGTAGGTCTCACCGATCGCCGCGCGGAGCTGGGCGACCACCGCCGGCCGATCGGCGAAGACCCCGCCGGCAGCCGAGCGCGCGTCGAGGGACTGCGCGGCGACGTCGAGCGCCTCGCGCATCGTCACGTCGCGCCCGAGACCGGGGCCCGCCGAGGGACTCGCCGACGTGAGCAGGTCCTGCGTGAGGAAGTCGACCATCGCCTGCGCGCGCCCGCGCTGCTCCTCCAGCGCGGCGTTGGCAGCGAGCGTTCGTAACTGCTGCTCGCGCTCGGACACCGCGAAGGAAGCCGACACGACGGTCGCGGCGACGAGAGCCATCGACGCGACGAGAGCCGACGACGTCGCCGCTCGATTGCGGCGGACGAACTTCGAGATCCGATACACGCGACTGGGCGGGCGCGCGACCACGGGCTCGCCGCGCAGGTACCGCGACACGTCGGCGGCGAGCTCGGAGGCGGTCTGGTACCGGCGACCACGGTCCTTCGCGAGCGCCTTGAGCGTGATCCAGTCCAGGTCGGCGCGAAGGTGGCGCGCGAGATCGTCCGGCCGCGCTCCCCGACTCCCGGCCGCCTCCTGCGCGCGCTGCGGAGCCTGCGCGAGCCGCGCGCTCGGGCGGACCGGCTCCCGGTCCCGGATCGTCGACCGCATCTCGTCGAACCCGATCGAGCCATCGAACAGCCCGAACACGGTGGCGCCCGTGAGCAGCTCGTAGAGGAGCGCGCCGAGCGAGTACACGTCCGCGCGGGTGTCGACGTCGAGCGCCGTCGTCTCGCACTGCTCGGGACTCATGTAGTCCGGGGTCCCCACGATGCGCCCGAGCTCGGTGTGGACGTTGACCTCGAACGCGCTGGGCGTCACGGCCTTCGCGATCCCGAAGTCGATGATCTTCGGAATCGGCTCGCCGCCGTCGTCCCCGACGAGGACGTTCGAGGGTTTGAGATCGCGGTGGATCACGCCCTTCTGGTGCGCGTGCTGGACCCCGCCGCACACCGCGACGAAGAGCTCGAGGCGCCCTGCGACGGGCATCTGCACACGGTCGCAGTACTCCGTGATTGGGAGCCCGGCGATCCTCTCCATGACGAAGTAGGGCCGCCTGTCGTGAACGCCGGCGTCGAGGATCTGCGCGATGTTTGGATGGCTCATCAGCGCGAGCGCCTGACGCTCGGCGTCGAAGCGGGCCAGGATCTCGGCCGAGTCGACGCCGGAACGCACCACCTTGACGGCGACGCGCCGCCGGACCGGCTCCGCCTGCTCGGCCGCGTACACGACGCCCATCCCGCCCTCGCCGAGGCGGCCGAGGACCCGGTAGGGCCCGATGTGGTCGGGCACGGCCGGAGCGGCAGCCGGGGCGGCGGCCGCGGCGCGTCCCACCTGTTCCACGAGGTCCTCCGCGTCGGCTTCGACGGCCCGCCGGTGGCCCTTGAGCAGCCCCAGGACGCGGCGCGCGAGCGACGGATCCTGTCCCGCGCGGTCCCGCACGAACTCCTCCCACTCGGCCTCCGGCCGCTCCAGCGCTTCGTGGAAGATCTCCTGTTCGCGTGCTGATTCGGCCATCTCGCCCGCCCGACGTCCCTCGCGCTCCGTCGGCGAGTGTATCCCGGGGTCCACAGGCACCCGCGGAGACCGCCTCGGCGGCGGCTCACGGGATCACCGAAAACCGCACCGCAATCCGCTCGCCGGAGCTCCTTGCGGGGAGGCGCGCCGCAGGGCCTCAGCGCGGCCCGCGGGCCCGATCGACCGGCCCGGGGCCGATCGCCACCACCCGCCCTGCCGCGACCGTGACCCAGAGGTCGCCGTACACGAGTGCGAAGTCCCGTCGCACCACATCCCTTCGCCCCCCTGGAGTGCTGCTGACCGGGATCCAGGCCTGGCGGTCGGCGTTCCCACGGCGAAGGACCAGTTCCTTCACGCTCTGCCCGAGGTGGGGCCACTGCTGGGATCGATCGTCGGTGGGACTCGGCAGGGTCTCGACGGGCGTCACGTACACGACAACGTCCGCGCAGACCGTGATCTCGCGCGCGGGCCCGTCGTCACTCGTCCAGACCAGAACGAGCACGTCGTCCTCGCCATGGCGGATGCGGGTCGGGGGACCGAAGACGTCCAGCGCGGCGTCCGTCGAGCGGCCGAGGAGAGCCGTGGAAGCCCCGGGCCGGGGCTCCTGGGCGCGCGCGTGCCAGCCGAGCGAGGCGGCGGCCAGCGCGACGAGGGCGATCGTCGTGGAATTGCGCATGACCGGCCTAGTCCTGCGCTCGGCCGGCGTCACCGATCGTCGAGCGGCTCCGCCCGGTCGGGCGGCACGTGGACGTCGACGCCCTCGGTGCGCAGGACGACGTAGCCGGACGGAACATCGCGCTTCGGCCGCTGCACCACCCGATCCCGGAAGTCGTTCGTCACGTCCTCCGCGAGCTCGCCGACGACCTGGAGCCGGAGGTCGTGCGCCTCGATGCCGCCACCGGCCTGCGTCGCCGAGCGGGTCGAGGCCCCGAGCCAGCGGACGTCCCAGCCCGCTGCGTCGCCGGAGGGCACGAGCATCCGGACGGCGAGGGTTCCGTGGATCTCGCTCTCGGCTCCGGCCTCCTCCGGAGGCGTGAACTCGATCGACCCGAGGAAGACGACGTCGAGGTCCATGCGACCCTCCAGCGCATCGAGCCGGACGACGTCCAGCTCGGGGCGGGCGCGGAGCAGGCGCTGCTGGAACTCGCGTCCGGCGCGCTGCGCGAGGTCCTCGGGGCGCCCCTCGAAGGCAACGATTCCGACCCGACGGACCTCCTCGAGGGGTTCGCTCGCCGGGACCATCATCCACGTGCGGCCTCCGCACCCCGCGATGAGGCCGCATCCGATCAGTCCGAGCAGTCGCGCTCCAGGTCCTTGCTTCATGTCGCCTCCGGGTCCGGAAGCGGTATCGACGGTGAGCCCCCTCGCCCTGAACCCCGCAGCCCGCGCTCCGCGCTCCCCACCCCGGCGAGACGTTTCCGCCGAATCGCTGCATGGCCCCTGCGGCGCCGCGCATCCAACGCGGTGTCCCCATGACCGACCCCGCCCCTCCCACGATCCAGGCCCTGCTCGAGCAGACCGAGTGGGTCCGCCGACTCGCCCGCCGGCTGGTGGGCGACCCCCACGCGGCGGACGACCTGGCGCAGCAGGCGATGGCCGTCGCTCTGGAGCGACCGCCCCGGGACGGCTCGCGCCTGCGAGCGTGGCTCTCCCAGGTGCTCGCGAACCTGCACCGCCAGGGCCTGCGCGGCGCGCATGTCGAGACCCGGCTGGAGGCGCCCGACGAGGCATCGCTCGCGGCGCCGGCGCCGGACGAGGTCGTGGAGCGCGCCGAAGTGCATCACCTCCTCGTGCATGAGGTCCTGTCGCTCGACGAGCCATACCGCACCACGGTGCTGCTGCGGTACTTCGACGCGCTCGGCCCGCGCGAGATCGCGGAGCGAGCGGGCGTCCCGCTCGCGACCGTCACGAGCCGACTGACCCGCGCGCACGCGCGGCTCCGCGAGCGCGTCGAGCGGACCCGTACGCCCGACGGGCGCGGCGGTCTCGCCGCGCTCGCTCCGCTCGTCACCCCATCCCTTCCCCTGCGCGCCACCGCGGCGCACGCGCCAAGCGCGCTCGTCCTCATGACCGCATCCGCGAAGATCGGTGCCGCCGTCGTCCTGGCCGTCTCCCTCGGGGTCGCCGGGTTCCTCCTGTCCGACCGTCGCGCCGCCGACGTCGAACTCGTCGACGTGGCGCAGGCCGCCGCAGAAGCACCCGCGGGCCTCGACCTCGATCCCGCAGCGCCGACGCCCGCGGCGCGATCGACGGCAGAGACGGGCGCTCCCGTCGTCGCCGCGCCCGAGGTGGCCTCCACGCGGCTCGCGGGCCTCGTCCTCGACGCGTCGGGCTCGCCCGCCGTCGGTGCCCACGTGGTGCTGGGCGGGCACGGCTCGCTCCTGCACCTGCTCTTCGACGACGACCCGGAGGACGGGGTCATCCTCGCGATCACCGACGAGGACGGACGGTTCGCCTTCGACTCGATCCCCGACGGGGTGAACCTGGTCACGGCGGGCGCGCACGACGCCGCGCCCAGCGAGACCTCGAGGGTCGAGCTCGCCAGCGGCGAGGTGGTCGACGACCTCACCCTGACGCTCCGCCGCGGGATCCGGATCCACGGCGAGGTCATCCGGCCGGACGGGTCGTACGCGAAGGGCCGCGCGGTGCGGATGATCCAGGACGAGGAGAGCGCCGACGCGCGCGGCCGGCGGCTGTCGTACGTGGCGACGACCGACGAGCAGGGACGCTTCGACGCGCCGCACCTCCAGCCCGGTGCGTGGAGCGTCGTGAGCTTTCCCGACGACGAGGAGGCCGCCGAACTCGGAGGCACGATGCCCGAGCAGATGGCACAGGCGACGCTGCGCCTCGAGGACGGCGAGGAGAAGTTCATCGCCCTCGGCGCGCGCTCGTCGGAGGCCGTCGTCGTCCGTGGCCGCGTCGCGTACGAAGACGATCCGGCCGACGGCTTCATGCAGTGGATCGGCGAGGGGGACGACCCGATCGGCAGCCAGAAGATCGCCCAGCTCGACGGCGAAGGACGGTACGAGGTCGAGCTCCCGCGGCCGGGCCCGTGGTACGTCCGCGTGTTCGGCGACAGGGGCCACGGGGAGTACTACCTCGACGTGCCGACCGTCGAGGCGCACGACCTAGACCTCGCCCTCCCGACGGCCGGGCTCTCCGGACGGATCGTCGACGCGTCGGGCGCCGCCGTCGAGGGCGCGCGCGTGTCGCACGTCCTCGTGGCGGGAGGAGCGCACCGCCACGCGCTGCGGCTCGCCGACGACAGCGACACGACGGGAGCGGACGGCGCGTTCCGCTTCACCGGACTCCGGCCCGGCCACTACCAGATCGGAGTCACCCATCCCGAGCGCGGCGCGGCGGTCGCGAGCGCGGTCGAGGTCACGGAGGGCGGAGCGGTCGAGGGCATCGAGATCGCGCTCGCGGCCGGGCACGCGGTCACCGGCCGCGTGATGGGCCCGACCGGGCTCGCAGCCCCCAAGGTGCCGATCTGGATCCACGACGCGTCGGGCGGCGTCGTCCAGCCGATCACGCGGGTCGTGACCAACGATGAGGGCCGGTTCAAGACGGCGCCGCTCCCGCCGGGGACCTACTCGATCGTCGCGCAGCTCGGCCCGCTCGTCGGCCAAGCGCTCGGCGTCGTGGTCGAGGCGGACGGCGCGAAGGAGGTCGAGATCACGCTCGCCGAAGGTGCAACGGTCGTCGTCGAGGCACAGGTCGAGGGCGAGACCGTCCGCGGGGAGGTGCGCGTCACCGACCAGGACGGTCGACTGCTCACGGGCCTGCGCTGCCTCTTCGACCCCTGGACGTGGCGTCGCCACCCCTTCGACTCACGGCGCAAGCACGTCGGTCCGTTCGTCGCCGGGACGTACACGGTCACCGTACGCGTGCCCGAGGTCGGCGAGAAGGCGGTCGAGGTCACGCTCCAGCCTGGCGAAGAGCGCCGTTTGACGATTCCGCTGGGCGACTAGCGGACCATCACTGAGTCGCGCGTGCCCTTGTACGAGGCGCGCTGGAGGTACCGCACCCACGAGCGCGGAATCCGGTAGACGCCGTGGCCGTCGAAGTTCTGACCGGCGAGGTGGAGGCCCTCGTCGTCCCCCGCATCGATCGAGTCCGCCACGGCCCGCGTCAGCCTGTGCGGCCCCGTGAAGTGGACGATGGCGAGCTTCAGGTCGTCCTGGACGACGCCCCGCTGCTCGGGGTACGCGGCGACGATCCCGTCGATCGTGCGCCGCAGGATCGCGTGCCCCGGCGTGAACCCGAGTCCCCAGTTCGCGACGAGCCAGCGCCCGCCGAAGCGCGAGACCACGCGCTCCGACAGGTCGCCGCCGTACTCGTTGTCCTCCAGCGACACGACGGCTCGCGTGCTCGGCTCGACGAACGACGAGATCGGGGCGTCGATCATCTTGTTGATGTCGAAGTACCAGCCGCCGCGCTCCAGGAGCAGGCAGTAGCGCCAGATGTCCGTCTGCGCCGGCCCCTCGACGCAGTTGCGGTACACCTCCAAGATCGGGTGGTCGGCGTAGCTGGACTCCATGAACGCGTCCATCGCCGGCGTGTCGAAGAACTCGAACGAGTGGTCCGCGTTCATGCGACGGAAGCGCCGTAGCGCGGCAGCGTGCGTGCGCCCCACTCGGGGCTCGACCCAGGTCTGGTGGACGACGTTCGGGATCGCACCGCCCCCAGCGAGAGCACCGGCGGGAGCACCGGTGTAGACGTCCTCGACGGAGCGGAACGGGAGCTCGAGCGTGGCGGAGGCGCGCGCGAGGTCGAGGGCGCGTCGAATCATCGAGGAGCTCACTTCCGATGCCGGAAGAGCTTGCGGATCGACCAGTGGACGCGGTGCAGCAGACTCGTCCTGGGCGTTCCGATCCCGGTCGCGAAGATGCCGGCGTGGCTGCCCTGCTCGACCACGGTGGGCTCGCACCAGAACGACTGGATGTCGTCCCGCGCGAGGTAGCGGTCGATGTAGTGGTCGACGGGCTGATCCATGCCGCCGCCCTCCGCCCCTTCGAGCATCTGCTTCGCGAACGCGGCGCCGATCAGGTAGGCGCCCGTGCAGCGCCCCTTCGAAGCGGGGTACAGGTAGCGCCCGGCGCGGCGGTCCTTCGACGGGACGAAGCGCAGCGTCGAGTTCTCCAGCGACACGAACCAGGGGTCGTCGAGGCGATGCTCACGTTCGAGCTCGACAACGGCGGCCTGGACGACCTCGACGAAGTTCCCGGCCAGGAGCGCGTCGTCCTCCAGCACCAGCGCGGCGCGCGCCCCGCTCGCCACGAGGTCCTCCCAGATCAGGAGGTGCTTGCACGCGCAGGACGTCGTGGGCGACGCGGACCGCATGTAGTCCGAGAACCAGCGCTCCAGACGCTCCTCCGACAGGTCGGGGATGTCGCCGTCCAGCATGAACGAGAACTCGAGCCCGGCCTCCGCGAGCTGGCGCTCGATGGACGCGCGCCGGTCCTCGTAGCCCTCCTTGACGTGGGCGACGTGGATGGGGAGCACCCATCCGCTCGTCCCTCGGATCACTCGGCTGGCTGCTTCTGAGGTCGACACGGCTTGTCCCTTCCCGCTCCGGGGCGCCTCAGGTTAGCCGCCCGGAACCCGAATGCACGCGCCAACGCGACCTCTGCGCCCTTCGGCGCTCAGAGCTGCTCCATGAGCTCCTCGAAGCGCGCGTCCCCGCGCAGCGGCTCCAGCCCGTCGCTGGCCCGGACGAACTCGGGATCGACCGTCCCGGAGTCGATCGCGCGCTCGAGGGCGTCGGTCGCCTTGCGCCGCCACGCGGCCCTTTCGACGTCGGGAGCGTCGCCCTCGGCGAGCGCGCCGAAGATCTGGGCGCGGAGCTCGGCGAGCTCCAGCCAGTGCACCCCGGACGTCTCGTCGCCGAGGACCTCGAGCTCCTCGGCACCGTGGATCGCGCCCGTCACGTCGCCGGCCCACGCGCGTGCGATCGCCCTGCTGCGGACGACGTAGCGCTTGAACGACGCGATCCTTGCCGAGCGCACGACGTGGCCGTACTCGTCGAAGAGGTACAGCGCCTCCGCCGCGAGCTCCTCGAACTCGTCGATCACGTCTTCGTCGAGCGGGTCGGCGTACTTCAGCCGGGTGAGCAGGTTCGCGATGCGTCGCGCGACCTCCAGGGCGAGGTGCGGGTCCTCCGGGTCCCCGTCGAAGTCGTCTCTCGCGTCTTCGAGCTGCGCGCGGAGCCTGGCGAGGCCGCGCTCGACGTCGCCGGTGCGACCGATGAGAAAGGTCTCCAGGTCCACCAGGCTCTGCAGCCGGCTGCGGAACGCGGCCTCGTCGGGCACGTCGGCGACGAGCGCCTCGCACGCGAGACGCCCGGCGGTCGCGCGGGCGAGCGCGTCGTTCGACCGGCCGAGGTCCTCCAGCGCGTCCGCGCTGCGAAGCTCGACCTCGGTCGACAGGTGCCGTGCCAGGACGGTGGAAGGGTCAGCGCGCAGGACCAGGTCGATCTCGGAACGCGCGCGATCCAGCCGGACCAGGCGATCGGTCGGCGAGGTCCCGGCCGGGTCGAGCCGGACGCTCTCCAGGAGCGCCTCGGCGAGCCGTAGGCGGTCGATCGACGATGCTGCGCCGGAGGACGCGATCGGCTCGATGATCCCGATCGCGCGGTGGACCCTGTCCATCTGCTCATCACCGCGCCCCGACATCTCGAGCGCGCTCAAGGAGAGGATCAAGGACTGCGCAAGGTTGCTCGCCGCCTCGACGTCGTCGGGCTGGAGCTCGATCGCGAGCTCGAAGAACCCGATCGCCTCCTCGATCGGCTCCAGCCCGGCGTCCGTCCCGCGGCTCGCCCGCCGCCGCGCGCGCGATGTCTGGCCGAGAACCACGCCCAGCCCGTGGATCGCCCGCAGGTCCCCCGCGTTCGTCTCCAGTGCGGCGCGGAAGACCGCCTCGTGCTTCGCGTAGGACTCGAGGGCCTCGTCGAATCGACCGCCGTCCATCAGTGCGTCGCCGTGCGCGAACCAGAGTCGCGCGCGGCTCCTTCGCAGCGCGGCGCTCGCGCGACGCGACCTCTCGTCATCCCGCGCGAAGAAGTCCGCTGCGTCCCGCTCGACCTCGTCGAGGATCGCGATCGCCCCCTCCGTGGCCTGGAGCCGCGCCGCGAGCATGTACGGGTCGTTGCGCATCGGCCCCTCCGCGAGGCCGCGGATCCCGCCGTCGACGGCGCGGACGAGCGTCGAGAGGTGGACGAAGGTCGCGTCGAGGCTCTCCTCGATCTCGTCGGCGTGCTGCTTCGCGAGCAGCGCGTACGCGAGCGGCCCCCCCACGACGAGGAGACCGGCGAGCGCGACCGTCGCGGCGACGAACGGACGCCGCCGCACCCAGCGGGCGGTGCGGACGAGCGTCGTCGCGGGCCTGGCGGCGACCGGCTGGCCGGCGAGGAGCGCGGTCAGGTCGGCGGCGAACGCCTCGGCGGACGCGTAGCGGCGGCGCCTCTCGACGTCCATCGCACAGGCCAGGACGGCGTCCAGCGCCTGCGCGACGTCGGGCGAGAGCCCGGGGATCGAGGCGGAGGCCCGCGCTGCCCCGCCGCGCTCGATGGCGATGCCGAGCTGCTCCGGCGAGTCGCCGCGGAACGGGAGCCGGAGCGTCAGCAGCTCGTACGCCATCACGGCGAGCGAGTACACGTCGGCGCGCTCGTCGAGGTCGACCTCTCCGCGCACCTGCTCGGAAGACATGTACGGCAGGGACCCGAGCCGCACGCCCGTCGCGGTCAGGCGACCCGAGCCGCGCAGCGAGGCGAGACCGAAGTCGAGCAGCAGCACGCGCCCCTTCGACGTGACGAGCACGTTGGACGGTTTGACGTCCCGGTGCACGACCCCACGCGCGTGCGCGTGCGCCAGCGCGCGCGCGACCTCGCGGACGAGGCGGACCACGACGTGCCACCACGGACCCTGCAGCGCGCGCGGGAGCGCCAGCGGATCCACGTCGCTCCCGATCGACGCGAGCAGGTCGGCGCCGCCGGCGGGCGGCTCCGCCTCCCCCTTCCAGTCGGACACCACGCGATCGACCGTCCCGCCGTCGTGGTACTCCATCGCGAGGTAGCCCTGGCCGGACGGGAGCGTCCCCCGGTCGACCACGCGCACGATGTTCGGGTGGTCGAGTCGCGCGGCCACCTCGATCTCGCGCTCGAAGCGCGAGGCGGCGTCGGGCTCGGCGCGGAGGTCGCCGCGCAGGAGCTTGAGCGCGACGGGGTCCGCCCCACCCTCGCGCCGGGCGAGGTAGACGACGCCCATTCCGCCCGACCCGAGCCTGCGCTCGAGGAGGAAAGGGCCCAGGTGGACGGCCACCTCGTCGTCCTCAGCCTCGTCCGTGACGTTCCCCACGAAGCCGGCGCCGGCGAGGCGACCGACGGCCTGGCGGAGCGCCGCCGCGTGCATCGGCCACTCGCAGCAGATCGCCTCCAGCGCCTCGGACGGCGGCTCACGACCGGAGTCGGTGCGCTCGAGGTACTCGAAGACGAGGTCGGCGACGGCGGGGATCGGATCGGAGGTCGGCATGGCGGGCGGCACGCCAGGCGGCGACGCGGGTGGGCGCGCGAGCCGTCCCTGTATCATGTGCCATCCAGCGCGATCCGGCTGCGTCACGCCCGAGCGTCGATTTTCGGCCCCGGGCCGCGTCTTCGGAGCGCCCCACCATCCTTCGACTGACGGCCATTGACTGACGGCGAGACCGACGACGCGGACTTCGAGCGGCTGACCCTGGCGGCCGCCGACGGCGATCGCGCTGCGATCGAGGCGCTCCTGGAGCGCATGCTGCCGGACCTGCGCGCGTACGTGCGCCTGCGGACGGGGCCGCTGATCCGCCGCCACGAGGCGCACTCCGACATCGTCCAGTCGATCTGCCGCGAGATCCTCACGCACGCCGACCGGTTCCAGCACCCCACCGAGGGTGCGTTCCGCAGGTGGCTGTTCACGACCGCGCTGCGCAAGCTCTCCAACAAGCGCGACCACCTGGTCGCCGAGCGGCGCGACGTGGGGCGCAAGGAGACGGAGGACGCCTCCGACATCGCGCTGATGGCGGCCTACGCGCGCGTCGCCACGCCCAGCCAGCACGCCGCGGTGCGCGAGGATCTGGAGCGCGTCGAGGCGGCGATGGAGTCGCTCACCGAGGAGGAGCGGTCGCTCATCGTCCTGTCGCGGATCGTCGGCTGCAGCCGCAACGAGATCGCCGAGGAGATGGGCATCACGTCCGGCGCGGTGCGCATGCGCCTGCATCGCGCGCTTGCGAAGCTCGCCATCGCCCTCGGGGAGGACGACGGCGAGCCGGGCGCGATCGACAGGTAGCGCAGCGCAGCGCGCGCTACTTCTTGCGCTTCATGGACAGGGTCATGTACTCCACTTGCTCATCGCCCTCGCCCATGAAGAAGGTCATGACGTAGGAGTCGCCGGAGTACTCGGTGACCGAGCGCTGCGCGACGTCGTCGCCCACGCCGGGCATCGGGGCGCGCCAGCGAAGCTCGCTGCGGCCCGTCTTCGGGTCGATCGTCCCGCGCATGATGGAAGTGTGCATGCTGCCGTTGTCCATCCACGTGTTGACGACCTCCTTCGACTTGGGGTCGTAGCTCGTCGTCGCCATGCCCTCGAAGGGCTGGCCGAAGAAGTCGGCGCTGAACCGGGTGTACGTGTGGAACGGACCGAGCGCGGTGACGGTCTCGGTCGCAGGCATCTCCATCGGATCCATGCCCGGCATGGTGGACTTCATCGTGCCCTCCCACTCGCCGACGCTCTTGAGGAGCAACTCGTGCTCCTTCGTGGGCTCGGGTGCGCCCCACTCCTCCTGGGAGAACGGGGCGGAGGGGAGGACGGAGGCAGCGGCGACGCCGACGGCCGTGAGCGCCAGCGCGGAGAGGGTGCGCATCTGGAACATGGTCGTGATCGCTCCGGGAGGAGCGAGGGCAGAGGGAAGTGGACCTCGACCGGACAGGGACCGATCGAACCCGCCACGTTAGCCGATCCCGCCTGAGCGCGACGTAAGGGCCCTACCGCCAGGCGACGATCGACCAGCGGCCGGCCTCGTCGCGCCGCAGCAGGACCTCGTCCCGGTCCGCAGGGAGGTCGCCGCCCTCGGGCGCGAGCAGCGCCGCGACGACGTCGCCGTCGGGCCGCGCGCTCACCTCGCCGACGCTGCCCGCCGCGACGCGCCCTTCGCGGGTGCGCATGCTCTCGGAGAGACCGACAGCGATCGACTTGCGCGTCGCGGGCCCATCGCGGCCCAGCTCGACCGTTCGCGCGAGGTACGGCTCGACGATCCGGGCGTCTCGGCCAGCGAGCGCGTCGACGAAGCCCTGGGCGAGCGCGCGAGGCTCGAGCAGATCGTCGTCCTCGGGCCCGCGCTCGAACGCCATCACGTGCTGCCACGGCAGATCGTCGGTCTCGCTCTCCAGGACGAAGCCGTGCGAGGCCATCTCGCGGACGACCTGCGCCTTGGTCATCTTGTGCAGCGGCTTGATCGGGATCTTGCGGTCCTCGGCGCGGAACTCGACGAGCACGACGCGCCCGCCCGGCCGCAGTGACTCGCGCACGCGGCGCATGACCGTCACCGGGTGCGAGAGCTCGTGGTAGACGTCGACCATCAGGACGAGGTCGCACGACGTCTCGGGGAGCTTCGGGTCGGAGATCGTCGCCTCGACGAGCGTCATGTTCTCCAGCTCCTCCTCCTTCGCCCGCATGCGCAGGAAGTCGAGCATCTCGGGCTGCAGGTCGACGGCGTACACGCGACCGTCGGCGCCGACGGTCCGCGCGAGCGGGAGCGTGTGGTAGCCGTTCCCGCAGCCGAGGTCGCACACCCGATCGCCGGGCTGGACGTCGAGCCACTTGCGCAGGAGGACGCCGTTCTCCTCGTCCTCGCGGGTCTTGCGGACGAGCCACTTCGCGCCCATCCAGTGCATCGTGCGCGCGACGGTGCGGCCGAGGTACTCCTCGCGTCCGCGCGGGCCCGCCTCCGGATCCGGCGCCTCCTGGACGGGCGCGGCCTGGAGTGCGGCGAGGGCGAGCAGAGGAGCGACGAGGAGGGCCATGGTCCACCGGAGTTCGCGGGCCGACGCGCCCCCGATGCAGGGCGCGCCGGGACCCACCGTAGCGCGCGACGCATCGATCCCGCAGACTCGCCCGCACCTTGACCGAACGAGACCAGCTCCAGCGCGTCCTCGGACTCGGCGACGTCGTCCTGCTCTGGATCAGCTCGGTCATCGGCTCCGGCATCTTCCTGCTGCCCGGGATCGCCGCCGAGAGCATGGGGCCGGCTGCGCTGGTCCCGCTGGGCGTCGCGGGCGGCCTGTGCGTCCTGATCGCGCTGTGTTTCGCCGAGGTGTCGAGCCGCTTCGATCGCACGGGCGGCGCGTACCTGTTCGCGAGCGAGGCGTTCGGCGGGTTCGCGGGTTTCTCGGTCGGTTGGATGGCCTGGTGGGTGCGCGTGATCGCGTGGGCGGCGCTGGCGAACGGGTTCGCGCTCGCGCTCCTGCCGCTCGTCGGGGACGTACCGGCGTGGTTCGACGAGGCAGTGGCAGCGAGCCTGGTCGTGGTGCTCGGCGGGATCAACCTCTACGGAGCACGCGAGAGCGCCGCGGTGATGCGCGTCTTCAACGTGCTGAAGCTCGCGCCGCTCGCGCTCTTCGTCGTGATCGGGGTCCTGCACGTCGAGGGCGGCGGCTTCGAGCCGTTCGCGCCGCACGGCTACGGGTCGCTCGCCGACACGACGATGCTGCTGCTGTGGGCGTTCGTCGGCTTCGAGTCGATCCCGATCCCGGCCGGCGAGATCCGCGATCCCGGGCGGACGGTGCCGCTCGCGATCCTGGTCGTGATGGCCGTCGTGACGGTGGTCTACGCGCTGGTGTTCGTGGTCGCGGTCGGCACGTACGAGGGGCTCGCGGGATCCGAGAACCCGGTCGCCGAGTCGGCGTCGGCGTTCATGGGTCCGGTCGGCGCAACGCTCGTCGCGGCGGGGATCGCGATCAGCATCTTCGGGACGAAGGCGGTCCAGGCGCTGGTCACGCCGCGCTGCGCGTACGCGCTCGCCGAGCGTGGGCAGGCGCCCGCCGCGCTCGGCTGGGTGCACGCCAACCGCCGCACGCCGACCGTCGCGATCCTGCTGACGACCGGTATCACGCTCGGGCTGACGCTCTCGGGCACGTTCGCCGAGCTCGCGGTGATCAGCGTGGTCGGCCGCTTCTTCGAGTACATCGCGACCTGCGTCGCCGTTCCCGTGTTCCGCGCGCGCGATCGCGCCGACGCGGAGCCCGGCGCAGCGACCGCGGTCGGGCCGGCGCGCTTCCGCCTGCCGCTCGGCCCGCTCGTCCCGTTGCTGGCGACCGTCCTCTGCGTCGCCCTGCTGATCGAGACGGACCCCGACAAGCTGATCGCCGGCGGCGCCGCCTTCGCGCTCGGGATCCCGTTCTACGTCGCCTGGGGCAGGCGGAGCGCGGCCGCGGCTACGGCGCGATCGTGAGGATGCGGTTCGCGTCGACGTCCTGGGTGACGGTGACGCTCCCGTCCGGCCACTCGACGGTCACGTCGACCGTCGTCGCAGCCCCGAGCCCGAAGTGGGCCTCGGCAGGCTCCTGGGAGAGCGCGCTGGAGCCTGCGAGCACGATCCGGGCCGTGCGGTGGACGCCGTCGTCGACGGTCACGACCGCCCCGATCGCGCGCGAGTTCGCGCCGCGCATCCGCGGCCGCACGACGAGCCAGCCGCGCGAGGGTCCCGCCGCGTGGCGGTTCTCGAAGAGCCGCAGCCCCTGCGCGCCGACCTGGGCGAGGTCGCGGTCGCCGTCGCCGTCCATGTCGAACGCGACGAGCCCGCTGCCGTCCTTGCCGTCCATCCCGACGCGCAGCGAGACGTCCTCGTAGCCCTGGCCGGCCGCCATCCGGCTGTGGAACATGCGCGTGTTCCGTCCCGCGCAGGAGTTCGACGCCGGCACGTCGAACCAGCCGTCGAGGTCGACGTCGACGAACGACGTGCCCCAGCCACAGCCCGAGTCCCGGACCCCCATCGGCCCTGAGACCTCGGCGAACGTGAGCCCGGGCCCCTGCCGCTCGAACAGGACGTTGTGGCGGAAGCCGGGCACGTAGATGTTCGTGATGTAGAGGTCGAGGTCGCCGTCACGGTCGTGGTCGGCGAGCGCGACGCCCATCTCGTTGAACGACGTGTCGACACCGGCGTCAGCGGCGCGATCGACGAACGTGCCGTCGCCCTGGTTGATCCAGAGGTGGTTCTCGATGAAGTCGACCGCCTGGAAGATGTCCACGTGCCCGTCGCCGTCGAAGTCGTGCAGGACGGGCTGCCAGCAGGTCGACTGGAGCTGGATCCCTGCGTCCTGCGCCCGGTCGGTGAACACGCCCGATCCGTCGTTGACGTAGAGGTGCGTGAAGCCCTCCCAGAAGGCGACGACGAGGTCGAGGTCGCCGTCCCCGTCGATGTCCCCCGCCGCGAGCCCGCCGACGTGCGTGTCCGAGAAGAGCAGCACGTCGCGCCCGAGGCGCGCGGCCTGGGTCGTCTCGACGAAGCCGCCGCCGGGCTGCTGGACGTGCAGGCGCAGCGGCGGGCCCGAGCCGCACGGCACGTCCTCGTAGCAGTCCCCCGCGACGAGCAGGTCCTGGAGCCCGTCCCCGTTCGCGTCGAACCAGAGCGCCGCCCGATGGTTGCCGTCGACGTCCACGCCGAGCGCCGCCGTCGACTCGACGAAGTGCCCCGTCCCGTCGTTCACGTAGAGCTGGTCGGGCACGCCCAGACCGTTGGGGACGAACAGATCGACGTCCCCGTCGCCGTCGAAGTCGTCGGCCGCGAGGCCGGCCGAGATCCCACCGCCCATCGTGTAGGGCTGCATGCCGCGCTGCGCGCCGACCTCGGTGAAGAAGGTCGTGCCGCCCTGGGGCGCGGCGGCGAGGGCCGATGCGAGGAGGAGAGTCGGTCCGGAGAACATCTCCCGAGGGTGCCCCGCGTGGGCGGCGGGAGGTGTCAAGATCTCAGCAAAGGCCGCCGCAGCGGCCCCGCGGTCCCTCCCCAGACACACACCCCCGATGCGCCTCCGCCCGAGCCGGTCCCTGACCTCCGCCCTCCTCTGCGCCACCGCCCTCGCCGGCACGGCCGTTCTACCGGCGCAGACCGACCCGGCGCCGGACGGCCACCGGGTCTTCGTCTTGGGCAAGGGTCGTGTGGTCATCCTCGCGCGCGACGGATCGGTCGAGTGGGAGATGCCTCTGGAGGGCGCCGTGCCTGATCCGCACCCGCTGGAGAACGGAAACCTGATGCTGCAGCGAGCTCTGGGCGAGATCGTGGAGATCGAACGCCATCGCAAGGCCATCGTCTGGAGCTACGAGCGCCAGGGGCTCCGGTGGCCTGCGTTCCTTCCCCTGCCCGGGGGCGACGTCCTCGTCGCCGATCGCGAGGCCTCAGGGCTCGTGGTGGTCGACCGTCAGGGGCGCACCAAGCGAGAACTCGCGCCGCGACCCGAGGCACCCGACGAGAGCGGGCACTGGCGTTTCGAGGATCGCCCCGTTCAAGCGACCGGCACCGGAACGGTGCTCGTCACCCACCTCGCCGACTGCACGATCCGATCCGAGGCGGTCCTTCGTGAGTACGACCTCACGACGGGCGAGGTCGTGTGGGAGTTCGCAGTGCCCGGGTTCGGGACCGAGAGTTCGGTCCCGCACGACTTCAACCCCTTCCGCCTACGAGCGTTCGCCGCCTCACGGCTGCCCAACGGCAATACGCTGCTGACCATGGGCAGAGGGTCCGCCCTGATCGAGGTCACGCCCGGCAAGGAGATCGTCTGGCGCCTGAACCAGGACGAGATCGAGGGGATCTCGCTCTCCAACACGAGGACGATCGAGGTCCTCGACAACGGTCACTACGTACTCGGACTCGCCGCCGGTCCGCTCCTCGTCGAGCTCGATCCGGAGTCGAAGGATGTCGTCTGGCAGCTCGAACGCGACAACGACATCGGACCCAGTCAGACGTTCGCCCGCTGCCTCGATGTCGGCCCCGACGCCGAGCTGCTCGCGCGGGCGCGCCGCATCCATCGATCGACGCTCACCCTCGACACCCACAAAGACATCTCGACGACCCTCGCGTCACCGGACCTCCCCGAGGACCCGGCCCAGGCCCAAGAGGCGCGCTTGCGCAACGACCCCACCGTCTGGGGCACGAACCAGGTCGACTTCCCGAAGATGCGCGCCGGCGGTCTCGACGTCGCCTTCTACATCGTCTACGTCGGCCAGGGATCGCTCGACGACGAGGGCTTCGCCCGCGCCCGGTCCTCGGCGCTCGCCAAGTTCGAGGCCATCGAGCGCATGGCCCGCCGCTACCCGGACGACATCGAGATCGCACGCACACCGGACGACGTCGAGCGGATCGCCGCGACCGGCAAGCTCGTCTGCTGCATCGGCATCGAGAACGGCTACGCGATGGGCATGGACCTCGGCGCGATCGAGGAGTTCCACGCGCGCGGCGCGCGCTACATGAGCTTGACCCACACCCGGCACAGCCAGCTCGGGGACTCGAACACGCCCGCCGACGAGCCGCTCCACGGCGGCCTCTCCGACCTCGGCCGACGCGCCATCGAGGAGATGAACCGCGTCGGCATCATGGTCGATATCTCCCACGCCGGGAAGGAGACGACGCTCCAGGCGATCGCCCACTCCAAGGCGCCCGTCATCGCGTCCCACTCCAGCGTCGATGCGGTCTACGAGCACGGCCGCAACCTGAGCGACGAGGAGCTCCTCGCGCTCAAGGAGAACGGCGGCGTCCTCCAGGCCGTCGCGTTCGCCAGCTACGTCCGCGACGACGGCGGCCGGCGCGCGTTCATCGAGGCGACGCGCGAGGAGCTCGGCCTCCCCCGCCAGCGCGGCTCGCGCCGCGTCGACGACGACCCCGAGGTCCGCGCCAAGATGAAGGAACTGCGCGACCGCGTCCGCGCCTTCGACGAGACGCGCGAGATCGCGAACGTCTCGGACTTCGTCGACCACATCGACCACGCGGTCGAGGTCATGGGCATCGACCACGTCGCGATCAGCTCGGACTTCGACGGCGGCGGCGGCATCGAGGGCTGGCGCGACGCCAGCCAGACGTTCAACGTCACCCTGGAGCTCGTGCGCCGCGGCTACACCGAGGAGCAGATCCGCAAGATCTGGTCCGGGAACACGCTGCGCGTCTGGCGCGCGGTCGAGAAGGTCGCCGAGCGGCTCTCGGCGGAGTCGAGGTAGAGCCGCGCCTCAGAACCGCAGCGTGTAGTTCAGCTTCACGGTCACGCCCTGCTCGCCGGACTGGAACGTCTGCCCGCTCCCGTCCCGGAAGAACCCGAACAGTCCGACCACGAAGAGCTCGCGCCCCGGCTCCAGAATCCACCGCAGGCGGGTCTGCGTGGAGATGTCCTCGCTCTCCGTGTCGTACTGGACGAACGTGTTCCACGAGATGAAGGGCGAGAACGTCAGGTCGAGCCGGCCGGTGTAGAGCTGCGTCGCGAACGTGCCGCCCGCGCCGACGTCGATGTCGACGTCGAGGTAGGTCAGCGCGAGCGCCATGAACCGGCTCGGGATGAAGATTGGCTCCAGGCCGAAGCGCCGGATGTCGCCGCCGTAGTAGTCGCCGACCTCGACGAACGTCTCGACGCCGAACAGCCGCCGGTCGTTCGACTCGAAGCCGAGCCGGAACCTCGTCTCCTCGTAGTCGCCGGGCACCACGGTCGCGCTGCCGACCGTGAACGCCTCGTCGATCGTCTCGGAGCGCTCCGTGATCCGGAAGTTGAAGGAGTCCTGGCTCCAGAACTGGAAGTCGAACAGGTCGATCGGGATCGTCAGGCTGTCCTCGTTGCCCGCGAGGTCCCGCTCGGCCACGACGTCCGCGCCGGTCTCCACCTGCCGGAACAGGGTCGAGGAGTCGAACGAGCGCCAGGTGTACTCCGCGCCCGCGCGGTAGCGGTCGACCGCGACGCGGCGCACGAATCCGAGGGCGGGATCGAAGCCCTCCTCGGTCCGCTGGGCGCGCAGCGTCGTCTCCCAGTTCCGCGACCGCGTGCGCGACTCCAGGCCGTAGGCCAGGCCGGACGTGTCGTTCGTCTCGCCCCCGTTCGTGCCGAGGACGTGACCCCAGAGGAAGCCGCTGTGCCCCTCGCCGAGGAGCCGCGACGAACCGAACCGGAAGTCTGCTCCGGCCGTGTACCGGCCGCTGTCCCCGAGCGGATCCCCGGTCGTCACGATCGCCCCGACCGCCTGACCGTCCCCGAGCGCGCGCTGCAGCCGGACGACGCCGAGGTTCTGGGGCGCGATCCGCTCGCGCCCGTCGTCGTCCTCGGACGGCGGCCGGCCCGGGACCTCGTCGATGTACGTGTCGAGCGCGCCCACCGTCCACTTGCCGAAGCGCCCCGTGACCTTGAGCCCGGCGATGATCGGCACGACCTCGCCCTCCTCGTCACGGCCGATCGTGCGCGAGAAGAACGGGATCAGCCGGCGCTGGTTGCTCGGCAGGCCGAACTCGAACACCCCCGCGTCCTCCAGGAAGAAGTCCCGCCGCTCGGGGAAGAACAGCGGGAACCGGCCGAGGTTCACCTGGCGCGTGTCGACCTCGGCCTCCGCGAAGTCGGTGTTGATCGTGAGCAGGACCGTCGAGGCCGGCGTCGGGCGCCAGCGCAGGTCGAGGCCGGCGTCCCACGCGCTGTCGAACGAGCTGTCCGCGTCCTGCCGCTCCGCGTCGAACTTGACGTACGGCACGACGTCGAGCCCGACGCCCTGGCGGAGCCCGTCGATCCCCGTCAGCTTCCCCCCGTCCGAGACCTGGAAGAACGGGTAGGCCACGCTCGGCGAGGCCCAGCGCCCGCGCTCACCGTTGGCGATGCGCTGACGGGTGATGTTGAAGCCCCAGTAGGGCGCGTCGGGGTCGAACGACAGGGTCTTGACCGGGAACGCGAGCTCGGCGGTCCAGCCCTGCGGCGTGCGCTGGACCTCCCCGTACCAGATGCCGTCCCAGTCCTTGTTGAACGACGACCCGTTGTCGGCGATCAGCGCATCCCCGAGCGAACCGGCCGGGGTCACCTGGAACCAGTACGCGAAACGATCCGAAGCGAAGGGGTCGAACCAGAGCTCGACCACGTCGTCGAAACGGACGAACGCGTCGCGCTCCATCTGGCGCGCGCGGATCTCCTTCGGGTCGTCGTAGCAGGTGATGCCGACGTAGACCGTGTCGCGGTCGTAGGTGACGCGGACGTCCGTGTCCCGCGTCATCTCGACTCCCTCCACGGGCAGTGTCTGCGTCAGCGGACCGATGCGCGTGGCGCCGAGCCAGCCCGACTCGTCCAGGCGACCGTCGACACGGATGGTGTCACGGGGCGAGAGTCGGACGACGCGGGCCGACGGGCGCTCCTGCTGCTGCGCAGCGTCGGTCTGCGGGCTCGCGAACGCCGGCGCGATCGCGACGATCCAGGGGAGCGCCCGGAGGAGCCATCGTCCGACCCCGCGGCGCGGTGCGGAGGACGCGCGCCGCCGCTGGGGTGAGGGCGGGAGCAAGGAGGGCGGGGAAGCGGGCTGGGGTCGGGGCGAAGCAGCGTACGGACCCCGTCCGGCCCGATGAAGACCAGCTCACACAACCCGAACGGCGCGGCCCGATGCTGGACGAGATTCGCCGGCGCCGCCGCTACTCCGGGCGGGGCCCGCGGACGAGCGCCAGCACGCCGGGCACGCGGAGTGCGCCACCCAGTCGCATGCGCGGCTCGACGTTGGTGAAGACGAGCCCCCGCGCGTCCTCGCCGCCCCTGGACGGGCAGCGCTCGTGCACGAGCGTCGCGCCCTCGTCGAGCCCGATGCGGCGGCCCGCGGCGAGGGACCGGCGGGTCCGACCGCCGGGGCGCAGCGCCCACGCCGGCGGGTCGAACCACGGATCGTCGTCGGCGTCCGAGAGCACCTCGAGGAGGCACTCGGTGAAGCGCGAGAACGCGCTGCGCTCGATCACGACGCGCGCGGCGGCGTCGGCCGCGAACCCGCCGAGCACGCCGCGTCCGAACGCGCGCTCGACGACCTCCTCGGCGACCTCGTTCAGGTCGTCCGACGGGAGGCGCACCGTGTCCCCGTCGAGCCCGTCCCACTCGACGTTCCCGACGACGACGTCGGCGCCGAGCGGCAGGCGAACGCGCAGCGGCGCGGCCGGCCTGGCGACCACGCCCCGTCCGAACCAGCCTTCGGGAGTCGCCGCCCCCTCGCCCTCGACCGCCGGCCGCGTCTCCGCGCCCTGGGCGTCGTCGCGGAGGGCGCCGACGGTGCCGGCGATGCCGCTCGTGAACGCATTCGGGCGCACGGCGTCGACGCCCACATCGGGCCGCGCCGCGACGCCGCGCAGGAGGTCGGACCCGTCGCCGTGCAGCACGGCGATCCGTCCGGGTGCCACGCCGATCGCGAGCAGGGCGTCGGCGAGCGACAGGCCGAAGCGCGGAAGGCAGGGATCCGTGAGCACGAGGAGAGCCGAGCCGCGTCGCACGGCGCGGACCGCGCGCGCTGCGACCCGGGCGAGCGGCTCGGACCAGTGCAGCGCGAGTGCGACGACGTCCGCGTCCGGAACGTCGATCTCGCGCGTGCTCCGCGCGAGCCGCTGGAGTTCGGCGCGGATGCGATCGGCGGTGGCCAGGAAGTGGGCGCTCTCGGCCACGTTCCCGAGCGCGGAATCCAGATCGGTGCGCAGGGCGTCGTCCCCGGCGAGCGCGGCCGCGAGCGCGTCCAGCGCCCCGTCGGGCACCGAGGTCGGAGCGTCCGTGGGAGCCTCCGCCAGCTGGGCGAGCGCGTCGTCGAGGTCCTCCGCGCCCGACCGAGGCCAGCTGGCTCCCTCGTCGGTGCGGAAGGTCGCCCCCGAGCTCGCGGAGCGGGGGCTTCCGCCGATCCGATTCGCCCGGTCGTCGCCGCCTGCGGGCCGAGCCTCGGGCCCGGAGTCTTCGTCCGCGCGAGCCGCTTCGCCGTCGACCGGGGCGTCGACGAACCCGGAGGCACGTCCGGAGGGGACCGGAGCGGGCGCCTCGTCCGTGGTCGGTGTGACGGAGGAGGACGTGGTGCCCGCGGCCGGGACCCCGGCTCCGAAAGGCAGGGCGGTGCGTCGAGTCGACTGGGTCACGGGCTGGATCGGGGAGGCTCGGGGCGCGGGGCGAAGAGTGTGCCGCCGGAGGCCCCGCGAGGCCCGACCAGTCGGCGGTTTCGTCGTCCCCGGTCCGGTAAGGTGCGGGTCGGACGGTGTTGCGTCCGCCCCCGTGCCCCCGACCTTTCGATTTCCACGCCGGTTCCGGATCCGCTCCGGCCGGGACTTCGGTCGCGTGTACCGCGACGGCCGTCGCGCGCGCGGGTCGATCCTCCTCGTCGTGGGCGCCCCGAACGGCCTCGGTCACCCGCGCCTGGGGCTGTCGGTCGGCAAGAAGGTCTGGCGCGGCGCGGTGCGTCGGAATCGGGTCCGGCGGGTGTTCCGGGAGGCCTTCCGGCTCTCGGCGCCCGACCTGCCGCCGCTGGACCTCGTCCTCGTCCCGGCCCAGGCCAAGCTGAAGCCGGAGACGCGCGAGACGGTCCGCGAGCTGAAACGCCTGGCGGGAAAGGTGGCGCGGAGGCTCGAAGAGGCGGGCGCGCGGGCCCACGAATCGGCGTGAGGAACGCCCTCGAGCTCCTCCGGCGCGTCCTCGCGGCGCCGCTGCTCTTCCTCCTGTGGATCTACCGGAGGTTCGTGTCCCGGTGGACGCCGGCGACGTGCCGATTCTCCCCCACGTGCAGCGCTTACGCCGAGGAGGCCCTCCGCACCCTCCCGCTGCCGCGCGCGCTCGCCCTGATCGTCTGGCGCCTCGTCCGCTGCCAGCCGTTCTGCCGCGGCGGGTACGATCCGGTCCCGACGAGGCCGTGCTGCGGCGCGGATTCCGAGCAGGAATCCGGGCCGGAATCAGGGCACGACGGTGGGCCTCCGGCGCGGCCTCGCCGATGAAAAGGGGGTACGTGCCCCCCCACGTCCCGAGCGGTCCGCACCCGCTCCACGCCATCCATGATCGACGGTCTCCGTAGCCCGCGGCTCCGCCCCGCGGCTCTCACTCTCTCCTCCCTGGCCCTCCTCGTCGCCGCCTCCTGCGCGTACGACCCCTCGAAGGGGGACGGACCCGTGGTGGAGGAGATCGAGCCGCCGATCCCCGGCGCCGTCCTCGTCAACGAGCTGATCCAGCCCGGTGAGGAGACGCGCTTCAAGAACCTCTGGCAGCTCACGTTCGGCGGCCAGAACGCGGAGGCGTACTGGAGCTTCGCCGACGACCGCCTGTCACTGCAGGCGATGACGAACACGAGGGGCGACTGCGACAAGATCTTCGTCACCGCACCCGACGGGAACCTGCGGCAGGTGTCGAGCGGTCAGGGCGTCACGACGTGCGCGTTCTTCATGCCGGACGACGCCGAGGTCCTCTACGCCTCGACCCACTCCAGCCACGCCGCGTGCCCTGCCAAGCCGCCGTCCGAGGGATACACCTGGATGCTCTGGCCGGACTACGACATCTACGTGTCGAACCTCCTGAGCGGCGACGAGCGCCTGCTCGTCTCCGAGTACGGGTACGACGCCGAGGCGACCGTGTCGCCGCGCGGCGACCGCATCGTCTTCACCTCCACGCGCACCGGTGACCTGGAGCTGTGGACGTGCGACCTGGAGGGCGGCGACCTCGTCCAGGTGACCGACACGCTCGGCTACGACGGCGGCGCGTTCTTCAGCCACGACGGGCGCAGCCTCGTGTTCCGCACGACGGAGTGGACGCCCGGGAACGAGGAGGACGAGCAGGCGCGCTACCTGGACGACCTGCAGCGCTGGCAGGTCCGGCCGAACAAGATGGAGATCTACACGATCTCCGCCGACGGGACGAACCGCCAGCAGGTGACGACGCTCGGCGGTGCCGCGTTCGCGCCGTACTTCACGCCGGACGACGAGCGGATCATCTTCGCGACGAACCACCACGACCCGGCCGAGCGGAAGTTCAACTTCGACCTGTTCCTGATCGACCGCGACGGCAAGAACATCGAGCAGGTCACGTTCTTCGACGGTCCTCCGGGCAAGAAGTTCGACGGGTTCCCGATGTTCAGCCGCGACGGGCGCTTCCTCGCGTTCTCCAGCAACCGCGGCGACGGGCAGGCCGGCGATACGAACGTGTTCATCGCGGAGTGGATCCCTTGACCGAGGCGGGCGCGGAGACGGGGGTCGCGACGGCGCGCGGCAGGGTCGCGCTCGCCGGGTTCGCGCGTCGACTCCTCCGCGCCGACCTCGCGGTCATCGCCGCTCCCGCGCCCCCGGACGAGGGCGGGTCGCTCGCACCCGATTTCCTGTGCCGCGCCGCGGACGGCGTCCCGGGCGTTCCGATCCCGCCCGAGAGCGCGCTCCTCGGCGCCTCGCACTCGCTGCTCACCCTCGCCGCGGCGGAGGTCCCCGAGCGCGTCTCGGTCGGCCAGGACGCCACGCTCCAGGCGCTCTTGACCGACGCCACCACCGCCTACGGCGCGGGCGTGCGAGGCCCCGACGGCGACCTCGTCGGCGTCGTCCTGGGCGTCGCGCGCGGACCGCTCGACGAGGTCGATGCGCGGTCCTGGCGGGCGCTCATGGACCTCGTGCGGGACGCGCTCGGCTCGGAGCCTGCGAGGGAGGCGCCGCGGGGACAAGGCGTCTCGACCGACCTGGATTCGACGCCTGTCTCGACGCAGGCCTCGGTCCGGGCGGCCACCTATCGCCGCCTCCTCGATGAGTCCGCGGACTTCGTCTGGCGTGTCGACCTCGCGGATCCGCTTCCCGCCGACGCGTCGACCGACGAGCGCGTCGCCGCGCTGTCGGACACCGGGCGCGTCGGCGAGGCGAACGTCGCGTTCGCCGGTCGCTTCGGCGGCGTGCGTCCCGCGGACGTGGAGGGGCGGCTCGTGCGCGACCTTCCCAACCTCTGGCTGTTCGAGGACGAGTCGAGGCTCGCGCACGCGGCGGCGATCGGGTTCGACCGCTGCTCGCTGGCGGTCACCGAGGCGAAGGAGGAGGGCGGTACGCTCCGCCTCGACGCCCGGCTGATCGCCGACGTCGACGCCCATGGACTGCGTGGGTTCTGGTGCATCGAGACGGACGTCACGGAGGCGACCGACGCTCACGAGACGCAGCGTGCCGCGGCGGAGCTGTACGGCGCGGGCGTGCGCGCCTCGTACGACGCGAGCTGCGTGATCGACGCCGACACGCGCGTCATCGACTGTGACGACAGCTTCGCACACCTCGTCGGGTCCGAGCGCGAGGCGCTGCTCGGCGCGGCCCTGCCGATCGTCGTGTCGTCGCGCACCTCCCCGAGCTCGCGGCTCGACGTCGGGACGATCGGCGAGCACGGCACGTGGCGCGGGCGCGGTGAGATCCCCCGCCCCGGCGGCGATCCGATCCCGATCGAGATGCTGTGCGTCCAATCGTCGCGCAGCCAGGGGCTCGTCCACGGATTCGTCCGCGACATGCGCGGCCCGCTCTCGGTCCAGAAGGGCGAGGTCGACCACCGCCAGGCGCTCGCGCAGGTGGCGCGCCTGTCGACGCTCGGCGAGATGACGTCGGGGATCGCGCACGAGCTCAACCAGCCGCTCGCCGCGATCGTCAACTACGCGAACGGGTGCGTCCGGCGGCTCGACCAGCAGGGATCGAAGGACGAGGTGATGCTCCGCGCGCTGCGATCGATCGCCGACCAGGGCCGCCGCGCCGCCGAGATCATCCGGCGCATGCGCTCCTTCGCGCGCCGGACGGACGAGAAGCGCGAGCCGTTCTCGGTCTCCGACCTCCTGTCCGAGGCGATCGAGCTGACCGCTTCGCAGCGCAGGCGCGCCGGCATCGACCTCGACACCCACTTCGAGGCCAGCCCCGACGACGTCCTCGTCGACGGCATCCAGATCGAGCAGGTCGCGCTCCACCTCCTCCGGAACGCGATCGACGCCCTGGAGCGGACGCACGAGGACGATCTGCGGACCATCCGCGTCGACACCCGTCTGACTCACGCACAGGGCACCGGCGAGCCGTCCGTCGAGGTCACGATCCTCGATAGCGGTCCCGGCGTGCCCGAAGAGGACGCGTTCCGTATCTTCGATCCCTTCTACACCACCCGGAACGACGGGCTCGGGCTCGGGCTGACCATCAGTCGCTCGATCATCGAGTCGCACGCCGGCAGGCTGCGCCTGGTCCAGCCCACCGACGACGCCGACCGGGGGTCCTGTTTTCGCTTCACCCTTCCCCTGCGAGCTGCTCCAATCGAGCCATGAACGCGCAGCCGACCGTATTCATCGTCGACGACGACCCCGCCATGCGGGACTCGCTCGGCTTCCTCATCGGCTCCGTCGGACGACGCGTCGAGACGTACGCATCCGCGGAGGATTTTCTGCAGGCGTACGACAACGAGCGCCCCGGGTGCGTCGTTCTCGACGTGCGCATGCCCGGCCTGTCCGGCCTGGAGCTGATGGAGCGCCTCAAGGAGGACCGATTCGCGCCCCCCGTCGTGCTCGTCACGGGCCACGGGGACATCCCGATGGCCGTGCGCGCGCTCAAGGCGGGCGCGTTCGACTTCATCGAGAAGCCGTTCAGCGACCAGGTGCTCCTGGAGCGGATCCAGCAGGCGCTCCAGCAGGACTCCGTCGAGCGCGCGAGCGAGCGCGACCGCGCCGACATCGAGCGCCGCGCCGCGCGCCTGACCGCTCGCGAGACCCAGGTGTTCGAGCTCGTCGTCGCCGGCAAGCCGAACAAGGTCGTGGCGTCCGACCTCGGCCTGAGCCAGAAGACCGTCGAGGTCCACCGCGCGCACGTGATGGAGAAGATGCGCGCCGAGAGCTTCGCCGATCTCGTGAAGATGGCGGTCGTCCTGGAGGTCACCGGGCCGCCGCGCTCGATCGAGTAGTCGCGGCCGGCCCGCGGGGCCAGCCGTTCGAGCCCTTGAAGCTGCGCATCCTCGGGAGCGGGAGCCGCGGGAACGCCGCGCTCCTGTGGGCGGGTGAGACCCTCGTGTTGATCGACGCGGGGCTGCCCGTGCGGACGCTGTCCGAGCGACTGCTCGGGTCGCGCATCGGCCACCGTGCGATCGACCACGTGCTGGTCAGCCACGGGCACCTCGACCACGCGCGGACGGCGGGGATCATCGCCAAGCGCCACGGCGCCATCCTGCACTGCGCGGCGAAGATCCAGGAGCACCGCTCCGTCGCGCGCGCGCCCGACAAGCGTGACCTCCGCATCGGTGTCGAGACGACGCTGGAGCCGAAGCACGGCGGCGCGGGCCCGCGCGTGGCGACCGTGCGCGTCCCCCACGACTGCGACCCGACGGTCGCGTTTCGGATCGAGCACGAGGGCCGCGTGCTCTCGTTCCTGACGGACATGGGCGAGCCGCGGGAGGACGTCGCGTCGGCGCTCATGGGCGCGCACGTGCTCGTGATCGAGTCGAACCACGACGTGGAGATGCTGCGGTCCGGCGCCTACCCCGCGCCGCTGAAGGACCGGGTCGCGGGGCCCGGCGGGCACCTGTCGAACGACCAGATGGCGATCATGCTGACGCGGCTGGCCGCGCCGGAGCTGCACACGGTCGTGCTCGCCCACCTCTCCGAGAAGAACAACCGCCCCGACCTCGCCGAGGGCGCCGCGCGCGACGCGCTGGAGCGCCTCGGACGGCCCGACGTACGGGTCCTCCTCGCGACCCAGGACACTCCCCTCGACGTCCTCGACGTCTGATCTCGACGCAGCCATGTCGACCCCCGATTTCGCGAACGCCGACCGCGCCGACGCGGTGCTGGAGCAGATGGCCCGCCACCGCTCCGTCCGCGACTTCGCCCCCGACCCGGTCGACGACGACACGATCGAGCGCGCGGTCGCCGCCGCCCAGTGCGCCGCGACCTCGAGCTGGATCCAGGCCTATCACCTGCTCCAGGTCACGGACGCGGACGAGCGTGCCCGTCTCGCCGAGCTCACGGGCGGCCAGCGCCAGGTCGCCGAGGCCGGCGCGTTCTTCGTCGTGGCGGGCGACACGCGCAGGCACCGGCTGATCGCGGCCCGCGAGGGCAAGCCGTACGTCCAGTCGCTGGAGGTGTTCCTGCTCGCGGCGATCGACGCGAGCCTGTTCGCGCAGAACCTCACCCTCGCCCTCGAGTCGCTGGGCAAGGGCGTGTGCTACATCGGCGGGCTGCGCAACGACCTGCCGAGCGTCGACGCGCTGCTGGAACTCCCCGAAGGCGTGTACCCGCTCTTCGGCCTGTGCGTGGGAACGCCGAAGAGCGACCCGGGTACGCGCCCGCGCTTCGCGCCGAACGCCGTGTGGAGCAAGGGCCGCTATCCGAGCGACGACGAGGTCCTGCGCTCGGTCGAGGCCCACGACGGCGAGGCGTCGGAGTACTACGAGCGCCGGGGCGCGGCGGGCCGCAACTGGTCGGGCGGCACCTGGCGCAAGTTCGCGCGGCCGATGCGAGTGCGCCTGCGCAGCTACTACGAGGCGAAGGACGCGAACTTCGACTGAGCGCGCCCCGGGGGCGCGCGACGATGCGGTCAGTCCGCCTTCGCCGCGTCGAGCGCCTGCGCGCCCGCGGTCGACGCGCCGGCCGCGCCGTCGGGCGACCCCGGCGGCGTCAACGGCTCGACCTTCGCGAAGCTCCAGCGGAAGATCGCCCACATCGCGATGAACGCGTCCTTGAGACCGATCTTCTTGCCCTCGTGGTAGTTCCGGCCGTGGTAGCTGATCGGGACCTCGTAGATCCGCACGTTCATCTTCGCGACCTTCGCCGTGACCTCGGGCTCGACCGCGAACGTGCGGGACTGGATGTCGAGGCGGCGCGCGATGTCGGCCTTGAAGACCTTGTAGCAGGTCTCCATGTCCGACAGGTGGAGGTCGGTGAACATGTTGCTGACCAGGGTCAGCATGCGGTTCCCGTGGGTGTGCCAGAACGCGTGGACCTTGCCCGACGGGACCTTGCGGAAGCGGCTGCCGTAGACGACGTCCGCCTTGTCGGACTGGAGCGGCTCCAGGAGCGCGGCGTAGTCGTTCGGGTCGTACTCCAGGTCGGCGTCCTGGACGAGGACGACGTCCCCGGTCACGTTCTGGAATCCGGTCTGGAGGGCGCCGCCCTTGCCCTTGTTGACCTCGTGGTGGATCGTGCGGACCTCGGGATGGCGCTCCTTCAGCTCCGCCATGATCTCGCGCGAGCGGTCCTTCGACCCGTCGTCGACGAGGATGATCTCCTTGTCGAAGGGCTGTGCGAGGACGCGCCCGACGATCTCGGCGAGCGTCTTCTCCTCGTTGTAGACGGGTACGACGACGGACAGCTTCATGATCACCCGTTGGGATCCTCCTCCAGCGTGGTCAGGCCGGCGAACAGATCGTCCAGGCCCAGGAAGTCTGCCATACCCGAGTGGAGGGTGCGGTACCCGGCCTCCTCTTCGATGCACCACATCGGGCGCAGGAACAGAGGAAGGATCTCGGAATCGGCACGCTGGCGACGCTCCTGGATCGCCTTGCGACGGTCCATCCAGTGGTCCCACCGCCCGAGCAGGTCGTGCATCGCGACGAGGTCCGCGATCGCGATCCGGCCGACATCGTCGTGGGTCGCGAGGTTCTTGCGGAGCTTGCGCCAGAACCGGCCGCCGACCCCGTGCGCCCCGAGGGTCTGCATCGCCTCGATCCGATACGCGGAGAGGTCGCCGAGCGCGCTGCTGAGGAAGGCCCGCTGGACCGCCAGACCGAGGATCGCCGGCAGCGCCTTCCGAAGGTTGTCGTCGTCGTAGTTCTTGAAGCACGCCAGCTGCGGGTTCCGCACCTGGAGCACCCGGAGCCGCTCCAGCGGCACCCGCCCGCTCGTGCTGCTGTGGTGGTGGTAGCAGACCGCGCTCGGCACGTAGTGGATCTCGTGGCCGAGCACCCACGTCCGCCAGCCGAGGTCGACGTCCTCGTAGTAGGCGAAGAACTCCTCGTCGAACCCGCCGACGTCGAAGAAGGCGTCGGCGTCCATCGCCATCGCCCCCCCGCATGCGAAGAGCGTCTTGCGCGGCACCTCGTAGTCGGCGTTCGGCTCCGCGAGATACCCGCGCTGGATGCCGATCCCGTGGAAGTTCATCCCGCCGCCGGCGCTGTTCAGGAGCTTGCCGTCCCACGACATCATCTTGGACGTCGTCGCGACCGCGCGTTCCTCGACGATCGGCGCGACGAGCGCGCGCAGGAAGCCGGGCTCGACGTGGATGTCGTTGTTCAGGAAGACGAGCACGTCGGGGCGGTCCGCGCCCTCCCGCATCGCGTGGGCCGCGCCCTGGTTGCAGCCGGCGCTGAACCCGACGTTGCGGTCGTTCTCGAGGAGCTCGACCCACGCGTGCTGCTCCCGCACCTCGCGCTGGCTCCCGTCGTCGGAGCCGTTGTCGACGAGCACCACGCCGTAGCGATCCTCGGGGTAGTCGAGCTCGCGGAGCGTCTTGAAGCACGGACCGAGGTGGTGCTTCCCGTTCCAGTTGAGCACCACGATCGACACGCGCGGGAGGTCCGCGTCCGCGACGGGCTCGCTCGGTTGGACCGCCAGGCTCCTGCGGACGGCTTCGGGGTCGGGGCGGGTCATCGGCTTGCGATCGCGCTGCCCTGGGGCGACGCCGTCGTGGGAGAGAGTCGAATCCGTCGGAGGCGCAAGTGGATGCCCGCTCCATCGCCGCCCTGCGGCTCGAGGGTGAGCGTCTTCGGCGCGGCGCCGGGCTCGAGGTCCAGATCCAGGTCGGCGCGAAGCTGGACGAATGCGTCGCTCCCCGCTGCGGACACCGGACCGATCGACGCCGCCGGGCGACCGTCGACGAGGACCTGCGCGCCGATCTCCAGGTCCGGCTCGTCGGCGTGGACGTACGCCTCGACCTCGATGCTCAGCGGGACGGACGGCACGCCTCCGACGTCCCAGTCAGCGCTCGCCCCGGGCCGCAGCAGGAGCACGTCCGCGCCCTGCTGCTCGCAGGGTCCCCGACGATCGGTGGTGTCGAGCGCCGCGCGGTCGAAGACAGGGCCGCCGTCCGCGCTGGCCCCCGCGCTGCTCCGAACGATCGTGCAGAGCGAGCGATAGCGCGCCTCGGTCTCCTCCCCGTTCTGCTCGATCGTCTTGATCGGGATCCACTCCGCCGAGGTGAGCCGCGCGAGCAGCCCATCCTCCTCGACCACGCGCGCCATCTTCGTCGCGAGATCTTCCGCGCTGCCGAGCTCGAACAGCAGTCCGTCGACGCCGTCGCGCACGAACTCCGCCATTCCGCCGCGGTCGCTCGCAAGGACGGGCGTCCCGGTCAGGTACGCCTCGTGGATCGTGATCGGCGAGTTCTCGTACCAGAGGCTCGGCACGACCAGCGCGTCGATGTCGGCGTAGACCTCGGACAGCCGCCCGTTGTCGAACCGTCCGTGGAACGTGACCGGCGCGCCGTCCGCGAGCTCCGCGAGTTCGGCGTGGTGCGGGTCCGACCCGGGATCGAACCCGCCGTACACGTGCAGGTGCACACGGTCCCCGAGCCCGCGGTCGACGAGTGCGCGCATCGCGCGCACGAGGGTCTCCCCGCCCTTGTACCAGACGAGCGATCCGACGAACCCGAACCGCACCTTGCCGTCGGGGTCGACAGTCTTCTCCAGCGCCTCGACGTGGTCGGTGCGCATCCCGTTGTCGGAGAACAGGAACGTGTGCGGCTCGAACGCTCCGGACGCGAGGTACATGTCGCGCAGGAACCGGCTCGGGCTGATCCTGAGATCCGCGGCGGCATACGCCTCGGGGACGACGCGCTCACGCTCGCGCAACGCGGCGAAGTCGAACGCCCTGCGCCCCGCGCCTCCGGCGTTCAGACCGAGCCCCTTCACCGTCTCCGCGAGGGCGGAGAGGACCTTTCCTGCCCCGAGCGCCCCGTCGAGGCGATTCGCGAGCTCGACCTGGTCGAGGCCCTTCTCCTTGATGCACAGGAAGCAGCCGCTCCCCATGTTGCTCGGACAGATCTCGCCGCCCGGGCGGATCATCTGCACCCGCGGGCACAGGGCCCAGTAGTCGTGGCACGTCACCACCGTCGCCATGCCGCGGGACCGCGCGATCTCGACCAGCCCGATGGAGGCGTGGATCAGGTGCTGGAAGTGCACGAGGTCCGGCTCGAAATCGTTGAGCACCTGCCGGAAGGCAACCTCGGGCCCCTCGTTGACGAAGCTCTCCCGCAGGTTCGCGTGATCGAGCCTGTGCGTCATGCGCAGCACGCGCAGCCCCTCGAACTCGTCCTCCCGCACGCTGAACTCGGGCTCGTCCCCCACGCCCGGAGAGCGCGTCAGCACGGCCACGGTGTGGCCGCGCCGCTGCATCTCCTTGGCGAGATTGAGCGTGTAGATCTCGGTGCCAGCCCAGGTCTCGGGCGGGAAGCCGTGGACGACGTACAGGAGTCGCAGGTCGCTGCGGTCGCGCATACGAGTCGCCGGGCGCCGACGGGCCGCCTGGCTGCCCTCGGCCATACCCTCGAAGGTCGCCGCGCGAAGCGACCGCGCGCGCTCCACGAGCGCGTCGATCTCGCCCGTCGGCAGCCCGAGCGCCTCGATCGCCTGCGCGTCGTCCTCGCTCGTCCGGACCGTGAGCACCGCGGCGTCCTTGCGCGACGCCACGCAGATCCGGTCGAGCCACTCGGCGTTGAACCTGGCGTCGATCCTGGCCCGGGCCCGGTTCTCCGCCTCGTCGTAGTCGTGGCTGTGCTCGACGGTCGCGACGTCGTCGTACACGACCGTGAACCCCGCCTCCAGGAACGCGCGCGCCATGAGCACGTCCTCGCCGAACGGTGTCCGCGGGAACGGATGCCGCTCCCAGAGGTCGCGCCGGAACGCGGAGGCGACGTCGTTGAAGTTGTAGAGCAGGCGCCGCTCGTGCGGCCCCATCGCCGCGTACTCGTCGGCCGCCGGCAGCCGTGTCTCCCGCCGCCCCTCCGCGTACCCCGGATCCCGCGCGCTGAAGACCTTCGTCAGCACGTCCGCGTCGGGCCGCGGGACGTTCCGGCAGTACGCGGCGCCGACCTCGGGGTCGTCGAAGTTCGCCACGAGCGTCTGCAGCCAGTCGTGGGACGCGGGGATCGCGTCCTGGGTCAGGAAGACCAGGATCTCGCCGCGCGAGCGCGCCGCGAGCAGGTTGCGCGTGTCGCCGTGGTCGAACTCGACGCCGTGGATCCGCTCGCACCGCATCGGCACCGGGAACGACTCCGCCCGCTCGCCGAGGAGCTCCCACGTCCCGTCCGTCGAGCTCGAGTCGATCGCGAGCAGGTCCCACTCGCCGGAGTAGCGCTGCGCCGCCAGCGCGTCGAGGACGCGCGCGAGGAACTCCATCCCCTGCCAGGTCGGCATCAGGACGGAGACCGTCGGCGGAGTGGCGGATGTGCGGGGCTCGGACAAGGGAGAGTCGTTCGGAGCAGTCACTGGGTCGGGGCGGTCGGGAGGACGTCGAGCGCGCCGCGCCGGCGCGCCTCGCGCCAGGCCTCGCCGTCGCCGCGGCTCCCGACGTACTGGCCCCACGTCTGCGCGACGCGGAGCGCGGGCGCGCGGAGGAGGTCCTTGAGCGGCGCGCCGGTGCGTCGGACGAAGCGCCAGTCCTCGCGAAGCTCGTAGGCGACGCCGCGCAGCACCGAGGCGAGGCCCGGCCGGACGGACCAGCCGTGGAACTCGCGCAGGAACACCGCGTCGACGCGGTACCTCGCGTAGGCCTCGCGCGGGCCATAGCGGTGCGCGTGCCAGGCGGCCGCCTCGGGCGTGTGGTGGAGCGCCCATCCGCACGCCATCGCTCGCGCTGCCCAGGCGAAGTCCTCGCCGAACGGGATCTCGGGGAACGGCACCTCGTCGTGCGCGGCGCGTCGGACGCAGCTCGCGACGTTGTTGAAGCGCAGGAGCGCGGTCCGCTCGGGGCCGCTCATCTCGCCGTACCGCGCCGGGTCCTCCCAGACACGGGTCGTGGGCTCGGTCGACGCCTCGGGCACGGAGAGCGCCGTCCGCGCGGTCAGCGCGTCGTCACCGGGGTTGGCCAGCACGCGCGCCGTGACGCCGCCGATCCGGTCGTCGGCGAAGGGCGCGAGCATCCTCTCGACGAAGTCAGGCGCGGTCGGGATCGCGTCCTGGGACAGGTAGAGGAGGAACTCGCCGGTGGACCGGCGAGCCAGCTCGTTGCGCGTCCGGCCGTGCCCGAACTCGGATCGCTCGATCCGGTGGACGTCGAAGCCGGCGTCCTGCAGGAGGTCGGGCGTCCCGTCGACGCTCGACGAGTCGATCGCGACCCGCTCGACCTCGATCCCCCCCAGGCCGAGGTCGTCGAGACCTTGGGCGTCGAGCGCGGGGAGCAGGCGCTCCAGATCCTCCGCTCCGTTCAGCGTGGGGATCAGGATCGAGACCTTCGCGAGTGCCATTTCGACGCGGCGGGGACCTCCGTCGCCGCGAAGTGTATCGGCCTGACGTGGCCCAGGGCGGGTCCGGAAACCACCTTCGCGGCCGTGGATCCCCGATGGGATCAGACCCGGTCGCAGAGCTCCCGGTAGCTGCAGGAGCCGCAGGTCCGCGCCGCCGCATCGAGCGGCGCCTTCGGGAACGCCTCGGGGTCACCCGTCGAGGCGGCGGCGTCGAAGTGCAGGTCGCGCATCGACGCCAGCGACGTCTCGATCCGAGCGAGCGTCCGCTCCAGCTCCTCCGCGGTCACGTGGACCTCGGAGATCTCCCCGTCCAGGAGGTACACGTCCGCGGCCGTCGTGTGCTCGGGATCGACCCCCCACTGCTCGCGGGCGTAGAACGCGTAGACCTGGAGCTGAAAGCGGTCCTCGTCGCGCGGGTGGCCCGTCTTCCAGTCGACGATCCGGACGGTCTCCTCCGCGCCCTCGTGCGCCTCGCGGTAGGCGAAGTCGGGGACCGCGAACACCTTGGTGTCGAAGAGCTCGAAGGTGCTCATGTCCTCGCAGGCCAGCCAGTCGCCGGGCTGGGCCTCCCGCGCAGAGCTCAGCGCGGGGCTCTCGAAGAACGTCCTCAGGCACTCGGTGATCCGAGCCACGTAGCGCTTGCCGTACTCGCCGGCAGCGCCCGTCGACTCGTCGATCCGCTCCTCCTGGTAGTGGTGCTCGGCGAGCCGGACCGATTTCGCGGGCCGCGCCTTCCAGCCGCCGTCACGCGACTGCTTGTAGCCGCGCCGGAGCTCGCCGACCGCCCATTCCGTCGCCTCCTCCAGGCTCCACTGGAGGCCCTGGTCGCGGCGCGCGAAGAACTCCGCGATGGCGCGGTGCACGATGTCTCCGGCGAGCATCGGCATCCGGGTCATCTTCTTGAGGAGGTACGCCTTCCGCCGATCGGGCTCCGCGTTGCGACCCCAGCCGAGCCAGGACAGGTAATAGTCGTAGTAGTACCTGCGACGGCACGAGTCGAAGGTGCGGGCGCGCGACGTCGACCAGGAGAGCTCGTGAGCGATCGCCATCCCTCCACCCTCGCGCCCGGGAGTCTCGTTTGCAACTGCGGGGCAGGATTGCAACCGAAGCGCCGGGATGCGACGCCCGAACGGCCCCTCGGGCGGCCGCTAGCCCGCCGCTACTCCGGCGCTACTCCGGCGCTACTCCGGCGCTACCCCGCTTGGGCCTGCGGCGTGCGCGGCTTCCCGGTCCCGTCGTCGCGCATGCGGAGCTCGCCGCCGTCGGAGGTGAGCCGACGCGCCTCGTCGCCCTCCTTGGTCAGCAGGTGGACCGGCCCCTTCCAGAGGCCCTCGATCGTGCGGAGCATCTCGCCCGCCTCGTCGAGCTTGAGGTCGCGGCCGTCGTGGTCGTGGCGCAGGACCATGTCGCGCACCGCGCCGTCGTGCACCTCGATGAGCTCGATGCGCGGCTGCCCGCCCCAGGCGAGCGAGCGCAGCAGCGCCTGCTTGACCTCGTGCGCGTCGCGGCTGCCGATCTTCGCTCCGCCGCCGCGCCGCGCGGGGTCCGTCACGAAGAGCGCCGAGCGCGCGATGAAGTCCTCGTCGAGCACCTCGTCGACGAACGACACGTCGTTGTGGATCGAGCGCAGTCGGAACACGTCGAGGCCGCGCCGCTCGGCGTGGCGGAACAGGTCGAGACCGAGCTTGTACGGGTTGAGCTGCCCGGGCGCGGTCTGCGTGGCGCCGGAGTGGCAGTCCGCGAACTCGACGACCTCCGACGCGTCGAGCAGGCCGCCCGTCAGCAGTCGGCTGTGCCAGAGCGACGCCCAGCCCTCGTTGATGATCTTGGTCATCCGCTGGGGCAGGAAGTACTCCGCCTCGGCGTGCACGATCCAGAGCGCCTCGCGCTCCCACGGCTCCAGGTCGGCGTGCGAGCACAGGAAGCGCAGCACGTCGAACGTCGGCATCTCGTCCGTCGCGGGCGCGCTGGCCCCGCCAGAGGTGGCGCCCTCCATGAGGGCCCCGAGGGAGTCTCGGTTGCGCTCCGCGAGCGACCGCCCTTCGGTCGGCGCGTCCTGCGATGCGCGGTGCGCCTGCGCGCGGAATCGGCGCAGCGGACCGTGCGGGTCCATCAGCGGCTCGAGGCTCAGCGCGCGGTCGAGGAACCGCTCGACGCGATCGAGACCATGACGGTCGACGCTCTCCTGCAGCCGACGTGAGTGGTCGTCGAAGCGTTCGAGCATGTGCCGCTCGGTCGGCGCGAACCACGCGTTGTTCTTGAAGAAGTCCGCGTGCCCCATCACGTGCGCCATGACGAGCTTCTGCTCCATCAGGCTGTTCGAGCGCACGAGGTAGGCGATCGTCGGGTCGTGGTTGACCACGAGCTCGTAGATCTTCGAGAGGCCCCAGTCGTACCCGCGCGCGAGGCGCTCGTACTCCATGCCGAAGCGCCACGACGCGTAGCGCACGGGGAAGCCGCCGTACGCCGCGATCGCGTTGACGTCCGCGGCGTCGAGCATCTCGAAGACGACCTCGAAGAAGCTCAGGCCCGCGTCCTTCGCCGCATCCTCGGCGCGGTGCGCGATGGCGAGCAGCTCGGGGCTGAGGGACGGACCGGAGACCACCGCGCTACCTCCCCTGGCCGAGGAAGGCCTTGATGGCGTCCGGGATCCCCATGCGGTCGCTGACGGACGCGGTGACGAGCCGCTCTTCACCGGCGAACGCGACGTCGAGGTCCTTCTTGAACTGCCCGGAGCCGTAGGCGCTCTTCACCTGCCCGTAGCAGAACTGGTTGACGCGCGGCAGCAGCTCCTCGCGCACGAGCGTCACGCACCGGTCGGTGTCGCGCGCGCTCCAGTTGTCGCCGTCCGAGTAGTGGAACGGATAGATGTTGTAGTCCTCGGGCCGATAGCGGTCCTGGATCAGGTCCAGGCACAGCTCGTACGCCGAGGAGATCTTGGTGCCCCCCGACTCGCGGAGGTGGAAGAAGGTCTCCTTGTCGACGACCTTGGCCGTCGCGTCGTGGACGATGTAGACGACCTCCAGGGAGCGGTACTGGCTGCGCAGCCACGTGTCGATCCAGAACGCCTCGATGCGGACGATGTCCTTCTGCTCGCGGCCCATCGACCCCGAGACGTCCATCATGTGGAGGATCACCGCCGCCGACTCGGGCCGCGGCTTCGGGCGCCGCGCGCGGAAGCGCTGGTCGTCGCGGATCGGCACGACGACGGGGTCCGTCGGGTCGAACTCACCGGCCGCGATCGTGCGCACGAGAGCGCGCCGGAACGTGCGCCGGAAGTGGCGCAGCGACTGCGGGCCCTGGCTGCGGATGCCGGTCCAGCGGCCGCCGGTCGCCTCCAGCTCGTCGCGGCCGCGGGGCTCGATGCGCGGCAGCTCCAGCTCCTCGCCGAGCATCGCGGCGAGCTCCTCCAGCTCGACCTCGGCCTCCAGGATGTGCTGGCCCTCGTGCTCGCCGGCGCCGCCGGCGCCCCCCTCGCCGTCGCCCGCCTCGCCGTTCGCGGAGTCCCCGACCTCGCCGGGGCCCTGCCCTACGCCACCCTCGTTCGACCCGAAGCGGAACCGCGGCAGGTCGATCGACGGGACCGGCACGGAGACGACGCGGTCGCCCTGCTTGCCGACGAGCTCCGACGACGACAGGTAGCGCCGGAGGTCCTCACGGATCCTGCCGCGCACGACCTCCTTGAAGCGCGCTCTGTCGCGCTCCATGCGGTAGACCTGACGTCCCACGGGGCGCCTCCGTCAGGCGGCGGCCTCGTCGCCGTCGCCGTCCCCGCCGGCCGCCTTGTCCCGCGCCTCTTCCTCGGCGCGTACGAACAGGCCGGCGACGTCCCGCAGGACCGTGTCCGCGGAGCGCTCGTCGTAGCCGAACTGGCGAATGAGCCGGTCGCGGATGACCGCGATCTTCTCCTGGGTGTCGGGGTCGACGACCGACGACACGAGGCTCGTGAGCTGGATCGAGTCGCGCTGGTCCTCGAAGAGCTTCAGCTCCAGTGCGCGGCGCAGGCGCCGGTTCTCGCGGAAGTCGAACTGCCCGCCCTCAAGGTGCACCGCCGCGATGTAGTTCATCAGCTCGTGGCGGAAGTCGTCCTTGCGGGCCTCGGGGATGTCGGTCTTCTCCTCGACGGCGCGCATGAGGCGCTCGTCGGGCGCGCGCAGGACGCCGTCCTCGCCCGCGACCTGCTCACGGGTCGTGTACGCGCGGACGTTGTCGAGGTACTTCGAGCACAGGCGGTCGAGCGCGTCCTGGTCAGCCGCGATCGCGGACTCGACCTCCTCGCGGATGATCGTGTCGTACTCCTCGCGCGCAACGGCGACGAGCCCGAGGTAGCGCTTGCGCAGCTCGTCGCTGGCGACCATCGAGTGCGCCCCGAGGCCGCGCTCGATCGCGTCGAGCACGTCCCGCGGGCCGATCGACGCGCGCTCCTCGACGAGGCACGTCGCGATGCGGTCCTGGACGTAGCGCGGGCTGATCCCGTCGAGGCCCTCGCGCTCGGCGGCCTCGCGCAGCTCGCGCGCCTGCTCGCCGGTGAACCCGGGCACGTCCTCGCCGTCGTACAGGCGCGCCTTCTGGACCAGCGAGAGGCTCGGGTGCTTCGGGTCCTCCAGACGCGTGAGCACGGCCCACATCGACGCGACCTCCAGGCAGTGCGGCGCGAGCCGCCGGCCGGGCGCGCCGCGACGGCCGAAGCGGCGGCGGTGGATCTCGGCCTCGTCGGACAGCCCGAGGTTGTAAGGGACGTCGATCCGGATCGTCCGGTCGCGGAACGCCTCCATGAGCTCGTTGCTCTGGAGCTTCCGGTACTCGGGCTCGTTCGTGTGCCCGAGGATGACCTCGTCGATGTGCGTCGACTGGAACTTCTTCGGCTTGATCGCGTGCTCCTGGGTCGCGCCCAGGAGGTCGTAGAGGAACGCGACGTCGAGCTTCAGCACCTCGATGAACTCGAGCATGCCGCGGTTCGCGACGTTGAACTCGCCGTCGAAGTTGAACGCGCGCGGGTCGCTGTCGGACCCGTACTCGGCGATCTTGCGGTAGTTCAGGTCGCCGGTCAGCTCGGTGCTGTCCTGGTTCTTCTCGTCCTTCGGCTGGAACGTCCCGATGCCGACCCGGCCGGCCTCGCTGAACGTGAAGCGGCGGACGCGGACGTGCTCGACGGCGCGCGACCAGTCCCCCTCGTAGCGCTCCATCAAATGGTCGAGCCAGAATTGCGAGACGGGGTCGAGCTCGCCTTCGATCAGGAGCCGGTCGTCGCGGCCCCAGGCGGCGTTGAGCTTCGCCTCGACGTCGCCGCGCGCGCTCCGCGGGAGCAGCAGCAGCGGGTCCTGGTTCATCGGGGACGGGATCACCTCGCCGTCGATCACCCAGTCGAACGTGAAGATCGCGCCCGTATCGGTGCGCGTGTAGTGCTCGAGGCCGCGCTTGAGGATGCGCGCGATCGTGCTCTTCGCCGACCCGACGGGGCCGTGCAGCAGCAGGATCCGGCGCTCGGGACCGAGCCGACGCGCGCCGGCGCGGACGGTCATTACGAGGTCGTGCAGCGACTGGTCGAGCCCGAAGACGGCGTCGGGCCCCATCGGACGCTCGTCGTCGCCGTCCGCCGAACTCGTCGTCGGGCGAGCGCCGAACGGATCGTCGAAGACGTGCCAGCGGGGCGGCAGCCCGGCGCTCTTGCGCGCGGTGCGCCCGTGCGACTCGATCATGTCCGCGAGGCGCTGCCACGCGTTGCGAGCGTGCTCGGGGTGCTCCTCGACCAGACGGAGGTAGTCGTCGAGCGACCCCTCCCAGGGCGCGGCCGATTCGGCCTCGGTACGAGCGGCTTCCTTCGCGAGCTGCGCCAGGGACGTCTCACCAGAAGCAGGTCGGTCCCCGCGGCTGCCGACGGCGGGGTCCGTCTTGCGATGTTCACGCATGGTTCAGGCGCCGCCCGCAGAGGAGTTGGGGACGGTGGCGGGGAAGTGGCCCGCGGAACGGCGCCACGGGACGGAGCGGGTTTCGGCGGCCGAGCGAACGATGACCATCGCCCGGAACGCCGCCTTACGGACATTCGGTCGGGTCGCACCGGCATCCTGAATCCGTCTCGAATCCCCGGCAGTGGGGCCAGAATCCCCGGGTGAGGACCCGGTGACGGGGATTCCTGTCACGGGCCCGCAGGACGCCCCAGGGAGGCCATCGGCCGGGCGACGCGCCTGCGGGTTTCCCCTGCACCGCGCCCGACGCTCCTGTCTCAGGGCGAGAGCCCGGTGAGCACGCCCCGCACCGAGCGCGCCGAGCGGGCCTCGACGTCGACGACGGGCGCCGCGCCCTCCGTGCCGGGCTCGCTCGCGAAGAACAGCCGCAGCCGACACGCGTGCGCCCCGT
>JBCDGE010000042.1:0-58605 GCA_038757895.1 Planctomycetota bacterium | reverse complement strand
GACATCGACTTCGTCGAGGTCATGAACAACGTCGACGACGGCGTCGAGGTCTGGGGCGGCACGGTCAACCTGAAGCACCTGTCGATCTGGAACATCGGCGACGACAGCCTCGACATCGACCAGGGCTGGCGGGGTCTGTGCCAGTTCCTGCTGATCGTCCAGGGCTACAGCCTCGACGCGTCCCAGGGTTCGGGCGTCGGCGACAACGCCTGTGAGCTGGACGGCGCGGAGGACTCGTTCTACCAGCCCCGGACCCGAACCCAGATCGTCAACGCGACGGTGATCGGCCAGCCGCTCGACGGCGACGGCCTCACGGCCTGGCGTGACAACGCCGGCGCCCAGTTCACCCACTCGATCTTCATGGACTGTGGGGAGCAAGTCATTCGCTTCGACAACGACGACGGCGACGGTGCGCAGGGCTACGGCGCGATGGGCACCGGGTCCTGGGAGGATCACTGGAACGCCGTCGCCAGCACGTTCCCGATCGTGAACGCTCCGGCGAACCCGTCGATGTTCTATCTGAGCCAGGGCAGCTCGAAGAACGTCATCGACTTCGAGGACAACGTCTTCTTCAACAACAACGCGTCGAGCGCCTACACCGAGGCGATCGCACGCGGCGTCTTCAACCCGGCGAACGACAACGTCGTGACGATGGACTCGCCGATCGCGAGCATCGCCCGGGCGCCCGAGGTGCAGCGCGGCGGTCGACGCATGGTCCGCGTGCTCTCGCTCGACCCCACGCCGGCCAACGACGCGGTGCTCGCCGCGGCGCCCGTCGTCTCGAACGGTGTCCTCGACCCGGTCAACTACCGCGGGGCGTTCTCGCCGTCGACCGCGGGCTCGTGGCTCTGCGGCTGGTCGGCCTCGAGCGCCTTCGGCTTCGTGGACGACGACTGCCTCGGCGCGGGCTACGGGCTCCAGGAGTCGGCGCGCAACAGCACGGGTCAGAAGGGCAAGCTCACCGTCTACGGCAGCACATCCGTCGCCGCCAACGACGTCCTCCTCGAAGCCCGGGACCTCCCGCGCTTCGCGTTCGGCGTCGCCATCACCGCGCCCGACCGCGGCGTCACCGCGAACCCGGGCGGCAGCTCCGGCAACCTCCTCCTCGGAGGCCCGGTCGGCTACTTCCACCAGGTGCCGGTCAACGCGGGTCTCGAGGGCGTGATCTCGGTCAACGTCGACCTCAACATGCTCCCGCGTCCGAACGGGCAGTTCGTCTCGGTCCAGCCCGGCGAGACGTGGCGCTTCCAGGTCTGGCACCGCGACTTCGTGAGCGGCTCTCCCACGTCGAACTTCACGACCGCCGTCGAGATCACGTTCGACTGATCGCAGACGACCGAAGCCGGCCTGCCGAGCGCGGGTCCGCGGAGTTCGCCGGGGAGGGCCCGTTCGCTCGCATCGAGCGGTCGGGCCCTCCTGCCAACGCCGGTGCCCGAAGGCCGTACCCAGGCGCACCTCTCTCGACCAACATGCAGCTCCTCCATCCCTTCTCCCTCACGGTCGTCGCATCGCTGCTCGCGCTCGGTGCGTGCGGGGCCGAGGGTCCCTCCGCTCATTCGGACGCGACGGGGTCACCGGAACGGTCGTCCGAATCTCCCGACCCGCCCCGTGACGAGCCAGTCTCGGAAGCGAGGGTCGACGACCTGTCGGTCGAGGTTCTCCGCATCGCCTACGAGGCCGCATCGATGATGCCGCTCCGGCCGCACGTCAAGACGCGGTCGCGGCTCCAGGCGGAAACGATCGAGGCGCTGCTCGACGTCGATGGCGGCCCCGAGCTCGTTCCCGAGTGGGCTGACGGGATCGACGGGTGGCGACGAGGCATGGCGTACGGGATGCTCGCGACGCACTACGCCGGGGCCGGCGAAGCGGAAAAGGCGCGGACCTACCTCGACGTCGCCGAGTCGCTGGAGGGTGCGGCGAGCGGCGAGGACGTCCAGGGCTGGCGCCGCGACACGATCCGGCTGCACATCGCGACCGCGTACCTCGCGTTCGGCGACGAGGACCGCGTCAACGCGATCCACGCGCGACTCGGTGAGGTCGAGGCCGGGAAGCTGTCCGCGATCCGCTCGGAGTCCGTCCCCGTCGGCGCGGTGGACGAGAACGTCGAGCGCCTCATGGAGGCGCTCCCGGGAGCGTCGAGCGACCAGGCCCACTACGCACTCCTCTCGATCGCGCACTTCTGCGGCGCCGTGTACGACGAGACCGAGCGTCGCTCCGAGCTCGAGGACTCCATCCGCGAGCACTGGAAGCCGCTGACCTTCGGCGCGCGCGTCGAGATCCTCGCGGTCCTCGCGAAACAGCACATCGCCGGCGGGAACCCCGCGAAGGCGATCGGGCTGATCGACGAGCTGGAGGGCTACCTCGAGGGGTTCACGATGCACCCCGAGCAGGAGGTCGACTTCCGCGCGGACGTCGCGGTGATGCGCGCGCAGGCCGGCGACGTGCCGAACGGGATCGCGACCGCGGACAGCGCGCTCGTTCGCTACGAGGCGGTCCGCGAGAAGATCGACAGCACCTTCCGTGGCCGGGCGCTCCGCCCGCTGGCCGAGGCGTACGCCGCGCTGGGAGAGTCCATGACGGCGAACGACCTCTTCGAGCGGGCACTCGCGGAAGCCGTGATCAACCCCAACTCGCGCCCGCGGACCGAGGACCTCGTGAAGACCTGCACGACGATCGTCCGCGCCGGGCACACGCCGACCGAGTCGCTGCTGGAGATGCTCCGGGGGACCAAGAAGGACCTCGGCGCCCCCTGGTAGCGGGCTACAGCCGTTCGCCCAGCACGTCGAGCTTCGCGAGCGCCTCGGGCAGGCCCTGGGCCGCCGCGCGCTTGATCCAGCGGATCCCCTCGGAGCGCGAGCGGACGACGCCCTGCCCGCGCACGTACATCAGGCCGAGGTCGTACTGCGCGATCGCGAGCCCCTGGTTCGCGGCGAGCTGCATCCACTGCGCGGCCTCGACGCTCGACTCGTCGAAGCGCTCCGTGCTGCGGCGCAGGCACGCGCGCGCCATGCTCGTCTGCGCGAGCGCACCCCCGCTGCCCGCGGCGGCGGCGAGCCAGGTCAGCGCCGCCTGGTCGTCCTGCTCGACGCCGGTGCCGGTGAAGTACATCCAGCCCAGCAGGAACTGCGCGTCCGCGCTGCCCTCCTCGGCGGCGCGGTCGAACCAGGTCGCGGCGGCCCGCTCGTCCTGCGCGACGCCGCGCCCCTCCAGCAGCATGAGGCCGTAGCGCGTCTGCGCCTCCGGGTCCCCGGTCGCGGCGGCGCGCTCGAGCCACGCGGCGGCCGCGACCTCGTCGATCTCGCCGCCCATCCCTTCCTCGAGCATCTGCCCGAGGACGCGCTGCGCGAGCGCGACGTCGCTCTCAGCCGCCTTCGCAAACCAGTGGCGTGAGCGCTCCAGGTCCTGCTCCACGCCGCGCCCCTTGAGGTACAGCACTGCCAGGTTGCTCTGCGCCTCGGGGCAGCCGGCGCGCGCGGCGCGCGAGAACCACTCGTACGCCTTGTCGTACGACTGGACGACGCCCGTGCCGCTGAAGTACATGATCCCGAGGTTCGTCTGCGCATCGACGTGCCCGCGCGACGCGGCGCGCAGGTACCACTCGTACGCCTCGATCTCGTCGCGGTCGACGCCGCGGCCCTCCTCGTACATCGTCCCGAGGTAGAACTGCGCTTCCGAGTCTCCATCCGCCGCGAGCGGGCGCCAGATGGACACGGCCGCGTCGTAGTCGTGCCGGTCGTAGGCGCGCAGGCCGGACTTGGTGGTGCCGCACGCCGTCGCGAGGGACGCGACGAGGAGGGCGGCGACGAGGTGGGGGGAGCGGCTGGGGGAGGAGCGCATCCCCTCGATATCGACGCCCCGCCCTGTTCCGCCCTGAGCGCCGGATGATGAAGGTCGCGCCGCGCCTCGACCTGGAACGCCCCGGACGCTGCCGGGATACGATTCCGTCCCAGGCCGGAACACCTGCCATGAGCAAGTCGCCCCTCGATCGGGTCCGAGAGATCTGCCTCGCCCTCCCCTCCGCGCACGAGACGCTGACGTGGGGACACCCTCACTTCCGCGTGAAGGACAAGATCTTCGCTGGTTTCAACGACGCAGAGGACGGGCCGCGGCTCGGGTTCAAGCTCGACAAGGAGGACGCGTCGTTCCTCGTCGTCTCCGACCCGCGCATCGAGCGCGCGCCGTACGTCGGCAAGCACGGCTGGGTGACGATGGACCTCAGCGGGCGCGTCGCCTGGACGCGGGTCCGCGAGTACGTCCGGACGAGCTACCGACTCATCGCGCCGAAGAGACTCGTCGCCGAGCTCGACGGATCGTCCCGCTGACGCGGGTTCACTCGGTCGTAGGCTCCCACGCGTCCGCTGCGGCGAGCGCGCGCGTCCGAGCGGCCGCATCGAGCTCCACGCCGATCGCCTCGACCCGCTCGCGCGCACCGCGCGCGCCGGAGCGCGCTGCAAGCTCGAACCAGGTCATCGCCTGGACGAGGTCCTTGTCGACGCCGCGCCCGTACTCGAACATCGTCGCGAGTCGGAACTGCGCCGAGGCCATCCCCTGGCCGGCGGCTCGCCCGAACCATCGCGCGGCCTGCGCGTCGTCCTTGTCGACGCCGTTCCCGCGGAGGTAGAGCAGCCCGAGGTTGCTCTGGGCAGCGGCCTCGCCCGCGTCGGCGGCGAGGCGCAGCCACTCGGATGCGCCCTGCGGATCCCGGTCCAGCCCGGGTCCTCCGCGCGCGAGCAGCGCGCCGAGCTGCGCCTGGGCCGACACGATGCCCTGCACCGCGGCGCGCTCCAGCCACTGCGCCGCGACGACGAGGTCCCGCTCGACGCCGTCGCCCGCCGCGTACTTCCGGCCGAGCTCCTCCTGGGCGATCCCGAACCCCTGGTCGGCCGCGAGCCGGTACCACTGCGCCGCCTTCTCGGGATCGGGCTGGCCGACGCGGCCCTCCGCGATCATCTCGCCGACGACGAACTGGGACGCCGCGACGCCGTGGCGCGCGGCCCTGTCGAGCCACTCGAACGCGGTCCGGTCGTCCTGCTCGACGCCGCGACCCTCCAGGTACAGGAACCCGAGGTTGTTCTCGGCCTGCGCGACGCCGGCCTCGGCCGCGACCTCGTACGCCTTCGCGGCGGCGCGGTCGTCCTGGACCACGCCCTGGCCCTTCTCGTACATCACGCCGAGCGAGTAGTACGCCTCGGCGATGCCGCGCTCGGCCGCCGCGCCGTACCACTCTGCCGCCTTCTCGAAGTCCTGCTCGACGAAGCGGCCCTCGTAGTAGCGCGTCGCGAGCTCCATCTGCGCGCTGACCTCGCCGCGGCGGGCCTCCCGCTGGAGCTCCTCCATCGTCGCGTCGAGCGACTTCTGGTACGACTCGACGTCCGACCGATCGGTCTCCGCTCCGCCGGCGGTGCAGGCCGGCAAGCAGAGCCCGAGGAGCGCTGCCGCGGCGACCGCCGCGGACCGTTCAGGCGAGCAGCGCATCGACCACCTCGCCGTGGACGTCCGTCAGCCGGAAGTCCCGTCCAGCGTGCCGGTAGGTCAGGCGCTCGTGGTCGATCCCGAGCAGGTGCAGGATCGTCGCGTTGAGGTCGAAGATGCTCAGCGGGTCCTCGACGACGTTGTACGAGAAGTCGTCGGTCGCGCCGTAGGTCTGGCCCGCGCGGACGCCCGCGCCCGCCATCCACATCGAGAAGCAGCGCGGGTGGTGGTCGCGCCCGTAGTTCTCGCGCGTCAGCGCGCCCTGGCAGTACGTGGTCCGCCCGAACTCGCCGCCCCAGATGACGAGCGTGTCCTCCAGGAGGCCCTTCTGCTTGAGGTCCTGGATCAGCCCGTACACGGGCTGGTCGATGTCGAGGCAGTTGTTGCCGAGGTCCTTGGGCAGGTTGAAGTGCTGGTCCCAGCCGCGGTGGTAGATCTGGACGAACCGCACGTCCCTCTCGACGAGGCGTCGCGCGAGCAGGCACGACGCGCCGAACGTGCCGGGCACCGTCGCGTCGGGGCCGTAGAGGTCGAGGACGGACTGCGGCTCCTTCGAGACGTCCGTGAGGTCCGGGACGGTGCGCTGCATCCGGAACGCCATCTCGTACTGCTCGATGCGCGCGCGGATCTCGGGGTCGCCGACCTCGTCCGCGCGGCGCTCGTTGAGCTCCGAGACGAGGTCGAGCATCCGGCGACGCTTCGTCCGGTCGACGCCGTCGGGGTCGTTCAGGTACAGGACCGGGTCGCCGCCCGCGCGCAGCGCGACGCCCTGGTGCTCGGACGGGAGGAAGCCCGAGCCCCACAGGCGCTGGTAGAGCGCCTGGGCCTCGGGGCGACCCTTCCACCGCGGCGTCATGACGACGAAGCTCGGCAGGTCGCGGTTCATCGAGCCGAGGCCGTAGGACAGCCACGCGCCGAAGCTCGGCCGCCCGGGCTGCTCCGAGCCCGTCTGCATGAACGTGATCGCGGGGTCGTGGTTGATCGCGTCCGTGTGCACGCTGCGCATCACGCACAGGTCGTCGACCATCTTGGCGGTCCACGGGAGCGTCTCGCAGACCTCGGTGCCGGCCTCGCCGTACTTCGCGAAGTCGAACTTCGACGGCGCGATCGGGAACCGCGCCTGGCCGGATGTCATCGTCGTGATGCGCTGGCCGCCTCGGATCGAGTCCGGCAGCTCCTGGTCGAACATGTCGCGCAGCCGCGGCTTCCAGTCGAAGGTCTCGAACTGGCTCGGCGCGCCGGACATGAACAGGTAGATCACCCGCTTCGCCTTGGGCGCGAAGTGGGGGACGTCGTCGGTCGTGCTGGCGAGCGCGCGCTCGCCGAGCATCGACGCCAGCGCAGCGCTGCCGATCCCGGTCGCGGTCCGGCCGAAGAACTGGCGGCGCGTGAGGTGCTCGGCGCGCGCGGCGACGGGGGAGTCTTGGAGGGGGCTCGACATCAGTTCCTCGTCAGGACCTCGTCCAGGTTCAGCACCGCGCTCGCGGCCAGGGTCCACGCGGCGAGCTCGATCACGTCGGGGCCGATCGGTACCGGCAGGTCGCCGACCGCGACGAGCGCGACGGCCTCGTCCGGAGCCTCTTCGTACGCCGCGGTCAGGTCCGTCGCGAGCGCGACGACGCGCTCCAGCTCGTCCGCGTCGGCGGCTCGGCCGACGACGTGCTCGAACAGGAACGCCGCGCGGTCGGTCGTCGTCGAGCCGCCCTGGTCCAGGACGCGCGCCGCGACGAACCGCGCCGCCTCGACGAACGTCGGGTCGTTGAGCATCACGAGCGCCTGCAGCGGCGTGTTCGTGCGCTCACGCCGGACGACGCACGCGTCGCGCATCGGCGCGTCGAACGTCGTCAGGTTCGGCGGCGGCGCCGTCCGCTTCCAGAACGTGTAGAGCGAGCGCCGGTGCAGGTGCTCGCGCGGCCCCTGGGCGTAGCGGACGGTGTTGCTGCCGCTGTACCCGACGGCGAACCAGACGCCCTCGGGCTGGTACGGCCGGACGCCGGGTCCGCCCATCGTCTCGTCGAGCAGGCCGGCGAGCAGCAGCGCCTGGTCGCGGAGGACCTCGCCGTCGAGGCGGAAGCGCGGCCCGCGCGCGAGCAGTGCGTTCTCGGGATCGCTCTCCAGGAGGTCGCCGCTGATCCGCGAGCTCTGCCGGTACGCGCGGCTCGTCACGATCCGCTCGTGCATCGCCTTCATGTCCCAGCCGCTGGCGACGAACTCCAGCGCGAGCCAGTCGAGCAGCTCGGGGTGGGTGGGCCACGCGCCCTGCGCGCCGAAGTCCTCCGGCGTCGCGACCAGCCCGAGGCCGAAGAACTGCTGCCACGCGCGGTTGACCCAGACGCGCGCCGTGAGCGGGTTGTCGCCCGACACCAGCCAGCGCGCGAGGCCCAGGCGGTTCTGCGGCGCGTCCGCCGGGAGCGGCGGAAGCACCGACGGCGTGCCCGGGCCGACGGCTTCGCCCTGCTTGTCGTACGCGCCGCGCATCAGAACGTGGGCGGTCCGTCGGTCCATGAGCTCCTCGGAGACCATGGTCGTCGGGAACGACGCCTCGACCGTCGCGCGCTCCTCGCGGGCCGCGATGCGGGCCTCGAACGCCTCGGCCCACGCGGGGGCGAACGCGCGCCGCCAGTGCACGCGCGCCTCCGTTCGCTCCGCGTCGGTCCAGCTCTCCTGCGGTCCCTGGAGGGCGAGCTCCAGCGCGGGCGTGAGGCCCGCTTCGGTCGTCGTGTCCACGAAGCGCCAGGCGAACGCGCCGGGCCCGCCGGTGTTCACGACCTTCAGCACGAGCTCGTTCACGCCCGGCTCCAGGTCGATCACGAGGCGCTCCTGGTCGAGCGCGACGCCGCGCGCGACGTTGTTCGAGAGGATCTTCTCGCCGCGCAGCCAGACCACGATCCCGTCGTCGCTCCCCAGGCGCAGCTCGATCGAGCGGCGCGCGTCGGATTCGATGCGCTGCACGAGGTAGTGCGAGCCGACGCCCCCCGGGAGCCTGTGGGTGCTGCCCTCGACGTACTCGGGGTGCTCGGCCCAGGCGACGCCCGGCGCCGCCTCGGACGCGAGGTCGATGCCGTCCTCGAGCCCTGCCTCGGGCCCGAAGTCGCGCGCGAAGAGCCCGCGGCTCGAGTCGACGTGGAAGCTCGCGAGCGACCAGGTCCCGGTCCTGATCGACGGGCCCTCGTCGGCCGTACGGCGCACGGCGAGCCGGAAGCGCGCGAACGCGTGCGCGACGTGCACCGAGTCGAAGCGCAACACGACGCGCAGCTCGGTGCCGTCCGGCCCGCCGAACGCGCGCGTGGGCAGGAAGATCGCCGAGCGGTCGCCGGTCTTCCCGAGGCCCGCCCAGCCGTTCGTGGTCGCCGGGTCGAGCGTGTTCTCGATCGGCCAGCCGCCCTGGCTGTGCGTCGCCGCGGCGGCGGCGAGCGGGACGGGCCGCAGCGCGTCGCGCTCACCGCTCGGTGCGGCGAGCACCTCGACCGAGGTGAGCACGAAGTTCTCGTTCGTGGCGCGGCCGGGCAGGGTCTGACCGTCGAGGACGAGCGCGTCGAGCCGCAGGCCGCCGATCGAGCCAGGCGGGACCCACGCGTCGATCGTGTACGTGGTCTTGGCCGGGTTCTCGCCGCTCGCGGTGACGATGCCGTTCGTCCCGTCGATCGAGAGCTCCGCGCCGCCTGTCGCAGACGCGGTCTCGGGCACGAGTACGTTCCAGCTGCGGCGCGTCGCCTCGGCGGTCGCGTCGAGCCACGCGGCCTCGCGCGCTTCCAGCGCGGGGTCCGGACGATCGAGCAGCGCGGACAGGAGCGTCTCCTCGCGCGCCAGCTCGTCGACGCGCGCCGCGAGGTCGGCCGTCGGCACGCGCACGAACGGCACCGGGTTCTGGATGTTCCGATCCGTCGCCTCCTCGCTGAGCGAGTTGAAGAACGCGTACATCGCGTAGTAGTCGCGCTGGCTCAGCGGATCGAACTTGTGATCGTGGCACTGCGCGCACGCGAGCGTCAGTCCGAGGAACACCGTCGCCGTCGTGTCGACGCGGTCCTTGGCGTAGATCGACAGGTACTCCTGGGCGATCATCCCGCCCTCGGCGCTCGTCGGGTTGCACCGGTTGAAGCCCGACGCGATCCGCTGCTCCAGCGTGGCGTCCGGCAGCAGGTCGCCCGCAAGCTGCTCGACGACGAACTCGTCGTACGGCTTGTTCGCGTTCAGCGCGTCGACGACCCAGTCGCGGTAGGGCCACATCGAGCGCAGGTTGTCGAGGTGCAGCCCGTGCGTGTCCGCGTAGCGCGCCGCGTCCAGCCACGGGCGCGCCATGTGGACGCCGTAGCGGTCGGACGCGAGGAGCCGCTGCACGGCGTCCCGGTACGCCGCGTCGACGCCTCGCGCGTCCACGTCGGCGGCGAAGGCGGCGCGCTCGTCGGCGCTCGGCGGGAGCCCGGTCAGGTCCAGCGTGACCCGCCGGAGGAGCGTCGCGGGCTCGGCCTCCGGGCGCATCGAGAGCCCGGCGGCGCTCAGCCGATCCGCCAGGAACGCGTCGATCGGGGCCGCGTCGGCCGTCGCGTCCACCGTCGGGGGCTCGGTCCGGACCGGCGGAACGAACGACCAGTGCTCGTCCCACGCGGCGCCCTGCTGGATCCAGAGCCGCAGGGTCGCTCGCTCCTCGTCGGTGAGCGACTTGCCCGAGCTCTCGGGCGGCATCAGGTCGGTCTCGAAGTCGGGGTCGAGCCGGTAGATCAGCTCGCTCTCGTCGAGATCGCCCCCGACGATCGCGTGCCCGCCGGACTTCAGGGGGCCCAGCGCTCCCTCCTTGGTGTCGAGCCGCAGGCCCGCCTCGCGGGTCGCCGGGTCGGGTCCGTGGCACTGGAAGCAGTTGTCGGACAGGATCGGACGGACGTCCCTGGCGAAGTCGACCGTGCGCTCGACAGGATCTCCATCGCCCGGAGATCCGGCGGCCAGGGGGATCGCGAGGGCGCCCAGAACGGCAACGAGATGGGGCATGCGTGCCAGTTTATGCGCCGATCCCGCCCGCTTACCGTATTCCTGGGGCAGCTCTCATGCGTGCCCCTGGACGAGCCGACGAACACCCCGAGACGCCCGCCGCCGACGTGACCGACCCCACCCAGAACCCGCTGCCGCCCCGGCGCCCCGAGACGCCCGAAGTGCGCGGTGCGCAGGGGAGCGCGCGGTCGCGCCGCGGGACACGAATCGGACGCGGGGCGCGCGGCCTGCACGCATTCTTCACCAAGGAGCTCTGGTCGCGGGAGCTCGCGTCCCTGCCGACGTTCCGTCGCTGGGGGTACGGCGTCGCGCGCGTCGTCCACCTGACGCTCGTCAACTTCATCAAGGACCGATGCTCGTGGCGTGCGTCGGCGCTGACGTACATCACCGTCCTGTCGCTCGTACCGATGCTCGCCTTCGCGTTCTCGGTGGCGAAGGGGATGGGGGCGTACGAGTCGCTGCTCCAGCAGAACATCGTCCCGTTCCTGGATGCGACGTTCGGTCCCGCCGATCTCGACGAGGCCGAGGACGACGAGGTCGCGACCGCCGAGCCGGACGAGGCGTCCGAGGAGGAGCCTTCGTCCGAGGAGGAGGCCCCGTCCGAGGAGGAGGCCCCGACCGAGGAGGAGATCTCCGACGAGTCCGTCGCCGCTCCTGACGAAGACGAGGCCCCCGAAGGCGACGATCCCGTCGACGAGGACCAGGCGACCGATCCAGCCGGGGGAGTCGCGACCCTCGACGACGCCGAGCTCGCCCTGGAGGACGACGCGCCCCGGCCGAAGGAGGTCTCCGAGATCCGGCGCGCGATCGACACCGTGCTGGGCTTCGTCCAGGACACGAACTTCTCGCGCCTCGGCGTCCTGGGCTTCCTGATCGTTCTCTACACGGTCATCAAGCTGCTCGGCTCGATCGAGGTGTCGTTCAACGACATCTGGGGCGTCCAGAAGTCGCGCAGTCTTCCGCGGAAGATCGCCGATTACTTCTCGACCGTGATCCTCGTTCCGCTGCTCCTCGTGGCGGGCAGCGGTGCGCTGAGCATCGCGCGGACCGAGGCGATCGACCGGTTCACGGGCCTCGGCGGCGACAGCCCGACGGTCGCGCTGCTCGGCTCGCTGCTGGTCGTCTGGTTCGCGTTCGCTTTCACCTACATCCTGATGCCGAACACGCGCGTGCGCGTGACCTCGGCGCTCGTCGGCGGCGCCGTCGGCGGGTCGATCTGGCAGGTGTTCCAGTGGCTCCACCTCGAGCTGCAGGTCGGCGTCGCGAACTACAACGCGATCTACTCGACGTTCGCCGCGCTGCCGATCTTCTTCGTCTGGGTGCAGATCTCGTGGATGACGGTGCTGCTCGGCGCCGAGGCGGCGGCCGCGCACCAGAACCAGGCGCGCCACGGGCAGATGGTCCGCAGCCGCGACTACGACCTGGCGCTCAAGGAGGTCGTGGCGCTGCGTCTCGCCGCGCGCGTGACGCGGGCGTTCCTGGCCGGCGAGCCGCCGCCCCGCACCGACGACCTGGCCGAGGCGCTCGGGTGCCCGGATCGGACGCTGAAGGAGATCACGGCCGCGCTGGAGGAGGCGCACGTCCTCGCGCTCGTGGACGCGGAGTCGGAGGATCCGGGGCTCGTCCTCGTCTCGGATCCGGACCTCCTGCGGCTGCAGGACGTGCTCGACGCGCTCAAGGGCGAGTCGCTGCTCGACGAGTCCCGCGAGGCCTACGTGGCCCAGAACGAGGACGACGCCGCCGTGGACGCGGCCTTCGGGCACTTCCGTGACGCACGGGACGCGGCGCCGACCAACGCCACGCTGCGCCAGCTCGCGACGTCCGTCGCGCTTCCGGCGGCTTCCGGGACGACCGAGGTCCACGCGGCGTCTGGTGCAGCTGCGGACGCTCCCCAGCGCACCGCCAGCTGATCTCGGTTCCCCGGTCCGGAATCCCGCTTGACGGGATGGACTTTGTCGCGCAAAGTCAAGTCATGACGGTCACCCGTCCGCTCGAAGTGGAGGACGCCCTCCAGCGTCTCTCCGACATCCACGCCCAGGTGGCCCGCGGAGCGCATTTCCGCGGCTACCGAGCCGTCCCGGTGGCCGCGATGGGGGGCATCGCGGTCCTCGGGGCGCTCCTTGAGTCCGCTCTCATGCCTGGGGTGAGCGCGGCCGGCCACGCCTGGTTCTGGCTCGGCGTGGCGGCCACGTGCGCCTCGATCGGCGCGCTCGACATGTTCCTGATCCGGCGCCGGCTCCAGATCCGGACCGTGTCGATCGCCGTCGCCCAGCTCGTTCCCTCGCTGGTCGTCGGGCTCGTGCTCGGCGTCCTGTTCGCCGATCGCGCCGAGATGCTCCCGGGCGTCTGGACGATGGTCTTCGGGCTCGGCGTGCTCGCGTCGCGTCCGTACATGCCGGACGCAGTGCTCGGCGTCGCGCTCTTCTACATCAGCGCGGGGATCGCGATGGCCTTCGCGGCCTCCGACGGCACCGTCCCCTCGCCCTGGGAGATGGGGCTCACGTTCGGCGTGGGCCAGCTCGTGATCGCCCGGACGCTCCAGGGCATCCCCGACGAGGAGGACCGAGTATGAACGAGGGCTCGTTCGCGTACGACGGCCTCGATCGCGTTCTGCACGAGCGCGCGCGCCTGTCGATCCTCACGGCGCTCTCGACCGCCGACAAGGGACGCACGTTCGGCGACCTCAAGCGCCTGTGCGAGCTGACCGACGGCAACCTCAACCGGCACCTCAAGGTGCTGGAGGAAGCCGCGTTCGTCCGCATCACCAAGCGCGGAGAGGGGCGGGCGTCGGAGACGCGCGTGCGGCTCTCGGCGGGCGGCCGGCGAGCGTTCGTGACCTACCTCGGTGAACTCGAGCGTGTTCTGCGCGACGCGCGCGGATCCGAGACAGTCCGCGAGGGGACGGGCCGCGACTCCGAGAACGACGCCGGGCCCGAATCCGGCCGCCCCGCGATCGCCTGATCCGCGCGACCCGCCATGGCACTCCGCGACGCCCTTCAGCAGTCCGCCTTCTCCACGCCGCCCGGCACGCGGCGCGAGGCGCTGATGACGGCGATGACCTACGCGTCCATCGCCGCCTTCGCGGTGGCCTGTGTCGCCTATGTCGTCGTGCGGTACGTGCTGTTCCCGCGCCGAGGCGAGCGGGTCACTCGACGCGCTTGATGACGTGGTAGCCAAAGGGCGACTTCGCCTGGTCGTACGTCGCGAGGCCGACCTCGCCCACCTTCAGGGCGAAGCCGACGTCGCCGAAGGCAGGGACGAGTCCCGTGCGCGCGGAGTAGCCGGCACTCACGAGCTCGGTCGCCTCGGCCTGGAGCTCCGTCATGCGGGCCTGGTAGTCCTCCTGTGACACCTTGCCGGACCGTACGTCGCCCTGGAGGTTCCGCGCGGTCATATTCAGCTCGTGCATCCTCCGCTCGTGGGCGACGTCGCGGATGCCGTTGTTGAGGATCCCGTAGTACCCGGGAGTGTCGTCGCCCTCCTGGACCTTGTCGTCGGAGTGATTGCGCACGAGCGCGTCCATGTCCGCGCCGCCCCGCGCCTGCTCCAGGATCTGGTTCGCGAGCGCCTCGGCCTCTTCCTTGGTGCGCGTGACGCCGGGAATGTTCCGGCCCTGGAACGAGATCAGGCAGTGCTGCACGACGATCCGCTCGGGCTCACCGCCGAGGTCGATCGCTTCCTGCGGTCGCTCGATCGTCTCGCCGGTCGGCGCCGGGCCCTCGTGAACGCGCGCCTTCGCGATCACGACCTTCTGCGTCGGATCGGAGACCTCGCGCCCCTTGCGCTTGACCGGCACGTTCGCGAGTGCCTCCAGCGTCGCGACGCCGCTCGTCATCCGCCCGAAGGAGGTGTAGTTGTTGTCCAGGCCCCACACGCTCTGGGTCTCGGCGCAGCACAGGAAGAACTGGCACGACGCCGAGTCGGCGTTGCCGCCCAGCCGCGCCATCGAGAGGACGCCGTAGCCGTGCTTGCGGTCCTCTTCGTTCGAGAACTCGGCCTTGATCGTGCCGTAGGGGCTGTTGCCCGCGCCGGTCCCGGTCGGGTCGCCGCCCTGCACCATGAAGTCGCGCAGGATGCGGTGGAAGATGATCCCGTCGTAGAAGCCCTCGTCGACGAGGCGCAGGAAGTTGCGCGTCGTGATCGGCGCGCCCTCGGTCCACAGGTCGAACGTCATCGTCCCGACGTCCTTCCCGTCCACGGTGCAGGACATCGACACGTGGTAGTTCGCGAGATCGGCGTCCGAGATCGGCCCGCCCGGCGCGAAGCGGTTCGCGTCCCCGGCGGCGCCCGGACCGGCGTCTGCGGCAGCGTCGGGAGCGGCATCCGCCGTGGGATCCGGCGCCGCATCCGGAGTCGGCGCGGGGACGCCCGCATCCGGCGTCTCCGTCTCCTCGCCGTTGGTGACGTCGGTGAGCTCGACGGCCTCCTTGGTCCCGGCGTCGGGCTCGTCCGCCGTGGCCTGCGACGCGCCGTCGGCCTCCTGGCCCGGCCCGGACTCGCCGGTCTTGGGGTCGCTCCCGCACGCGGCGAGGAGGGTCAGGGAGAGAGAGAGGGCAAGGCCTCGGGTGCGGAGCGAGAGTTGCATGGCGAGCACGATAGCGACGTCGGGGTCCCGCGGGGCCTGTGCCCCCGGGCTCAGTCAGGAATCGGCCGGAGCGTGACGTTCCTGAACTGAACCTCGACCCCGTCCGCCTTGATCGCGATCGGCCCCGGGGCGCCCCCGACCGCCGTGGCCGCGTTCACCACCTCTCCGTTGAGTCGCACCACCAGCTCCCCCCGCTCCAGCCGGACGTAGCTGTGGTTCCACTCACCGCTGCGGTGCTCCATGTTCCTCATCCGGCGTGCCACGAGGCCGTTGAAGCGCCTCCGGTCGGCCTGCATCGGGAAGTCCCGCACGGCGTGCACGTCGCCCGCCTCGTTCGTACCGAGCCGGACGTCGATCGCCCGCGGCCAGAAGATGTCGTTCTGGACCGCCGCGCGCGCCCTCTGCTTGGTCGGCTGCATCCGGATCATCACACCCGCGCGCCCGCCCTGACGTGTCTGCGGGTTCATGCGCCAGTCGAACTCCAGCTCGAAGTCGCCGTAGCTCGCGTCGGTGCGCAGATAGCCGATCGGCGTGGCGCGGTTGATCATCAGGCCGTCCTGGACCTCGAACGCCGGCGCCGAGTTGTTGTTCTGCGTCCACGGGACCCAGGTCCAGCCCTCCAGGTTCTTGCCGTTGAAGAGGTCGATGAACGCGTCCGCCGGCGCGGCGCCCGCGGGCAGGAGCGTCGACGAGTCGATGCGGCGGATGCGGATGTTGCGGAACCAGACGGACGCGCCGTCGTTCTCGCGCACCACGCGCAGGAGCGGCATGTTCTGCGCGAGCTCGGGGTCGTTGCGCGCTCGGTCGCCCGTCGTCCGATACGCCCACTCGCCCGGCGTCATCGAATAGGTCGCGATGCGAACGCCGTTGAACCACTGCTCGACGCCGCTCATCGTCGCGACGACGCGCGAGTGGTTGAACTCGCCGTCGGGGCGCATGATCCGGATGCTCTGACCGCCGCGGTCGACGCCGTATCCGTCGCTCACGATGCCGCCGTCCGGAACGACGCGCACGTCCGCGCCCGCGCCCCCGGCGACGCGCCACTCCACCTCGACCTCGAACTCGTCGAAGGCCTGCGCGGCGAGCACCTGGTCGCCCTCGACCGGGTTCGCGATCAGCGTGCCGCCCTGCACGGACCAGCGGTCCGCGGGCATCCCCTCGCCGCCGTACTCGCCCCAGCCCTTCGCGCTGTCGCCGTCGAACAGGAGCTGCCAGCCCGCGGCGCGGTCCGCCTCGGTGAGCGTGTTCGGCTCCACGCGCGAGATCGTCGACGTCTCACCCGTCGCCGCCCACTCGCACGCGCGGATCAGGAACTGCTGGTACTGCGGGTCGGTCTGCGACGCCTGCGTGCGCGGATCGCCGAACGAGACGTGTCCGAGCGTCGACGTCACGACGCGACCCTCGCCGTACTGGCCGACGACCACGACAGGCACGGACTCGACCTCGCCCGTCCCGGGGTTGGTTCGCTCGACCACGCCGAGGGTCTCGTGCGTCGTGCCGTTCGGCTCGATGCCCAGCAGCAGCACGTCCTCGTGGTTCGACCAGTCGCCGAAGCCCTCGACGAGATCGTGCTGGTCGCGGCCGCGGATCTTGACGGGGCCGAACGGATCGGCGCCGCCCGCGTCGTCCCAGCGGCATCCGAGCACGGCGCGGTACTCCTCCCACTCGGGGAACGCTCGCGCCGACCCGCCGACCGCGACGACGCCCTTGCCGCCCGCGACGAGCTCCAGGAAGTTCGTCTCCGCGAGCTCGCTCCAGCGCAGCCCCTCGTAGTCGAGCACGAACACGTCGAACCGCGCTGCGTTGTAGCGGTCCGACATCGTCGCGTCCGGGTACGTCGCGATCTCGACGTCGAAGCGCCCGCTGTCCTCCAGGAACGCGCGCATCCACGTGCTGGACCAGCGCCAGTCCGTGCCGTTCTCGCCCGTGAGGACGAGGACGGGAATCCGCGGCTTGGGGGGGGCCTGGCCAGGGATCGAGAGGGCCGCGAGGGCGAGCACGAGGAGGCGCATGCGGAGCGAGGGGGCGAGGGCGAACGGAGGGGACAGTCACTCTAGTGTCCCGGATCGAACGTGTTGATCTGGGACGCGCGGTGGAGTGCGTTCGTCCCCGGTGTCCCGATCGTTCACGGGGCGACAGGGACACTAGGATCGCGTGATCCCCCGCCCCCCCTCTTGATGCGAGCGATCCGAGCCACCCTCCCTCTCTCCACGATCGCGCTGTTCGGCGTCTCGTGCGCCTCGATCGCCCAGTACGGCGTCTCCGACGGTGCCTATGCGGGCTTTGGCGAGTCCGGAGCCGCGCTCGGCCTGTCGCAGGACAGCGCGTCGCCCTTCCGCTCCCTCGCGGACGAGCCCACTCCCGACGTCGTGCCGAACGTCGCGGACCCCGACGCCGGGCCCAGCCAGGGCCACGAGCTCACGTGGACCGAGTCCGTCCTCCCGTTCTTTGGCAACGCGGCGCGCGAGCGCGGGTACGAGCTTCCGAAGCCCCTCGGGATCGGCGCGAACTTCGTCTTCATCAACCGCCCGACCGAGATCACGAGCGTACGCGCGGGCACGAACGGGAACGGACTGAGCGACGTCAACTTCCTGCAGTTCCAGGCCGAGGCGGCGGTGCGGACCGCGCTCGCGCGCTTCGACGCGTGGATCTTCCCGATGCTCAACGTGTACGCGCTCGGCGGATACATCTGGAACACGTCCGAGGTTCAAACGGTCGTGGACCTGCCCGGAGCCCCGAGCACGCCGATCGTCACCGAGGGCGACCTGGAGGGGCCGGTGTACGGCGGCGGCGCGACGCTCGCCGGCGGCTACAAGGAGTGGTTCCTGACGCTCGACGCGAACTTCACGCGCTCCGAGCTCGGCGCGCTCTCGGTCTTCGACGCGGGCCTGTACTCGGTGCGCACCGGCTGGAACACCAAGCTCGGCAGCAACCCGCTGCGGGTCTACGTCGGCGCGACCTACTGGGACACCAAGCGCACGATCGAGGGCTCGATCCCGCTCTCGGGACCGATCGTCCGATCCATCGAGTTCGCCGTGGATCAGCAGCCCGTCGACCCGTGGACGGTGACGCTCGGCGGGACCGTGACGCTCGCCGAGCGACTGTGGCTCATGCTCGAGGTCGGCGGCTGGGAGGGGACCCAGGTCATGACGGCGGGGTTCCAGGTCCGCTTCTGACGGCATACGCTGCAAGGCCCATGCGGAAGATCATCGCTGCCACGATCCTCCTGCTCGCCCCGGCCTGTCGCGTCGCCGGCCCGGGCCAGGTTCCGGGCGACCACTTCGACTACAACGCGGCGATCGCGAAGTCGTCGAGTGAGCAGCTCCTGCTCAACCTCGTCCGCCTTCGGTACAGCGAGACGCCGGTCTTCCTCACCGTCGCCTCGGTGATCAGCCAGTACTCCAGCACGTACTCGCTCAGTGCGACCGCGGCTGCGAATGCCGCGGTGACGGGCGCCGACACCGGCGGGGTGGCCGGCCGGGTCATCTGGACGGACCGGCCGACGATCACCTACGCGCCGCTCTCCGGGCAGCAGTTCTCGAAGAATCTCCTGACGCCGATCCCGCCCATCGCGCTGTTCCGGCTCATGCAGTCGGGCTGGACGAGCGACCTCGTGACTCGGATCGGCGTGTGGTCGATCAACGACATCAAGGACGACCGCGCGCGCCCGTCCAGGCGCACGTCGGGCCAGGAGGAGTTCTACGAGGTGCTCGAGCTGTGGACCGGGCTCACCGACGACGGCGTGCTCGGACTCCGCGAGAGCCGGGTCGCCGAACCGGGTGCGCGCGTGAGCGTCCTCGTCCTTCGCGAACCGCGGGGTGAGGCGGCGCAGGCCAGACTGGCGCGCTTTCGCGAGCTGCTGGGTCTCGACGCTTCGGCGGCCGAGATCGACGTGACCTACGGACGGCTCCCGCGGTCGCGTTCGGAGGTCGCCGTGCACACCGGGTCCATCTGGGACATCATGCTCGACCTCGCGTGGCAGTTCGACGTGCCCCAGGAACACGTGGAGAGCGGCCGAACGGGCGAGACGTTCCACTCCGAGCGCTGGGGCCCCGCTCCGATCCAGGTGAAGCACGCGAGCGATCGGCCGAAGGACGCGTTCGTCGCCGTCGAGTCCCAGGAGTTCTGGTTCTACATCGACGGGAACGACCGCCGCTCGAAGCGCGCGTTCTCGTTCCTGCAGCTCCTGCTGAGCCTCGCGGAAGCGCCCGTCGACGACCAGTCGCCGGTCGTGACGATCACGAGCTGACGTCGTCGGGCGCATCGCGCCGCCCCTCGACGCCCGTGCATTCGACGCCGTGGCGTCGGAGGAGCGCCGCGGTCACGCCCGGCCCGTCCACGACTTCCCCCGCGACGTGCGTCGCCGCGCAGCCGCACGACGGCGAGCGCTCCTTCAGATAGGCCCTCTTCAGGCCGAGCCGTGCGCACGTCTCCAGCGCGCCCCGCGCGCCCCGCAGGAAACCCTCGGTCACGTCGTCGCCGGCATCCGTCACCACCGTGCCGCGCCCGTCGAGCACGTCGTCGGCGCTCGCCGTCAGGTCGGCCGGCAACCGCGGCGTTCCGAGCCCGCCGTGCTCCTCCGGGCAGAAGGGAATCGCTTCGATCCCCTCCGCGGCGAGCTCGTCGCGCAGTATGCCGTCACCGTTGTGCGTGGCCTTGTAGGTGCATTCGCGCCCGAGCAGGCACGCGCTCACCAGGGCGCGCCGCGGCGTGTCCTGCTCGCTCACGAGGCGTCCTCCCCGTCGATCCGCTCGACCGTAGCGCGCGCCGCGGTGGCGTCGCGCACAGCGACCTCGAAGTCCGCCGCGCGGCCGATCCCGACCTGGACCGTGAACGCGACGTCCGCGCCGTACTCCTCGCCCTCGGGGACCAGGTCCCACGCGGACAGGAGCGACTGCATCGCGCCCGAGTCGCCGTAGGGATGCACGCAGCGGAGCGGGACGCGGACGTCGACGCGGCGCAGCTCGGCGCGGTCGAGCGCCTGGCCCGCGGCGCCGCCGTACGCGCGCATGAGGCCGCCCACGCCGAGCTTCACGCCGCCGAAGTAGCGCACGACCGCGACGACCGCGTCGGTCACCTCGTGCCCCTCGACCTGGGCGAGGATCGGTCGGCCCGCGGACCCGCTCGGCTCGCCGTCATCGCTCGAGCGCGTCAGCGCCCCGATCGCTCCGAGCCGCCACGCAAAGCATACGTGCCGCGAGTCCGAGAACTCGGCGCGGACGTCGTCGAGGAACGCGACTGCCGCCTCCTCGGACGTCGCCGGCGACGCGCACGCGATGAACCGCGAGCCCTTGATCCGGTCGGGCTCGTAGCGCGTGACGCCCGCGAGCGTCGTGTAGGACTCGGGATCGCCGCTCATCGGTCGAACAGTGGCGGATCGTAGCGCACCGCGTCCAGGAAGAGCCCCGACGCGGGCGCCGAGCCCGGCGCTGCGCTGCGGTCTCGCGCCGCGAGCATCCGCGCGACGTCGTTGGGCGTGCGACGGCCCTCGCCGGCGCGCACGACGGCGCGCACGAGGTTGCGCACCATCTTGTAGAGGAACCCGTCCGCCTCCAGCGTGATCTCGATCGCGGGGAGGTGCTCATGGAGCTCCGCGCGGCGCAGCGTCCGCACGGTCGTCGCGCGCTCGTGCCGGGCCGGGCTCGCGAAGGTCGCAAAGTCGTGCTCACCGACGAGGACCCGGAGCGCTCCTTCCATCGCGCGCACGTCGAGGGGGCCGCGCACGGTCCACACGCGTCCCTCACGCTCCTCCGGCGCGGGTGCGTCGACCCAGAGCACGTAGCGGTAGACCTTGCCGACCGCGTCCTGGCGCGCGTGGAAGCCCATCGGAACGGCGCGCGCGGCGGTCACGTGGACGTCGGCGGGGAGGCTCGCCGCGAAGCCGGCCATCACGTCCTCGGGATCCAGCGCGCCCGGCAGGCGCACGGTCGCGACCTGGCCCTTGGCGTGCGCGCCGCGGTCGGTCCGACCCGAGCCCTCGACCGGACCCTCCGCGCCGAACGCGTCGCGCGCGGCGTCCTCCAGCGCGCCCTGGACCGTCGCGCGGCCGGGGTGCCGCTGCCACCCGTCGTACGCGCGACCGTCGTACGCGACGCGCAGCGCGAAGTTCGTGGCGTCCGCCGTCACTCTTCGTCCGCGAGCGGTTCGCGCAGGAAGAACCCGCTGACGGTCGCGCGCACGTTCGAGCCCGCGGCCGCGCGGACGGGCGCCACCATGTGCGGTGCGTCGCCGAGGACGACGAGGCGGTTCGGTCGCGGCATCACGAAGCGCCCCTCGCCGCGCTCCAGGAGCGCGTCGGAGTACGCCTCGTCGTCGAAGCGGTGCCCCATGATCGGCAGATCCTCCCGCGCGTCGTCCTCGACGTCCGCGACGAGCAGCTCGCCGCCCCAGTGGGCATTCCACCGCGGGTGGGCGTAGTAGATGAAAGCACCCGTGTAGACCGCGCTGTCATCGCCGTGCCACGCGAGGCCCGAGCCGGCCGGGTACACGTACGCGCGCGCGGTGACGTGCGCCCAGTCGGCGCCGACGAGGGGTGCGAACGTTGCGGCCTGGCCCAGGATCGCCTCCAGCACGCGGTCGAGCGCGGTCCCGCTCGGGAAGCGATCACCGCGCGCGCCCGACGCGCCGAGCTCGGCGTCGCGCGGCGGGGTGACGACCTCGTCGCCGCCGAGCGGCACGCCGTCGTCCAGCTTCCACGCCCCCGCGGTGCGCGTCACCGGCGCGAGGTCGGTGAACTGGAACATCGTCCACACGTCCGTCCACGCCTCCTCGTCGAGGAAGTCGTCGAGGACCAGGAGCGGGGGGCGGTCGCTCATGAGTGGCGGCGCCTCCTCACAGGAGGTCGGGGAAGCGCGCCTGGTGCTTGCGGAAGAAGCGGGTGCCGAGCGCGGCGATCAGGGACGTCGCGGCCGTGAACATCGCGAGGAACCGCGGGTCGGGCCACAGGCCGAAGCAGGTCACCTGGCGGAACATCTCGATGAACCAGTGCATCGGGTTGATCCGCAGCAGCCACCAGAACGACGTCGGTTCGACGAGCCCGGCCGGGTAGAAGATCGGCGTCGCGAACATCCACATCGTCACGCCCACGCCGACGAGGTGGACGGTGTCCCGCCAGTACAGGTTGAGCGTCGCGAGGAACGAACCGAGCCCGACCGTGAACACGACGAGCAGGAACAGCAGGACGGGCAGCGCGAGCAGCGAGGGGCCCAGCGAGAGGGCGTGGTTCTTTCCGATCGACGCGCTGGTGTAGGGGGCCGACGAGAGCTCCAGGTCGCGGACCTCGTCGGGATCCAGGACGTTGTCCTTGAGCGTGATCGTGATCGAGTCCTGCCACAGGGTGCGGCCGCCGGAGTCGACGATGCGGACCTCGATCGTCTCATCGCCCTCGATCTCGACGTCGCGCACCGGGACGATCGGCACGTAGATCCGCGAGGCGTCGGCGGGAATCTCGACCTCTTCGTGCGGCGCGATGTAGTCGACGCCGCGCGTGGCCGTGCCGCCGTACTCCAGCACGAACGCGGTCGACTCGCGCCAGGCGCGCTCGGTCGACACGAAGATGCGAGGGACCGGCACGTTCGGATCCGCGGCCGGGTCGTAGCCCTCCCAGACCTCGACGAACATGTGCTCGCGCTCGACGGCGGCGCGCGGCTCCGACACGTAGCCGAACCAGATGACGCTCCCGAACACGATCGGGAGGCCGATGCACATGTTCACGACCGCGGAGATGGTCAGGTAGACCGGCAGGATCGAAGCCGGGAACACGACCTTCTGGATCAGGTTCGCGTTGTCGATCAGGCAGTTCGCGGAGCGGCTCAGCGACTCCGAGAAGGCCGACCAGACGACGATCCCCGCCAGCATCACGAGCGCGACCTCCAGCGCTCCCTGCTCGTCGCCCCAGCGCGTGTTGAGGATCACGCGGAAGACGAACGTGAAGACGACGAGGTTGATGATCGGGAAGAGCACCGACCAGAAGAAGCCCATGCTGGAGCCCACGTAGCGCGACTTGAGGTCGCGGCTCACGAGGTCGCGGAGGAGGGCGCGGTTCTGGCGCAGGGACCCGAGGAAGCTCGTCATCGGCGGAGACCTCCGGCGCGGGCGGGACGCACGTGGGAGGCGCAGCGGGGCGCCGAAGGGTACCCGCCCCGGTGGGCGAGCGCGCGTCGCGCGTGGGTGCTCCGGAACGAGACCGTCAACTTCTTCGGGGTCCGTGTCCGGAGCCGGGGGCGCCGGGTCACCTGACGGGCACGGGACCAGTGCCTGCCGTGCCGGTCCGTCGGCGGCCCGACCTGTTTCCTGCCAGGGTCGGGCCGCCCCTTTTCCACCTCAGCCGCCCCAGTCGTCGAGCGTGCGGCGCAGACGTTCTTCCATCGCCTGAACGCGATCCGGCTCGCTCCCGGACAGGTCCGACCGCTCCTCGGGGTCCGCGACCACGTCGAAGAGCGAGACCGTCGGCGTGCCGCCGCCCGTCGGCGTCTCGTGCACGAGCTTGTACGGCGCCTCCAGCAGCGCGCTCTTGCGCCGCTTCGCGTGCTCGACCGACACGACGATCGGATGGTCGGAGGTCGGGACCGCGCCGGTCCAGACGGGCAGCATGTCCACGCCGTCGGTCTCGGTCGGCGGCATCGGCTTCCCTGCGGCCGCCGCCAGCGTCGGCGCGAGGTCGAGCGTCGACGTGAACGCGACGTCGCTCCCGGGCGCCACGACGCCGGGCCAGGACACGATCGCCGGCACTCGCAGTCCGCCCTCGGACACCGAGTACTTGCCGCCCGCGAGCGGGTCGTTCCGGCCGCCGAACTTCAGCGAGCCGCCGTTGTCGCTCAGGAAGACGAGCACGCAGTCGTCGCGCAGCCCGGCGCGGTCGATGGCGTCGACCACGCGGCCGACGCCGTCGTCGAGCGCGCGGACCATCGAGCGGTAGAACCCTGCGGCCCCCGGGGCGTCCGGCGGAATGCCCGGCGCGGCGTGGAGCGGGGGGTGCGGCGCGTTGAAGGCGAGGTACAGGAACAGCGGCGTCTCCGGGTCGTGCTGCTCCAGCACGCGCACGGCCTCGTCGGCGAGGAGCGTCGTCGCATAGCCGGGCTCGTCGAGCGGCTGGCCGTCGCGGTACCAGTCGGGGATCCCGTCGCACTCGTGGTTGGCGTAGTCGATCCACCCGCGCAGGTGGCCGTACGTGCGATCGAATCCGCGTGCGTGGGGGCCCTGCGCGTCGGTGCCGTGGCCCAGGTGCCACTTCCCGACCAGCGTCGTCGCGTAGCCCGCGGCGCGCAGCCGGTCCGCCAGCGTCGGCTCGCCCAGCGGCAGCCCGCGGTCCGTCTGCGGCTTGAGGTTGCGCAGGATGCCGTGGCGCACCGCGCTCCTGCCGGTCAGCACCTGGGCCCGCGACGGCGAGCACATCGGACACGCGTAGAAGCGCTCCAGCCGCCTGCCCTCGGCGGCGAGCCGGTTGATCGCGGGCGTCGCGATCGTGCCCCCGTGGTAGCCGACGTCGGCCCAGCCCAGGTCGTCCGCGACGATGACGACGACGTGCGGCCTGTCGGACCGAGCGGGAGCGGGGTCCGGGCCGCCGCAGGCGGCGAACGCGATGGCAGCGAGGAGGAGCGCGAGGCGCCGGATCATGGCAGGAGCGTAGCGGCCCTCGGCGTTCAGCGCGCCGCGCGGGCGCGCTCGAGGCGCTCGCGGATCTTCGGATCACCCGGGCGCGCGTCGGCGGCGCGCTCCAGGTGGGGGATCGCGTCGGCGGGGCGGCCGAGCCGCAGGTACACCTCGCCCAGGAGCGACAGCGCCTCCGGCCCCGCCGCGCCGCGGTCGACCAGCCGGGCGAGGACACGCTCGGCCTCTGCGGCGTCGCCCTCCTCCAGGTGGAAGGCGCCGAGCATCTGTGCCGCCATGGCGTTCCGCGGGTTGCGGCGCGCGAGACCCTGGAGCAGCTCGATCGCCTCGCGGCGTCGGCCGACGCCCGCGACCGTCACCGCCTCGTACGTCGCCAGCGCGTCCGCGAGGCCCTCCTCGACGCTCGGTCGCCCCGTGTCGTCGAGGACCGAGGGCAGGTCGTCCTCGACCGCACCGGCGCCCGCGTAGCCCAGCGCGCGCATCGCGTGGCCCGCTCCCTCGGTGAGGCCCGCGGCGTCGAGGGTCGGCCGCGCGAGGATCGCCTCGAGCGCCTCGCGGTAGCGCGCAACGTCGGCACCGTCTTCCGGTGCGCCGGTCGCGTTCGGCGGGTCGAGCGGCGGCCGGTTCCCCGCGTAGAGCCGCGCGCCCGGACCGCCGATCCACTTGCCGTTCCCGTCCGCGATCCCGGCCAGCGGCGCGAGGCCGAACCCGATGTAGCCGGCGTACGACTCGAAGTACACGCGGCGACCCGGGCCGGGCGGATCCCGGAGGTCGACGCCGTCGTGGGACAGGTCGTCCTCCAGCCCGAGCAGCGCCATCGCCGTCGGGAACACGTCGCACACGCTGACCGGCGCGTCGCTGCGCGTCCCGGCGGCGCGCCCGCCGGGCCAGCGCACGAGGAGCGGCACGTGCATCGTCGCGTCGTGCACGAGCAGCGAGTGGGTGGGCTCGCCGTGGCGCCCGAGGCTCTCCCCGTGGTCGGCGACGACCACCACGGCGCACTCGTCCGCCGGCGGCAGCGCGGCCAGCAGCCGCCCGACCGCGTGGTCCATCATCGCGACCTCGGCGAGGTAGAGGTTGCCGCGCGTCGCCCGCACGACCTCCTCGGGCGCCTCGTAGGGCACGTGCGGGTCGAAGAAGTGCACCCACAGGAAGAAGCCGCGCTCGGCCTGCGATCCGACGTCGCCGAGCCACGCGAGCGCGCGCCCGACCGTCTCGGGGGCCTGGCGCTCGACCATGTAGTCGCCGGCGCTGCTGCCCGCATCGCGCGGGCCGTCGAACGTGTCGAAGCCCTGGCCGGTTCCGAACGGCGCGTCGATCACGGCGGCGGAGACGAACGCCGCCGTCGCACGCCCCGACTCCTGCGCCGCCTCGGCGAGCGTCCACGCCTCGTCGGGGAGCGCCGCGAGCCCGTTGTCCCGCAGCCCGTGGCGCGGCGGGACGAGCCCCGTCAGCATCGAGGCGTGCGAGGGCAGCGTCAGCGGCGCCACCGTGCGCGCCGCGTCGAAGACCTGGGAGTCGCGCGCGAGCGTCGCGAGATTCGGCGTGACGCCCCGGTCCTTGCCGTAGACGTCGAGCGCGCCCGGGTTCGTCGTGTCGAGCGTGATGAGGACGAGCGACGGGACGCCGGCCGCGCCCTCCCCCGCGTCGCCGCCACACGCGCACGCGAGCAGCGCAAGGAGGAGCGGGGCGGAACGGCGCGACATGGCCGCGAAGTCTAACCGCCGCGCGGTCTGGCTCGCGGCGGCCGTCAGCGCGGCGGAGCGATGCGCGTGTCGTACACGACGATCGCGCTCATCTGGGACACGAACTCGTCGACGAGCGCCATGTGCACCGGGTGCGGGCCGTAGCCGTCGTACGCGGCCTGGTCCTCGAACTCGACGTGGAGTCCGACGTGGTACGCCTGCTCGTTCACGTCGCGGGTCTGCGTCTCGTCCCGACGACCCGCGACGAGGTGGACGACGCCGGGGAGGTCGCTCAGGCGGCGACACGCGGCGACGAGCGCGTCGCAACCCTCGTCGGTCGGCGTCTCGAACGTGAAGAAGACGTCGTGCGAGATCCGGGCGGTCGGCCGCGCGGGCTCCTGCTGGGCCTTCGTGCTGGCGCAGGCGGCGAGGGAGAGGAGGAGTGCGGCGAAGAGCGTTCGGGAGATCATCCCGGGGTTCTACAGCGCGCGGTCCGCCGGGCCGAGCGCGATCACCGATCTCGAACCATCTCGACGTTTGCGACCCATACGTCGACCTTCTCGTCGGGCAGGTGCCGGTGCGGTCGTGTCTCGTACCGCGTGAACGCGTCGCGATCGCCCTCGACGGGCCGGTAGCCCTCGCAGGTCATCCGCCATGGGACCTCGGTGCCCTCAGGGACCCTGAAGACGATGGACGAGCCGCGTGTGCGCTTTCGGCGCACCACGTCGAGCGCGCGGGGGAACTCGACGTCCACGGTGGGAATCGGCGCCTTCGTCGCCGCGTCGACGACCTCGAACGCGAGCCCGATCTGCGGCGTGCTGCCGTTCAGCGAGAAGTCGACGCCCGTGGCCGGCGGTGCAGCGCGCCGCTCCATCGGTGACACGTCCACGGCCCGATCCGGGAAGGCCGCGATCCGATACGTCCCCTCGGGGAGGTCCTCGAAGCGGAATCTCCACTCGCCCGGCACCGACGGGATTGCCCGGACGAACTTGACCTCCGGTCGGTCGACGTGCTGCGCGAACACGCGGCCGCCGGCGTTGCCGGCGCCGTCGCCGAGGATTCGTACGACGCCCTCGATCGACCCCGCGACGGGAAGCGGGTCCAGCGCTATCACGACCTCTTGGACTCCGTGGGCGATGTCGAGCGTCCGGACGTCCGCCTGAGACCGAGCCTGTGTCGTACGGAGGACGACCGGGCCGAGTGGAAGGCACGAGAACGTGCTCGAACACCTGAGCGGGTCGACGACCATCTCGTGGCGCCCCTCGTGCTTGCGATCCACGCGGCAGTGACGCGTCCCGTACGTTGTCCACTCCGTTCGCGTCTCGACGCCCTCGAGGCGCACGCTCGGGGCGCGCTCCAGCGCTCGATCCGTCCGAGTGCCTGGACGGGTCTTCGCAGACCGCTCAACCGGCTGCTCGACCACGACGACCAGGCGACCTACCGGCTCGAGGCGGAGCGTCAGGATCCGACGCGACGCCATGAGGTTCCCGATCCGGGCGACTCCCGTGACCCAGAGCACGTCGCGCGTGCGGAGCTCGACGCAGAGGGCTCCCCGGTGAAAGGGTCCGGGGATCGCGGCGACCAGCGTGTCTCCGTCGTCGCGGACACCGACGGAGACCGCGGGGCGGGCGACCGAGCGTCCGAGCCACCGCCAGACGCGCAGCTCCAGGTCCTCGGCCGCGACTCCGGCCGGCAGGTCGGCGGCGATGCGGAGGTCGCGGTCGGGGGGGAGCGCCGCGTCTCTCCCGACAGTGAGGGCTTCGACGGGTGTGGCGGTCGTGGTAGCGACCTCGCGCGCAACCCCTCTCGGGGCGACGGTGGCGGCGCGCGAACGGTCGGCCCCTTTGCTCACGTCCGCGAGGGTTCCGTCGCCTGTCCGCACACCGGCCCCGATCGCCGACCGTCGCGGGACGGCGCGATCGATCTCGGGGCGTTCCTCCGAGCGCCCGGACAGGACGGCGAGCCCGACGATCGCGGCGACGAGCACGCAGCCCACCGCCAGCCACGCCGTTCCGCCGAGCCGCCGCGCCATCGTGCGCCCAGCGTAGCCGAGCGCGGGCACGGCGGGAACCTCAGTGCGCCTGCAGCGACTGCTCGAGGAACTCCAGATAGACCGCTCCCCCGAACATCGAGTTGCCGGGGAACGTCTTCCGGAGCTCGCCCTCGGCCCCGAAGACGTGCGAGCTGATCGGGTACGAGTACGCGCCGAACAGGCGCCGCGCGACGTCGCGCTCCTCGTCCGTCCGGGTCTCGTCCGCGGCGAGCGCCTCGGCGTCCTTGGCCAGGATCCAGGCGTTCACGAAGCGCTCGTCGAGGAGCTCGCGGTGGTCGGAGAGCGGACCCGCTCTCAGCGTGAGCCCCGTGCCTCAGCAGGACTCGTCGTCGAGCGTCCCGAAGAGCTGGACGACGTGCAGCGGCTTGCCCGTGCCCCGCGACTTCGCGAGCGCGTCGGTCAGCGGCAGCCACTCGATCGACGCGAACGGATAGAACGCGCGGCGGAGCCGCAGGCGCGCCGCTTCGAGCACCTCCGGGTCGCGTCGCGGGACCGGCGCGTCCGTCCACAGGCCGAGGCGGGGGACGTAGCCGATGTCGGCCCGCCCCTCCTCCTCGCCCGGCTCGTGCACGTTCATGTCGACGTTCGTGTCGCGGTCGGGCACGGCGAGCTGGAACGCGAGGACGCGGCGCGTCGCGCGATCGATGACGAGCCGGCCCTCGAACTGGGCCGGCGTGTAGTAGACGAGGCCGCCGCGCAGGTGGAACTCGACGTGCGCGCGCAGCAGCACGTCGAGCGTCGCGTCGTTGGCCGCGAGCAGCGTGGCGCGGGCGCCGATCGGCGCGCCGGGCATCGGGATGGTCTGGACCTCCTCGTCGCCGTCCGCCGTCCCGTCGCCGGCGGTCATGAGCAGGTCGTGGTGGTGCATGCGCGACGTCGCCGACGGGTGGAGCTGGCGGATCATCGCGACGATCGGGACGATCGGCGGCTCCCACACGTCGCCGGGCAGCGTCCCGGCCGGCGGGAGTAGCGACGCGACGTGCCGCCAGCGGTACTCGGCCGTCTCGCGCATGACGCCGGGGTTCAGCGTCTCCGCGAGCCCGGTGTCCTCCTCCAGGTGGAATCCGTGGTGCGAGCGCGCGATCGGCGCCCACTCCGCGCGGAGCGTGAAGGTGGACTCGTCGTTCGCGCGCTGCGGGAGCGCGGCGACGAGCGCTGCGGCGAGGAGGAGCGTCTTGGCCATCGTGCGTCCTGGGCCCGCGAGGGACCGCCGACTGGATCGACCGGAGCGTCGCGGCGGCCCCAGCGATTCTGCGCGTTCGATGCCGCATTCCCGCTGATGCGCATCGGTAGGAGCCAATCGGTGTCTCCCCGCGGGAAGGCGGTGGGCGCGTTAGCTTCGCCGCACTGCCGCGCTCGTGCCGGACGGTTCCGCGCGCGATCGCACCTGCCACCCGGAACGAACCATGAAACACCGCATCGACCCTGCCTCCGCCGCCGTCGGCGCCGCCATCGCCGGCGCCACCTTCCTGCTCACGAGCTTCCAGCTCACCGCCACCGCGACGAACGTCGTCCCCCCGGAGTGGTTCCCGATCCTCGGGAAGATGAGCCTCGTCCAGCTGCCCGACGGCACGGGCGGCACCGTCGAGACGCTCCGGATCTCGGGCTGCAACCTGCAGGTCGTCAACGGGCTCGGGTCGACGACCACCAAGAACGGTCTCGGCAACCTGATCGTCGGCTACAACGAGACCGGGAACAGCTTCGGCGACGACCGGACCGGTTCGCACAACCTCTGCGTCGGATCGCGGAACACGTACGCGAGCTGCGCCGGCGCCGTGCTGAGCTTCGACAACTCCTCGCTTGCCGACTACGCGACCGTGACGGGCGGGACGATCAACCGCGCGTCGGGGCTCTACGCGTCGACGTCCGGCGGGTCCGTGAACGACGCCCAGGGCGAGTACGCGACCTGCGCCGGCGGCCAGGACAGTCGCGCGAACGGGCTCGGCTCGACCGTCGCGGGTGGGCGCAACCACTTCGCCGGCGGCATGTGGGCGACGATCGCCGGCGGCAACTTGAGCAGCGCGTCGGGGCGCGACAGCTCGGTGTTCGGCGGCGGCGACCACACCGCGTCGGGCAGCAGCTCGACCGTCGTGGGCGGGCAGCTCGCGACCGCTTCGGGCGCCGTGTCGACCGTGGTGGGCGGCGAGAGCAACGCCGCGACCGGCACGGCGTCGCTGGCCGCGGGCGGGCGAGACAACCGCGCCGAGGGGCGCGCGTCGCGCGTCGGCGGGGGCCGCTTCAACAAGGCGGACGGCGATTACGCGGTCGTCGTCGCGGGCCAGGACAACACCGCGAGCGGGACGTCGGCCGCCGTCGTGGCCGGCGAGCTGAACCAGGCGAGCGGATTCGGCGCGTCCGTCGTCGCGGGCGAGTCCAACGTCGCCAGCGGGTCGCGCGCCGCAGTCGTCGGCGGCGAGTCGAACCTCGCAGGCCGCGACGCGCTCGGCAACCTCGGCGTCAACACCGTCGTGGTCGGCGGCGAGTCGAACCAGGCGATCGACACCTGGTGCACGGTCCTCGGCGGACGCGACAACGTCGCGGGCAACCTCGCACCTGCGCTGACCGCGCTCGGCGCCGCGATCGGCGGGCGATGTGGGCTCAACGCAGCCTTCAACTGCGTGTTCTTGCCCTGAACTGCGGGGCCTACTGGAACGTGATCCCGACGGCGTCGGTGAAGTTCGACGTCACCGTCGGGTTCGCGTCCCGGTGCCAGAACTGGAAGTAGCGCGTCTCGCCGGGCTGGACGGCCGCGGGTCCCGTGGGGGTGGGGACCTGGGTCAGGTCGATCGGGAGCGAGGCGACGCCGAGCAGGCCGGAGCTGACGATCTGACCCGGGCCCGTGTAGCGGCCGATGTTCCCGACGACGCACAGGTCGCCCTGGGACCCGCCCGGGTTCGCGACGAGGCCCGGAGCCGTCGACGTCAGGAAGTAGCCGAGCACGTTCGACGGCAGCGACGACGCGGAGAGCAGCACGTCGTTGTTCGCGGCGACGAGCGAGCCCTCGGCCAGGATCAGACCGGGGCTGCCGGTCGAGTTCGGCGTCGCGGGCGCGCAGATGTTCGTGCCCAGGTAGAGCGGGTCGTAGCCCAGGTCGAGGCCCGCGGGCGCGTCGCTGCAACCGATCGAGAGCGAGAACACGTTCGGGGACGCGATCCCGTCCGGGTCGAACGTCGCCGTCGCGCCCGCGGGGATCGTCGCCGGGTCGACGCGGACGGTGTACCCGCCCTCGTTCAGGCCCTCGAACGCGTACGCACCGTCGACGGGGGTCTCGGTCGTCGCCAGGACCGCGCCCGTCGACGCCTCGACGAGCTCCAGCCGTACGCCGCCGAGGCCCGGCTCGCCGTCGTCGACGCCGTTGCCGTTCTCGTCCGCCCAGACGCGACCGGCGATCTCACCCGCGCGCTGGACGAACGTCCACGCGTCGGTGCGGAAGGTGGTGGCGGCGCCGCTGACGCTCGTCAGGGTGAACACGACGTTGGCGAGCTGACCGTTCCCGCCCGCGGAGACGGGCGTCGGGTCGAAGACGCCGTTGCCGCCGAAGTGGAACGAGTTGTCGTCGACGAAGTCGGCGAGCGGGATCGACACCTTCTGCCAGCCGCCACCGCTCAGCACGTCGCTGCCCGCGGGCCCGACCGTGACCTCGACCTCGAACTCGTCGTCGGCGCCGTCCGGCACGCTCGGGACCTGATCGTCGCCGTCGTCGTCGTCCTGCAGGTTGATGGCGATGACGTAGTGCTGGCCCGGGTCCGGGTCGATCCAGAACTCGAAGTGCGTCGCGTTCGAGAGGTCGAGCGGGTAGGTCCGGCCGAAGCCGCCGTAGTAGCCAGGAGTGTTGAACAGCCCGCCCCACGCGGCCTCCAGCGAGACGCCACCGATCACGCCGGGCGGCGACGCGAACTCGTTCGCGGCGATCGTTCCGCCGACGGAGGGGCTGTCGAACTCGAACCACCCGTTCGCGAACGGATCGGCGTGCTCCATGTCGTCGAACAGGCACACGCAGGCGTCCGGGTCGTGATCGGGGCGCTGGTAGACGCGGACCCAGTCGACCTCGAGCGTCTGCGGGAACGACGTCGATCCGTTCGGCGGGCCCGGGAGGTTGCCGCCGACCGCGAGGTTGATCAGCATGTGGAAGCGCTGGTCGAACGGCGCAGGGTAGGGCCCGCCCGACGACCACCACGACGTCTTCGTCGAGTAGAGGACGTCGTCGACGTACCAGCGGATCTCCGTCTCGTCCCACTCCATCGCGAAGCGGTGGAAGTCGTCGGCGAACGTGCCTGTCGGCAGCGTGTAGGCGCCACCGGACTGCGTGTTCGCGGGGAACGTACCGCCGAAGTGGAGCGTACCGAACACTCGGTTCGGGTTCTGGCCGACCATCTCGACGACGTCCATCTCGCCGCTCGCCGCCCAGACCCCGTACACGCTGTCGGTCGGGAGCATCCAGAACGCGGGCCACAGGCCCCGCCCGGTCGGCATCTTCGCGCGCATCTCGAACCGGCCGTACTTCCAGTCGCCCATGCCGGCCGTGCGGAGTCGCGCGGACGTGTACTGACGGCCGCCGAAATTCTCCTCGCGCGCGGTGATGCGGAGCGAGCCGCCGATCACGGTCGCGTTCTCCGCGCGGTAGTACTGCAGCTCGTTGTTGCCCCAGCCGCACAGGTTGGGGCAGCCGTCGCCGATCATCGGCTGCCACTTGCTCAGGTCGAGCGAAGTGCCGTTGAAGTCGTCCTCCCAGACCAGCTGGTACTGGGCGGTCGCGGTGCCGACCGTCGCTGCGAGCGCGAGGGCGACGCCGGTCGATCGAAGCGAGAGGTTCCGACGCATGGGGAAGACGGTAGCGGCTGCTCGGTCGGGCGGGGCTCACCTATAGCCCGCGATCGTGCGGCTGCGACCCGTTGTCGGCTCTCGTACCGGGAATCCTCCCATGCGCCGTTGCGCGGCGGGTCGAGCGGCCTTTCAGGAGCCGTACCCAGCCACCGAGATCCAGAGGAACCCTGCCATGAACAAGCGCACCCTCGTCGCGTTCGCCCTCGGCGCCGCCCTTTCACTCGCGGTCGCGTCGTCCCTCGTTCCTGACGCCGAGCCCGCTATGCCTCCCGGCTGGTACGGCGCATCTTCCTTCGCAGTCGGGGCACCCGGCGGCGGTCTCTCCGTCGAGGACATGGCGCTGATGCAGCGCGTCATGGGATCGAACGCCGCTCTGCAGGGGGGCGGCCTCGGCCACGTCGGAGGGGCCACTCCGCGCGACCTCTTCTGGAGCACCGGCATCAGCGCGGGGAACCACGACCCCGTCTCCGGGGCGGGCTACGTGAGCGTGCCGGGCCACGGCCCTGTCGGATACGGCATGTAGCGTGACAGGGCCCATGGAGCGTGACAGGGTCCATGGAGCGTGACAGGGTCCGGCGCCCGGGCCCTCGGGTCCGGGCGCCGGCATTTCCCGCGCCTCGGTACGGTGGAGGGGCGCTGGCTCGGGCACGTCGCCCGGTCGGCGCTCCTTCGGCTTCTCCTTCCACCGATCACCGATGCTTCGTCCCGCGATCTCCGTCACTGCTGCTCTCTGTCTCTCGGGCCTCTCCGCCGCGCAAGGTGCGGACGACTGCGCGAACGCGCAGCCGATCTCGGGCCTCGGGCCCTTCGACTTCGACAACGTCGCGGCGATGGCGACGCCCGGTCTGGCCGACTGCCAGGGCGTCGGGGTGCGCAAGGACGTCTGGTACCTGTGGACCGCGCAGACGACGGCGCGCATGTCGATCCAGACCTGCGGGACGATCCCGATCGAGACGCGCGCAGCGGTCTACGACGGCACGAACTGCAGCGCCCTCGTCCAGCTCGACTGTGGCTCGTCGGCCTGCCCGGCCGAACCCGGCCTGCTCTTCGAGGCCATCGCTGGCCAGTCGTACCTGATCCGCCTCGGCGCGCGCTCGATCGGCGACTCCGGCATCGGGACGTGGACGATGTCCCAGAGCATCCCCACGCTCAACCCGAACAACGACGTCTACTACGAGGTCGTCTCCGAGAACCTCTCGTGGCCGCTGGCGCGCGATCGCGCGGCGGCCCTCACCTGGCTCGGGCGTCAGGGCCGGCTCGCGGTCTTCGCGAACCAGGGAGAGGTCGACTGGGTCATCGCGAACGTCGCGCCGCAGCGTCCTTGGATCGGGCTCTTCCAGGACACGATGAGCCCGAACTACTCGGAGCCGGGCGGCGGCTGGGTCTGGCTCGACGGGACGGACCTCTCGTTCGCGAACTGGGCCGCGGGTGAGCCCAACGACACCGCCGCGGGCGGCGGGCCCGAGGACTTCGCCGAGATGTTCGGCAACGGCCAGTGGAACGACGCCGAAGAGAACCACACGAACACGTTCGAGTTCCTCGTCGAGTACCGCGACGGGGGGATCGGAACGAACTACTGCGTCGCGAACCCGAACTCGACGGGTTCGATCGGTGTGACGTCCGCGACCGGCTCCACGACGGTTTCGACCAACAGCTTCAACCTGGTGGCGGACGGACTCCCGAACTCGACGTTCGGGTTCTTCATCACCTCGCAGACCCAGGGCTTCGTCGCCAACCCGGGCGGCTCCCAGGGGAACATCTGCGTCGGCGGGGCGGTCGGCCGCTTCCAGATGCAGGTCCAGAACACCGGCGCGACCGGCTCGATCACGATCCCGGCCGACCTGACGGCGTTCCCGAACCCGAGCATGGGCACGGTCGCGGTCATGCCGGGCGACACGTGGAACTTCCAGGCCTGGCACCGTGACTCCGTCGGCGGCGGCGCGACGTCGAACTTCACGAACGGGCTCGAGGTCGTGTTCCAATAACCCCACGGCGGCTCGATGAGCGAAGAACCAGACCTCCCCGCACACCGCCTGTGGCAGCCAACCACGGCGCGCTGGTTCTTCGCTCTCTTCGGGGCTTCGCTCGCGTACGCGATCGTCCGCTACCACGTCGCGGGTGACGTCGCCTGGGACCACTTCCCGCTGTTCATCCTGAACAAGGCGACGTCGCTCGCGTCGGTGTTCTTCGTCGCGTCCTCGTACCTCATCGGGAAGACCATCCGGCGGTACGACGACGACCCTGCGCTGCGCCTGGTCGTGATCAAGTTCTGCGGCCTGATGGGGTTCTTCCTGGCCGCCGTTCACGCGTTCATGTCGTTCCTGCTCATGCGACCGGCGTACTTCGCGAAGTACTTCGCAGACGACGGCCGCATGAACCTCACCGGCGAGCTCGGGATGACGCTCGGGATCGTCGCCCTCTTCTTCCTGCTCTCACCGGCGGTCACGACGCTACCGACGATGCCGAAGGCGCTGGGGGGATGGCGCTGGAAGCGCAGTCAGCGGGTCGGGTACGTCGCGCTCACGCTGGTCGCGGCGCACCTCGTCGTGCTCGGCCTGCAGGGCTGGCTCCACCCGGCGAAGTGGAGCGGCGGGATGCCGCCGATCTCGCTCGTCGCTCTCGTCGGAGCCGTGGTCCCCCTGGTCGTGAAGCGGCGCACCGTTCGAGCCAAGCAGGCGGCGGCGGAGGAGCGGGCGCGTCGAGCGGAGTCGAGTCCGGACTGATGCAGCGCGCCCCCGCGCCGGCCCGTCCCGGGGACGGTCGACGCGGGGGCGCGCTGGTCGGGGGCAGCGCTTACTGGAAGACGATCCTGAGGCCGTCCGTGAAGTTCGACGTCGCGGAGCCGCCCATCGAGTCACGGTGCCAGGTGGTGAAGTTCCAGGTCTCGCCGGGCATGACCGAGACGAAGCCCGTCGGCTGCGGGTGCTGCGTCAGGTCGATGGCGAGGTCGAACGCGCCGACCGCGCCGGAGTTCTGGATCTGGCCCGCGCCGACGTAGCGACCGACCGCGCCGTCGAGGCACAGGTTGCCCGCACTGCCGCCGGGCATCATGTTGAAGCCCTGCGTCTGGCTCGTCAGGAAGTACCCGAAGGCCTGGTTCGGCAGATCGGTCGCCTGGAGGACGACGTTGTTGCGCGCGACGAGCACGCTGCCCGTCGCCGAGATCGACGACGTACCGCCGGTCGAGTTCGGGGCGGCCATGCAGTAGTTGTCACCGATCGTGAACGTGTCCTCCTCGACGAGGAGGTTGTCGTAGATCGTGAAGTTCTGTGGGAGGGAGACCGACGAGAAGACGTCGCACAGCCCGATGCTGACGAGACCGTCGAGGCGGCCGTCGAAGCCGCCCTGGTAGGTCAGCACGCCGTCGAAGCGGAACGAGATGACGCCGTTGAGGTTGTCGACCTCGACCTCGACCGTCGTCCAGATGTTGCTCGGCGAGCCGACGATGGTGGACGGCGGCGCCGGGAAGAGGTCCATGAAGAACTGGTCCGTGTTCCGGCTCCCGTGGCCGAGGTAGCTCGGGTGGCTGTTCGGCAGGGTGGTGCTGTCCGAGTCGCCGGCCGGCGTGTTGGCCGCGTCCCGGAACCAGCGGTAGTCCGACGACGACGAGCCGCCGTCGCCCGTGAACGCGAGGAACGCGCCGCTGCCGGAGATCGGCGTGAACACCGAGTTGAACGTGGCGCCGTCACCGCCGGCGCCGATGTGCGCGTACTCCGTGGTGCCCGAGGCCCCGACGAAGTTCATCCAGACGTCGACCGTGATGCGATACGAGTCCGCGGTCACGGCGGTGTTGTGGAACGCCGTCCAGTGGTCGGCGACGGCCATCGTGTCGTTCGCGGTGAAGAGCACGCCGTTCGTCTCGCCGGCGCCCGACCGCGGGGCAGGGGGGATCCCGAGGTTCGTGTAGTTGAACGCCCAGGCCTGGGCGCCGTCCGGCGCGCCGTCGTCGACCAGCGTGTAGTCGGCCGACGAGTCGGCCTCGAAGTTGTCGGTGATCAGGGTCTGCGCGGTGGCTGCGCTCGTCGCAAGCGCGCCGGTGGAGAGAGCAGCGAGGAGGGTCTGAGTACTGCGCGATCTCATGGTCGTGCCGCCAGGGCGGCGGTGGGGACAAACTTGGCAGAGGGCCGCCCGACGAGGACGCCGGGAGGAGAAAGGAAGCGGCCGCATCCGCGGCGCGATGACACCGAGCGTACCGAGGGCGGGAATCCCGGCAGAGGTGTGCCCGAAGCTTTACGCAATCGGGGCGGTGCCGGCGCGAGCTGCGATCACCGCTCGCTGTCGGCGCCGAGGAAGCGCAGCCCACGCCGGTCCACGAGCTGGCGACCGGTGATGCGCTCCGCCGTCTCCAGCATCGACGGCTGGATCGACGGGCGGCGCATGTAGAGCGGCATCGCGGTCTCGACGATCGCGCGGGCCTCGTCGACCTCGCCGAGCTCGTGCAGCAGGTTGGCGCGATAGATCAGCACGCACGACCAGCGGTCCGGATCTTCCTCCGGCACCGTCTCCTCCATCTCGGCGATCAGCTCGTCGGCCTGCTCCAGATCGTCGCCGGCGAGGCACCAGTCGACGCGACGCTGCAGGTGGATGTCGAGGTAGAAGGACCCGGGCTCGTACGCATTCCTCGCCAGCGCGAGCGCGGCCGCCGTCGGTTCGTCGGCGGCCTCGACGTCACCCCGACGCAGGTAGGCGGCTCCGAGCTGGCTGGCCGCGGTCGCGCGGTGCACGTGCCCCTCCGGGAAGGCGGCGGCCGCGCAGCGGGCGGACTCGCGGTAGTGGTCGATCGCGAGGTCGAGGTCGCCGCGGACCTCGGCGAGTTCGCCGAGCCCGCCGTGGGAGAACGACCGTAGCGAGAGGTCGTCGGGCTCGTACCGCTCGTGCAGCTCGTGCGCGTGCATCAGGCGCGTCTCCGCCTCCTCGAAGCGCGACATCCGCGCGAGGAGCCTGCCGAGGTTGTAGCTCCAGCTCGCCTCCGTCAGCCGATTCTGATCCGTCGGTTCCGGGATGCTCCCGAACAGCGCGAGCGCCTCGTCGTAGCACTCCAGCGCCTCGTCGACCCGGTTGATGCGCGCGTACAGGATCCCGAGCCCGTTCAGGTCGTACGCGAGCCTCACCGGGTCCGCGTCCGGCACCTGGCGCCAGCACTCGATGGCGCGCAGGAGGCACTCCTCGGCCTTCTCCGCATCCCCCTGCTCGCGGTAGGTCGCGCCGATCGTCCCGAGCATCGCCGCGATCGTCCGCGGCCGCTCCGGGTAGCGGTCCTGGACGAACGACACGCCGCGTTCGAGCATGTCGCCGAGCGTCGCGTCGAGTCCCTGATTGCGCGGATCCGGCGTCACGAGCATGTGCCGCATGACGTCGAACTGCGCCTCGATCTCGGTGAGCGCCGTCTTGGTCGACGCCTCGGCGACGGTCGCGCGGAAGGCCATCGACGAGCTCACGACGGTCGCGACGACGAGCGCGGCAGCGGCCAGAACGACCCCGCCGCTCGCGACGCGGTGACGGCGAACGAGCTTCCTGACGCGATACGCGACGCCGGGCCGGCTCGCGACGACGGGACGGTCCTCCAGGTGGGCCTCGACGTCGTTCGCGAGCTCCGACACCGACGCGTAGCGACGATTCGGCTCGACCTCGATCGCGCGCAGGACGATCCAGTCGACGTCACCGCGCAGCGCGCGGCGCAGCGCTCTCGAGGAGCCCCCGCGTGAGACCGCGTGCGTCGACTGGGTGTCCTCGGCGTAGCGGTCGCTCGGGCGCAGTGCGCGTCGTTCGCGCTGGAAGACCTGCGCGAACGAGCTCGAACCCGACGCGTCGTCGGTCGGGCGTCGGCCGGTCATGAGCTCGTAGAGCAGGACGCCGAGCGAGTAGACGTCGGTTCGAGTGTCCACGTCGGCGTCGACGATCCGCGCCTGCTCCGGGCTCATGTACGCAAGCGTGCCGACGACCTCCTCGCCTGCCGTCACGACGGCGATGCTGGAGCTCGGTTCGATCGCGCGCGCGAGGCCGAAGTCGATGATCTTGGTCCGCGGCTTCCCGTCGACGTCGCCCACGAGGACGTTGCTCGGCTTGAGGTCGCGGTGGAGGATGCCGCGCTGGTGCGCGTGCTGGACGGAGCGGGCGACCCGCACGAACAGCCGCAGTCGCGCGCGCAGGTCCAGCCCCTTCTCGTCGCAGTACAGGTCGATCGGAACGCCCTCGACCGGCTCCATCGCGAAGAACGGCCGACCGTCGGGCGTGAGCCCGGCGTCCAGCACGCGCGCGATCCCGGGGTCGTCCATCCGCGCGAGCGCCTCGCGCTCGATCTCGAACCGGCGGACGACGGTCTCGCTGTCGCGGTCCGCGCGGATGATCTTGATCGCGACCGTGCGCTTGATCGGCTCCGACTGCTCGGCCTCGTAGACGGTCCCCATGCCGCCTTCGCCGAGCAGACGCACGATGCGGTACGGACCGATCACGCCGGGGTCGCCCGGCACGTCGTCCACGACGACGCGCTCGCCGGCGACCTCGGTCTCGTCGTTGCCGCGCTTCGTCGTGGGCGTGCCGTCGTCGTCGACCGTCACGCTCCGATTGTCGGGGGCGCGCTCCAGACGCGCAATCCGCTAGCGAATCGCGCTGCCGGCCTCTTTCGTCGCCTTCGGCGGGTGGCTCTGCCAGAGCACGTGGTGGATCTTCCACGCGTCGTCCTTCTCCTTGACGAGCTGGAAGTAGTCGATGCCCCACTTCGCCGTCAGCTTGCCGCACGCGGTCTTGTCGGCGACCTCGTAGATCTCGATGTCGTAGGTGAGGTCGTCGCCCTGCTCGCCGTTCGCGTTCCAGCTTTTAGCGAGAGCGATCGCCTGGTCGAACGTCATGTGCATCGCGTCGCTGTAGGGCGCGTCGGCGTCCTTGCGCCAGTAGCCCATCTTCTTCAGGTCCTTCGAGACCCCGCGCTCCAGCAGCTCGGGCTTGGCGTGATAGAAGCCCTCGACGTAGTCCTGGATCGCGCGCTCCACGGCGGCGCGGTCCTTGCTCGGAGCGCTCGCGTCTTCCTGGACGGCGGCGGCGAGGGGGAGGGCGAGGGCGGCAAGGAGGAGGAGTTTCATGGCGGTGGATCGGGGTCTTGGGGGCGTACCCGTCCTACCAGCCGCGTCGCGGTTCGACAGCTTGCCGGGAGGGAACTTACCAATCTCGAAGATGTGGGCGTGGGGTGGGCGCGTCCTCGCCCCTCTTGCCATATGAAGCTCACGCTGCAGGGCGCCGCCCACATGGCCAGCTCGGTCTACGGGGCCGAGATCGCACCTGGTGTCCCCACGTCGGGCCCGCCGCCGATCCGCGGCTACTTCCCGCAGAAGTGGGTCCACGAGCAGGGGAGCGGCTTCACCGGCGTGATCTACTCGGCGCCCGGCGCGAACCACATCGTGCTCGCGTTCGCGGGCACGGACCCGACGTCGTGGGGCGACCTCAAGGCCGACCTGGCGATCGCGGGCAACGACGTCCCGATCGACCAGATGGAGCGCGCGAACCGGCTCTACATCGCCGCGAACGACGTGCGCCAGGGCCGCGAGATCATCGTCGTCGGCCACTCGCTCGGCGGCGGGCTCGCCCAGTTCATCGCGGCCGCGTACGGCGTTCGCGCCGCGACCTTCAACGCGCCGGCGATGGGGGCGCACATGGAACACTGGAGCGCCGTGACCGGGACGTCGAACGTCAACGAGGCCGCCCTGAAGGATCGGATCGTCAACTTCCGCTCGGTCTTCGACCCCGTCAGCATCGGCCTTCAAGTGCTCGACGTCGTCCGGCGGGGCGCCGGGGCGATGATCGGCTTCCCGATCTTCGGCGGGGCGTGGGCGCGGCACCTGGGGCGCGTCGTGCACCTCGGCCCGGGCGCGGGCGTCCACGGGATGGGCGACATGACGGACTACATCGACCGCCACCCGATGGCGACGTCCGAGCCCTGGGACGTCCGCTGAGCGCCCGACTCAGTCCGGGTGCGTCTTCGGCGCGCCGGCGAACTCCAGCACCGCGCGCAGGATGCTCCGGCAGCTGAACTGGCCGACGAATTTGCCGTCCTTGACGATCGGGATCCGGCGGCGGTGCCCGTCGATCATCTTCTGGGCCACCTCGAGGACGCTCGCGTCCGCGCTGACGGACTCCACGTCCGAGGTCATCACGTCGGCCACCGTTCCGCCCACTTCCTCGTGGTAGGTGCCCGCGAGGATCGCCTGCAGGCAGTCCATCTCGGACAGGACGCCGATCACGTTCTTGTCCGCGTCGATCACGGTCGCACCCGACACCTTGCGATCCAGCATCGCCTTGATCGCCTCGAAGATCCCTGTCTCGGGCGTCAGCGTCACCGGGGCGACGGTCATGTGGTGCTTGGCTTCGACGGAACGCAGCATGCGGCCTCCTGGACGGCGGGACGACGAGTTGAGAGGGCGGGCGCGCATCGCTCGCCCCGTCGCACCCTAGCGCGCCGCGCAGCAGTCGACCAGGGTCGTCCTCGGCGGTGGGGATCGTCCCGAGACGCTGGACCCGCTCAGAAGACCGTCTTCAGGAACAGCACGAGACCCGTGTAGTCGAACTCGATCGAACCGAGCCGGTTCACGCCCGGGATGCTCGTCGACCTGTTCCGCTCGACGCCGAGGTCGAACGAGTCGACCCCCACCCCGAGGGCGACGTGCTTCCACGCCCGGTACTCGACGCTCGTGACGATGTTCGCGAGCGAGCCGCGGAAGCCGTCGAACTCCAGGAAGAAGAGGTTCGTGTCGTTCACGATGAACCAGCGCGGCGTCAGCGCGAAGTCGAAGCGAAAGCCCACGACGGGAAGAGGGGCCGTGATCCCGAAGCTCTCGTCGACGTCGGCGAGCCCCGTCTCGCGCAGCTCGTAGTTGATCGGCGCGACGAAGAAGCCCCCCGAGACCGCCAGGTCGACGCGGTCGTCCTGGAGGAAGGAGTAGCTGTACGCGGCCCGGATCAGGTTGATGTCGAGTCGCGTCGACACCTGGGAGCCGATCGGGATGACGATCCCGCCGCCGAGGTCGAGGTTCCTCTCCGAGACGATGCTCGAATCGCGCGAGAGGTCGATCCAGGACAGGTCGAAGCGGTAGCGCTTGTTCTTGGTGAAGCGCCAGAACCCCTCGATCCGCGCCGTGCGCGTCGTCGTGTCGAGCTCGAACGCGTCCTCCAGGTCCACGCCGATGCCGACCCCCTCGACACCGAGGCGCACTCCGCTGTCGACGCCCGCGAGGACCGCGCCCGCGGCGAGTCCGAACTGCGTCCAGGGCCGTTCCGGTTCCGGTGTGGCCGTGGCCGGGGTGACGGCTGGGGTGGCGGTCGCATCGAGCGCTGCAGGCGCGGCCTCCGCGCCCTGCAACGACAGAGTCGTCAGTACGGGTCGCGGGAGCGGCGACGCGCACGAGGTCGCGATCAGGAGCGCGAACGCCGACGCGAGGCGCGGGGGGAGGCGGGGACCATGTTGCGCGTGGACGGTGCCACGCGCTCCACTCCCGGGCAACTGCTACTGCAGAAGCACCTCGATCGCGTCCGTGAAGTTGGACACAACTTGCCCGGCAACGGCGTCGCGGTGCCAGGCCTGGAAGTACCACGTCTGGCCGCCGAGGGCCGGCATCGGGCCGGTCGGGGTCGGCATCGCCGCGAGGTCGAGGCGGAGGTCGAAGAACCCGTCCGTGCCGCTCGACTGGACCTCTCCCGGGCCGCGGTGGCGGCCGATCGAGCCGCCCAGGCACAGGCGCCCGACGGAGGCGACGACCGGGAACGTGTTGCCCGGGCTCTGGCTGTTCAGGAAGTAGCCGACCGACGACTCCGGGAGCGCGGACGCGCGCAGGGTCAGGACGTTCTCGCCCGCGACGGGCGAGCCGACGAGTCGTGTACGGCCGATCGAACCGGTCGAGTTCGGGACCGCGTTCGAGCAGTAGGGCGTTCCGACGTCGCCGAGCCGTAGGTTGCGGATCAGCCCCACGGAGTCGAAGAAGTCAGCCGTCGTGAGGACGTCCTCGTCCCCGTCGAGGTCGACGTCGGCGAAGTGCAGCACGCGGCCCTGGGGGGCGACCTCCAGCTGGGTGGGGGCGAACGTGCCGCCGCCGAGACCCCTCGCCCAGAGGGACTGCTCGAAGCTCCCGAGCGTCCCGTAGATCACGTCGAGCACGCCGTCGCCGTCGACGTCGAACAGGGCGACGAGATCGCTCGCGTTCGGGTCGACCCCCATCGGAGCCGCCGGCGCGAACGCCGCTCCACCGAGGTTCCGCCACCAGAGGAGAGCCTCTCCGACGAGGAAGCTGTTGCTCGCAAGGTCGAGGCGACCGTCCCCGTCGATGTCACCCACGGACACGTTCCCGACCGGTCCGACGTGGAGCGGGAGCGGGCCCTGCGGGCCCTGGGCCGTGCCGCGGAACCACACGAGGTCGGAGCCGGTTGCGGATCGACGCGCCGCCACGAGGTCGTCGATCCCGTCGGCGTCGACGTCGGCCGACTGGAGGCTCACGAAGCTGAAGGGCGTGGCGTCGAGGACGTCCACCGGCGCCCACTGGAACCCGCCCAGGTTCTCGATCCAGGCGACCTCGCCCGTTCCCATCGGCCCGTCGAGCCCGATCGCCAGGTCGATGTCCTGGTCGCCGTCGAAATCGCCGCGACGAATCCGGCGCACGTCGATCGCCAGCTGGACCGAGGCGTCGAACTGGAGGTCTCCGAGGTTGCGCCGGACGACGAGCGTGCCCAGGTCCTCGGTACCCGCCAGGTCGGCCAGGCCGTCTCCGTCGAAGTCGGACACCTCGAACGGCCGGAGCCGTACGCCGCCGATGGGGATTCTGCGGAGCCGTTCGAACGTGCCGGGTGCCGTGTTCTCGAAGTACGTGAGGTCGTCCTCCGAGCCAGAGGCGATCAGATCCTGGTCCCCGTCGCCGTCGAAGTCGCCCGCCTCGACGATCGCGACGTTCCGCACCGCCGCCGTCAGCTCGACCGCGTCCTCGAACGGGTCCGGCGACCCGGACCCCGTCCCCGCCGCCCACGCGACGAACGACCCGTCGGGGGACCAGCCCGCGGCGGCGAGGTCGGGGGCGCCGTCCCCGTTCAGATCCGCGGCCTGCAGGTGGTTCAGGGCCCCGAGGACGTCGCGGAAGACGACCGAGGACGAGGCGAAGGACCCGCCGCCGAGGCTCTCGAAGTGCCGCACCACCGACGCGAACGGATTCCGCTCCACCAGCAGGTCATCGTCACCGTCCAGGTCGGTGTCCTCCAGCCAGACCTGGATCACGTAGTTGGCCGCGTTGCCGACCCGCGTGTACGGCCCGAACGCGCCGCTCCCCAGGTTCAGGAGGACGCCCGAGTCGTTCTGGTTGACCCGCGACGTGGCGAGGTCGATGTCCCCGTCGCCGTCCACGTCGCCGCTGTCGAGCGCGACGAGGTTGCTCCCCGACTCGATCAGGGTCGAGCCCGAGAACCCGCCCGCGCCATCGCCGCGCAGGAGGATGAGGTCGTCGGTCACGGGATTCGACATCCCGATCATCACGACGAGGTCGAGGACGCCGTCGCCGGTGAAGTCGGCGAGCTCCGCCGCCTGGGACGACGGACTGCCGAGGGACGTCGGGTCGATCGGCGCAGCGAAGTCGAGCGCACCCTGGTTCCGGAACAGGTTCACTCGCCTGGTGGTTCCGTTCGTGATGGCAATGAGATCGAGATCTCCGTCGCCGTCGACGTCTCCCAGCTGGAAGTTGCCGATCGACCCGCCGAAGGGGGCCGAGGGGCGGGGCGCCGCGAACACGCCGCCGCCGAGGTTCTCGACGACCCACAGGCTGTCGTCCGGAGGCCCGCCGATGACCAGGTCGGTGTCCCCGTCCCCGTCGAAGTCGGCGCCGACGAGCCGCCGCGCATCCACCGGGACAGGAACGAGCGTGAGGCTGGGCCCGAACGCGCCCGCGCCGAGCGCTTCGAACCACACGATCCGACGCTCGAGCCCGGAGAGCGCGACGACGTCGTCGTCCCCGTCCGCGTCGGCGTCGAACAGCACGAGTCCGTCGGGGAACGTCGCGGTGGACGTGAGGTCCTCGGGAAGGTCGAGCTGGGGGAGTGCGGGGGCGAGAGCGAGGAGAGTGACGATCATCGGGGCGGGACGGGGAAGCGGCGGCCCGGTCGGGCACGGGGGGTACCCGGGAAGGCGCGGCCAGGCTTCCGACAGGGCGCGAGAAACCTGAGATTCCCGCGCTCTTCCCGCTTCAGAGTCTGCTGGACGCCTCGTCGATCGCGCTCTTCGCCTCGGCCAGTCCCGCGCCGGTCGCCTTCCGGTAGAGCTTGATCGCCTCGATCGTGCGTCCACGTCGCAGGGCGTCGGCGACCTCGTCGGGCAGCGATTCGCCGGCGGCGTCCGCGAGGTCGAAGTGGGCGAGGAGCATGTCGAGCTTGCGCTCGACGCGCCGGAGGCGGGCTTCGATGCGATCGGAGGAAGCGGACATGCCCTCAGTTCGCCCGACCGAGCGCCCCATTCGGACCGGAATCGTCCCAATCTCGTCACGGGCCCGCGCGCTCGCGTCACTGGACGGGCGAGCGCACCGCTCACACCGCGATGACCGGCACCCCGATCTCCCTCGAAGCACTCCTGCAGGAGTCCGACTGGCTCCGCCGCGTCGCGCGCGCGCTCGTGCGGGACGAGGCGGCGGCGGACGACCTGGCGCAGGACGTGCTGGACGCCGCGTCCTCGCGGCCGCCGGCGCTGGAGGGGCGTCGATTGCGCGGGTGGCTCTCCACCGTGGCGCGGCGCCGCGCCGCTCGCGTTCGCACGCGCGCCGAGGCTCGACTCCGTGCGGAGCACGCGCGGTCGCGGGACGAAGCGGTCGACCCTGGGCCGGAGCGCGACGATGCGCTGGATCGCGTCGTGCTGCACCGCGAGCTCGCGCGCGTCATCGCCGACCTCGGCGCCGCCGAGCGGACGGCGATCGTCGAGCACTACCTCGAGGGTCGGTCGTTCGCTGAGATCGCCGCTCGATCCGGCGTCTCTGAGGCGGCCGTGCGGCAGCGCACATCGCGCGCCGTCCGCCGACTCCGCGCGCGCCTCTCCGAGGACGACCCGCGCTGGGCGCATTGGCTGCCGGCGCTGGCGCTCGCCGTCCCGGTCGGACCATCGCCCGCCACGCCGGAGTCGGTCGTGGCGGCGGCGGCGAAGCATGGGTCCGCTCCCCTTCTTCCCATTGCAGGAGCCCTGCTCACCGTGAAGTTCGCCGTGTCCGCCGGAGCGCTGGCGATCGTGGTCTTGGTGCTCGTCGCGCTGTCGTCCACGCCGGGTTCGAACGCGCGAACGTCGCGCCCCACTTTCGCCGACGGGGTGATCGGCCGCGCCGAGCCTTCGCGTGAGTTCGCGTCATCGAGCGCGGCGGTTCCCGTTCCGGCGCTGAGCCGTTCCGCCGTGACGACAGCAGATCTCGACCTCGTCGACGAGGCGAGGATCGCGATCGTCGATCCCTCGGGGGCGCCCATCGAGGGCCTGCGGGCGGCGTGCATCCTCGGGAATCGGACGGTCGAGGCGCTGGCCTTCGATGGGGACGGCACGGCGCAGCGGCCGAACAATCGCTGCGTCATCGTCGCCACCGCGCCGGGCTTCGTGGGTCGTGAGTTCGCGCTCGACGCGCCCGAGCCGGGCGAGCTGCGCGCGACGCGGACGCTGGACCGCATCGAGCCGATGGAGGTCGAGCTGGAGTTCGGCGAGTCGGTCTCTGCGGCGGGTGTCGCAGATGTCCACGACTCGTTCAGGGCAAGCGCCGGCTGGGAGGCCTTTCCCGTCGCCGTCGCCGACGAGGTGATCTTCGATCGCGTGGACCCGCACGTCGACCTGAAGACCCGGGTGACGGTCGAACGCGGTCCATCTGGGCTTCGACTGAGCGTCCTGGTCGAGGCGCGGAGTCTCCAGTTCACGTTCCCCGACCACCTCGAGGTCACCAGCGTCGACCGAGCCGCGGTCTCGGAGAGCTACCTGCCGAACGTGGTCCGGATCGACTCTCCGCGGAAGCGCGTCGTCATCGGCCTTCGCGAGCTCCCCTCGATCCCGGTGCGCGCCCTCTGGGAGGACGATGCCACTCCGTTCCACGGCTCGGTGTCGATCGCGCGAATGGGTGACTACTGGGTGCCGAGCATCGGCACGCGGACGGACGCGCGTGGAGAGTTCCGCGTCGCCACTGTGGTCGCGACCGGGGTCGGCAGTGACCGCAACACGCTGGCCCGGTGGTTCCGGTTCCGCTTCTTCGACGTCGAGTCGGGCTACTCGTTCGAGACCAAGATCCCTCGGAGCGAGCTGGAGAGCCTCGGGTCGCCTGCGACGTTCCTCGTTCCGCGCCCCCGCATCGTCCACCTGCACGTGGTCTCAGAGTCCGACGGGTCCTTCGTTCCGGCCGTCGCCGAGGTCCTGGTCGGGGAGCGGGTCGTCGAGACCGACGGTCGAGGCCGCTGCGTCGTCTCCTGGCCTCCCGGAGGCGAAATCCTCGTCAGCGCCTTCGGTCACGCGCTCTGCGTCCTGCCGGAGCCGAGCGACCGGATCGATCACGGCCCGGACTCACCCCTGCGCGTCGTCCTGCAGCCGGTCCCGACCCTGGAGGTACTGCTCCCGCGAACCGAGGACGTTCACCTTCGGATCGACACCACGAGCGGAGTCGGACTGATCGCGAAGGACGCTCACTCGGACCTCGAGCCAGAGGCCTGGTCGCTGTGGCACCGGCGTTCGAGTCTCGTCGGGAGGATCGGGAAGCTGGGTACGATCGATCACACGGGCGTTGCGGGACAGATCGACTACCACCCGGACGACGAAGGGCGCATCGTCGAGTCTTGCCTGCGGACCGATATCCCGCTGCGACTTCGCGTCGCCGACCGACTCGGGACGACGCTCGCCGAGACCGAGGTCCAGCTCGACGAGGCTCGCACCGTGGACCTGCGGGAGGCGATCGAGGAGACGCGCGACATCGTCGTCCACGTCGTCGATCCCAATGGCACTCCCGTTCCGATCGGGAAGGTCAAGCTCGTGGGCATGGTCAACGGGTCGAAACTGTCGTCCCGGACCGGGTACCACGGCGGACGAGCGCACCTCCGCAGCATCGCCCCCGGCGACTACACCGTCACCGCGTGGGCGCTCGGCCAGGACGCGTCCGACGGCGCGACCGGTGCCGTCTCGGTCACCGAAGGCGACGCCGAGATCACGCTCACCGTCGTCCCGTGACCGCCTCCGTCACCGCTTCTTCGGCAGCTCCAGCTTCCGCACGAACTTCTCCCACTCGTCCTCGAGGTCGGTGAGGTCGACGTCCTCGAACGCCGCCTTCAGCGCGCGTTCGCGCGCCTTCTTGCCGGGGACAGCGCGGTGGATCAGGAGGCGCGGGTTGCCCGCCTCGTCGAGCTCCTCGGCGTAGGCGGTCTTCAGCGTCTCGAAGTACCTCGGCAGGATCTGCGACCACTGCTCGTGCTTCTTCACCACGGGCGAGCGGTTGAGGAAGTAGATCATCGACCAGCCCTGCGCGTAGTTGGCCGACGCGTTCTCGTAGTACTCCGACTGCTCGAACTCGATGATCTTCTCCCACGGCTCGTGGCTGCGGTTCGCGACCAGGTGCTTGATCATCCCGGCGCGCCACGGGTTGACGCCGATGCGTACGAACTTCCCGTTGCGGATCGTCGCTCCGGAGAAGAAGTCGCCGTAGCCCTCGTTGAACCACGAGTGCGGCGGCAGCTCGCCCGTCGAGTAGTGGATGTACTGGTGGAACGCCTCGTGGTAGAGGACGATGAAGGTGTCCGTGTCGTCCGCCCGCTTGCCGCGCTCCTTCTTCTCGGCGTTGTAGAGCACGAGCTCTTCGGCGACGGAGTTCCAGTAGCCCGCCGAGCGCCGCGAGCCGCCATAGGCGATGTACTCGTCGCGGTCCTTGCAGATGCGTACCGTCGAGACCGCGTCGAAGTTCTCCGCGGGCGGGAACAGCTCCATGTACTGCTCCCGGCACAGCTCCAGGTCACGCATCACCTTGCGGAGCAGCGGCTTGTCCTTCGTGTTGTAGACGACGATGAAGTTCTCGGTGTCCTCGGCCTTCCAGGGCTCGACGAGCTCCTTGCGGACGCCGATGCGGAACTCCGGATGACTCGTGCCGCTCCGCTCGTAGCGGCGCAGCCACTTCTGGCTCTCCGTGTCCGATCCGACGGCCTCGATCAGGTCCAGTCGCTCGCCCGTGCGCCGCCAGAGCCTGCGCATCTCCTCGACGTCCTGCTGGAGGCAGATCCCGAGGACGGCGACCGTGCGCTGCTTGTCCTCCCAGGTGTACGCCCAGCCGACGAAGCGGTTGCCACCGCTCTTCGGTCCCTTCAGGTCCCAGACGCGCGTGTGGTGCGTCTTCTCCTTCTTGCCGGGCCCGACCTCTTTCAGCGACCAGCTGATCTTCCCGCTACCCCCGAGGACGTGCTCGACGTAGCTCGCCAGGTCGTCGATCCGCGGCGGCTCCTTGCGCTTCTTCTTCTTCTTCTTCTTCTTACCGTCCTCGCCCTCTTCCTCCGGCTCCTCCGGCGGTGTGCCGCCCACGCCGGGGGTCGTCGGCACCACGACGTCCCGCGGGATGTCCAGCACGAAGAGCTCCGGATAGAACCGCCTCGCCGTCCGGCTCTTGCGCTTCGGATCGGCCTTGCGCTCCTTGTAGTAGAGCTGGATGAACCTCTCGCCCGGCTGGACGGGGACGGGGTCGAACAGACGCGGGCGTTCGATGGAGGCGATCCCCTTGTCGGGGTGCTTCTCCTTCTTGAACTGCGCCGCGGCGGGAGGCGCGAGCGCGAAGAGAAGGGTCAGCGCGAGGGCAGCGAGCGAGCAGCGCATGCGGGGTTTGTAGCCCCGGGTCCTGGAAACGGGCAAGGAGTTCCGCGTGACGCCGTCCCTGTCCCGGGATCGACCCTCCGCGACACCCTTCCCGGAGATCATCGTGCTCGCCCTTCTTCCTGCCCTCGCCCTCGCGACCTCCGACGTTCTCGACGTCGACGCGCAGAACGGTCCCTACGTCGACATCTTCCCCGCCGTCGCGGCCGCCCAGCCCGGCGACGTCGTCCGGGTCGCGCCGGGCAGCTACGGCTTCTTCGGCGTGTTCGGCAAGTCGCTCACGGTCGTCGCGTCGGGCGGACCGGGGAGCGTCGCCGTCCAGGGGGCGATCCGGATCCAGGCGCTGGCTGCGGACGACCGCGTCCTCCTCTCCGGGATCAGCGCCGAGGGCGCATCGGGGAGCGGGGACGGTGGCCTGATCGTCGCCGACTGCACCGGGTCCGTTCGGGTCCAGGACGGCACGTTCGGCTCCGGAGAGACCGCCGCGGTCTCGATCCTGCGCTGCGACGACGTGGCGCTGGACGGGGTGTTCGCGACCGGCGGCTCCCTCCCGATCTTCGGGGGGCGCTGGGGGCAGCCCGGGCTGTACGTCGAGGACACGGCGCTCACGCTCACCGGCTGCGACGTGCGCGGAGGGCCGACGTCCGCGCAGACCTATACCGGCGCGAGCGGCGTGCTCGCGCGGCGCTCGGACCTGTACGTCGCTTCGTCCCGCGCCGAGGGCGGCCAGGGCGGTCCGGACAACTGGAACTTCGGTACGCAGATCTGCCAGCCGTCCGGTGACGGCGGCCCGGGCGTCCAGGTCGACACCTGCAACCTGCGCTCGCTCGACAACGTCTTCGCCGGAGGCCTCCCGGGCCCGCCCTACGACCTCTGTGCGGTCGGCGTGAAAGGGCCTGACGTGCTCGCCGGCGGCTCGACCGTGACCGACCTCCCCGGGCTCGCGCCCCGCTTCGACCTCGACGACCTCGTGGTCGGTGGCGCGCCGGTCGCGCTCACTGCGACCGGTGAGACGCAGGACGTCATCCTGATCGCGCTCGGTCCCGCCCCCGGCCGCACCACGGTGCCGGCGCAGATCGGCGATCTGCTCGTCGGCGGCTCCGCCGGGACGATTCGCCGCGCCTTCCTCGGCACCGGATCGGTCTCGACGACGCTGACGGCGCCGCCGCTGCCGCCGCTCGGCATCGAATCGCTCTTCCTGCAGACCGTGCACGTTCGCGCAGGCGGGCTCGTGTTCGGTCCGGCGCGCACTCTCACCGTGCTCGGCAGCGGCTGGTAGCGCCCGAGCGGACGGCGGTCGTGCACACTACGCGCATGATCGCTGCCACATCGCGCCTGCTCGCCGCCACGACGCTCCTCGCTCCGCTCGCGGCGCAGACCGCGGACGCGGACGCGCCGCACGTCGTCTTCGTCGTCGGCGAGGGCGAGTACCAGAGCCACCTCACGATGCCCGTCCTCGCGGAGCGCGTCGCCGACGCCTACGGCTGGCGCACGACCGTGCTGCTCGACGAGGAGCTGCACAGCGGCGACGACAACCACGTCGAGGGGCTGGAGGCGCTGGAGTCGGCCGACCTGCTCGTGCTGTACCTGCGCTTCCGACGCTGGCCGCAGTCGGACCTCGACGCGCTCCAGCGCTACGTCGACCGCGGCGGACCGATCGCCGCCTTCCGGACCTCGACGCATGCGTTCGCCTACGACGAGGACGACGACCGCGCCGGCTACAACGACTTCGGCGCCGAGGTCCTCGGCGCGCCGTGGATCTTCCACTACGGGCACGGGGCGTCGACGCGCGCCGTCGCGACCGAGCCCGAGCGCGAGGACCCGTTGCTCGCCGGCGTCGAGCCGGAGTTCGAGGTGCGCTCGTGGACGTACCACGTGCGGCCGGACCACCCGCCCGCTGACGCGCGCGTCCTCGTGATGGGGGAGCCGCTCCTCCCGGACGACGAGGACGAGGAGCTCGGGCCCGAGGCGGTCAACCCCATCGTCTGGACACGGACGCACGCCGGGGGCGGCCGCGTCTTCATGACGACGATGGGGCACCCCGAGGACTTCCGCGTCGCGTCGTTCCGAAGGCTCGTCGGCAACGGCATGCACTGGGCGCTCGGGCTCGAACCGGCCGGCGTCACGATGCCCGACTTCCCCGCGATCGAGCACCCCGACGACGCCGGGCGTCCGGACGCGCCGTGGGAGCGCATGGACTACGGTCCGTTCCTGTCCACCGCGCTCTCGGTCGGCCGCGACCTCCCGCCGGTGCACAAGGGGATCGTGCTGCGGCTCCGGACGCTCGACGGCGAGCCGACCGATCTGCGCGCGGTCTTCGACACCGACCTTCTCGCGCTGCGCTCGGTCTGGGACGGCGAGGTCGCGCTGCGCGGGATCGTCTACGACGGCCCGCACGGCATCTTCCCCGAGGCGGACGGCGAGCCGTTCCTGCGGAACGCAGCCGTGCCCGGCGTCGTCTTCGAGGGCGCGGACGGCGACCCGCGCGCCGAGCCGTGGGGGCCGATCCCGGAGAGCGTCGGCGCGTGGCGTGGACTCCACCTCGACGGGGACGACGTCGTCCTGGAGTACGAGACCGCCGGCGGCGCGACCACCGTGCGGGAGCGCCTCTGGGCCACGGAGGACGACGATGGATACGGCCTCGTGCGTGAGTTCACGACGTCGTCCCGCGAGGGTGTCGAGCGCGGTCCGACGATCCGGCTCTACGACGGAGCGCTGTCGCCGCAGGAGCTCGGCGCGTACTCGCCCGGCGAGACCATCGAGCTCGATTCGAACGGCGTCGCGCGCGTCACGCTCGCGCCGCGCGCGGAGCGCGGCGACCTCAGGGACCCCGACGCGTCGGCGGCCGAGTCCATCCGCCGCGCGCGCCCGCGCTGGGGCGAGCCGCTCGTGACGGAGGGTGTTCTCAGCGATTCGCTCGACCGCGGCGACGCCGCGCGCGTCCTGCGCGCCGAGCCGGGCGACGGCGGCGCGGGCCTGGCGCTCGTTGCGGCGGACGGGCGTTCGCTGGAGCTCGTCGGCGACGGTTCCATCGGCCGCTCGTTCGTCGTCGCGTCGCCGCCCGAGGGTCTCACCCCGGACGCGCTCTGCGCTGCCGATGCACGGCTCGGCTGGTGGCCGGTGGGGGACACCGCGACCGACCGCGAGCGCAACGCGTTCACCGATCGGCAGGACCTCGTGCTCGACGGCGTCACGTGGCGGCGCGGGATCGTCGGGCGCGCGCTCGACTTCGACGGAACGGCCGCGGCGTGGCCCGAGGGCCTCGACCTCGACTTCGCGCGGCAGGACGCGACCGTCGCCGCGTGGATCTCGACGACCAAGGACGGGACCGTGTTCTCGCGCGGTCCGCGGCGCGGGGAGTGGGCGCCGGACGGCGTCACGCTGTTCCTGCGCGGCGGGCGGCTCGCGCTCGACGTCGGCTGGGTCGGCGTCGTCGTCGGGGGGCCGAAGGTCGACGACGGCGCGTGGCACCACGTGGCGGTCACTCGCCGCGCGGGGGACGGCGAGGTGCGGCTGTTCGTCGACGGCGAGCGCGTCGCGAGCGGCCGGCTGGAGCTGCGAGGCGAGCCCCAGGACGGCTTTGCGCCGCGCTTCGGCTGGACGAACGAGGACTTCCCCGAGTCGTCGCGCTTCAGCGGCTACATGGACGGCCTCGCGGTCCTGGGCGTCGCGCTGGACGACGCACGCGTCGCGGATCTCGCCGCCGCGACCGGCGAGCCGATCGTCGAGGCGACGGTCGCCGTCGCCACGAGCGACGACGGGGCCGCGGCGATGCTCGCGATCGACTCCGACGGCGCGCGGCTCCTGCCCGGCGCGGGCAACAGCGCGCGCGAGTTCGAGGTCCGCAGCCGCCGCGGCTCGCGCACGTCGGCCGTCGACTGGGCCCGCGGCGCGCTCCGCGAGCCGGGCCGGACCGGTCCGTTCCGCATCGACCGACTCACCTGGCCGGACGACAATCCGCACGATTCGTGGCTGCGCTTCGGCGCGTTCGACTTCGTCCCGACCGAGGACGCAAGCGGACCGACGAGCGCGATGGTCGCGACGTGGTCGGGCGACGTGTGGCGCGTCGACGGACTCGACGAGGACCTCGACGCGCTGCGCTGGACGCGCTTCGCGACGGGACTCAATCAGCCGTTCGGCGTCGTGTGCGAGGAGGGCGGGACGACGCTCGTCCTCGGCCGCGATCAGATCACGCGTCTTGCCGATACGAACGGCGACGGCGAGGCCGACCGCTACGAGTGCGCGTCCAACGCGCCGCGCAACAGCGAGCACTTCCACGAACCCGCGTCCGGCCTGACCGTCGACGCGGAGGGCCGCTTCGTGTTCATCAAGGCCGCGCGGCACGCGAAGGGCGCGCTGCACGACCACCACGGCGCGGTCCTGCGAGTCAGCGCAGACGGGCGATCGACCGAGGTGCTCGCGCGCGGCTTCCGCGCCCCGATCGGGCTGACGGTGCTCCCGGACGGGTCGATGCTCGCCTCGGACCAGGAGGGGCATTGGACGCCGGCGAACCGGATCAACCTGATCCGTCCGGACGCGGGCGACCCGCCGTTCCACGGCAATGGCTGGGCCGCGCGCCCCGCGCCGTTCGAGCGTCGCCGCGCCGGCGGCGAGTCGGTGCAGGCCGCGTGGCCGAAGGACGGCGAGTACCAGCTGCCGCTGTGCTGGATCCACCCGAGCGTCGACCGCTCGCCGTCGTCGCAGCTCCTCGCGTCCCACCCCGCGTGGGGCCCGCTGGAGGGCTCGATCCTCGGGCTGTCGTACGGGACGGGCGAGGTGTACCTCGTGCTCCGCGAGGACGTCGGCGACGTCACCCAGGGCGGCGTCGTGAAGCTCGGGATCCAGCTCCCCACGGGCCTGCTCCACGGCCGGGTCCACCCGGTGACCGGCGACCTCTACGTGTGCGGCCTCTTCGGCTGGTCGAGCGACCGCACGCGGCCGGGCGGGTTCTACCGGATCCGCCCGCGGGCGGAGCGCTGGGCGGAGACGCTGAACGTACCGACGCGCATGAGCGCGACGACGGAGGGGCTGGAGCTCACGTTCCTCGCACCGCTCGACGCGTCGACCACAGGGGACTCGGAGCGCTGGACCGTCACGGCGTGGAACTACCGCCGGACGTCGGACTACGGCTCACCGACCTTCGACCTCGCGGGTCGCCGCGACGCGCGCTCGACGCTTGCCGTCGAGGACGTCGAGCTGTCGTCCGACGGCCGGACGGTGCTGCTCCGCATGCCGGAGTTCCAGCCGTGCATGCAGCTCCACGTCGCGTGGAAGCTGAAGGACGCCGCGGGTCAGCCGCTGGAGCACGCGGCGCACCTGACGGTGCACGAGCTGGTTCAGCGCTGACGCTCGGCGCGCGCGCGACGGAGGATCTCCTCGGAGGGCTTCGCGATCACCTTCGTGAATTCCCCCGGGAACAGGTCGAGCAGCTCATGGCTCCACTCGGTCCCGTGGACGATCATCCGCATCGGATGCGCGCCGAGCGAGTCGACGACCAGCGTGCCGTCCTTCGCGCGGCGGACCGCAAAGAGGCCTTCGTGTTCCTCGACCGGCCCCCACATGCCGGACTGCCGGAACCACAGGAACGGTTCCCCCTCGACCGGCGCGAACCCGACGTTCGCCTTCGGATCGAACAGCAGGAACTGGCGCACGATCCCCGGCCGGTCTCCGACGGGATGCGCGAACACGCTCTCCCTGCCCCACCCGAGGAGGTCGCCGTCCGCGTCGACGAGGTCGAAGTCGACGTGGACGTCGTCCGCGGACTGTTCCTGATTCAGGTCGCGCCGCAGGACCTCGCGCCCGTCGAACGCGACGATCTGGGCCGACTGGACCTCCCGCGCCCAGGTCCCCCAGGGCCGGGGCTTCGACGATTCCTGCGCGCTCGCGACCCACGTGAGTGCGGCCGCGAGCACCGCGAGTCCTTTCGTTCCCATCGGCCACCTAGCTTCCGGTGGCGGCCCGGTCACGAGGCCGGCTCTTCGGCGGGGAAGCGCTCGGTCAGCCAGTTCGTCCACGTCGGCTCCATCTCCGCCGCCGCGTCGCTCGCACCGTCGCCGTAGAGGAAGAAGCGCACCGAAACGTAGACCTGGCCGCCCATCGGCAGGACGAACAGGTGGCCGAGGCCGCCGCAGGGCTCCTCGATGCGGACCAGAAGCTCTCCGGGATGGACCTTGCTCTTGCTCCCCGCGTGCTCGACGACGCAGCGCATCGGCGGCGCGCCGGTCGCGGTCGTTCGTTCCTCACCGACGCTCGCGTCCGCCAGGCCGAGGCCGTCCGCGAGGTGCGCCCAGGCGTCGGGTGCCTCCGAGGACGTCGTCGCATTCAGCTGCAGCGCCGTCGAGCTCTCGCCCGGGAAGTGCGTCAGGTAGAGGCGCAGGATGCGGAAGAAGTCGGGCCATCCGCCCTCCCAGGCCTCGAGCTGGTTGTCCCAGTCGCTCTCGTCGGTGAAGAGGCTGTGCACGACGCGCACGACGCACTTGCCGCCGTCGCGCGCCTCGACGATCCACTCGGTCGCGATCGACGGCGCGTCCGGACCGAGGTCCTGGCTGTCCGCGGTCATGCGGTGGGGCGGCTCCCACCCGGTCACGTCGGCGATCGAGTCCATCCCGGGGCCGAAGCTCGAGACGACGCGCTTCGGCGTGCCGTCGTCCCCGTCCTCGAAGCGGGTGGGTACGAACCAGGAGCTGATGCCCGGTCCGCTCGCGATCGCGCGCCAGACCTCTTCGGGTGTGCCGGGGACCTCGACTTCGACCTCGACGGAGCGGCGGCCGGGTTCGTCCTTGTTGACGGTCATGGGGGAGTCCAGTCAGGGGTTGGGGGTGGTCTTCGATCCGTTGGGCGCCGCCATCGGATACGCGCCGAGGACGAGCCGGTGCCAGCGTCCGCGCGGCGCGGACTCGTCGTGGTAGCGGGCGACGAGGCGCGTCGTGGCGGCCGCGAGCTCGCGGCTGAACGCGGCGCGGTCCTCGGGGCTCTTGAAGCGAACGGCCGTATCGATCGAGAGCGTCGCGAGGCGCTTTTCCGATCCCGCCGCGCGCTTGACGAGGTCGCCGACCTCGCGGACGTCGCGCGCGGCGAGCGCGATCAGGTAGCTCGCAGAGAGCCGATCCGAGGTGCGGTCCGGGTCGACCGCAACCTCGCCCAGCGCGCCCGGCGAGACGACGTAGCTCGACGCCGTGGCGACGAGGAGGCGCTCGGTGATCCCGCCCCACTGGCGCTCCTCGGCGAGCTCGGCCAGGCCGTGCCGCTCCAGCGAGCGCAGGTGGTAGTTGAGCTTCTGCCGCGGCACGTCGAGCCGCTCCGCCAGCGTCGCGGCGGAGGCCGGCTCCGCCAGCTCGGAGAGGAGCCTGCGGCGCAGCGGATCGAGCGCCGCGACCGCCGCGTCGGGCTCGTCGATGACCTGTACGTCGTCCATCCGGTCCGGATCGTCGCTTTGACAAATCGATTTGTCAAGACCTCGAAACCCGAACCGTCTTCGATGCGATTTCGTGGTCTCAGCGGGCGGACGCCCACCATTTCGGTCGGACCTGCCCACCCGAGACGAGCGCGACATCCGTCGTCCAGGGGGCCCGCGAGGCGTCCACGACGACCGAGAACCCCAGCATGCGACCGGCGGCGACGGTCGCCCGTTCCAGCCAGTCGAGGTCGGCCTCGCGGCCGTCCACGAGCTTGCCTCGAGCCTCGGCTGGCCCGTCCTTCCAGCTGGCGACCTTGAACTCGAGGACCGCCAGTGGCCAGTGGACCGGTCGCCCGTCTTCCCGGGACCAGCACGTCTCTCCAGGTTCGGACCAGATCACCAGGTCCTTGCGCACGTCGGGGTGCTTCCGTGCTCCACCCCTCCCCTCGATCTGCGGCACCGTCACCTCGATGCCGAGTTGACCGGGCGCGTGCAGCGGCAGGCCCTTCTCGAGCCGGGGCAGCAGGCACTCGAACACGAACCGGTTGACCACCTCGTTCTCCCTGACGCGTGCCCCCTCGACCTCCAGTCGCGCGAACGCGTCGAGAGCCGCCCGAATCTGATCCTCCAGCGGCGCCGTCATCTCCGGGCCGTCCAGCCCTCGTCGTCGACCCGCGCGTCCTCCGCGGTCTCCGCCACCTGGCGCGCGGCGGCGAGGATCGCTTCAACCTCGAACGGGATCGTGCGCGTCGCCGTGACGCGCAGGCTCGGGTCGCCATCTGCGTCCGGTTCCTCGCGCAGGGGCTCGAGCGAGAAGCCCAGCTCGCTCAGGCGCTCCGCCGCGTTCCGCGCGTTCTCGTCGCGCCATCCGCGCAGCGTGAACGTGAACGTGTGCGGCTCGGACCACGGCGTGCCGCGTCCGCGCAGCTCCGCGATCAGGGCCAGGTCGCGTTCTTCGCGCCGCGCGTTCCAGCCGTCGGCGTACGCCGCCGCCAGCCCCTCCAGGTCGACCTCGAACGGGCCGTCGCGGTGCTGCAGCACGCGGTCCGCGAGCACGCGGTTGATCGGTGCGAGAGGCGTGAAGTGATCCGCTCGCGGCAGCGCGAGCGTCCGCACGAGGGGGTTCTCGTTCGTCGCGGCGATCTTCTCCAGGTCCTCGATGTTCCCGTTCACGCCCTCGAAGACGAACGTCGG